>CAZPCY010000040.1:0-1761 GCA_964585295.1 uncultured Candidatus Poseidoniales archaeon | reverse complement strand
CTCTCCGATGCCGGGCTCGTAATCCTCTCCAACGCATCCACCCACAGGCACGCCAAAGGGGTGCCACTGGTGATTGCCGATTTGAATCCACATCATTTCCTAGTACTGCGAAGAGGCAGTGGTGCACCGGATAGTGGCTACATCGCCTGCTCCACGAACTGCACCGTGGTTCCCATTGCACTGCCGTTGAAGCCGCTCTGGGACATGGTCGGATTCTCCTCCGTACGTGTCCGGACCGAGCAGGCGCTCTCCGGCGGCGGATACCAGTTGTTGCACGCGGCCGATGACGGCGGCGTGGATTCGGCGATTCCCGGCGAAGCGGAGAAAATCTCTGCCGAACTGAGGTTGCTTCTGGGTCGCGCTACCGAACTCGGGAACCAACCCGCTGGATTCGAAGTCGATGTGGTCTGCAAGCGTACCTCGCAACGACACGGCCATCTAGTGCACGTCGAGGTCGAACTCGACCGAGTGGTCGCAGAGGACGAGTTGCTCGACTGGTGGGCTGGCCCTACTCCTCGTGCTCAATCCCTCGGACTACCATCCGCCCCCCATCCCCCACTACGATTCATCGATGTGGAACCTAAACCCGATCGTGATCGATGGGCGGGGTGTACCACGGACCAATGCGATCCCGCGCTCGATCTGGCTGCCGGTATGGCGGTCACCATTGGTGCGATTTCGGTCGAGGGATCGACGCTCCGTTTCAGCGCCTTGGCGGACAACACGCTGCGAGGTGCGGCCGGAGGTTGCGTCCTGCTTGGCGAGATGCTGGTCGCAGAGGGGCTTCTTCCGATATCTCATCTTAATCGATGACTCTCCGTACGAGATCCGCGGAGGTCTTGACACCGATCCATGCCGACCGACTGGAACCGGGCGGCTGAACCGCTATAACGCGCCTCCAGCACGTACCACCGATGACGCGCACGGAGACCATGCGGGGAACCTTGGAACTGCTCTCCGACACGATTCCGAAGAGCGACCAGAATTGGGCATCTCACCCACGCACCAAGGTGGTGCTGCTGATGCCCAGGAACCACCGACCTGAGCACGAAGCGCATCCGGAGAAGGTGTCGATCGCAAGACCAGCATGGTCCTGCTTTGTCCGACCGAGAGAGGAAGCCGATCAGATATCAGCCGCAGGGATTGATCCACGGGAGACATCGTTCCAGTTCCTAGACATCGCCATGGAGGATCTCGGGCGATGGGTCGGACCCCTCGTCGCTTCCGGTTGGAGCAGGGTGGAGATTTCCGTTGAACCAGCCGCAGGCGCCGCGTTCTTCGCCGAGACATGGCCTTGCTTCCACCATCCTAGCATACCCGCCCCGACTAGATTGCCTCTACCGAATCCACCAACCTCAATCGACGCGAAGTGCTGGATCCACACTCCCACCGGGGAGATAGAACCTGCCGCCATCTCTGTGTTGCCCCCAGACGATGCGGTGAGGGCGGGCACTCAGGTTACCGAATCCACCGTGGCGGTGGTCAGCCGGAACGAGAACATCGGAACGAGGGAAATCGGTCCAACCGAGGATTCGACCATGGAGTCGAAGGATATTCCCGGAACACTGACTGCTGACAAGACGACGATGGAAGCGCCGGAAAAGGCAGTTGATGCTGCGATGCCGAGCGAAGGATCGGCAGGCACGACGACCGATGACGATGGAGCATCAAGTGAGGATACCGACGAAGGACCAGATGGTGAGGAGTTGGAAGGACCACCCCCCGAATCAGCGACCGAAATCGAACTGAGGCAATTAATCC
>CAZPCY010000039.1:0-2295 GCA_964585295.1 uncultured Candidatus Poseidoniales archaeon | reverse complement strand
CCGTCCGTGGCCGTGGAACTGTGGCAGACCCAACTCGCCTTCGCGATAGGCATCTTGGGGGTGTATGCAGGCTGGAGAGGGACAATTTCGAGGATGACGGGCTTCTATGACCTGGCCGGCGCGGTGAGGCACCTAGTCTACGGCCTTATTTCAGGGATGCTGCTAGCGATTTGCGTTGACAGGATAATCCTGTCCTCAGTGATATTAGCCTATCTGAACATCTTCACTGCTAGTTTGTTCGCCATACTGATTGGGGGCGCCGAGGCGGCTCTGGTGATGTTCCTTTTGGCAAGGCCACGGGTTGTCGCCTTGAAGGCCTCGCCACCTTTCGGATGGGCTCTCGGACTGGGAATCGGCTCGATGCAGGCCAGTTATCTGATATACAGGCTGTTTGACGAGCAATTACAGTACTCCGACTACTCTGGGACCAACGCTGTCAGCGTGACTTTGGCTCTAGCCATAGCCGTGACTTCCTGTATCGGGCACGCACTTGCTGCATCTTGGCAGGGTGCGAGGGTACTGGATTCCAGCAGAGCGCGACCGTTCGTGATATCGACAGTGGCCAGAGGAATTCTGACGATGTGCCTAGTCTTGGCCCTATTCGCGCCTATGATGATTCTTGTCGCAGCCCCAGCCATCGCTCTAGCATGGGGACCGGCTCAGACCTCCTGGCTACCAGCGGGAATGACTCCTGCAGCAAAGCAGGCCTTTCGACGCACTACAAGACAAACGGAGAGGCACAGAAAGGCCTCCGAGGAGAGAATACGTGGAGAATCGATAGATAGCGAGGAATGACGCGACTACACCCCTGCTGTCTATTAGCATCCCTTAGGCATGGCATTGGCGCAGTCTTATATCCGACCCGCCGAGGCATTCGCACAGATGCGAGTCATAATCGCAGGCGCCGGCGAGGTCGGTCGCGGGGTAGCCACTGCCCTTAGGCAGGAGAGAAGAAGCGTCGCACTCATCGATCCTGATCCCACTGCTATCAACGAGTCACAAACACTCGATTGCCTCCTTGTGACGGGAAGTGCTCTGTCGCGTGAGTCACTTCTAAGGGCGGGAATCAGTGATGCGGAGATCCTTGTACTCGCTACCAATGACGACGAGACAAATCTGCTGGGTTGCGCATTCGCTAAGAAGGTCTACAGCGAGCAGGTCGGAGACCGCGGCGCCACGGGTCTGACCACAATCGTCAAGATTCGTGACCCTAGCCTATTGGAGCCATCACGAGGGGCCGGACCACTGGAGAGCTGGTCCAAAGCCGATCACGTTGTATGCTCGGCCGACGAGATAGTAGAGCAGCTTGCAGCCGGGCTACTAGCTCCTTCAATCGATGAGATACTGCCGTTGGGTGACACCTCTTGGATAGCCGTTTCAGAAGTGATGCCAGGCTCACCTCTGATTGGCACGAAGACAGGGTACGTCGGTGAGATTTTCGTTGGCATACCATCCATCTACGCAATAAGAAACGAGGGTCAGAGAGGAATGCTATCTACTGGTTCGGAGATTATCCAAGAGGGACAGCTCCTGGTCTTCGTCTCAAGGTCAACGGACCAGTTCCACCAAATCACCAGAGCTGTTGGAAGGAAGGACGAGGACTTCCCGGAGAACGCCCAAGTTGCGGTGTTCGGAGCAAGCCAGTTCGGTTCCAAGCTGGCCAACCACTACTTGTCGAAAGGCTCCAACGTGGTCGTCATAGAACCAGATCTAGATGCGGCAAATGAGCTCGTCGGCTCGCCGGTGGGCAGTAGCAAGAGACTCGATGTAATCCATGGCGACCCTCAGGACGAGGAATTGCTGCGAGAGTTGGGTATAGACAGTCACGACATCGCCGTCGCAGCCCTGGATGACGACAATCTGAATATCGCCATCTCCATGCGGGCAAAGGACAAGGGTGTTCCAAGAACTGGGTTAATTCTCAAAGACAGGGCATTGGTAGAGGCGGTTCATAGAATAGGTCTCACGAGACCAGTCAGTCGTAGGTTGGTCACTGTGACTTCGATACTGAAGTCGATTCACATGAACGTCCCAGGGACTTACCAAGTAATCCCGCCCATACCAGCTATCATCTCGATATCTGCGGAAGTTAATGGCGACCACTCATTCACTGGTAAGTCAGTGAAGGATTGCGAATCATCGATAGGCGCTAGAATAGTCATGGTCGAGAGGCACGATGACACCGGTAATGGATTAGTACTGAAACCACATACGCTGGAAAGCATCGAGGTCGGTGACAGAATCTACCTCTTCCTTGCCAGAGACGACCTCAAGAGGGTGGAGAAGGCTCTGGAG
>CAZPCY010000038.1:0-2316 GCA_964585295.1 uncultured Candidatus Poseidoniales archaeon | reverse complement strand
CTTGGTACCGCACTCCCAACAGCGGTGCCGAGTGGTCTTGGTGGAACAACTGACCCCCTCCCGAACCGGTTAATTCTGCGAACATCACGCCGGAGGCATGGGCAGGTGCCCCTCGGCGATCCTCCTTGTGGCGCTGCTGCTCCTCTCGATGGTCGCTCTCGAATGGCTCGATGATGATCTAGGCCGGGAACCTCCACCTCTCACCAATTCCGCGTCAACAAGCGATGTATCGCCGTCGACATTTACTGGCTTGGAACGGCTCAGGACGGACTTCCAGATGACGCGAGACGGCCCCTACAACATCCTCGCCACCAGCGCGACCGACGATGGCCGTCTTGTCATGGTCTATCCTTCGACCACCTCCTCGGATTTCGGATTCGTCAATGCATCGATCAGAATCTACTCGCCTCCTGCCCAGGGATCGGCCTTGACAGATGGATTCCAAGGTAGGGATATGGTGCAGGATCGCGAGTTCGTGATTCCATCTAATTTCACTCACCTGCGAAAATGTCATGTCAGGCTCCATCCGGATGAATTCGTCAGTCTCATCTGCGGTGACGCCGATGCACCCGATGGTGAAACTTCCACCCGATTGGATTTCTCCAACCTGACCCTTGAGGTTACGCAGTATACCGGTTCCATGTTCCTATGGAATGACACCGGAGTCTTGTTGAACGCCTCAATCCTGACAGGGGAGTCCTGCGATTCCGACGGCAGATTCGGTTTCCAGCCTGTGAGAGTGACACCCAATCTGAATCACACCGTCTTAGTCTGTGCCGATGATTCCGTCACATTCCCTGATGGGACGGTCACGAATTGCGCCTCAGTTCGCAAGTGCCAGATCATCGCCGAGATCGACAGGACGGGCACGGTGTCGAAATGGGTCTCCACGCTTAGGCCGAGTTCACAGTTCACATGTCACATGCCTCAAGAGAAGTTCGACATATCGACCGCGGGTTTCCTCGAATTCGTCATCAGAACCCCCTGTGAGATCTTCGATTCGAACGCCACTTCCCTCGCACTCGTCGATGAGGATAGTTGGGTGGTCCTCAATCCCTCGTTCGGATTCGTTCGTGATCTGGTCGAAGAACCGTGTACGGATCACCGTATCCAGTCGATTGAAACCACTGCGAATTTGACCTACTACTTCGCGACCTCAGGTCGCACTGCCTGCGGATCACCGTACAATTTCAACTCCGAACAGAGGACTAATCATGGTGCCAATGTGACCAGATTCGGGAGCCAACCTAGTCAAGGACAGAAGCTATCTGTGGCGAGCGTCGGAGCCTTCGCTCCGAATGGTACCGTGCAATGGGTCTACACCTGGGAGGGCGTCGGCACAGCCGACACCTCCTCCCTACGTTCGTCCCTCAGGGAATTGAAGCAGGGCGGCATCTTTTGGATTGGTCCGTCGGATACCAATGGTGGCATTGATTGGGATGATGAGATGAATCGTCGTAGATCCCCCTATGTCGGACCATCCTCAGCAAGTGACACGAGCACGAACCATTGGAGTCCGGTGTTCAGCGAGAATGGGACTTGGATTGAATCGTTCCAGAAATCAACCAATACCTGTACCTCTGCGTCGCCCGACGAGATTGTCCAAATCGCTCTTTCGTATGGCATTGCTTGCTGGTCCAGTGGTCCTAACTCCAACGGATTGAGCAACAGCGGCATTGAGATTGCCTCGTTCGATTTCGATGGCGACCTGAGCGGGCACCTCTCCGATGCCTTCCCATCGATAGCGTCGCAGCGATCGGACGAGGACCTAGACGGCTTCGGCGATGATATTCGTGGCTTCGAGGCCGATTCATGTCGCAGCGAGGCGGGAAACTCAACGCTGGATAGGTTCGGATGCATCGACACCGACGGCGATGGCCAGTCGAACCTGAACGATGTCTATCCTACCGATGCCACGCAGATGACCGATTCCGATTACGATGGCTTCGGCGACAATGCGAGCGGCATTAGGGGGGATGACTGCCGGGACCAATTCGGCACATCGAATCGCAACGGGACCTTCGGCTGTCCAGATGTGGACTTTGATGGATGGGCTAACTCCGAGGATGCTTTCCCCAACGAATCGAGCCAGTGGATAGACAGGGATCGAGACGGCTTCGGAGACCAGTTCAATGGATTCGAGGGGGATGAGTGCCCCTTTATCGCCGGTACGAGCAGAGAGGACCGGTTCGGCTGCCCGGATGGCGATGGAGATGGATGGTCAGACAGCGGCGATGCTCTCCCCAACGAAACGACGCAGTGGTCAGACCTAGATGGCGATGGTTACGGCGACAACCAGTCGGCCGGTGCGGCCTT
>CAZPCY010000037.1:0-3017 GCA_964585295.1 uncultured Candidatus Poseidoniales archaeon | reverse complement strand
GGCGGGGCGGCAGCCTTTGGTGGTGGCGGTGGGGGTGCGGCATGTTTGGGCGGGGGGGGGGGCGCTAAGCCGGCCTGTGGGTCTGGGGGCGCAGCGTCCATCGGTGGAGGCGGTGGTGGAGCGAAGCCCGCCAGTGGATCCGTGGGTTCGGCCGGCTGGGGCGGCGGTGCAAGTGCCGCCAACGGGTCCGAACTCTCCTCCGGCGCATCAGCCGCAGCAGCAGCATCGGCTGCCACGCTGACCGCTCCGAGCATCGCCATCATGTCGTCCATTCCTGCGTCTGGCTCATCAGGTGCAGAGTCTTCGACGACCGCTTGCTCCGTCGGAGGATCTTCGGCTGCCTCGACTTCTTCATCCGATTCGGTCTCGGATTCTGCTTCGACAGAGGCGGCTTCTTCATCCGACTCCTCCTCTACGGACGCTGAGTCGCTGTCATCCGACTCCTCTACAGACGCTGAGTCGCTGTCATCCGACTCATCTACGGACGCTGAGTCGCTGTCATCTACCTCTTCGTCGCCGCCCTCTTCAGATCCATCTGCTTCCTCATCCTCACCATCTGCCTCGGAATCGTCCGATTCGTCAGACTCCGAAGAATCGTCTCCGGCGCCATCCCATGCTTCAGCGGCGGCGGTCAGCTCCTTCGTGTTGAGGTAGTTGTTCTCGTCGTGGTCGAAGTCGCGAGCATGCTCCAGGAAGGCTTCCCTGTCGCTGATCTCATGCTCGTTCATGATACGGGAAAGGACGTTCTCCGAGAATCCCATCGGGACCTCGATCTCTTCGACATCTTCCGTATCCGAAGGTGATTCATCCTCCGATTCCTTCTCTGCTGCTTTGACGACCAAGGAAGGACTCTGATTGAGGTAGTCTTCATCGACTTCGTCTCCGAAGGTTGCACCATGGAATTCCTGAGCATCACTAACCTTGTATTCCGCTTTCGAATCACCCATAATCTCGTAGAGGACCTCGATCCGCTCTCCCTTCTCGATCAAGCCTATTTCCCAACTGACCTTCGTGCCTTCACTGTGCGCCTCTTCGTTCGCGTCGGCGCTTCTGTCACCTTGTGTAGATGATGTGATCCGGTGGCTCTTCAACTCGAACGCCGACGGGATGATGTCGTGGATGTTCAAATCTTCAAGAGCGGTGTCCGATCGGTTGTGGAACATAATCAGGACCTCGTACCTACCCGCACCTCCAGCTGGGAAAACCTCCTTTCCAGTGTTGAACTTGCGGCGCTTGTGGCTGACTCTCAGAGTAGGTGCCTCCAGTGCGCCTCTTGTCGCCACGGGACCGTAGCGCTCGGCACTGAAGTCGATTCTCACCGGGGCCGCTACGAGCTCGTTATCCGGACTCGGATCCGGCGCGTTCAAATCATACCGGATTCTCAGGCGACTGCCTGGCTCGAGACCAATCGGCCCCTTCGTTCCAATCGTGATTTGCATCGTGTGCCCAGGGCCGTCCGGAGAGAGCCGGTTCTCCTCCAAGGAGACTCCGTCCTTCAACTCGGCTCGATACTGGTCGTCGATTAATGCGTCACCATCGATGTCAATCTGCATCGCAGATAGATCGGGGGCCGAGAACAGACCCGGGATGTCATCCGTGATTCGCATCAGATTGATTGGTGCGCTGCCGTTGTTCTCCACCGTCATCTCGCACTTTACATCCGCAGATCGGTAGGAACGTAGGACGGACATGTCCATCTTCTTCTCAACCTTGGTCTCCAAAACCGGGATGGTCTGAGGCTTCAGAGTCAAGGTCCCGGTCGTCGTGCGGCTCGCTCTCGGGATGACGCTGTACGTCAACTCCTGACTGAAGTGTGGCTTCTCGTCCGACTCCACTGTGCGAACCTCGCTCTCCCACCTGCCGTTTGGCGGAACATCATCGGGGACATCCTGAATGTCGAAAAGAGGGTCGTCCTGACCAGTCATGTTGACGCGGAGCAGAACCAAATCAACGGCAAATGACGAGCGGTTCTCGAAGACCGCTTGACAGCGCCAGACACCTGGCCTCTCGTCCTCGTCGACGGCCATGTAGCTGAATCCTCGTGCACAGCCATCCACCTCGGAGAACCCCGCCATCGACAGAGTCGCATCAGCATCGTAGGTCGCCGTGGCATGACCAGCATCTATCAGATCAATTGAGGCGACAGTGACCGTGGTCGGAATCGGTAACGACCGGCTCTCGCCGGCACCCAAGGTTCCGATGTCCCATGTCAGGATGCCATCCTCAATCTCGAATCCGGGGCTCTCGGATACATCGAAGCAGTCCGGAATCGTTCGATTCACGCGCACGCCGCTGAGAGCGACATCACATACGTTCTCGACTTCGATTCCCATCGTGATCTCGGTTCCTTCGACTCCATGCTCCAGCGAGAAGCTCGCTTCCTGTGCACGCTCGGGGTTCGTGTCAATGGTCTCGCGAACGGTCAGCATTCTCGGGCCTTCAACAGTGTAGTCGAAGGTGTGCGAAGCGCCGCTCTCAAGTTCCTGCAACTTCAGTCGGTCCTCGTCGAAATCGCATGAGTCAGTTTCGGTCAGGAATACATCGATGTCCCAAACACGATCTCGATCGCTCGGATTCTCCAAAGTCAGTGTTCCCCTCACGGACTGAGAGACGATCTCTCCAGATGCTGAAAGGGTCGAATCCTCGATTTCTGCCAGGGTCGCGTGGAGTTTGTCTCCTGAGATTCCATCGACAACCTCGGTCGGGCGCACACGAGCACCAGTATATTCTGCCGAGGGAGCCGTCAGAGAATCCTCGGTTGATGATACTGGGGCGAGCAGGTCAGCATCTCCATCATCCGAGGAATCGGATTCTACCGAATCCTCGTCATCGGATGATGAGGCATCTTCCGATGCGTCAAGGGCAGCCAGTGGATCGGCCGCGGGTGGTGGAGGAGGTGCAGCCAGTGGATCAGCCGCAGGTGGTGGAGGGGGTGCATCCAGAAGAGCGGAAGCGTCCGCCGCTGGAGGAGCACCTCCATCCCCAGCAGGGGCTAGAGAATCCGCATCTCCGGCCAA
>CAZPCY010000036.1:0-4172 GCA_964585295.1 uncultured Candidatus Poseidoniales archaeon | reverse complement strand
ACCGAATAAGGTGCATCTAACCAAATCTTCGGTGTGGTCATATGCCGTGTGGAAGCCAGATGTTCTTCACGCGTGTTGCGTTTCGAAGTCTCTCCTCATTGGGTGCACATGGGTCCGCTGACCATACCCGCTTCATGTTGCCGACGCTCGCTTCGTGGGCGGCTGTTAGATTGCCGGCTGCGATTTGGATCGCATCGACGGCGTCATGGGCGGCGAGCGATTCGAGGAGTTCATCACGCAAACCGGTGACGATGTTCAGCGCTCCGTCCGGGAGATCGCTCGTATCTAGCACCTGGTAGAGGTCGGTCGCCACTAGGGGATGTGCCTCGCTCGGAATCGCCACGACGGTGTTTCCCATCGCGAGCAGGGGCGCTGCGAGTCGGACGAGTCCTGAGAGCGGGTTTTCGTCAGGTGCGGTCAGACCGACGACGCCAATCGGTTCGTTGAGCGCGAGAACAAGCCCCCGCATCGTCGTCTCGTGGACCTTGCCATCGTTCTTGTCGGCCCACGCAGCCCAGCGGAACCACTCGGAGACCGCATCGTTGACCTCGACCTCAGCATCGTCCTCGCCGCAACCGGTCATCAAATCGAGGCGGCGGGCGAATTCTCGCTTGCGGGCGTCGAGGTTCTCACCGATGTAGAAGAGAATCTGCGCTCGCTGATGTGCATTCAGAGGATACCAGCGGCGAGCGCTTGAAGCGGCCTCGACCGCGTTCCGGATGTCCTTGCGGTTCCCTCTGCCGACCTCTCCAATCCGGCCGCGGGGTCCGAGAACCGTGAGTGAATGGCCACCGTCCGGTCGCTTCTGCTTGCCACCGATGTACATCTTCGCCGTACGGTCGATGCCACTCAACGCGGTCGATGGTATGGCGACGCCCGCGGTGCTGGAATCCCCGACTGAGGGGGTCTCGCTTTCTCCCTCGTCGCCCGACGCATCGCTGGAATCACTCTGGTATCCGCCCTCCGCACTGGTGGAGGGTCTGAGGTAAGCTCCCATACCCTCAATCCCCCCTTCCCTTCCGAATCCCGATTCACGGACCCCTCCGAAACCGGAGTTGGCGTCAAACCGATTCGTACAATTGACCCAGATGACGCCCGCATGGATTCGTCGTGCGACATCGATTGCGGTGTCGAGGTCCTGACTCCAGACCGAGCCCGCCAGTCCATAGCGCGTGTTGTTGGCGAGTTGCACCGCCTCGCCTGGCGATCTGAACGTCATCGCCGTCAGTACGGGTCCGAAAACCTCCTCCTGAACGATGGTGGAGGCGGGTGATACCCCGGTGAAGAGGGTGGGGGGAAAGAAGTAGCCTTGCTCAGGCATATCGATGTCGGGTTGCCACATCTCCGCACCGTCCTCGACGGCAGCCTCGCACATGCCGTTGATCTTCGAGAGTTGCTCGCCATCGACAATCGCTCCCATGTCGACCGCTTTGTCCAATGGATCTCCAACTCTGAGGGTAGCCATTCGCTCTCGCAGTCGTTCGAGGAAGCGTTCGGCTATCGATTCCTGAACGAGGAGACGAGACCCAGCGCAGCAGACCTGCCCCTGATTGAACCAAATCGCATCGACCAATCCTTCGATCGCCGACTCTTGGTCGGCATCATCGAACACGATGAAGGGGGACTTGCCTCCGAGTTCGAGTGTCAGTCCCTTACCCGTTCCTGCAATCGCTTTGCGGATAATCCGTCCGACTTCGGTCGAGCCGGTGAATGCGACCTTGTCGATGTCCGGGTGTTCGACAATCAACGACCCGGTTCGACCATCGCCGGTCACAACGTTGAGGACGCCGGGTGGCAAGCCGACCTCCTCGCAGATGGCGGCGAAGGCAAGTGCCGTCAAGGAAGTCGATTCGGCTGGCTTAATCACGACGGAGTTTCCTGCGGCTAGGGCTGGTGCGACCTTCCAAGCCATCATCAGCAGCGGGAAGTTCCAAGGGATGATCTGTCCACATACACCCCAAGGCTGGCGTCCTGGAAGAATCTCATCCCGAAGTTCGGCCCAGCCGGCATGGTGGATGAAGTGGCGGGCGACCAATGGAAGGTCGATGTCGCGGGTCTCGCGTATCGGCTTGCCGTTGTCCAGCGTCTCGAGAACCGCGAGAACGCGTGAGTTGCGCTGCACAGCGCGGCCGATTGCGTAGAGGTGCCGCGCCCTCTCATGGCCCGACAGCGCGGCCCACTTGGGTTGTGCATGACGAGCGGCAGAGACTGCTAGGTCCACCTCATGGTCATCGGCCTGACCGATAGTCCCAAGCACCTCTCCATTAGAAGGGTCAATCGCATCGAATCGCTCGCCGCGGCGCGGCTGAACCCATCTCCCATCGACGTACATCCCGTTGTCACGGCCGCGTTCCGAGAGCAACGCCCGGGCCAGAGTGTCGGACTCCGGAGCCGGACCCCAGTCCAGATGCTCCATCAATTCGCGTACTCCCATCGAATCACCTCACGCGATCGCGTGCCTCCTCGCTGCAGAATAGCGGCCTGTGGCGTGGAACTCCAGTTGTCTCTCTAGATCTGCGAGCAGCGAGGACGCTCCGATACGGAACAGTTCCGGTCGCATCCAATCATCACCTAACTCATCCTTCATCAGAGCAAGCCAGACCACCGCATCCTTCGCCTTGCTGATGCCTCCAGCTGGCTTGAATCCGACCGCGAATCCGGTTCTCCTCAAGTGATCCCTAATCTGGCGGACCATGACGAGCCCCACGGGTAGGGTAGCATTGACGCTCTCCTTGCCGGTGCTCGTCTTGATGAAGTCGGCACCTGCCGCCATGCAGACCGCACTGGCTTGTGCGACCTGCTTGAGGGTCGCCAACTCACCGGTAGCCAAGATTGTCTTCAGGTGCGCATCGCCAGAAGCTCCTCGGAAATCACGAACCTCCTCGTACAGCGCAGCCCATCGAGCGCCGAGAACATGCGGCCGGCTGACGACGATGTCAATCTCGGTTGCACCAGCCTCGACGGAAGCGCGTATTTGGCGGACCTTCTCCACGTGCGGGATCTGACCAGCTGGGAATCCGGTCGACACCGCACAGACTCCCACACCACTCCCGCTCAACTCTCTCGCCGCCGCTGAGACCCTCTGGTGATAGGTGCATACACTGGCGCACCGAATCGACTCGCCATCGACTCCGTACGCATCTAGAAGGTCGGGTCGAATCGGCCGCTTCGCCTTGCTGGCGAGTCGGCGAACGCGCTCATCGGTGTCATCGCCGGCGAGCGTCGTAAGATCGATGCAACGGACCGCTTGCAGCATCCACGCTATCTGGTGTTCTCCCTTGACGCTGCGCCGCTTCGGAAGGGTCGCCGCACGCTGCTCGACCGCAGAACGGTTCACTCTGATGGCTGCAATCGAATCGAGGTCAAGTGGCGCTCCCGGATTGCGTTCGTGGCCTCCCAATCGCGACACCTCCACGCGCCTCCACTCCCGCGCGCCCATCAACCTCTCGCAGGTGAAGCGCTCACACCGGCCGACTCGAGAGGAGATCGTCGACCACCGTCGGATCGGCTAGAGTACTGACATCGCCGAGGTCCCTCACATCCCCAGAGGCGATCTTCCTCAGGATTCGGCGCATGATCTTTCCCGAACGCGTCTTTGGAAGCACTTGGGTGAAGTGAATCGCATCGGGAGTCGCAATCGGACCTATGATTTCCCTCACCAGTCCGCGCAATTCCCCTCTCAGGTCTTCGGAGCCTTCGTGGGTTCCCTCCAGTGTGACATAGCAGTAAATCCCCTGGCCTTTGATATCGTGTGGGAAGCCGACCACTGCTGCCTCGCAAACCGCATCGTGCTCGACCAATGCCGATTCGACCTCAGCCGTTCCCATCCGGTGGCCGGAGACATTGATCACGTCGTCGATACGGCCCATGATCCAGAAGCATCCGTCCTCGTCCTTCCTCGCCCCGTCGCCGGTGAAGTAGCGTCCTGGTTGCTGGCTGAAGTAGGTCTGGACGAAGCGGTCGTGATCACCGTAGACCGTTCTCATCATCCCCGGCCAAGCCTGTTCAACGATGAGATATCCCCCCTCATTCGCTACGCACTCCTCGCCGTCAGCCCGGACGACCTTGGGATGAACGCCGAAGAAGGGGCGGGTAGCGGAGCCGGGCTTGGTGGTGGTCATTCCCGGCAGCGGCGTAATCATGATCCCCCCGGTCTCCGTCTGCCACCAGGT
>CAZPCY010000035.1:0-5357 GCA_964585295.1 uncultured Candidatus Poseidoniales archaeon | reverse complement strand
GCCTCTATGGTCGCACCCTCGGCGAGGGGTCGGTCGTCCACCTCTGCGCCCACGCTATCACCACTATCGCGCTGGGCGTCCTCGTGCTCTTCGTGCATGACAGAAGCCAAACCAACAACCCGGTACAGCGCAATTTCCCAGTCCTCTATTGGGGCCGCTGGTTCGCTGTGACCGTTGGTCCTTTGCTCCGGCAGTACTGGTTCGCGAACGACCTCGAGGAGAAGCCGTACTCTCGGGTCACCAGGAATTGGGTGTATGCGACATCTAAGGGGCGTAAGAACACCATCGGCTTCGGCAGTCAGGTCGATTTCGACGAGGTTGGTACCTACACCATCATGCCGGCGATGTTCGGTCGTGATGAGGATTCGATTTACGCCGAACGATATCGAAGAGTGGTTGGTGAAGCGACCGGAGTTGCCAATCCCGTCACTCTGGAGCATTTCGTGAACATCTCCGCGATGTCCTACGGGTCGCTCTCGGCGCGAGCCGTTACGGCACTCAATATGGGAGCTGGCAAGGCGGGTATCCTCCACAACACCGGAGAAGGGGGGTATGCCTCCTACCATCAGAAAGGTGGTGATGTGATCTTCCAAATCGGTACTGGGAAGTTCGGTTGTCGCGGTCCGGATGGAGAGTTCTCGGACGAAGAGTATCGTGAAATCGCCGAGCGCGAAAATGTCCGGATGATCGAATTGAAGATGATGCAGGGGGCGAAGCCGGGTAAGGGTGGGATTCTGCCTTCAAAGAAGATAACCAAGGAGATTGCGAGAATACGGAAGGTCCCCCTGGATCGAGATGTGATTTCTCCGCCGCGGCACTCGGAATTCGATGATGTCGAAGGGTTGTTCGATTTTCTCGATCGTTTGCGGTCGATTGCCGATAAACCAGTGGGAATCAAGATTGTTGTAGGTCACACTGAGGAGGTCGAGGCTATCGCTGCAGCGATGGCTGCCGAGCCGGGGAGGGGTCCAGACTTCATCTCAATCGATGGTGGGGAAGGTGGCACGGGCGCTGCACCACTGGTGCTCGCAAGTCATGCAGGCGTGCCGATGAAGCAGGGTGTCGCCGTCGTCGACTGGGCGATGCGGAAGCATGGAGTTCGAGACCGGGTGCATCTGTTCGCCTCCGGGCAAATCGCAACGCCAATCGATGTCGCCGTGGCGATGGCCCTCGGGGCGGATGGCGTGAACATCGCCCGTGGATTCATGTTGGCACTCGGATGCATCCAAGCCTTGGAGTGCAACTCAAACCGCTGCCCGACCGGGATTACCACTCAGGACTCAAAATTGCAGCGGGCACTCGATGTTGAAGCAGCGGCGAAGCGGGTGGCGAACTATGTCAAAACGCTAGAGAAGGAGACCTACATGCTCTGCGAATCTTGCGGCCATTCCTCCCCTGACCAGTTCACAGCCGATGACATCATGGTGGTGACGAAGCCGGGGCATCTCGACTACCTCAGCGAGCTGCAGCAGCAATCCGCATGGGAGGCGGCGGCGGAGAGGAATGAGGCTCTAGCAGCGGGCATGACGGTTGGGGAATCGAAGCGGTTGCCGACGATGGAAAGTTCCTGAGCCGGTCGGTGTGAAACCCTCCACGGACTCTGACTGCATCCCCCCCTACCTCTGCTTTGGCCCTGAAACGATGATAGTCGGTGCAGTGGACCCGGGATCATGCCCGGGACGGCGGACCGGTCGAAGAAGGCTGCCATAGTCCGCCTCGTCTCTCCCACCTACGCTTCGGCGCTCAGTGGGGGCTACCATGGAGAGGTCATGATGCCCAATCCGGAGATGGCCATGGCGTCTCATTCGGATTATGTCGCGACACTTGTTGGGAGGGGGGTTCGAGTCACGGTGCTGCCGAGCTTGGACGACAGGCCTGATTGCTGCTTCGTTGAAGATTGTGCGATTATCATCGATGATGTCGCACTCATCACGAGATTGGGTCATCCCTCTCGGAATGGCGAGGAGGAGGCTGTTGCCCGGCATCTCGCTACTGAGGGATTCGAGTTGGTGATGATGGATGGTTCTGCGAGGCTCGATGGGGGTGATGTGCTGTTCTATGATGATCGATTCATCATCGGCCGTTCCTCCCGCAGCGACGATGCAGGAATCAAGACTCTTGCGACCTTGGTAGAGGCGAGTGGCAGGGAGGTGGTGGTCCTCGATGTGCCTGCTTCGACCTTGCATCTGGTCACGGTGTGCACCTCGCCCGCTCCGGGCCTGCTCATCGCTGGCGAGGGTTATCTCAATCAAAGTGCCCTCGAAACCTTGGGGGAAGTAATCTGGGTGCCCAAGGAAGAAGCATATGGAGCGAACTGCCTGCCCTTTGAAGATGGAGTCGTAATTGTGTCGGCGGGGTTCCCGACGGTGAAGTCCGAACTTGAGGCCCGTGGATTCAAAACTGTCTCCATCGACACCGATTCATTCCGTGCCGCGGATGGATCGCCCACCTGTCTTTCACTATTCCACGCCTGATCTTGGCACCCTGTCGGCTAATCGTTGGTGGGTGAATCGCACAGCATCTACTGGCATTGGCTATGGAACTGGAGGGGTGGGGCGTTCGGAAGCATTCGTCCCACAAAGCGGTGAGTTTGAATCCGCGTGGATGGCCCGTGGCCCGATGGGCCGCATCCACGCCGCACTCGCGCTCGCGACGCTGATGCTCACGGTGCCACTGACCGGCTGCTTCGGAAGCGGCGAGGATGGGCCGGTGGCGTCCGACCTCGATGTGGGTGTCACGACCCTCATCGGTGGCATCTTCCAGGGCGTCGGGTTCTCGGCCCAAGCCGACATGACGGTATTCGTCCCTTACTTGGTCATGGACGAAGGAAGTGGATTCATCCAGAACTCAACGGTGATCGATCTGCGACAAGGCGAGAGCCGTCAACTGCAGATTCTCGCCCCGCCCCGAGCCGAATCGATGGTGTTGCTCGTCGGTGAGCACGGTCGCTCAGAATGGCCCGTTCGGGAGGCAAACGAGTCTTGGGCGACCTGGCTCGCTCGTGGTGGGGGTGCAGGGGGTGGATCGGCGGTCCACAGAATCGGGTCGCTCGACGAGAACGGTTCGCTCGATCAATTGAATGCGAGTGCTCCGGGATCAGATGGAGGTGCGGTCTCGGTTGCCACCCTTTCGGTCAACAGGCCGTGGGCAGCCGCTCACGATGACGACGCTGGTGGTCGTCACAGCACGGGCTTAATCCATGGTAGGGCCGTCTACAATCGATTGCACGCCATCACCGATCCGACCACAGATGTGACTGATGTCGATGGGCGGGTCGGGTACTATGACAGATGGGCGGGTGAAGGCAACCCGGCTTACGAGGATGCTGCCCTCTACCTGATTCAGCAGATGGAATCTTTCGGACTCGAGGTCCGTTCCCATAGATACGAATTCACGGACATCTTTGAGAAGCAGAATCCAGAGGCCTACAACATCTGTGGATACCGATGGGGTTCGGTGTTCCCTGACGAATGGTTGGTCTTCGGAGCCCACTTCGATATCGCGCCGCCAGCCAATGGGGTGTTGCCATTGCTCGACCCGCATGTGATTGGTACCAGAACCTATGGCACCCGTGTCGGCGCCTACGACAACACCGCCGGCACCAGTATGGTGCTGGAGACCGCGCGCTCGATGTCTGCTTACGAATCGAGGCGGACGATGGTGTTCTGCCTCTGGTCGGGGGAAGAGGGCGGGAAGCGGGGCAGTGACTACTGGACGGATTATTACGTCAAGGAGGACAACCCACAAGTCACCGTAACCAACTACGTCAATCTCGACATGGCTGGAGTGAATTGGCCGGGAGGAGGTGGGGCTCCCCACGGCGACCCCGAACCCGCGGTGGATGAGGATGGTTACCCGAAGGACGAGGAAGTATGGCCGATGCGGGTCTACATAGGCCCATCCGGAAGTCATGACTCCATCGATCAGCCGGGAATGGTTCGCCTATCGGAATGGATCGGTGCGGATGCGTTGGGGCTGGAGGATCAGATTGGGACGCTCGTCGGAGTCGGCTACCCTGAAGACACTTGGAAGTACGAAGCGTGGATGGAATCGAATCGATCCGGGATTGTCATCTACGAAGATGTGACCGCTCGCAGTGACCACGCCTCGTTCCAAGACAACCTGGGCACGGTCACACTCGGGTTTGGAGGCCTAGTGGATGGTTACTGGTGCTATCATCAGACATGCGACACCCTAGAAGAAATGGAAGAGTGGATGGACACTAGAGGCAAAGGCTACGGAGAGGAGCATAGCGGAGTCTCAAATCTGGTCGACAGTCTCGACCACATCACTTGGTGGGCGACCTATTCCTTCTTTCATCTGGATGAAGAGCCGGTAGTCAACGCCCTCGTGTGATGGATTGCTGGTGTGATTCGGGCGTTCACCATCTTGTGCGCCCTGAAGTCCTTGAACCAGAAGCGGGGCGGACGCCCGATGGATCTGCGGATGGCTGTGCTGGTGGCGTTGGGTGGTGCGGCCGGCGCTCTGCTTCGATATGGTGCCAGCACTTGGTTGGAGGATGGATCCATGCCTTGGGCGACGCTCTCCGTGAATCTGATCGGTTCGCTCCTGTTGGGAGCCCTGATGGGGGCCGTAGCGGGGGGTGCGGAGGTCTCCGAAGGCGTGGTCCTGCTGGTCGGCACTGGGGTGCTTGGTGCATTCACCACGATGTCCGCATTCGCTCTCGAGGTGGTCGACCTAGCGGATTCCGGAAGTGGTAGGATGACTGCATATCTCCTAGCGACTGTCGTCGGTAGCGTCGTGCTCGCTTGGGTTGGATATCGAAGTGGGTTCGCGATTGTGGCATGATTGGGAGAGTGCGGTAGATCGCTCTCAACTAGAATCATGCAATGGGATCCCCTCACAACACGCCTCGACGACGCGATGGCAGCGCGGGCACTCCATGTGTTGCTTCCGCGGAATGGCCGGGCCTCGATGCCCGCAGAAGCAAGTGAGGTCTGCGCAATAATCGATGTCCACGCCCAAGCGTAGAGGGTCGAGGCACATCAGTCTTGACTGATGGGCGTGGATTAGAGATCTGTATGAGGGCGACTCGATAACTACGGACCCTCGTCCTTTCGGGACTGGTTGGAGGGCGCGTGCGGACGGCTCGATGCGAGAGAATCAACTGTAAGTGAAGGTGTTCACAATATACATCATGTGCAGTTCTTTGCCGTTGGTGCCGTCATCCGCGCAGAAATAGAGCCGGGTGCCCATGACCGTGATGCCTTCAATGCCGCCGCCGCTGGGATTGATGTCGGCCACCTGCCAGGTCGAATCGGTGGTCGTCTCGTGCGCCCACAGCTCGAAGCCGTTACCGTCATCCGCCTCGAAGTAGAGCCGAGTGCCCATGACCG
>CAZPCY010000034.1:0-7450 GCA_964585295.1 uncultured Candidatus Poseidoniales archaeon | reverse complement strand
GATTGGGGAGTTGGTCGACCAATCGCTCCACCCACCCACGGCTCGCCGCCGACGAGGACCCGCTGCGAGCCGACTTCAACGCATCGCCAGCACGATGGAGTCGTCATCGGTGCTGAGTCGCCGACATCGCGAGACCTCGTGGAGTCCGGGAGTGTGCGAATCGCACCGAGCAGGCTCAAGAGTAGTGCTTGGTGATCCAATCTCGATAGGCACCGGTGCGGACTGAATCGATCCACTCGTCGTTGCTCCGGTACCACTCGACGGTCTCTGCTAACCCCTCTTCCCATTCGATCGATGGAGACCATCCGAGGAGGCGGTTCGCCTTTTCGAATCCCATCGCGTAGCGCCGGTCGTGTCCCGGTCTGTCGGCGACATGTGCGATTTGATCCTCGCTCGCACCGGTCAATCGGATGATCGCATTAACGATGTCAATGTTGGGGCATTCGTTGTCGGCCCCGAAGTTGACCACCTCGCCGCTCTGCAGACGCCCATCCAACAAGCCGTCCATCGCAGCGAGAATCCCCTTGGTGTGGTCGATGACGTGGATCCAATCCCTGATCTGCATCCCATCGCCATAGACCGGGAGGGACTTGCCCTCCAAGGCGTTCAGGGTCATCAGCGGGATTAGCTTCTCCGGGAACTGGTTCGGGCCGTAGTTGTTGGAGCAGCGGGTGATGCAAGCCGATGTATCGTGTGTGTTCACGAACGCGCGCACCAGCATGTCGGACGCCGTCTTGGTCGCCGCGTAGGGGTTCCGAGGGTCGAGGGGGGTGTCCTCGGTGAACGCCGGGTCGTTCGGCCCTAGGCTGCCGTAGACCTCATCGGTTGAGACGTGGACGAAGGCGATGTCTTGGCCGGCTGCGTTACGATCGCGAACGCACTCAAGGAGGGTGCGCGTCCCGTCGATGTTGGTCATCACGAATGGCGCAACCGAGTCGATCGAGCGATCGACGTGGCTCTCGGCTGCGAGATGGAGGATGACGTCGATGCGCTCGTGTTCGACCAACGCGTCCAGCGCATCCCGGTCGTTGATCGAAGCGTGGACGAACCTGTATCTTCCATCGTCGATGCCGGCGAGGTTCTCCGGATTCCCGGAGTAGGTCAAGGCATCCAGATTGACGAGCCGCTCGACATCGCCCCGCGCCAGCGCCTCTCGAACGGTGTGGCTGCCGATGAAGCCGCAGCCGCCGGTGAGCAGGATGCGCACCGTCACTCCTCCACCGGTTGCAGCCACGGTCCCTTGTCCCACAATCGCATCAGATTTGAGGTCTCGAGGAGTGCCTCTATGCTCCCACAGTCGGCCCAATGGCAGTCGAAGTGGATTCCCTTGGCGATTCCCCTCTTCATGAAGAAGCGGTTGATGTCGGTGATCTCCAATTCGCCCCTCGCAGAGTATCCGATTGTCTCGACGCTCTCATCGATGAGATCGAACACCCTCGGGCTGTAGATGTACAGGCCGGTGATCGCGAGGTCGGAATCGGGATTGCTCGGCTTCTCCTTCATGCCGATAATCGCACCGTCATCATTCAACCATGCGATGCCGAACGACTCCGGATCCTCGACCTGCTTCAGAAACAGGTAGCATTCGTTTGCATCGTCGGCGAGGAACGCCTCTGCGTGCTCAAGCATGGAATCCTCAAACACGTTGTCGCCGAGGATGACCGCCACGCTCCGATCAGCCACGAAGCCGCGGGTGAGGCGAAGCGCCTCCGCAATCCCGCCCGCCTGCTCCTGGTAGGCGTACCTGATGTCGAGTCCGAAGCGGTGGCCGTCACCGAGCAGGTGGAAGAACGAGTTCCCGGAGTGCCCTCCGAGGACGATCATAATCTCCTCGATGCCCATCCTCTGCAAGGTGGCGAGCGACTTGCACACCATCGGTTCGTCATAGACGGGAAGCAGATGCTTGTTCATCGAGGTGGTGAGAGGCAGCAGGCGGGTCCCCCATCCGCCTGCCAACACGACGCCACACATCCCCTCAGTCATGGTCCTCGCTCCTGAGAAGAGTTGAACAACCTTGCCCCGTGTTCTCCTGATTGGCCTTTCGATTCCCCTGAATGGAGGGGTGCGGAGGCATTCGAAGAGCGTGATCGACGCGCCTTCGCCTCTCCTCAATAGCAGTGCACCATGGAGTGTTGATTGTAATCGCTGGTCATCGTTATAATACCTCCATCGGCCACTGCAGGGAGAATGGAGGCTGTCGAACGATCCAATCGTGATGGTGGGTCCCGCAGATTCCCTCTGCTGCCCATCCTACTCTCCTTGCTGCTGCTGGCACTGGTGCTTCGGACGCTCGATCCCACGGCGCTCGCGTCCGCCGTGCGGTCGATCGACATTCTGCCGGCAGTCGTCGCCATCCTGCTCTATCTGACGATTCTGCCGATGATGACCCTGCGATGGAGACTCCTCCTCGACTCCTACGTCTCGCCGCCTCCGTCCTACCGGACGACCCTCGAAGACAATTGGTCCGGGATGTCGATCGGCTGGATCGCGCCATCGGGGCTCGGCTGGGACGCCTACCGTGTGGTGAGGATGGCGAAGCGGATCGGCGATCCCGCGAGGCAGGTCTTCGTGATTCTCTACGAGAAGTTCCTCACGCTGGCGATCTGCCTTTGCATAATCGTCGTCCTGCTGCCAATCCAACCCGATGGCATCGAGAGCCTCTCGCCGCTGCGGATTGGACCGCTGGGCTCGGCGATCGCCATCCTCGCGCTGATCACCATCGCACTGCTCAGCCGCGATCGCTGGTCGCCTTGGCTCCTCGAACGCATCAACGGATTCGAGGCGAGGATCACATCGAAGTGGTTCTCCGAGCGGTTCGAGACGGGACGGGTTCGACCGACGCCCCCTCGTCACGTGCTGTTGGTGGCCGCTGCCATCTCGATCTTTCCGCTCCTCGTGCTGGCAATCGTCGATGTCATGCTCTTCTCGGCACTCGGCCACGAGTTGGCCTTCCACGGCGCTCTCTTCGTCGTCGCCACTCTGTACATCGTCTTCGCCCTCCCCATATCCTTCGGCTCCCTCGGGGTGCGAGAGGTGAGCTACATCCTCCTCTACACGGAATTCGGCCTCACGGCAGAGCAGGCGATTGTCGTATCGGTCCTCAACCTAGCTGGGATCCTCACCAACGCGGCAGTGGGCGCCATCTTGACGCGGTCGAGCCTCGCCTCCGAGGTGGGAGAGGCATGAGCGGAGCGCTGGTCTGTGACCTCGATGGCACTCTCATCGAAGGTGACTTGGGCCTGGAATTCAGGCGCTGGCTCCTAGATACCGGTCGGTTCGGGATGGGTCGGCTGCTGCTAGCAGGGACAGCCATGCCCTTCAACCGGCTTCGGCGTTCGTTCGGCAGGGGGTCCCTGCTCTCGGCCTGGTCGGCCGCCCGGAGCGCCGCTGACCGGACCTCGCTGATGGAGGGATTCATGGCCGAGGTCGGCGACGCTCTCTCGATCCGTTCAGAGGTGATGGAGGTCGAGATTAGGCTCGTTGACGACCTCTTCTCGAAGGTGGCGCAGGAGTTCCTGAGCCGGCTGCAGGATGAATCATGACTCTCCGTCGTCCGCACCGGTGATCTCTCTGATGTGCCAGCGGGGCGGATCCTGGACCTCGGTGACGATTCGGTCGATGTATTCTCCGAGCAAGCCGAACCCCATCATTTGGACCCCTCCGAAGAAGATCAACAGCAGGACGATGGAGGTGAACCCAGGTTCGGTAATCCCTCCCTGCGAATACAGGTAGAGGTAGTAACCACCGACGCAGAGGGACGCGAACGCCATCAGGAAGCCGAACATGCTGAACACCCTCAATGGCCAAGTGGTCGCGTTGAATACGAGATCGAGTGTTGACCTCACCATCTCATTGAATCTCCAACCGGATCTTCCGTAGGGTCGCGGATCGTGCCGCACCTCGACGTTCGCGATCCTCTTGGTCGATTGCAGCAGGAGGGAGCAGACCACGGGTCGCGAGGTCCGGTGGGCGAGGATCGAATCGACCACCGGTCGACGCATCGCCCTGAGACTCGTCGTTCGTAGGTCGCGTGGTTTGCCGTTCGCCTTCCAGAGCAGCCAGCCGACCAGCCAACTGCCGATGTTCCTGATTGGCCCGTGCTTCTTGTCCCCGTACATTCCGATGACGCAGTCGAGCCGCGGATCGTCGTCGAGAGCGTCTAGAAGCTTCGGCAGTTCCCATGGCGGATGTTGGAGGTCGTCGTCCATCGTGATGATGATGTTTCCTCGTGCGGCATCCAATCCGCAGAGCGTCGCCTTGAACTGGCCGGCATTGAATTGGAGGGCGATCCCCCTCACTCGTTCGTCCGCCGCCGCTAGGGCGCGGACTGACCGCCACGTCAGACCGCCATCGGGTGATGCATCATCGACGAGGATCAACTCCCAGTCGATGCCGCGTGGGTCGAAAGCCTCTGCAATCTCTCGATGCAATCGGTCGAGCCACTCCCCACTGCCATAGCAAGGGACGACGATTGACACGTCAGCCACGATCGATCCACTCCAGTCCGTCGCGCCACGCAGCAGCGAGTTGCTCAGCCCGGCGCTCGCTGGCATCGATATCAACCCCACCCACGATGACATGTCCTATCCTCCTGTTGCCGGAGGTGAATTCGAAGACGGGACCACCTTGGGCGAGGTCCGAGACATACTCGATGACATCGCTCGCCCCTTCTAGGATGTGATCCGCTACGGTGGTTGGCGCGATCGTTCCGTTCCGGTCGACGAACATGAGCACCGCTTCGAGAACGTCTTCTGATGGGATTCTCGCTACCGAGCATACCCGAATCCTCATTTGGTCCACTCATTCCGTATGGTCCATGGTGGATGGGATCAAGTTCCACGTCCCCTTCTTGTCCAGAAATGAAGGCGCATACATCGATGAGGTCTTCGAGAACGGAGAATTCGCAGGCAACGGACCGTTCACGAAACGTTGCCAAAGCTGGCTTGAGGACAGATTCGAGGTTCCTCACGTCTTGTTGACCACCAGTTGCACCGCAGCATTGGAACTCTCATCGATGATTCATGATATCGGTACTGGGGATGAAGTCATCCTTCCCTCGTACACGTTCGCCTCCACAGCTTCCGCCTTCCTCCGGAACGGAGCGACGTTGGTGTTCGCCGAGATCGATCCAGATACGTTGATGCTCGATCCTGAGGACGTCGAGTCGAGGGTGACGAATCGGACGAAGGCGGTTGTGCCGATACACTACGCCGGTCGGCCAGCCGATCTCCACTCCATCGGCCGGATCTGCGAAGAACGCGATCTCATCCTGATCGAGGACGCAGCGCAAGGGCTCGGCTCGACTTGTGGAGGTGCTTGGCAGGGGACGGTCGGCTCGATGGGTTGCATCTCATTCCATGAGACGAAAAACATCCACTGCGGCCTCGGAGGCGCTCTGTTCCTGAACGAACCCAATCTCTTCGATCGGGCCGAGGACATCTGGGAACGAGGGACGAATCGCTCGAAGATGTTCAAAGGGCTGGTGGACAAGTACAGCTGGATCGAACCCGGGTCGTCATTCTATCCCGCTGAGATCCAAGCGGCCTTCCTACTCGCACAGTTGGAGGCGATGGAGGAGAACCTCTCGTTGCGTGCACCTCTCACGGAGGCATATCTCGAACGGCTGTCGGTCACAGCTGATGATGGCCTACTCGCGATCCAGACAGCGGCCGACGGCGAGCGTTGGAACCACCACGCTGTGGCGATCATCCTGCCTTACGTGGAGGACGCGGATCTTGTGAGGGTGACACTCCGAGAGGAGGACATCCACGCCTACATAGGCTACGTGCCACTGCACTCATCGCCGATGGGTCTGAGTCTCGGCTGGTCCCCAGAAGACCTCCCCGTCACCGAGGACGTCGCACAGCGGGTCCTTCGTCTGCCTCTCCATCACGAAATGACAGTGCAGGACGTGGAGACCGTCTGCTCCCTCATAGATTCGACGCTCAGAGCGTAGTGAACCGGCGATTACATCAACCGGTTGTGCGAGCCGCGCATCGTGTCTGAACTGGGATATCAAGAGAGCCTCGCTGCACACCTCGCGATGGTGCGTGGGGCTACATCTCCGAGCAGCGCATCGGATGTCAGGTTGGAGCACCATCATGAATGTCTGAGGGATTGGAACCGGTTCCACTCAATCGCCGAGGTGAAGGAGTGGTTCGTCGCCCGGAGGGAGCGCTGTGCGATGTTGGTGACCGACATCCCCCTCAACGAATGCCGCCAGTGGAGTATCGATACTGCCACGGGAGATGTCCGCCACGATTCAGGGGAGTTCTTCTCAGTCCACGGGATTAGGATCGACTTCGACGAGCGGGAGGTCGGCGCCGGAGGTTGGGACCAACCAATCTTGACGCAGGTCGGGTACGATGGCGGCTTGCTTGGAATCATAAGGCAGCGATTCGAAGGTGTCCCGCACTACCTCATCGAGGCGAAAGCCGAGCCGGGCAACTACGAGCGATTGCAACTCTCCCCGACTCTACAGGCAACCTTCTCGAATCTGAAGCGGGCGCACGAGGGAAGGAAGCCAGCCTTCTCACAGTTCTTCGAGACGCCAGAGGAGCATTCGGCGCAGGTTCTGTACAGCCAGTGGATGTCCGAGGATGGAGGTCGGTTGCACCTGAAGCGGAACAGGGGCATGCTGGTGGAGGTGGTGGAAGGAACGATAGATGAAATTCCGGACAGCTTCATCTGGCTCTCGATGTGGCAGATCAAGGAGTTGTTGAAGGAGAACGCGTGGGTCAATCCACACATTAGGGGCATCATCGCCCATCTGTAGGTGATAGAATGAGGAATGTCGCTTGCTGGGGTCTCGGGGGACACGCTCGGAGGAATCTTCTGCCTGCTCTCGTCTCTTGTACGAGCACGAACCTGCGAGGTGCTTGGACTAGGAATCAGGAGGTTCTCTCAGAGGTGTCCGGGGAACACGGCATCAGATCTTATGGTTCTGAGATTGAGATGTTGGAGGACCCTTCGGTTGACACCGTGGTCCTTGCGACACCGACTGGCCTTCATGTCGATCAAGGATCGCTAGTTATCTCCTCGGGCAAGCATCTCTGGAGCGAGAAGAGCCTCTTCGCTGCCGGAGAACAGGGCGCCTCATTGCTTGAACGAGCGTCATCATCTAACCTCGACGCATGTGAGGGATTCATGTTTCTCTATCATCCTCAATTCGCTTCTCTCTCCAATCTGTTGGCTTCAGGACGACTTGGCCGCTTGTTCTCGATCTCATGTCGATTCGGGATACCTCATCTGGATCAATCGAACATCCGATACGATTCAGATTTGGGGGGTGGTGCTCTCCTTGATGCCGGTTGTTATCCGATTGCCGCGGCGCATGCTTTGCTGGGTCCTAGTCCGGAGCGGATGATGGCCAGAGTCGAGAGCGAAGAAGGTTATTCCGTGGACACGTATGGGACCGCCGTTCTCGAGTATGAATCAGGAGTAACCGCGT
>CAZPCY010000033.1:0-7731 GCA_964585295.1 uncultured Candidatus Poseidoniales archaeon | reverse complement strand
CCCCCCCCCCCCCCCCCCCCCCCCCCCCCCCCCCCCCCCCCCCCCCCCATGGTGCGGCTGGGCCGTTCCTCACGGCAGGAAGAAATGCGTCCTGGGCCGTAGACTGGGATGGAGAATCCGATCTAGATATCGTGCTTTCCTATGCACCTCGGCCGTTCGGTCTCGCGAGTGACGACCTCGATTTGGTGGTGATGCTGCCTGATGGAAGGGTGGCTCAGGGGGGCGACCTAGTTGATGGGTGGTCTGTGATGCGCGATTCGGATGAGCACGGCGGTCGGGATCCATTGGAATCCACAGAGAGGGTCCGGATTCCTGCCGCGCAGCTTGAGTCATTCGCTGCGGGAGGGCGGATAAATATCAGCGTCATTGCTAGATCCGTCGGACTTGGTGGTTCGAATGGGACTGTCGGACTCGATGGGGATCGGCTCGGGTTTGCTCTCGCGGTCAGTGGTGTGATTCGGGAGAGTGTTGCCGAAGTCTCCACGGCCGGTGAAGGTGATGAAAACGAGATAGGGGGTGGAGCTGAGGGTGAGGGGGTTGTGGTGAATCTCCCCCCAACCGCTGATGTGATTGAGCCCGTTGCTGGGCAGGTGCTAGCTGGAGAAGTCGTGGTTAGATGGAAGGCTACGGATCCGGAAGGGGGGGCGATGCTGGCGAAGGTGCGGTTGTTGAAATGGAATGGTAGCGAACCGGTGGATTCCGATATTGGATGTGATGATGTCGAGACCCTTTCGGGCGTTGTCGCATCATGCATAATCGATGTGACTGCCTTGGAACGCGCGCCGGCTAGTCTGTGGTCGATTCGAATATCATTTGTGGAGGTAGCCAATGTAAGTGATGCCACCAACATCACAATCGACTCGGCCCATCTTTCTATTCTGGCGCCCGCGCCCGGTTGCCCTCTCTGTGGCCTCGCGCTTACTGTGCCATCAGAAGCAACCATGTTCGAGAAGGTGGCTTTCGCCGCCGACCCATCTAGAACCGATGGTTGGGCCCATTGGGGTGGGGGTGAAGTCTCTTGGGATTTTGGAGATGGTCATGGATCTAGTGGGTGGTCTGTGGAACACACCTACGAAAGTGACCCCGCGGTAGGAATCTCTGGGGGCCCCGAACACCGCACGGTCACCATGTGCGTGTCGTTCACCAGAGGGGAGTATGTGTGCGAGTCGCGTCTGATTGGAATCGTGATTCCGACTCCAGAAACACTCACCGATTCGGCATCCTCGGGAGCGTCGGCCCTGCTCCCCGTGGCCATCTTCTGTGCATCTCTTCCCATCATGGCATATCTCCTAGGCCGCCGGCGAATGCCCCCTCCACCTGTGGAGGATGTGGTTGATGTTGAGGCGCCATTTGCCTAATTTAATGGGGATTCTTGAGGCCTATATTCGGAATATTCGACTAAGTGACTAGGAAAGCAGGTTTCATACCATGAGCCGGGGTGCAAGGGGTCGCGCATCGCGCGTATGGAGAGAAAGCAATGTCCGACCGCCTCTACATCGGCATCGACCTCGGGACCTACCAATCGACCATCATGTCCTCTGCCGGATTGACTAACAGCATCGAGACGGTAGTCGGGCGACCGAAGGATCCCGTGGCTCGGAATTTCCTAGGACGCGACGTCCTGTTCGGTGCCGACGCGGTGAAGCACAAACTCGCTTGCAACATCTACCGGCCCCTGGAGCACGGGGTCGCTCAGGATGATGAAGAAAATCTGGCCGCCGCGAAGGCTTTCGTGACCCATTTGATCGAGACCGTTGACGCTGATGAGTTCGATGAAGTCCTCGGGGTGATTTGCTCACCTAGCCATATCACATTCACTGACAAGAGCAATCTAGTCTCGATTCTACGCGGACAAGTCAACGCCATTATGGTAGTCAGTGAGCCGTTCGCAGTCGCTTACGGGCTCGATGAGGTTGGTGGCAGTGTCGTTGCAGACATCGGTGCCGGCACCACTGATATCGCTCGAATCTACGGAACCTTCCCCTCCGCGGCCGATCAAGTGACTTTCACTGAGGCAGGAGACTGGCTCGACATGCGCCTGATGGACCTCATCGGAAAGAAGTATGCTGGTGCGCAGATGACCCAGACGATGGTTAGGGAATGGAAGGAGGAGCACTCCTATGTTGGCGATGAGAACCGGGAAGTGCTCGTCGACCTTAGCGTTGAGGGGAAGCGTCAGCATGTGGACATCGGCGATGTCATGCGACTCGCTTGCAACGAATTAATCCCACACCTAATCGTCGGCATCAAGGAGATTATCGCCGGCGCCGACCCAGAATATCAAGCGATGTTGAGGAACAACATCATCCTAGCGGGGGGCGTCAGTGGCGTCGGGGGACTCGCTGAGGTCGTCGCTGAGGGGTTGGCAGACATCGGTGACGTCAGCGTGTGGTGTGCTGAGGACCCGCACCTGAGGGTTGCGGATGGTGCCGTCAAACTCGCCGAGTCGATGCCTGACGAAATCTTCACCGCCATCGGTTGAATCGCTTTCGGTCCGGAGGGCTTCCGCGGCCCCGATGTGGTGTGAAGTCCGCCCCTTCTACCGATGGTCCAAGGTGAAGGTTCAAGAATGGACGGGCGGCGATGCCGGGCGATTGACGATGGCTGCCGATAGTACCCCTCAAGGCGGAGTCGCCGACCGAGAGGCGCTGGCGGGCATGCTGTCGGGTTACGCCCCCGACCAATTGGTCGACGAGGTCATCGCCGCATGGGACGACCTGTCGAAGGCGAATGACGACCTCGCTTCCGCGAAGCAACGGATGAGGGTCCTCGAGCTCGATCTCGCAGAGCGGGATGACCTCGGGGCACCAGAGCGAGCGAAGTTGGTCCGATTGGAAGAGGATGTCCGGGAGAAGGAGGCGAGAGTCATCCACTTAGAGAGGTTGCTCGAAGATGAGAGGAAGCGCTCGGAGGAGTTGACAGCATCCCAGGGTGCGTTGCGGGTCGATGGTTTGGAACGCGAGAACTCCAACCTCAAGGAAGAGAATGAAGCCCAGGTCGAGATCATAGGAGAGATGGAAGCCAAGATGGGTCAACTCGTCGACGCTCTGGAGAAGGCGGCAGAGGCGGGCCTTACATCGGTAACCGCCGAAGAGGTTCGCACTCTGAACCGGGAGATGGAGGCGCTGCAGCGGCGACTTGAGGAAGAGAAGTCCGAAGTCGAAACGGTGGGTGAGGAACGGGATAAGTTGCGTGAATTGGTCGAACAGGTGCGTGGTCATCTGACCGTCCGAGATGATCGGATCGAGGAGTTGGAGGCGCAGATCCAGAGAATGATGGAGGGGCCACGGTCCGTCAGTGCCGAGCACGATTATCTAGTCGAGCAGATAGAGGAGTTGAAGCGTCGGTTGGTGGATAGGAATCGGGAGTATGAGGCGTTGCGACGGCGTGAGAGACGGCTGCACCGAGAGGTGTTCGACCGTGATGAACGAATCGCCCAGATGCAATTGACGATGCAGGATGTCGAAGCAGGCCTAGCTGACCGGACGGCTGAGATGAAGGCGTTGGAAGAAGCGCATGAACGACTGCTCGCCGAAATGGGGTCGCTAGAGAAGGTCGGTAGGACAAGGGAGGTTGTCGGGAAGGCGTTCCGCGACTCCCTCAATCTCATTCGCGCGCACGAGCAGGTGAAGGCCAGAAAGGAGGCGGCTGGAATATCGACTGAGTTGGAACCAATCGAGCCTTCCGATGACGATCCGCCACAACCCGGTGGGACGGCCTCGCCTGCACTGAGAGACATTGATGATCTCGAATGATCTCAGTCGTGTCAGGCGGTGCGCATCTCTTCGATTAATGAAGTCAGGGCTTCCTGCAGTTGCGATGCCTGATCGAACGACTCAGTTAGATTACCAGTCACCACCCAATCCGCCCCCGCCGCCGCTGCCCGCTGTGCTGCAGATCCGTCCCTGATACCGCCGCCGACTAACAGGACGAGGTCAGGGGCCGCTGCTTTGGCGGCTTCGATTAGGGTCGTGTTGACGGGGTAGTCCGCGCCGCTCCCCGCTTCTAAGTATAGTAGGCGGAAGCCGTAGGCGCTGGCACACATCGCATAGGATGTCACGGCTTCGATGTCATTTGGTTCGATTAGTTCTACCCGGCCAACCTCTCCGGCGCGTCCGCCCGGCGCGCAGATTAGGTAGCCCATCGACAGAGGTTCGATTTCGGCGGTTCGAATTAGGGGGGCTCCCTTGACCTGCTCACCAACTAGGAAGGCGCGTTCGGTACTATTCATCAGCATCATGAATGTGATGGCGTCGGCGGCGGGAGACAATGCCGAGGCTGCGGCTGGGAAAAGCACGACGGGGACCTTCCAATCCTCTTCTTCCATCAAGGTGGCCTGTGATGCATTCCAAGCACACAACTCCAACGCTTCTTGAATCGCTATGCATGTTTCATGCACGTTTCTACCGTCAGTCCCGGTCGAGCCGCCAACGAAGATCATACGGCTGCCGGCGGCCACCGCTGCGATGCAGCGTTCAGCGGCGACCTCCGGTGTTTGGTCGTCCGGGTCAATCAGGATGACGTGGCCCGGCCTCCGGCATGTCGATACATAGTCGAGGACGCTCCCCTCGGCCGGTCGCATGGCCGCCGGTCGCGGCCGCTGCCTATGGTTTTGCGGCTCTGGAGAGGTGTAGGAGAGTGGCCTCGGCTAGGGCTGAGCCATGGGAGAGAGAGGTGGCTATTGTAGGTGGTTCGTCTCCACCCATGCACCCCATCTTCTCCAAAGCGGAATGTGTCTGTAATGTGTCCCCTTGGACCCACCACTCGACGGTGTCGTCGGATCGGGCCCCCATTGTCACGGGGTTGACTATGTCGCTCGGCGTTGGGGGGGGCGCAGAGGACGAAGTGACGGCGCCTTGCCAATGGAATTTCAATGGAGTTGGGTTGGCTGTTTGAATGATGTTTTGGGCGCGCATTTCCGAACGTGGTGGCGGCTTTCCTTCGATGGGGTCTGGGTCGTTGCCCATTGCATCGATGGCTAAATCGAAGAAATAATCTCCGTCGGTTATGGGGCCCGCCCCCTCCAATCTAGCTAATACGCCGATGTCCGTTGGTTCCATTTTCGTCAATCTGGTTCGAGGTGAGATGGTGTTCCCGGAGCGGGCGGCCACTATCGCCAGAGTTTTCACGAGCCATTCCCGTCGAAGGGCCCCTTCTCCAATCATAAGAGGGGTGGTAGGTGAATCTTCGACCCCTAGCTGCATGAGAGATTCGATTACTTCGAGACGTGAACCAAGCAACCCGGGACGATTCGTTGGGACTCCTGGCTCGGCCCTGACATCGACTATTACCAATTCGATAGAGGGGGCAGCCTTTGCGATCACCAGAGAGCAAGCGAGGCCCGATATTCCGGCTCCTGCCACCAGCAGGCGAGTCATGCTGACTGCTCCTTGGTTTGGCTCTCAAATGAGAGAGCATGAACTGGGCAGGCGGGGATGCATAACTCACAATGGGTGCAAATTGGTTCGGCGACCAAAGCCAATAGACCTTCCAAGCTGAGGGCGTCTACCGGGCAGAGTGCGATGCACGCTGCACAACCATAGCATCGCGCATCATCGACGACGAAGACTTCGCCTTCTCGCCTCGCCATCGAACCCCGATCCCGCGGGTGGCGATGAATCCACCCCAACCCCCCCATTTCCAATGGAGCCTGTCAAAACTTGGTCGGAATGATGCGAAGTCACGCGAAACGAGTCAAAATGCGAAGCCCCGAGACGCTCTATGGATTGAAGACGATGAACATTGGCTGGGAATAAGGCCGCCAACTTGGTTTCCGGTGGAACTCCGATCCTGCAGTAGAAAGAAGGGGGCCGGTCTACACTAACTAGGGACATCGGCAATGCACCGACTTCCGTGGACGGAGAAGGTTCATCCACACTAGGCGCTACCTCATTGCGTGGTTCTCTACACCCCCGGCCAGACATCGCGATACCCCAATGAACCGGTTGAATCGGGTCTCCGCTTCCATTTCCTCGGCGGTGGCAATGAAGTTGGCAATGTTGGTTGTATCTTAGAGGATGAGACAGGCACCCGCCTCCTCATTGATTACGGCCTTGCCCCTACCAGGCCGCCCCGTTATCCAGCGGAAGCACCACGGATCGATGAGGCAATCATAACTCACGCTCACATCGATCACATCGGGATGGCTCCTTGGCTGGTGGCCAATCACGGCACGACCCTACACGGCACCGCCCTGACGGCATCTCTCTCTGGGATGATGTGGTCGGACACGTACAAGGTTTCGAACATTGAGGGCTACCCCCTGCCTTGGGACCGGCGCGACCTCGATTCTTCCGCCAGTGCCTGGGTAGAACATGGATTTGGAGAGTGGGTGGAGAGCGGCAGCTGGCGCTGGCGACTACATCAAGCCGGCCACGTCCCGGGGGCCGCGATGATCGAGCTTGAGACGCCGGAACGACGAATTCTGTGGAGTGGGGATTTCGACAGCCGCGATTCACCGAACGTCCACGGGGCCTCACCTGTCGAATGTGACGTGCTGTTCCTCGAGGGAACCTATGGGGGGCGAGAACACCCCAACCGGGCGGAAGAGGAGGCACGATTCACTACCAAGGTGAATGAGGTCCTCAACCGAGGCGGCCTCGTCCTAGTACCCGCCTTCGCATCAGGTAGGGGCCAAGACGTGCTTCGTATACTACACTCAGCCGACTCGAAACTGGACGTTCACTACGATGGCATGGGCAAGGAAGTAACAAGGCGCTGGCTCGAACACGCGTCGTTCGTCCGCGAACCGAACGAACTCCGCAACATCTGGTCATGGGCCCACCGTGTATCATCGAAATCGGATCGCAAGAAAGCACTCGATGCAGATGTGATTGTCACCACCTCGGGAATGCTGGATGGGGGCCCCGCCCTCTGGTATCTAAACAGAATTCGCCTCGATGAGACATCGGCGATTCTGTTGACGGGTTACCAAGCAGAGGGGAGTGGGGGGCGGAGTTTGACGGAGAGAGGGCGGCTGCCGATATTCGGCCGCGATTCCAAAGTGGAGTGCGAAGTCGACCGATTCGACCTATCCAATCACGCCGGGCACAGCGACCTTGTCGCTTTCGCCGCTTCATGCGGCGCCCCCGACGTCGTCCTTTTCCATGCACCACCCGAATCGATTGACCCCCTCCGCACCGCCATCGAGGCAAACGGCCAGCGCGTACACGTTCCACTGAACGGCGAGACCCACCACTTGGCATGAGAGCAGCACCCAACGCCCGCCCACGGCCATCGGGCGCACCAACGCCCCGTCGAACCGTTGAAGTGGCGGACTCCCATCGAAGTCCCGATAGAGATGGCGAAGAAGGCGGCTGCAGGCGGCGGTAAGCGGAAGAAGCGGCGCCGGAAGATGAAACTCTCACTGAAGTCCCGCACCGTCAAAGGAGAGTCCTACGAGGACAATGTTGGATGGTCTAGGGTGAGTGAGGAAGAGAAAGCCATCGGACCGGCAGAACCCGAAGTGGTCAACCACCAATGCTCCTTGTGCGGCTCCATGAACCGGATTCCCAAGCCAAAGCGAGATCGTTACAAGGTGAAGTGCGCCTACACTGAATGCGGCCACGAAGACGAAATCGGAATCTGAAAGCCGGGCAACCACGCCGGAACTCCAATGAGTCAACACACATCAAGGCCAGAGGCCAACCATCGCCAGAACCCGCCGGGCCGCGGCAATCACCAATACCGCCACCAGAAGCCTGCGAATGGTTGATTGTGGTGCCACCACTG
>CAZPCY010000032.1:0-7808 GCA_964585295.1 uncultured Candidatus Poseidoniales archaeon | reverse complement strand
CGAGGTGTCGATAGATGAGGAAAGCGCGCAGTATCGTCGCGTCAGGTTGACCGCCGCAACGATCGATGGTGCGTCCGGCTACGAAGTCTGGTTCGCGACCTCGCCGTTCGAATCGACCGACAACGCCACCCTCCATTCGTCTCTAATCGTCGGTGATGTGACCGGCCTCGAACAGCCCGCCATTGGCAGCGGCTACGACGACTGCTGGATCGATGGCGAGCCCACTTTCCGCGATGCCTCCGGAGGAGTCGTGCTACCGACGATGGCATCGAACTGGACCTGCGATCTGACGGGAATCGTGCCCGGTCTAGCGCACTGGTTCGCCGTCGTTGCCATCGGCGATGATGGAGAGCCGCTCAATGCCTCATCGCCGCTGCTGCCGGTGGCGGCGGTATCCCAGATCATCGACGAGCCGCCACCGCCACCGGACACGAAGCCGTACCTGATTGCGATCGGTGGCATCGCACTGGCGCTGATCGCCACTCTAGCGGTACTGCGCCATCGCGATGCACAGGAAGGCAGGGGCACCGCTCGCCACGCCCACGCCTATGTCGCTCCAGCCCTCCTCGCGCTGGCTATCCTGACCTTCTATCCAGTCGCCTACGGAATCTGGTTGTCCTTTACTGACGCACACCAAACGCACCTTGGCGAACATTCGTTCGTAGGCCTAGCGAACTTCGTCACGGTGCTCACAGCCTCCGGCTTCCTCAGGGTCACCGCATTCACCCTCGTATGGACCGTCGTCAATGTCTCCTTCCATGTCGGTCTCGGCCTCGCCCTCGCGCTTCTCCTCGACCGTGCCGATCTACGTGGGCGGACCGCATACCGAACCGCTCTGCTTCTGCCTTGGGCCATCCCATCCTACATCTCGGTCCTCGTCTGGCGCGGCATGCTGCAACCCGACGGGCTCGTCAACGATCTTTTGGGCACGGATTTGGACATGCTCGCTGGTGAGTCTGCGGCGAAGGTGGCGGTCATACTCGTCAATGTCTGGCTCGGTGTGCCATTCATGATGATGTCATTCAGCGGCGCCCTTCAAGCCATACCTACGGACATGCACGAGGCAGCGAAGGTCGACGGCGTCTCCACTTGGGATCGTTTCAGGCACCTCACCCTCCCGAACCTGAAGAGCGCGCTGGTGCCACTCTCACTGCTCGGATTCATCTGGACATTCAACATGTTCAACGTCATCTACCTGATGACCGATGGCGGCCCCAATCTATGGTTCGGTGAACCCGGGGCGACTGACATCCTGATCACCTATGTCTACGATGTCGCGTTCCGCGACGGTGCCTATGGGGTGGCCGCCGCATGGTCCGTAGTAATCTTCGCAATGCTGGTCGGATTCTCCTGGTTCTACATGCGGCGAACAGATGCCACGGAGGCGGTCGTTTGACGGATGCAGGATTGGGGGTGAACCCCAAAAATCAGTATAGCCACGGTTTAGACGATAGGCTGGCTTTGGAAGAAGGACTACCATCGCGGACGAAGGGCGATGCCCATGTCGATCTCGTGCGACGCTGGTACCGGCCGATCGAGATCGACGCCATGGTTGGGCTGCTCGGCGTCGCGCTTCTAGTCAACCTCGTCCTGCTTCCCATCGAAGTCGTTCGAGGCGTCGAAGGCGGCCTGCTGCACGCTTTTGAGATCGCTGCCCTAGTATGGCTGTGGACCGCAGCCCGGTCGATCTCCCAGAGAATCGTAGGTATGTCCTTCGGAGTGGTCACTGCCGGCGGTTGCTTGCTCGCAGCGGCGCTCTCGTTGCGCCATGCTACATTGAGGGCAGCTGATGGGCCGCTCGCAGGACTAACCGTGTGGGATCTGTGGTCTGCAGCATGGGCAATCGCTCCAGCAGTGCTCGCGTTGGTCGCCTTCTCTGGTCCGATCGTCGTCGCATGGTCTATGGGAACCCTCTCGACGGCTGGCGCTGAGAGGGGGCTAGCTCGCAATGCCGAGCTCCGCCCTCACTTCGAGCGGGCCGCCAGCCACATAGCACTCGCGCACGCTGTGGCCGTTGTCGTCATCCCACTAATTTGGATTCTCGACGTGGCGCTGTCGCCGGGCGATGTGCTGGGCGGCACCATCGGCGATGCGATGACTGGCGAACACTTCGCCGCAGTTCTCGGGGGCGAATCATTCTGGATATGGATGCGTAACTCCGTCGCCGTCAGCGTCGGCACAACGCTGCTCGGCCTCGGCCTTGCTATCCCGGCTGGTTACGCGTTCAGCCGCTACCGGTTCCGTGGTCGGGACACCGCGATGTTCTCCTTCCTGTTGGTCCAGATGTTCCCCGGTGTGATCATCCTCGTACCCTACTTCCTAGTGATGAAGTCGCTCGGTCTGCTCAACACCTGGGCTGGGTTGATCCTCGCCTACTCTGTGACCGCACTGCCACTCTGCGTCTGGATGCTGAAGGGCTTCTTCGACACCGTTCCCAAGGAGTTGGAAGAGGCTGCACTGTTGGATGGCTGCGATCGCGCTCAGGTATTCAGGAAGGTGGTGCTGCCGCTCTCGATGCCTGCCATCGCCGTGACTGCGCTGTTCTCCTTCCTCGCCGCTTGGAACGAGTTCCTGCTCGCCCTCACATTCAACACGTCGAACGAAATGTACACCCTGCCGGTCGGTCTCGCATCGATGATTTCCGCGACCGGGCAGGCGTGGGGTGACTTCGCCGCTGCGAGCATCCTCGTGAGCCTGCCGGTCGCTGCGCTGTTCATCATATTCCAGCGCTTCCTGATCCAAGGGCTTTCGGCAGGAGGCGTCAAGGGCTGATGCCCAGTGGAGTGAGTGCAATATGGTGGCAGTACGGTTCGAGGGCGTCACGAAGCGCTATGACGACGGCACCGAGGCTGTGCGCTCGCTCGATCTCGAGATCGATGATGGAGAATTCCTCGTCCTTCTCGGACCATCGGGTTGTGGCAAGTCGACCACGCTGCGGATGCTGGCCGGTCTTGAGGATGTAACTGAAGGTTCGATTCTAATCGATGGAGCACGTGTCAATGACTTGCCGCCCGGCGCGCGCGGCCTCGGGATGGTGTTCCAGTCGTACGCGCTCTACCCGCACATGACGATTCGTGACAATCTCTCCTTCGGGTTGCGTATGGCGAAGCGCGACCAGCGGCTGCCGACCGAAGCGATTGCCGAACGGGTCGATGAGGCGGCGGCGATGCTCGGACTCGCCGGAGAGTTAGACAAGAAACCGAAGGAACTGTCCGGCGGCCAGCGGCAACGAGTGGCGCTCGGCCGGGCTCTCGTCCGACGACCGAAGGTGCTGCTGATGGACGAACCGCTATCCAATCTCGATGCAGAGTTGCGCCACCAAATGCGCTCCGAAATCCGCCGTTTGCATGACGAGTTGGGCACTACCACATTCTATGTCACCCACGATCAAATTGAAGCGATGACCCTAGCCGATCGGGTCGCGGTGCTCGACGGCGGCGAGCTGCAGCAGCACGCACCGCCGCTGGATACCTACGAGAATCCGGCCAACGACTTCGTCCGCGGCTTCATCACTCGGCACATCGATGAGATGGTCGAGACCGCGAACGCCCTGTTCGCCCCGAGGGGATAGGGATGATATCGAGCCGACCGTCGCGCCTCGCCTTGTTGCTCGCGGCCCTATTCGCCGCCGCACCGCTGCTCGGTATTGCACCTTCCAGCCTGCAGGATGTCGCCGCTGCGGATGGCGGTGTCAGCGCCCCGCTCAGAGTCCGTAGCGACACCAGCATCTTCACTTGGCGGCCGAACCCCGGAGAAGCGCAACCGAGCAATGTGAGCATAATCGGGGAGTGGGACTGGTCCACACACACCAACCTCTCTCTGAATTCGAGCACAGGGGTCTGGAGTACTGGTTTGAATCTGAGCGAGGGGCTCTATTGCTACAAGTTTGTCATCGGTGAATCCGACTATAGATTAGACCCCGAGAACGCATATCGAGGATACTGCGGCACATTCGAGAACAGCGTCGCCCGGGTCGCGAATCATACACTATCTACATTCACCCTTGAACGCGATGCGACCACCGGCCTGCCCAGTCGCATCTTGCTGCACTCCGGATCCGATGGATCGACCCTGTTAACTGGTGGTCCACAATTCGTAGGTGGCTACCATCTAGGAGCAACGACCTACAACCAAACGAGCGAGGCTTGGGATCTCGATCTAACCGTCCTGCCCGATGGCAAGCACACCATCCACGTCACCGGAGTCGATTCGGACGGTGACGACGCCGAGGATCTGCTGATTCCGTTCTGGATCGGCCCCGAACGCAACTTCACTTGGGACGACGCGCTAATCTACATGGTGATGACCGACCGCTTCGTCAACGGCAATCCAACCAACGACATGCCGAATGGTAGCGCCGCGGTCGGTGCCGACTGGATGGGTGGTGATTTCGCCGGCGTTACCCAGATGATAGCCTCTGGTCACTTCGCCGATCTTGGAGTCGATGCCATCTGGCTGACGCCATTCAACACGGCCGCGAACACTACCGGTACGGCGGCCGACGGCGGCCACGAGGTGAGCGGCTTCCACGGCTACTGGCCGATCCGAGCGCGCGAGGTAGAACCGCGATTGGGCACGGCGCAGAACCTCTCCGATCTGGTAGACGCCGCTCACTCCGCCGGCATCCGAGTCATCGGTGATTTCGTCGTAAACCACGTCCATGAGGACCATCCTTACCACTCCGACCATCCGGATTGGTTCAACCAAGGATGCCTCTGCGGTACGACAGACTGTGACTGGACCGAACACCGCCTCGATTGCCTGTTCAGGCCATACATGCCGGACATCGATTGGAAGAATCGCAACGCCAGCGAGCAGATAATCGACGACGCCATCTGGTGGATGGAGACCTTCGACCTCGATGGCGCTCGCATAGACGCGGTCAAGCATGTCGACGATCTGGCGATCACGAATCTAGCGACGCGCATCAACGAGCGCTTCGAAGTAGCCGGCGTCGACCACTACCTAAAGGGCGAGACCGCGATGGGATGGGCTGGGGACGACCTCGCATCCAATGCCAATGAATACGGGACAATCAACCGCTACATCGGACCAAACTCCCTCGACGGACAAGCGGACTTCGTCCTCTATCACGCGGTGGTCGACAACGTGTTCACGAAGCACGCCGTCGGGGATTCTGATGCGCGTGGCTACCAGCATCTCGACTACTGGACGGCGCGCAGTCAGGACCAGTACGTCGAAGGAGCGAATATGGTGCCATTCATCGGCAGTCACGATTCGCCGCGCTTCGCCTCACGCTCGGATCCTGGCACCACCGACGAATGGAACCAATGGAGCGAGCAGGGACTGCCAGGTCAGCCAGGAGTTGACGAGCCGTACGCAGCGGCTCTGCAGGCATTCACTTGGCTACTATCCACCCCAGGGACTCCGATGATGTACGCCGGTGACGAGTACGGCGAATACGGCGGAGCAGATCCCGACAATCGCCACATGTGGCGGGATGACGGCGCGCGCAACGCGCGCGAGCGGGCGCTGGCGGAGAGCGTCGGCGCTCTAGGCCGGCTCCGTAGTGATCTTGAACCGCTCCGCCGCGGTGAATACTCGTCGCTCCACAACTCAACCGATGCAATCGCATGGTCGATGGCCACGGCTGATGCCGCCGCGGTCGTGGCGATGAATCGCGCCGCAACGTCACACTCGTTCTCACTAGATCTCGCCTCATTGCCTGGTGATTGGTCGGGTGCCGTGGAGGCGCGATTCGGGAATGCGACCATGCAGGATGGCGCGCTCACCCTCCCTGCGCATTCAGTCGCCATCCTAGCTTTCCCGGACGAGACGAACAACGGATCCGGCGATGGCGAGGGAAATGCGTCCGTCCCGAACTCCCCTCCGGACACCGACTGCGCTCCGCTCGACCTGAATGTGACCGCCACTCCAGACGACTACGGAGAGCTCGCCGACCACCTGCCGAAGTCGGTTTCCGTCTTTGGCGTTCACCTACTCGCCGCATCGAACATCCCAGCAGCAGACCTTCAGCATGCAGCCTCGGTGATGGCCGGTTACCTCGACTCCGACGCCGATGGAACGCCGGACGATGCGACGGTGGTCGCCGAGATGGTGTCGCGGAAGGCGACGATGGTCATCCCGCTGACACCCGATGACATGGAGACAATCTTCGAGGCTCTGCCCGAATCGTTCCACCAGCGCGTCGATGCAGGTGAATTCGCCTTCCAAGACCTGTACGGCATCGAAATCCACCCTAGTGGCAGGGGAGGGGCGCAAGCATTCGATGCGACCTTGGAGGAGGTGCTCCACCTGATCACCAACGTCGGCTACGCCAACGCCTATCCGAACCAGTTCGCCGAGGTCACCGGATCGGATCTGACCATCGCGATGAATCAAGCGCGCGGCGGCCACTACGAGGAGAGCGAACCGGGCGATTGTGAAGACGAGCAAGGGCCGTGTGCACTGCCTCAGAACGGCTATCCTGAGTCGGCTTGGTATCACTACGAAGATGGAACCTGCGACTACGCCTGCATGGCCACCGAATACCTCTACTGGGCGTTGACCACGTATCTTGGAGCCCAAGGAAATCCAAATCGCTGCACGCATATCGCCGACGAATGGGAGTTATGCACGCGGGAGGAGCTTGCGGCCACGGATCCGGCGGTCGTATCGTTGATCGAGAACAGCACGCTGCCGTCTCGGCTGCCGAGCGGCACCTTCTGTCCTCCCGATCCGAGCAACGGGACCGAGGCCGGCAACCATACAGACAACCAGACCGGGAACGGGACCTTGGATGGCAATGGAACCGGCAATGGGAGTGGGAACCAGACCGGGAACGGAACCGGTGATGGCATTGGAAATGGAACCGACAACTCCTCGGCCAGTGCCACCGTTCCATCCGAGTCGGCTCCTGTTCCGAAGGTGCTAATCATCGGCATCGACGGTGTCCGCTCGGATGTCGCGTTGGCGAGCGCCGAACGGAACGGCAGCGCCCTAGGTCAGATTGCATCCGAAGGCGCTTGGTCATACGAATCCACGGTCGGTCCGATTGCTCTGTCAGGACCATCCTGGTCGAGCATGCTGACCGGCGTTTGGTGCGATCGGCACGGAGTGACGGACAACTCGTTCGACGGCAGTTTGCATTCATCTGTCCCAGACATCTTCGAGTGGAGTGAGGCTCACAACCCCGGTCTCGACACCGCTTCTTACGTCTATTGGGCGAAGATAGAGGAGCAGATCCTAGGACCGGACGCAGCAGATCTGCACAACAACTCGGACGGTGACTCGGACCCCGATCAACGCGATGCTTGGGTGCATGAAAGAGGACTCGCCGCTCTGCAGAATCCCGACCTAGACCTACTGTTCATCCAGTACGGACTCGTCGATCGAACCGGCCACGACTATGGCTTCTCCCCCGATGTTCCAGAGTACATCTCGGCATTGGAGCGAACCGATGACCGGGCCGCCGAGATCCTCGCTGCCTTGGATGCGCGGAACACCAGCGACGAGGATTGGCTCATCATCATCGCCAGTGACCACGGTGGCGGGGGTGCCCGAATCAAGGCGCACAGCCCATCGACCTTGGTCGATCGCACAACCTTCCTGATGGTCGCCGGTGGCGCGACGGTCCCCGGAGAACTCGAAGGCTCCGTCGTCGTCGATGTCGCAGTGACCGCTCTGACCCATCTCAAAGTTCCTCTCCCAAGCGGAGATAACGAACTGGACGGACGCGCCCTTGCATTCGATCCCGACGCGCCAGTCGCGCGCACTCCGAACTGCGAGATGCCAACCACCTTCGCCTCGGTCTCGAACCTCACCTACGCTACCATCGGGCTCGGAGT
>CAZPCY010000031.1:0-8010 GCA_964585295.1 uncultured Candidatus Poseidoniales archaeon | reverse complement strand
CTCATCGTCGATGTCGAATCGAGGACCTGTACCTGCCGATATCTGAATCGAAGAATCACTTGAGAAAGGATGACTCAATCGGGAATTGATTCCATGGCCAAGTCACTTATCGGCAAGAAGGCGCCTGACTTCACCTTGCCGACTTCCGAAGGTGAATCGTTTAGTCTATCCGATCTCGATGGCTCGTGGAAGGTGCTGTTCTTCTACGCCAAGGATGGGTCTCCGACCTGTAAGAGAGGATGCTTGAATTTCAAACAGCAATACGACCTGTTTCAATCTCTCACTCCGCCGGTGGAGATCGTTGGAATCAGTCAGGATTCAGTCCGAGACCACGCAGAGTTCAAGCATCGATTGGAGTTACCTTTCACCCTGCTCTCAGATGAAGACAGAGTGGTTTCCGAATCGTATGGAGTTCCCCTCTTCCTCGGTCGCTTTCCCGCCAAATCGTCTTATGTCATCGGACCCGACCGAACCATACACTACTGCTATGACTGGTTGTTCAGGCCACGCAGGCATGTAGCCAAGATCCTCACTTCCCTGAGTGAGATTACAAAGGAGGATTGAATGTGTCTTGGAAGCAGGTGTTGGTGGATTCCGGCCTCAGCGAAAGAGAGGCGGACACGATCATCCTCCTTTCCTCTCAAGATGGGGTGAAGGCGAGCGAACTGGCGAAGGAAATCGGGACGACGAGACTGGATGCTTACAATTCTCTATCCAGGCTGCAGGAGATGGGGATAGTGATGGCAACGGCTCAGAAACCAATGATATTCAGTTGCGAAACCATCGATGTGGTGGTCGGAAAACTGATCGACATGCAGAAGACGAGGCTGAAGATTACGGAAGAGGGATTGGCGGATCTGCAGAGAGACCGCGGGCTTTCCGAATCTGAGAATCTCCCTTCCAAGCCGATAACCCAAGAGCCGCGATTCGGGGTGCTGAAGGATCGAGTTCACATATTCAAGAGAATCAAGAGTATGGCGAGTGAAGCCGAAGATCGTATGTTCCTACTGCTCGGCCGATACGGAATCCTGCACCTGTGCCGTTCGGATGCCCTGTCCGAAGTCAACTCGGCCGCCCAGAAGGGAGTTGTGGTCAACGTGCTTTCACAATTGAATCGAAGAACAATTCGATTCTTCGATGAATTGGATGATTCGATCGAAATTCGCCATTCGGATGATCTGAGTTCTCTCGGTGCTCTCAGGGATGAATCCGAAGTAATCCAGTTCTTGCAGGTGGAGGAAAACCCTGTTGGAAAGGGTCGAGATGATGCTGCGCTCGTAATCGAATCGGATTCCTTCGCCGCGACCCAAGCGAATCTCGTGGAAGCAATTTGGGAAGAGGCGGTTGAATTCGACATCGCGAGAAAGCGATTCACTGAAGAGAAAATCGTCGACCCCCTGCGGCTGACGGTTGGTGAGGGGTCGTTCCTTGAATCGTTCACGAAGTCGCTCGGATTTTCTCCAAACCTACCTGTTGAGGACACACCCTTTGACCCTCAATCCTTCCTTGCATCAGGTTCGGAATTGAATGAGGCGAGATTGATGCTGCAGGACGGGAAGCTGGAGAATCTCAAAGCTCTAGGAATCGATATCGGCGCAATTTTGCGTCAAGTTGGCAACCGAATCGGTAGGGAATTGGCATTCAGCCTACGCACAATCAAGGGCCATCTAGAATTCCTGAATGAGATGATGGATTGGTGGGAACATGCTGGATTGGGAGAACTCGACTACGAGATGCACCCCACATTCCATGTCAAGGTGATTATGAATCACGAGGATAAGGATGTGGAGGGCTCCCTTCCTCTCGCCGAATTAGATGATGGAATCATCGAAGGAGTACTGAATGCTCGTTATCCGATGGATTCTGAGGTGCTGATAAGGAGGGAGGACGGTGATGGAGAAGAGTTCAGCAAGTATCACCTGATCTTCAGGAGTGAGGGCCTAATCGAGATGGGTGATTGAGGTGCGATTCTTCACCTTCATCAGGTTCATCCGTCAGATTCTCCGCGATCGGCCTGCGGATTTGGATTGGATCCAGAGACAGGGCTTGCTAGCAGTCAAACTGACTCAGATTTTCGCACTGAGGCCTGACATTCTGAGCATTTCGAAGTGCAGGCAGTTACAGCAAATGTACAGAAACGCCTCCACGATTCCGGCTGAGGACATTGCTTCAATCCTCGAATCCAAGGCACCTAAGGGGTTCCACGACTCGATAGCATCATTCGATGAGATTCCGCTAGCGGCTGCATCTGTCGGTCAGGTGCACAGAGCGACTCTGACCAATGGAGAGAAAGTCGTAGTCAAGGTCGTGAAAGCGGACCACAGGATAACTTTCCATAGGGATGTTAGAAGGTTGATGAGGATGATGAGAGTTGCAATTGCATTCTCTCCAAAACTGAGAAGGGTAGGAAACCCAGTGGCTCTTCTAAGGCATGTAGAGGACTACACCACTCGGGAGCTTGACCTCAGGAACGAGATTAAGGGAGGCGCTGACCTCAAGGCTATACAGGACAGTCTCGAAAACAACTTCCCTATGCCGCGATTGAGATTCCCGAAGTACTTTCCCGAACTGTCGAACAAGCATGTTCTAGTCTCCGAGTATGTGGAGGGAAAGACCCTAGAGGAATGCATAGACGATGGGAGCCTTCAATGGGACTACTTGATTCAGCTTTTCCGCATTCAGGGGGCGTACATGTTCGGGGTTGGAACCTTCCATGGCGACCTTCATCCTGGCAACTGCATAGTGGATAAGAATCAGAGGTTCGTCTTCATCGACAACGGGGCCATATGCGAGTCGCCTAGGAGCGTCAGCCGCCCCCTATTCCGATTCTTCGAATGTCTTTCAGGGGGGGACAAGGAGGGAGCTTTTGAGTCACTACTTGAACTTGCAGGGAAACGCCCTTCGGAAGACAAGGTAGCCCGCTACAAAAATCAGATGTCGGAAATATACAGAGAATTCGGCGACAAGAGCGTGGGAGAGCAAAGCCTGACCGAACTGATGATGAATACTGTTAGGGCAGCGGTCGAGCAGGCTGGAGCTGACTTCGGAGAGGAGGGATTTCCAATTATCAGATCTCTGATGTACATGGACGGTCTAGTAATCAGAACACACCCAGAAGTCAAGTTGATTGCTGAGATGGGCCCATCATTGAATGAGTTCAGGGAAGGCCTAGGGATGGAGTGATTGCATGGGGAATCACAGTGATGTCCTGATCGTGGGCGCAGGGCCGGGTGGTCTAGCTTGCTCGATGCTACTGGCCAAGGCAGGCGTAAAGGTCACCATTCTGGAGAAGGCCGATGACGTCGGAGGAAGGACCAGAGTCTTTGAGAAGGATGGCTATAAGTTCGATAGTGGGCCAACTTTCTTCCACTACCCCGAGATTGCAGAGGAGATTTTCGATGCTCTTGGTCTTGACGCACACGAGGAGCTCGGGCTGATTCCACTCGAGCCAAACTACAGACTGGTATTCGGAGCAGGGGGAAGCCTAGACGCGACGACTGACCTAGACAACATGGTCTCCCAGATAACCGATCTATGCGGAGAGAAGAATGCGCTTGGATTCAGGAGATACATCGATGACAACAGGACCAAGATGAGGCTGTCTAAGGATTGCCTTAACGCCCCTTGGAGAGGGCCTAGCGACCTACTGAACCGGAGGGTCCTGAGGGTCTCTCGGGTACTCAGACCTTGGAGAAGCGTGGCCTCTGACTTGTCCAAGATGTTCCCCGACGAAAGAATGCAGCTCGCCATGTCCTTTCAGACCAAATACCTAGGAATGAGTCCCTTCCACGCGCCAAGCCTCTTCACAATCCTAGCATACCTAGAGTACGAGCACGGTGTATTCCACTCGGAAGGTGGTCTAGGAACAATCACACAGAAGATGGGGGAGATTGCTAGGGGGCTTGGTGTTGACATTCGTCTAAAAGAGCCAGTAAGCGAGTTCTTGTTTGAAGGGAAGACCGTTGTGGGGGCTAGGACTGATCAAGGATCCTACACGGCTGAGAGATTCGTGATGAACGTCGATTTCGCAACGGGGATGAAGGGGCTTGTTCCTGACAAGCTACGCAAGCGTTGGTCGGACAAGAAGCTGGACCAGAAGTCGTATTCCTGCTCAACTTACATGCTATACTTGGGGGTCGACAAGCTGTATGATACGCCTCACCACCAAATATACGCCGCTAAAGACTACCAGAAGAACCTCAAGGAGGTGACGGAGAACAAAGTGACTTGGGACGATCCATCGGTCTATGTGCAGAATGCCTGCATAACAGATTCCACCATGGCACCAAAGGGCCACTCGACGATCTACGTCCTAGTTCCCGTAAGCAACTCGCACCCAGGGATAAACTGGAGTGAGATAAAGCACGAATACATGGAAGTGATTCTCGGCCAGTTGGAGCACCTTGGGTTCCACGATCTTAAGGAACACATTGTCTCCCAGACGATAGTCACTCCAGATGACTGGGCCTCCAGAGACATCTACAAGGGTGCGGTCTTCAATCTAGCTCACGGACTTGACCAAATGCTCTGGCGAAGGCCGCAGAACAAGTTCGAAGAGCTAGAGAGGCTCTACCTAGTCGGGGGAGGTACACATCCAGGAAGTGGTCTACCTACAATCCTTGAAAGTGGTAGGATTTCGGCCAAGATGATATGCGCGGACATGGGAATCGACCCGGACTGGAATGACGTTGAAACTTGGTTTCCTAGTATGCGGCTTCCCAAGTCCATCCGGAGAAGTAAGCGAATCAGCGAAACCCGACTCAACGAATCGACACAGGTTGACCATTTGTAGGGATGATTCTGATGAAGAGGTTCGTTGGCATATTAATCTGATATTAAGGTGGAAAAATGTCTTCGTTGGAAGTAGTGATGTTCTGGATTTCTAGTTTCATGATTATCCCATTATGGATGATGATGTGGTTCATGCCAAAGCATGAAGCGACGATGAAGGTGATGAATGAGCCATTGTACTGCATCGTTCCTCTCACGGTTCCATACACAATCCTAGTCTTGCCCGAACTGGTCGGGATATTCATCCAGTTGGGAACACAGATGCCAACACCGGAGATCGTCATCGCGTTCTTCGAAGACGATACGACAATCATGTTGGCTTGGCTTCACATGCTCGCTCTAGATACTCTCGGGGGGCGCTGGATCTGGAAGAGGATGGTGGCTTTCGATCGGCCGATATGGATGTCGATGCCGACCTTGCTGCTCTGCATGATGGTGGCTCCCCTAGGAATCCTCATCGGAATCCTGCTCACCCGTGATGAGCGAACCGAGGCATCTCAAACATCATCATCCTGACATCGAATCGATCCGTTGTGCCAGTTTCGGCCCAAATGCAATGATTCGGTGCGGGTCCGACCTGAGCAGCCGACTGATTCCACCGAAATCAGTGAGCGTGACCGATATCCAAGGAGTTCGCAGCGAACATCAGCAGCAGCATGATCACAACACCGAGCACCACATACTGCATCGATTTGCGGCCGGTCGCAGCGTTGTGGATGTCGGGCAGGGTGTCAACCGTCGCGACGTAGAGGAAGGTTCCAGCAGAGAAGAGCATCACCAATCCGATCATCGAGTTCTCGATTCCACTCATGACGAAGTACGAGACGATAATCATAATCGGAGTCGCCAAGGAGAAGATGACGACATCGCGAATGGACTCGTTTCGCTCGGCGCGCTCGTGCATCGAGAACACTCCGAGGCTGAATGCAGCAGGGGCCTTGTGAATCAGCACGGCGAGTGCGACCATCGCGGTCAGCGAAGCGCTGCCAGATGCGGTGGCCGCGCCAATCGCCAGCCCGTCTGCTGCTGCATGCAAAGAAAGTCCAAGCACGAGCATCCAGCCATATCCATGGTGGACATGGCCGTGACCGTGCTCGGCTTCGTGGTCGTGGTGTTCCTCGTGGACCGCGTGTCCGATTCCGGATCCCTCGAGTATAAGCATCACGATGAAACCACAGACAAGGGCAGCGCCAATCAGAAGCCCTGAACCATGGCCGTGATCATCTTCCAATTCGCCAGCGTGAGCGGTCAGCAACTCGCCGATCTCATCGATACCGGCCGCAGCGTTGATGTCGCCATCCTCGACCTCTTCGATCACATGCTCGATTTCCCCTGCGAGACCCTCAGAATGGGACGAATCCTCGTGACCTGAGTGATCACCGTGATCATCATGACCGGAGTGGTCTTCGTGGTCGCCATGGGAAATCGATGCCGCAATCGATTCGATACCTTGGGAAGCGTTCAGCACCCCCTTCTCCACATCCAAGAGGATGAGGGCTGTACCCGCTATCAGCTCCTTCTCCTCGCCATGCTCGTCAGAAGTGGCGAGGGCATAGCCTTCGGGGATTACGACGAGCATCGCTGACCCGATAATAATGCCAGCAGCGATTCCAGTGAACATCTTGAGGCGATTGGCATCCTGCTTAATCTTCGACAAAACGGGCAACAGGCCGCATACTATGGCAATCGCGAAGGTCAGCGCAGCATACATCAGAGCGGTTGTGGCCATAGTCGGCCGTCCTGTAATAGGTATTTAACAAATGTTAATAATATGCCACTAGGAGAGTGACACATGAGTCGGATCATATCATTCAGTGTTGACGACGACTTCGCCGGCCGTCTCGATGCCATGGCCAAAGAATCGGGATATCGGAATCGCAGCAAGTTCCTCAGGGATGCGAGCGTCAGTTTCGCCGATCAGAATCGCAACGACGAGCTGAAGGGTTTGGACGCTGATGCTGAGACCGAGGGAACCTTGGTGATCTACTACCAGCATGGGGTTGAAAGCAAGTTGACCGAACTGCGCCACGCTCCCTCCCTATCGGTGACCTCCTACAACCACAATTGCCTCACCGCGAGCCACACCTGCGTTGACACGATGCAGGTGAATGGCTCTGTGGGCACGCTCAGGAGAATCATAGAGAAGCTGAAGAATACACAGGACATCGATCGCGTGATCTTTGTATCAGCTCCGAGACGAGAGGCTGGTTGCTGCTGAACGGTATGGTCAGTCGTAGAGGACATGGGCCATAGCCTCGGCCATTTCCAATCCGACATCATGCCTTCCAGCCCACTGCACGAGCCTCGTCACATCCCGAACAAGGAATTCGTCAGCACTGGGATGCTGGTCTGTAACCGCCTGCCCCACATCGATGACCCACGGCTCGTCTCCGTGCCAGAGCACATTGTATTCGGAGAAGTCGGCGTGGACCAGTCGTGCCTGCTGCCAGCAGACACGCAGGAAATCGAGAAGTTCGTCCACTACCTCCCCCGGCGACTCCACATCGATGTCGCGAATCCTCTGCGCCGGGCTGGTCGCATCACCTAGGTAGTCCATCACGAGCACGTTCTGCAGGATGGCACGCGGGTTCGGGACCCTGAGGCCGGCCTTGCGCATCCTCAGCAGATTGCGGTGCTCCTTGCGAACCCAGAGAGTCACAAGAAGGCGGTGCTTCCTTCTCAATCCTTGAAATCTTGGATCCCCCTCTATGTACCGAGTCAAGCCCTTGAACACCGCATTCGAAGTGTGGAAGATTTTCACCGCAGCCGGGCCCTCGACAGTCGACGCGTGGAACACATGCGCCTCCTTGCCGCGCGCAATCGGGAAGTCGACGGTTTCAATCGCGCCGTTCTTCATCAGCTTGTACAACGCGAGCAAGGTCGACTGGTCGAACACCTGATCGAAAACGCGTCGATCCACCCATTCGTAGAGACCGGTGCCAAGGACTCCTTGGAGGCGATCCTCAATCTCTTCGAATAGTCTCCTGTTGCGCTCCTCGTCCATCCAAGCGTATTCCTTGCCACCTTCACCGTGCATCCGCTTCGGGTCAATCTCCTCGATTTCCTCGTAGTCTTCCCAAGCGCCGCCCTCATCTTCGTCCGAGATCGGCTCCACTGAATCATCCTCTGGATGTTCGTCGGTCAAGTCGGGTCGCATCGCTAGAACGCGAGGCCGGGCGCCCCGCATATCAGACCTTCACCTCGGTCGGCTGTCATCGA
>CAZPCY010000030.1:0-9607 GCA_964585295.1 uncultured Candidatus Poseidoniales archaeon | reverse complement strand
AGAATGAGTCACCAGTTTGCGTTCCAGTGGCCTTGTTGTACAAACTGGCCATCAGTGCAGGTGCAATAACTGTCATCACTGTGAGTGCATATGCTTGGTTGGCCCAATCGTACCAATACCAACCCTGTAGCCCCTTCTTCTGCTCGGCGCTCATCGAGTCCATCCGTGCCTTCACGATATCGGGGTCCAATTCCCCCTCAATGGCATCATTTGGTGAAGACAGGCCGCCTTCGTCCACCTTACCCTCGGAATCATCGGCATCGACCATGAGTCAGTCGAGGTCGGCCACACCCCAAAACGATGCCACCTACTCAACTAGGGCATACCTCACCATTTCGTTCTTGGGTGCTGTCGCTGACTGCTCGCAGATCGTACCTTCTCATCCGGCGGTTTCTTCACCGTCGGGCAGCGCCCGTCGGTCGGAGTCGACGGGATGGGGAGCGGTTGCGGAGGGCCGATGCTGCAGATGGAAGGTGGCACCATCAAGGTGCACCATCTAGTGAAGGCGCCAGAGAACACGGCTTCCTCGATTCGCATCCGTGAATCGTGGGATGCGTCTGAGCCAGCGGTTGTCTACACGACTCCCGAGGTGCTTCCCGACGGGACACCTACCACGGCGGCGACCGTAATCCTCCGGACCCGAGGTTGCGTTTGGTGGTGGAAGAGCGGTTGCACCTTCTGCGGCTACTTCAACGACGTCCGTGATGATGTGACCAACGACAACCTGCACGCACAGTGGGAAGAGGCGAAGCGGCAGACGAACGACTTCGAGGATTGTGGGATGGTCAAGGTGTACACCTCTGGTACCTTCTTCGAGGATCGTGAGAATCCACCGGAATGGCAGGAAACGGTCCTCCGAGAGACCCACGATCGAGGTTTGCATCTGGTGGTCGAGGCGCGTGCTGAGATGTGTACACCGGAGAAGATGGCGTGGGTGGCGGAGCGGCATCCGGGTTGCACGGTCGCTATCGGCTTGGAGGCGTACGATGACGTGGTGCTCAAGTTTCACTGCAACAAGGGGTTCTCGACCAAGCAGTATGATCGTGCGGTCGCAACCTTGCGAGAGAACGGACTTCGAGTGAAGTCCTACCTGCTGTTCAAGCCGCCTTTCATGTCCGAGGGCGATGCTCTGGAGAGTTGCGTCACCTCGATTGAGGCAATCTGGTTGGGTACCGATGAGATTTCGGTCAATCCGATGAACATCCAGAAGCGGACCATCGTCGATCGAATCTTCCGCGCACGCGAATACAGACCACCATGGTTGTGGTCGCTCGTTGAATTGATTCGGCGCGTCCATCCGGTAATCCAGCCACTGAAGGCGGCGGAAGCGGCCGAGGCTGGCTCGGCCCGCCTCATCGTCCATCCGACCGCGGCCGGCAAGGTTAGAGGAGCACACAACTGCGGCGAATGCGATCGCCATGTCGCCGCCGCAATCGAGCGCTATTCGGTTTCGGCCGACCTTAGGGAATTCGCCGGTTTAGAGTGCCGTTGCGAAGCGGAGTGGCGGTGCGAGATCGAACTCGACCTAGCGCTTCCCTGTCCGCTCGGAACAGGCAGGGATCGCAGAGCACCTCGGATTGAGGCGCTCCGCTCACCTTGAGAGGCCTTCAATCGACGAGTGCGATCGAGCGCATCGTAGATGCGGACTGGCGAGGGGCAGTCTCTCCGGCGTCGCTCCGCCCAACGCTTAAGGGCGTCTCGCCGGTGGCCGGGGACGCCTGTTCGGGTGTGTTCGGCGGGGAGGAATCGAGGTGACCGGAACCGAGGGACTCATCGATTACATGCACTCAATGGAGGAGCCGCCGGTGTCTCGGGTCGTTCTGACGCTGGGTCTAGTCACGACCTTCCTCTTTCTCACCATCTATGGCATACTATACCCTGGTCACGCCCTTCCGGTGCTGAGTCAGGTCATCCCCTTCTTCACAGGTGTCGGGGACAGTGGGATCTGGTTCTTCTTGCTTGGAATCATGCTCGGCATTTTCCTGCTGTTAGCAGCAGCGATGGTTGAGGTCGCGAATGACTGAGGTGGCGAAATGGATCTGATTCTCCTCAGCATGGGTGTCTACTGGTTGATTCTGTTCGTCATCTGGTGGAGGATGAACGCCGGGCTCGGCATATTCAGCGAGGTTGCCAAGGAGCTCTCAGGATTCATGATGGAAAAGGCGCTCGGACCGGGTGCGAGCCTAGTTGAGGGCCGTGGTGAGAGCGCCTCAAAGGCGTGGTTGTTCACCGGCGCGACTTGGGCATTCCTTGGCTCATCTCTCGTGTTCATCGAGAAGTGGCTGCATCACTCGCCACAGGCGCTGCACAGCATGAGCGGGTGGGGTTGGAACCCGACCACCACCAGCCTGTACCTCGCCGGTGACGGCGCTCTAGTCTACGGAGGATTGGGAGCGCTGCTAATCGCCGGCGGGCTGCATGTTGTTCCGAGGATGTCGAATGTTCGACTGGCGAGTGAGGTCAATGCGCACCTAATGGCGTTCGTCTGGAGCGCCGCGGTGGTGCTACACATCGTCGCTTCACAGGGCACGAGTGACCTATCAGGTCTGCTTGGCTTCATCGCCTTCGCCCTCCTCTTCATGGCGCAGTTGGCGATCTTCGTCAATCTCCTCTTGACCGTCGCGAACCGAGATTCTCCACTTGCCGCTCCGCAGATGTTCATCCTGCTCGGCCATGGCTCGTATTTCGCCTCCTTCGGCGCCTTCTTGGTCCTCGGTCCATCGGTCGCTGGGACCACCTTCTGGATGATGGTCGCACAGATGTCGACCGGCTTCTTCCTCGGCAGCGCCTTTGGGCTGTCACTCTATGCGGTATCACGCGCGACCCGACGCCCGATCTGGTCAGGGTCTCTGGTCGGTGTCTCGATGATTTTCGTCTTCGCGACTCTGACACCGCTTGCATTCACTCCGACCAACGCCGCCTACGCGGCGTTCAACTTCGGCATCATGGGACTCGATGTCGGCCTGCCAGCGCTTGGGGATGTGTCTAGGATCGCATGGTCGATGCTGCTCTCACTCTCTCTAATCCCCGCAGTCGCGATGTCGGCCAACCTGTTGGCGACGCTGCGACGGAATCCAGGAGCCGCCGCTTCTACCCCCGGCCTGCCTCTGATCGCATTCGGCGCTCTGATGCTGCCGTTGATGACAGCGGGGTCGCTCTTCGGCGCCGTTGACCTGTTCGGTGGCTCCGGCGAACTCGCGGTCATCGTTGACACCATGGCTACCGTCGGACTGGTCACGGTCCTGCTGCCGTTAACTCTCGGCGCCGCGCTCGTCATCTACCCCGATATCGTAGGTCGCGAAGTCGATCTTGGCGCTGGCAAAGGTTCGTGGACCTACTGGGGAATCGTCGTCGGCGGCATCGGCGGTGGCGCCGTACTGTTGATGGCGGATTTCGCCGCATCAGCCTTCCTCGAAGCGGGGCCGGCGGACGATGCAACGAGTGCCCTCGTCCATGAGTTGGCCGTCGTTGGTACAATTCTGTTCTACGGCGTGGTCATCGGCACCTTGGCCAATGCGCTGGCGATGGCCCGGGGGACCTTCGAGGGGGCGCGAGTCGGGGATGCCCCTCTGCTCGATGCGAGCGGCGGACCACACCGATACTTGGTCGCTGGTGAGACCTCGGTCCGTGACCTGCTGACCGCCGGCGTCACCCTCGACACGGTTCTGGTCATCGAGGAAGAGGATGACTCACCTGGAAGTGCGACGATTCTGGTCGATGAAGAGGAGTGAGATTTCTACGCTCGCTCGGCCTTCGCAATCGTTCCGCTCAGATTGCCTCATGCCGTATCTTCACACCGGCATCGCGCATAGCCGCCACAGTGGCCTCAAAGGCGGAAGGTGGCAGCTCCTCAGGCGCATGCACTCCCGCTTCGAGAGTGAGTGATCCATCCATGATAGATCGGGCGATGGTCTCCGTGACTATACCCGTTGTCCGAGCCATCGATGACCAACCATCTGCTCCCTCGTCCTCGACAATCCACATTTCGCGATTGCCATCGCGTGGTTCTATCTCGACTCGCAGATGGGTGAACTCCGATCGTTCAGAATCGTACCGCCAAGCGTCTAGTAGCATCGCTTCGTCCTTCTCGGTCACTATGCCTTCAGGTGCGAAGGCGAGCCAGCGATCGATGTGACCGGGCCAGCGTATGGTCTCCTCAACCAAATCGGCGATGTCGAGCGAGAGCAGACTTCGCAGACCATCGGTAAGGAATGCTTCCATTATCCCCTTGCCCTCGATGGTGATTGGATGGCGCTCGGAGAGAGCCGGGACGGTAACGATTCGTCCGGCTCGTCGGATGCGGGCTGGTCGGGTGTATTCCTCTATTACATCTCGTGGTGAGAATGGTGCCATGTACGACCAACCACCGGTCGTATTCACTGCCTCTTCTGCTACTCCCTCGATTGCCCTACCGATTTCCCCTGTTGGTTGATGCGCTGCTGATTGATCGGGTTTCGATGGATTGCCGCCTACGGAGATGACGCAGCGCTGTAGGGGTCCGAGGCGGCGATGTGCATTGGCGACAATCATGTTGGAGAGTCCGGGTGCGATTCCCGGATCGTGAACGACAATTGAGCCGGATGCGATGGCTGCTGCGCTGAGATCGTGAGCGTCCTCGGGCGAGAATGCGAGGTCAACGACCGTCGCGCCACGCTCGACCAGTATGATGCGAGCGGCGTGACCGATGGAGCCAGGTAGCAGGTTTAGGACGACATCAGCGGAAGAAAGCGGTTCTTCGGATGCAGCTGTCAAAGCATCGCCGAGTCGTGCGTCTACCCCTTCGTCGAGGGCCGCCTCGACGGCTTCTCCATCCATGTCGATGAGGCGGACTTCGCTTCCTGACGCGGCGAGTCTCGCACAGACGAATCGCCCGACGAGACCACCACCAAGGGCGAGCGCACCGGCCATGGACATCTGTCGCGGTCTTCGGTCATCAAGGCGTGGGAGGACTTCGGCAGATGTGCGGAGATGTCTGATCAGAACCGTTCGTTTGGAGTTATCCAACCGCAGATCGTCGCTGATGCGGCCGACGGCAGAGCCATGAGGGATGCGCGACGGCAACAGCGTCGAGGGATGGATCGATGAGGATCGGATTGGTCGGCAAGCCGAACGTCGGAAAGTCCACTGCTTTCGCTGCCCTCACAGAGACCCCGGTCGAGATTGCCAACTACCCGTTCACGACCATCGATGCCAATGTCGGCGTTGCGTGGCTACCGCTCCCTGATCCATGTGCCTGTGACGAATTGCGGAAGCGGCGCGAGGCGGACGGACGCCTCGATCCGCCAGCTGCCGACGATCCTCGCGAAGGTAGCCTATGCGAGCCGCGCAGCGGCTCTTGCAACGGTCATCGCCGTTTCGCACCGGTTACCTTGGTCGATGTCGCAGGGCTTGTTCCCGGGGCGCACGAAGGACGGGGGCGCGGCAACCAGTTCCTATCCGACCTCGCAGCGTGCGACGCATTGATCCAGATTGTCGACGCCTCCGGCGCGACTGATTTGGAGGGAAATCCCTCTGGGCCGGGAGCATGCGATCCGCTGGAAGAGCACCGGTTCCTTATCGGCGAGCTCGATGCTTGGATTGCTGGCCTGCTCTGGTCATCATGGAGTCGTGGTGCTCGTCGATCACAGTCCGAAGGCGAAGGCGCGCTCAACACCTATCTTCACGACCAGTTGACCGGCCTTGGCGCGTCTGTACCACTCGTTTCGAACGCTCTGGCCGAGTTTCGATCCGAGAGGGCAGATCTCGGAGTTCCTTGGTCGTGGCCGGAGGAGTTGGTGATGGAACTCGCGTCGGCAATTAGGCGGCAGCTGTTCCCTGTCCATGTCGCAGCCAATAAGGCGGATGCCGCCGATTCCTCGACATGGTCCTCGCTTGCCGAGGCAGCGGCCGAGGAAGGAGCGCTGGTCAGAGCCACCAGCGCAGACTCGGAACTCGCGCTTCGTCGAGCATCCAGCGCCGGAGCGATTGACTACTCCCCTGGTGGCAAGTCGTTCTCAATCGCGGAAGGAAGCGATCTCTCCGAGGCGCAGCGCAAGGGACTCGCGGCATTGCAAGCGCGACTCGACGCTCTCGGCGATACCGGCATCGTTGGCCTCCTCGCAGACGTAGTGTTCGGTCCGCTTGATCGGATCGTCGCATATCCGGTTCAGGATGAAGGAAAGTGGACGGATGGCGATGGTCGAATTCTTCCCGACGCGCTGCTCGTTCCGCGCGGCACGACCGCGCGTGGCCTAGCGTACGCAGTCCACACCGACCTAGGAGACGGCTTCATCCGGGCCACCGACGGTCGCTCGGGCCGCGTCATCGGTGGCGATCACGAACTGGCGGACGCCGATGTTGTGAAAATTCACGCCAAGACTTGAAACCACTCCCTAGCGCCGATCATCATCTCAAGAAATTGAGAATTAGACCTAGTTTCCAGATGCAGCAGTCCTTCCCCACGAGACCGACTCCCAACTTCTCTCGTGCACGTAGTAGATTCCCATCTTCAGTGGGAATTCGATGATGATAAACATGCCAGCTGTTTCCATTTCACCAGTCAAGACCAATGTCACGATAGCTCCGGTCAAGGTGGCGATGATTCTCCAAACTAATGATTTGGCTAATACCCGCTGTCTGGTGTATTCCATATCGACCGGTCCTTGATCTGGCTATTGTTCTCTTCGGAACAATTTCTCAAAATCGAGGCCTTGCGAGGCGAAGATCCCTGAGCGCACAGGTTAGACCTGACCCTCGGCCTTTGGACTCATCTCCAACTGGAACCAAGTCGCGTTCCAACGGATCGTGTAGTCCTCGTCACTATCGACGATGTTGCCGAGCGGCGATGGAGGGTTGTTGATCTCGGCGGTCAGAGTCATGATCCATTCTCCGCGACCGTTGCCGCCATCGGACCACTTGTCGCGAATCTCCGCCTCGCTACCGCTCTCTACGGCATCGGTGCCGCTGTATCCGTCCACGACATCCCAGACCATGCTGAACGCTTGACCACCATTGCATGCGCCGTCGGCGCTCTCATCAGTGAAATCCCCGCTGACCCCAGAGAGGTCGCTCTCACCGCTTCCCCTGTCGTTGAAGCCAGGCCCCGGATCGTCGTTGTCGTTGCAAATCACCTCGACCTCTACTTTTGCTAGGGTTAGCATCATCGGATGGTCCTCGATGTCGAAGTATGCCTCATGTGTGTCGCCATTTCCGAGATTAACATCCTCTTCGAACAGCACCGATGTCTGATTGAACCGAAGCTCCCAATCTCCTGTCGCACCGGATGAGTCGCCGCCGATGATGCCATCGCCGAGCATCGACGGAGCCCATGCGAAATAGACGGGAAAGACGAGAGCGAAGGCGCATGAGATTGCGAATGTCTGCATGTTCCGCGGCGTTTCCAGCCATATACGGAACTCGCCCATCTTCTCGCTCGGGTTCACAGGCAGCCCTGTCCACCCCCCATTCATCAACCTCGCGATGTGCGATGGCGCGCTCGTAGAGCGCGGGGATTACTCCTCGCCATCGTTTCCTTCGGGAGCGAAGAGATCGTCCATCGTAGGCGGCCAAGCGCCCTTGCCGACATCACACCCCCAAGCTCGGAAGGCGCGGCGACTGCGGCGGAATTCCGGCAGAAGGTAGCCGATTCGACTCCTCTCACCGAAGGTCCAACGCCAAGGTGCTCGATCGAGGCGCGCGGCCCACGCTCGTATGAAGCGCGGCCAAACCTCCTTGTCGATTTCCGGCAGCACCCATTCGGTCATTGTCAGCGCTCCGGCAGAACCGGCGACATGGCTCCACGCCTGCATCGCCGCACCTTCGAGCGGCCCGGAATCGATTACCACTCCGAAGGTTCTGACGTGGCGCTCGATTGGCATGACAATGGCAAGCCGATGCACCATTCGCTTGCCTTCGTTGCGTCGGACCTCCCATCCTGCGCTCTCCGCAGCGCGCCTGAACGATCTGACCGCATCGACGGGGCTGACACTGATGGGTATCTCGTGCACCGTCGCCAGAGCCATTGGCCAGTGGTGGTTGAGGGATGCTCAAGACACCTTCCCGAAAGGAAGCGAGACCCGATTAAGGATGATGGCGATTCCCGAAGCCTCACGAATCGGAGATTCGGCTGACTGGGAAGGTCGTGTGCACCCCATCCGTTCCGTTCGGTCGAGCCGTGCGGCCAGTTCATCGGGCATCCCACCGAGGTGGGTCCGGGCTATCGCGTCCCAAATGCTGCTCAATCAGCCGAAGAGGGAGCCCAGACCCTCAAAGCCTGCGCTCTCATCCTCTTCTTCCTCGGCCGGAGCCTCGGCCGCCGCCTCAGCGGCGGGGGCATCCCCGCCTCCGGTGGCCGCTGGCGCGGCGGCGGCTACAGGCGCCGCAATCGCGGTCGCCATCGCCTCTCCGATGTCGATGTCGTTCAGCGATGTGACCAGCGCCTTCACACGGGCGCTGTCAGCCTCTAGACCAGCGGCCTTGAGGACCGAGGTCACGGACTTCTCATCGATGTTCTTCTCAGCCGAGTGCAGCATCATCGCCGCGTACACGTACTCCATTTCATTTCACCTTCCTTCAGTTCAACCGAAGAGATCGCCAAGTCCGTCGAACCCGGCTTCCTCCTCTTCTTCCTCCGCCTCTTCCGGCGTCTTGGCCGACGAATCGTCGTCCGTCTCTTCCGCAGCCACATCGGCCGCCGCTGCGGCGGTGGCCGCGGCGGCGCCGAGCACTTCGGCGAGATCCGCGTCGAGCGCGGAGGAATCGAGTTGGCCTGCAAGGGCCATGGCTCGCGCATGAGCGCGGCCGATGAACAGAGGCACGGTGTCGCTGGTTGCCACACCCGCCTCGACGGCGACGGAGAGCGCCTCACCGCTGGCCTTGGCGAGAAGGGACGGCATTGTCTCGGTCGCGAACCAGCGAATCTGGCAGGCGACGTTGAAAGCGCGCGAGGTCGCGTTGACGATATCGTTACGAATCTGATCGACATCGATATCCAGCGCCGAGGAATCCATCATGGTTCCATCCTCGATGACGCCGGATAGAATGAGGCCGATTTCAATCGGGTGGATGTCCAACTTGCCGAGCATTGTACCGAGTTCGCCTTCTATCGGCTCACCGGCGCGGACTACAGTAGTCGTCTTCGTGATCGCCACCTTGCCCTTCTCGATCTTGGCTGGAATCCCGACCGCGTTGAAGTCGCCGACAATCGGACCAGGACCGAAGGAAGTCGGCCCCTTTTCGACGACTATGTCTTCTGGAGCGATGTCACCATCCTTCGCGGGGCGCCCCTGTCGTGTCTTCTGTAACTCGGCGAAGAGCTGGAACGCATTCAGTTGGTCGCTGTGAACCAGCATCGGCTGCGTGACGCCATTTAGAAGCGCATCTAGCTCCTGTTCGGACAGTCCGGTTGATTCCCAAGCGCGTCGGACCAAGGTCTTCTTCGCCATCGTAAGAGTCATCGTGTCGCGGAGGTCGTTGCGCATGTCGAGCATGTTCGTAGCCGGCACTCCTTCGACATCGACGACGCCAATCACGCCGGGCTTGCCGAGTAGGTCGGAAAGTTCGGACACACGGCCCTTCTTCCACTCTGAAATCTTGGGAATCATTCGACCACCTCGATCTTCACCGATGG
>CAZPCY010000029.1:0-10129 GCA_964585295.1 uncultured Candidatus Poseidoniales archaeon | reverse complement strand
CCATTCAACACCCAAATCCTGAGGTCAGAGTGCCAGCAAGTGGTGGGCTGCAAACTCCGTCATAGAGAGTAGACGATCACTAATAGGTCCAAGTCCGAAAGCAGCGGTGGCGACTAGAGAAGCGACAATCATGATTCGGATGAACGGGGCGCGTGCGAGACGGCGATCTCGGTCGCCCTGTTCAAAGAACATAACCATCCCGATTCTGAGATAGTAGAACAGCGAGAGGGCGCTATTGAGTCCGATGGCGACGGCAAGCCAGAACACCCAAGATGCACTCTTCGCCCACTCGATGAAGGTGGTCGAGTCAGCAGCACCAGTGGCGGCGCTCGCCTGAACGATGCCGGTAATCATCAACAGCTTCGAGAGGAATCCGGAGAACGGCGGGACTCCGGCGAGTGCCAGCAGGAAGACGAACATCGCGAGCGCGATAATCGGGTCGCGCCGGGCAAGGCCGTGGAAGTCGTTGATGTCATGCCCTCTGCCCTCCATCTCCAGCAGGGTCAGGACGAGGAACGCTCCGAACTTGAAGAACACCAACACTGCAAGATGGAAGACAACGGCGGTGACGAGGACCGCGCGCGTCTCGTCTCCAACGACGCCGCTTCCCGCAGCGGTCAGCGCGGCGAGCATGTAGCCGGCGTGAGCGACGCTGGAGTAGGCTAGCATTCGCTTCGGGTTCTCGCTGGACAGTGCGGCGAGGTTGCCCCAGGTCATTGTCACCACAGAAATGATGCCGAGCACGACAAGCCAGAGACCGTCCGCGCCACTCGGCTGACCGACCACCAGCAGCACGCGCAGCATGCCGACGAATCCCATGGCCTTCGAGGCGGTGGCGAGCATCCCAGCCACCGGTGAAGTGGTGCCGGAGTAGGCGTCTGGCGCGGCGAAGTGGAAGGGAACGGCGCTGACCTTGAAACCGAATCCAACAAGCATCAGGCCAAAACCAATGACGGCAATCGGATCGGGAGAGGACATCGCGGCCCATGCGGCGGGCAATCCATTCACACCGACTAGGCTGACATTGCCGTTCCAAACGAATAGCAGAGAGAGTCCGTAGAGTCCTATCGCACTGGAGGTGGCTCCGGTGATGAAGTACTTGACACCGGCCTCGCCACCATGCTCGCTCTCCTTGTGAAAGGCTACTAGGACATAAATCGCAAGCGATGCTAGTTCGAGCCCGACGAACAGCAGGAAGAGGTCCGTCGCCAGCGCGACGATGCTCATCCCGAGCGCGACGAAGAGGATCAGCAGGTGGAAGTCCACCTGTCGGCGGTTATCGAGGAGCCGTGTGATTAGTTGCTCCCGCATCGCCTCGTTTGCCTTGGCACTCGGCGGCTTGGCATCCGAGTTCGGAGGCATCCTGTGGAGCATCGCTGCCGATGCGATGGTCAGCGAGGCGAGGAAGATGACCTGCATCATCCGACTGAATGCATCGGCTCGGAGGATGTAGTCGGTCAAATCGTCGCATCCGACATCGACCAATCCACCCGCCGACACGCAGGCAGCGGCACTTCCGAGAGGTGGTGAACCAGCGAAGGTGAACATGGCGTTCATTGCCGCCAGCAACATGGTCATGATCGCGATCGTCGCCGGTATCGTCGGGTCAGACGTGGCTTTGAATCGCTTACCTCCAATCAGGATAGGTACGCGAAGGCGAGTCATCGGGATGCGCACCTTCGCATCGCCGAGATTCGGAACCACAATCATCAGCAGCATGCCGACAATCAGAGTGAACTCGGGTTGTAATGCACTGGCTAGCAGCCGGTCGGCGAGTAGTGGTAGCGAGTTCACGGCTTCACCCCCATCATGGTCAATGCATCGACTATCGCCTCGCTGACCAAGCCGCCGCTCCATGCGGACATCATGCCGAGGAAGATCCCGGGCAAGATTCCGAAGATGATCGCCGAGATGCCGAGCACGAACATGCCGATGTTCTCATGCCAACTGACATCGCGCGGCTCGTGTCCCGCCATGGTGTCGGGCAGGATTGCCTTGTGCGGATCACCACTCTCGAATATGGTCCGCTGCATGCTCCATAGGTAATAAGCCGCAGTGATAATCAGGGTCAGCGCTGGGAGAAGCGTCCACCAACCGAACGCCATCCAGAACGCAATCAGGATACATACCTCGGCGACGAATCCAGCCATCAGTGGCAGACCTAGACTTCCCATCCATCCGATCATCATGTGACCAGCCAGCCACGGACTGTGGTGCGCGATGCCGCGCATCGAACCGATCTCAAGCGTGTGATAGTGGTGCTTGAACGAGCCAGCCACTGCGAACAGGAGCGGGGAGATAATCCCGTGCGCGAACATCATGAAGATTGCACCCGCGATTCCCAACGGTTGCATCGTTGCGATGCCGAGGAAAATCAGACCCATGTGGGAGACGGAGGAGTAGGCGACCATCCGTTTCAGATTGGTCTGTCCTAGACACACCCAAGCTCCGTAGACTAGACTGAACATCCCTAGAAACACAAGCAGTGGAACGAACGCGACCGTCTGGTCGGGGAAGATCGAGACCGCTAGCCGCAGGAAGCCATACGCGCCCATCTTCAGCATCACTCCAGCGAGAATCATCGAGCCAGCGGTCGGCGCCTGCACGTGCGCGTCGGGAAGCCAAGTGTGGAACGGCGCGCTCGGCATCTTGGTAGCGAAGCCAATCAGCAGCAGCAGGAAGGTGAGAGCACGCAATCCCTCCGCAGCCATGAAGCCGCTCTGGGTGGCCATTAGTGGGATGTTGAAGTGGTGTCCGGTCAGGGTGCCGGAGATACCTGTGATGTCGGGAGTGTGGAAGTACATCAGGAGGATGCCGACGAGCATGAGAACGCTCGCCGTGAAGGTGTAGATGAAGAACTTCATCGCCGCATACCTGCGGTCCTCCCCTCCCCACATCAAAATCAGGAAGAACATGGGAATCAGCGTGAGTTCCCAGAACACGTAGAACATGAACAGGTCGAGCACTACGAACACCCCGAGCAGCGCACCCTCCATCAGAAGCAGCAACGGATGGAAATAGGCGCCCTGCTTCTGGTCCCACTCGACGAGCATCGAGATTGGAATCAGCAGTGCGGTAAGCCAGACCATCGGGAAGGAGAGCGCGTCGATGCCGACCTTCCAGTGGACTCCAGCGGCTGCGATCAGGCTGCATGATCCATCGGTGCAGTCATTCTGCAACGCGTAGTCGCCGAACGCGAGCGTCGACCAGGAGATCGACGTGTAGGATTCGACGGCAAGCATCGAAGCAGCGACGAAGACAATCAACGAGATTGCGAAGCATATGTTTCGGACGGCGCTGTCAACCGCCTCGCGATTAGCGGTCGGCGCTTCGCGCGCGAAGAGCAATAGAAGGAGACCGCTCAGGAGCGGTAGGAGAGTCATCGCGGTGAGGATATCCATGTCAGGCGACCCCCAGAATTAGCATCACGATGCAGAGCGCTCCGACGGCGACCATCAGAATGTAGTCGCGCGCACTGCCAGTGGTTAGGAGACGGATGCGCTGCGAGCCGGCAATGCTGCCGCGCTCAATCAGTTTGATTACGCCATCAATAACCGATCGGTCGAACCACGCCGCGCATGCTGCGAAGGGCATCACCGTGCGTGCGATCAGCCATTCGTACGCCTCGTCGAAGTAGAGGCGACGGTGCAGTGCATCGGCGAACCCCGAATCGGCGAGATCGCCAATCTCACTTCGGCCGGTGGTGCTGGACAGATTGACCAACCAAGCGACTAGAGGCGTGGCCTTCGACCCCTCTGGGAGTCGCCCGCCATGCAGTCGGCTGGCGACGAATGGCCCGAGGAACATGGAAAGCAGGATGGTTGAGTAAGTGACCAACGCCACCGCTGGATCGCTCGGTAGGAATGCGTGCTCAAAGAGTCCGATTAACGCCTCAATTGGTCCGACATGGTGTCCATGATGGTCGTAGAGCCCGAGCGCCGCGTTCTCGGAGAGGAAATGGCCCATGCCTAGGAGCGCCAGTGCGATCGCTCCGAGCGCCGTCATGAACGATAGCACCACGAGAGGTGTCTTGATCCAAGGAGTCGATTCCTCGACGTGCGCGGCGTACTGCGACTTGTGTTCACCAGCGAATGTCATTAGCCACATCCGCGTCATGTAGAACCCGGTCATTCCAGCGGTCAACAGCACCAGAATGGCCGGCACGGCCATCATCGAGCCGCCGTGGAAGACCGCTTCCCATGCTCCCGCGACGATTCCCTCCTTCGACCAGAAGCCGCCAATCAGTGGAATTCCGATGATCGACATCGATCCGAGCATCATCGCGACGGAGGTTATTGGCATGCGGGCAGCGAGTCCGCCCATCTCTCGCATGTCCTGTGGATCGAATTCTTCTTGGTGCTCCGCAATCCGGACACGGCCGGCGATTAGGTAGTCCATCAGGAAGGTGTCGAACTCCTTCGGGTCAATCTCGCCGTCACCGTTCCGGTCCATCGCACGGACGAGATCGTCAACCTCACAGGTCATCGAATCGTCGATGCCCTTGTTGCTGAACGCGGTGGCGATTTCCTCAACAGTCAAGGTACGGCTGGAATCGAGGTCGATGCTGGTGAAGAACTCCCGCGCCGTCATACCCTCCTCCTTCAGATGGGAAATCAATTCGTCCAATGCCTTGGGAACTCCCTCGGGTGGCGGTGCTATTCGGATGTCACCGTGGTCGTGTGTGTGGTCGTGCGCATGGTGCATCTCGTGAATCACCGAGCCGGATGCCATGAACAGCATCCCCTTCGCCATCGCGTGGTTGAACAAATGGAACATCGAAGCGCCGAATATCACGATCCCAGCCTTGTGCATCGTCGAGTCGCTGCCGTGTGCGAGGAACCATAGCGACGCTCCTAGACCAGTGAAGATGTACGCCAGTTGGCTCATCGTCGAGTAGGCGAGCACCTTCTTGATATCGTTCTGGACGAAGGCGATTAAGGCCGCCATGAACGCAGTGATACCACCAATCCAAGCAATCAGAATGCCAACATCGGCTAGCGAAGCGACGCCGCCGTGGGCGACATCGAAGAATGGCATCATGCGAGCCACCAGATAGAGACCCGCATTGACCATGGTCGCCGCGTGAATGAGCGCCGATACCGGCGTCGGCCCCTCCATCGCGTCCGGCAGCCAGACATGCAGCGGGAACTGAGCACTCTTACCGACCGCGCCGATGAACATCATCACGAGAGCCCACTTCAGCATCGCTGCATCGACAGCGGCGCCTCCAACGCCGGTCGAAGGATCATCGAAGAGGACCGAGAACGAGAGCGATCCGTACGTCTTGTAGAGGACGAAAAGCCCGACCATCAGGAATACATCGCCGACGCGGGTGGTGAGAAACGCCTTCTTAGCAGCTGCAGCGGCGCTTGGCTTCCAGAAATAAAAACCGATGAGCAGGTAGCTGCAAAGGCCCATGATTTCCCAGAATATGAAGAGCCAGAGGAAGTCATCGGCAAGCACCATGCCGAACATGCCGACGCTGAATAGTAGGAACTCTGCGTAGAACCGGTGGTTGCGGTTCTCGTTAATCGAATCAGTGTTCATGTAACCGAGGCTGAACCAGCAGATGAGGAAGCAGAGGAAGGTTGCGACGAAGAGCAGCATCAAGGTGATTGCGTCGACCCAAATTCCCATCGAAATCCCGGTGAAGCAGATAGAGTCCTGTGGGGCGCAACCGCTCGGATCGATCACCCAACCAGCCTCCGTGTGCATGAGTACATCGAAGGTAATCCAAGTGAGCAGGCTCTCCTCTTGACCGGAGATGAGGAGGGAGCCGAAGACGTAGTCGGAAATCATCCAAATTGATAGAGAGACCGAGACGAGGAGAGCCGCCAGCGCGATGATACCGCCTTCCTTGAGTTCGCTCTGCCAGAAGCGGCGTCCGTTCCACACTTGACCTAGGATGGCTATAGTCGGGAAGGCGAGGAACGGTACGACGAAGATGAGCCAAGACCACTCGACGCTCGGCTCCGTGCTTCCGAACGCCAGTCCGAGAGGGATGAGCAACGCCGGCAGCAGGTAGAGGAGCCGGGAGGATTCGTTCGCCGTCGCCGCCATCTGCCACACCTCAATGCTTCAGTAGATCCATGTCATCGAGAGAGATCGTCTCACGAGTCGAATAGAGAGCGAGGAATATCGCGAGGCCGACGGCGACCTCGGCAGCCGCAATCGAAATCGCGATGGCGGTGAACACCCATCCGGTGGGTTCCCCGTTCTGCATCGCTACAGCGACGAAGTTGAGATTGACCGCGTTGAGCATGATCTCGACACACATCAGCACCACAATCGCGTGCTTGCGCGTGAACGCACCCGCCAAGCCGATGCAGAAGAGAACCGCCGAGAGGGCGCTGATCAAAGCCGGATCGATCATTCCTCCTCACCTCCTAGATCGAAGACGAGGTTCTCCAAGCGCTCGTCGCGAACGAGATACGATGCGCCAATCATCGCCATCGCGAGCATCGCTCCGACGATGACGAGCGACAGCGACCAATCGATTAGAAGCGCCTCGGCGAAGGCACCCGTGGTGGTCGACCCGGTAGGCTCGCCTGAGAATGCTCCAGACATCATCAGCAGGCGCACTAAGACCAACCCGAACACCGCGATGGCGAATCGGGTGACGGTGCCGAGGCCCTTCATTCGAAATCAGCCTCCATGATCTGGCGCCGAGTAAGCATGACTCCGAACAGGACGACGAGGAGGACACTGCCGAGATAGACGAGGATCTGGATGGCAGCCAGCATCTCGGCTCCGGCCAACAGGAAGATGCCTGCAACGGCGAAGAAGGAGAATACGAGGTACAGCATCGAGTGGGCTACCCGCTTGGCATAGACGAGACCGAGCGAGCCGACCACCGCGATGGTGGCCAGCAATCCGAAAACGATGGTCTCGACATCCATTCGTTCACGCCTCCGCCTTCTGTGCTGCCTTCTTCGCTGCGCGCTCGCGCTTGGCGCGTTCCTTGCCTGCTCTCTTCGCCAACTCCTCGTCGACCTCTTCGCGATGGACCGAAGGCAGTACGCGGGTTCGGGATGCATCCATCCAGAGATCCTGCCTCGTGAATCCAGACATACCATCATACTCATTGGTCATGAAGAATGAGTTGAATGGACACGACTCCATGCAGAGACCGCAGAACATGCAGCGTCCGAGGTCGATGCGACCGGAGACGATGTCCTGCTCGGCCGGCACCATGCCCTCCATCGACACCGATTCCGTCACTCCGCTCTCCTGCCAACGCACCGTCACCTCATCGCCGCTGAGGTCGAGCACCTCCGCGAATTCATACTGCTGCGGCGCGTCGGCATGCTCCGTAATCAAATCGAACGACTGCAGGTCCTCGAAGTCCTCCTTCGGCTTCGCAATCCAGCCGCCTTCGTTCACTTCTACCCCGAAGCCACCATGTTCGTGATCCTCATCGACCATGTCCAGAACATTGACACGCACCTCGCTCTCCATGTGCAGACAGTCGTTCGGGCACGCTCGCACGCACGCTTTGCAAGCCGTGCATGTCTCCCATACCACACCGATGCGCCCGTTGTAGTTGCCCGGAACGAAGAGCCAAGGCTCGAGATCCTCGAGGCGTTCGTATGGATACAGCACGGTGACTGGGCGTGCTGGGTTCTGAATCAGCGGGCTGGTCTCTCTGTCGGGCATGTAGGTCTGGCCGACGGATGCGTGCGAGTCGCCGACTCGCTCAGCGGTCGTCTCGTCAATCATCTCCGCCTGCTGGGCGTGATATCCGTTGGAGAAGAATCTCGGTCCTATGCCCGGCACGGTTCTAAGTGCAGTCTTGAGAGCCATCCACATCGGCTTGACGATCATGTTGCGGAAATTCGGCGTCGCATGTGGGTGGTACGGCATTCATCTCACTCCTTTCTTGCCCCTGGGGCGGCTGGGCTGGTCGATTGGACGGAGTATGGACGACGCTGGGCGGCGAGAGCATCCTCATCCTCGTCGATGACCAAGATGGCGAACAGAACCAGCGCGATTGTAGTGATGAAGATCGGCACTAGGAGTGGCCATGGTCCTTCGTCGTAGACAGAAAGGCGGAGCCAGAAGGCCATCGCGAGGTTGACGAGCGAGAGTGGAAGCAAGTAGCGCCAACCGAACTCGAGGATCTGGTCAGTGCGCACTCGATGGAGAGCCGATCGGACCCAGACGAAGATGGCGAACATCAGCCACGCCTTGATCAGCAGCCAGCCAATGTGCGGAACCAGCCAGAATATCGTGCCGAACAGCCCTCCGATGGCAGGCAGACCAATCAGGAAGTCCTCAAACGGGGCCTCCCAACCACCGAGGAACATCAGAGCGAACAACAGGCAGGCGGCGTAGGATCGGAGATACTCAGCTGCGAACATCAGACCCCAACGCATGCCTCCGTACTCAGTCCACCATCCTTCGACCAGTTCCGCCTCCGCCTCCGGCATATCGAACGGAATCCGCTCGACCTCGGCGATCATCGTCACGATGAACAGCAGCCCACCGAGCGGCAGTAGGAAGAGGTTCCACACAGCGCCTCCTTCAGAGGAGGCTTGGAAGTCGACTATCTCGATCAAGTTGAACGAACCGCTCAGGACCGCAACCGAGAGCACGGTGATTAGGAGCGGAATCTCGTAGGCAGTGAGTTGCGCCGCGGATCGCATCCCACCGATTAGCGTGTACTTGTTGTTGGATGCCCAGCCGGCGAAGAAGACACCTAGAGGTGCGATTCCGAAGATTGCCATCATGAACAGAAGGCTCAGTTCGGGGTTCGCGGCGTAGATGCCCGGAGCGAGCGGGATGAAGGCGAACACGAGCACCGTCGTCGAGATGATGATAATCGGTGCGAGCTCGAAGATGAATCGATCCGCCTTTTCCGGCACCATGTGCTCCTTGGTGAGGAACTTCATGCCATCTGCGACGTTCTGGATCATGCCTGGGAGTGCCCACCAAGCTCCATGGTAGGAACGGTTCCCGACCCTCGATACCGTTTCCAACTCGTGGTCATTTCCGTAGTGCTGGTTCAACAAGCCATGCAAGCCGCCGATTGGCTTGCCGATGCCGAACGGTAGATCCTCCCACCAACGAATCGTCGCATCATCTCCACCTTCACCGACCCAGAGTGATCGGAACGCGGTGGTCGCGCCACGCCGATCCATGATGCGACCGAAGAACTTCCTCTCGATCCATAGGATGGCGAGAATCGTAGTCATGATGACACCGAACACCACGGTCGCCATCACAACCTCAGTTAGTAGAGCCGAGAGTCCGGAAGCGACCGACTCAGTATGTGCCCACCAGCGTGTATTTCCCACCGTGAGACTGGCGATGGTAGTCGATGTCGAATCGGCGACGCCATCGACGACGCCTCGGATGTTGAGCCAGTCCGATGCCGCCATTCCTTCACCTCACCTGTCGGTCTCCCCGATGCATGGGTCGAATGACCCCATGATCGCTGGGATGTCGGCCACCTTGTAGCCAATCATGCACTTCGACGCGTACGGGATCGTGATGAACATCGGACTTCGTATCGAGACACGATATGGCATCTTGCCTCGTCCCTCGCCGCCGCCGACGAGGTAGAACATCGACTCGCCGCGGCTATCCTCGAAGTGATGGAATCCGGTCTGGCCCTCCTTGGCACGCGCCGGTGCCTTGGCGAGCAGTGCCGGATCACCCGGCTCGTGGTATGTGTTGGCGCCGCCCGGAATCTTCTCCAGCGCCTGTAGCACCATGTTAGCGCTCTGCACCATTTCTTCCACCCGCACGCGGTATCGATCGTAGCAATCCGCTCCCTTGATCGAGGGGCGCTCCAAGGCCGGCGTCCAATCCAATTCGTCGTAGACGGAGTATGGGTGAGCCCATCGGACATCGTGGTTGTGACCGGCGGCTCGGACATTCGGCCCGGTGACTCCGTGGTTGACCTGCTCGGCCGCCTTCGCGTAGCCAACCCCTTGGGTCCGGACTAGGAAGATGGTGCTCTCGTCGAGTAGAGCCTCATACTCCTGAATGCGCTGCAGGAAGAGTTCAACCTTCGCCTTGCAACGCATCGCGAAGCCGTGCGGGAGGTCTCGCTTGACGCCGCCCACGCGTGGGAAGTTGTAGTGCATGCGAGAGCCGCCGAGCTCCTGCAGTAGATCCATCATCA
>CAZPCY010000028.1:0-14806 GCA_964585295.1 uncultured Candidatus Poseidoniales archaeon | reverse complement strand
GATGACTCGCCATCACTGTTAGTCAGAACCTTATCCTCAAATTCAACTGAAGATGTTGATGCACCCTTCTTCGACCACTGCTCCCTCTCCAGCAGGTCCAGCAGGACCCGGTGGCCCCGAGATATCGATGGGCTGCCATCCACCCGGGATGCAAGCTTGGAATTCCTGATCATCACTCACGAAGTACAGCCGCCCAATCGTCTCACTGCCACATTCCGGCAAATCGCCGCTAGTGGCAGCATAGTGGACCTGCCAATCGTCCAAGGCTACGGTACCATCCTCGTCGATAGTCACTGGCCCCGAACCTTCGTCATCCCCTCCAAGACATCCTACCAGTAGAACGGATGTCAACATCAAAATCGTCAGCGCCCAAGCACTTCCAAATCTCTTCATAATCATCGCAATCAGCAAGGCTAATCAACGACTCAATTAAGTTATTCCGTACTCTTATTCGTTTTCATATTCCCCAATAGCGACCTTGTGTTTCTTGTCTGTTGGACCAGGACTTGACGCCAGTGCGCACGGCCCAGAACACCACTATGGCGAGGAACGGCAAACTCCAGTCGCTGTATATCTGGCTCGGATCGAGTTCGTACGCCTGCCCGTCCGCCATCACGATGGCGACATCCAACATCGCCTCAGCGAATGCGTAGAGGACCGCTCCAAAAGCGATGACCTGAATGCTGCGACCGGTGAAGGTTCCTCGCCGGAAGCGGAGGACGACCATCGACAAGGCGACCGACAGAGATGCGACTACTATCCATTGCAGGCCACTGTCTAGTGCCCGCAGTCCGATTTGCAGGTTGTCCATCGATCCCTCAGCGCTGGTGTTCAGCATGCGCCAACCCTCGAGTATCGCGAGCAGCGTCGCTATCGATGCGAGAGCCCAAAGCAGAGAGGAGATGATGCCGCCAGCCGCGCTCTCGCGCATGTCAATCATCAAGCGCTCCAACTGGGTCTCGGCTCCGAGGCCCTTGGCGAGCAGCCAGATGCCGATGAGCAGAGGCATCGAACCAATCAGGAGATCGCCCCAGGGAAGGATCAGACCGAGTCCGACGATGAGCATGAAGATCGAGAGTGGAACTAGCAACTTGGCTCGCCACTTCGGATCGTCAATCGCCTTCATCAGATAGTAGTAGGTCGCCTCGATGCCCTTCGATTGTCTGACGATGATCTTCTCGACATGGTCGATTCGAACGCGCGATTGGATGATTGGCAGCACCGCCTCGTCCTCCGCTCCGTCGGTCACAAGGATGGCACAATCGGGTTGGAATTCTGAGATTACTTCCTCTAACTGGCTTGCTACGGCACGGTCGGATCGGGCCCCGACCCGCTCATCGCCGGTTAGGATAGCGATCTCTACCGCGTCATTGGTCTCCATCTGGTCCACCAATCTGTCATGGTGGTGCAAAGCGCCGAGGATAGCATTGGTATCGCTCTCTTCGGGGTCGGCGATGCCGAGGCGCAGGGCAGCGGCTAAGGTCTGCTTGCGACCAATAACCGGACCTATGATGCCCGACTTGACCCCGAGGTCGTTGTCGCGATCGATCGTCAGCACGAGCGTACGGGTCATCCTATCTCCCTCTCGACGGCGTGAGGGTCTACGGGCGTCCCTTTCAAGGATTGGCTGGAGGCAATGCACCGGCTTCCGATTCCGCACCGCTGGTAGAACCGCCGTCTGAGCGCGCTGCAAGATTCCTCTTTTGCTTCACCCTGAGATACTTCAGCGGATGTGTCATCCACTCTTGATCACAGAGGGAATCATCACCGGGAGAGACCGGACAGCGTGCGTTGATCTTGAGAGTCTGACAACCATGGGGGGTGTATTCTCCATCGTACACATGGTCCACCTGGTATCGTGTTGTTTCAGGATCGTAATCGGGCGCACCGGCGAAGAAGGAGCAGCATTGCTCTCGTGGCAGTCCGATGGTGCTGGCCATGGCGGCGAGGAATACGCGGCCGACGTGGTTGACGTTGACCCCACTCGCCAACTCCGATGCAGCTATCGCCATACATGGCGGCCAATCCTCGGGTTCGGCACCGGACAACTCAATCCTCTGGGCCGCATGGGCCTGCAAGACGCCGACGACCCTACCCGCTTCCTCGGCGAAAAGACTCGCGAATCTCTCATCCATCTCTTCCATCCGCTTCTTGCCTCGTTCCGATAGTTCGAACCTCACTCTCTCCTTGAGCAGTCTCGCCACCCTCTGCTGGCTCGACTCGTCACCGCTCGGGTCCATATGCACCCAACCTCGGTCTACAGGGCGGTTAGGCAGTCGCCAATATGCTCCGGAGATGCGCGGACAGAGCTCGATGAAGTCGGCGACTGGAACCGCCCAGACCGTCTCACCCCGCACCTCTCCGATCGGCCGTATGTCACTCAGGTAGGTTCGGACAATAATCTCGAATCGAGCGCCATCCTGGCCGAACAAACGATCGGCACGTGCCGCCTCTCCTTCGCACCATCTTGCAAGCAACCGTTCATCGGCCGAGGCGCAGACCAGCAGCATCGCATAGAGGAACGAGAGTGTCTCCGTCATCTGACCCAATTCACTCGACATGTCGACGACGGTCGCAGAATCCACACCTTCATCGTGGACGATTGACTCCTTGACGCGAAGACTCCCACGCCGCCTCACCTCATCGAGCCACGGCTCCTCGACCAGTGCTTCGATGTCGATGCCATTCTCGTTCAGAAGTTGACGGAATCTCCCAACCGCTTGCGGAAGGAAGGGGTAGCGTGACAGCACGCTCGCATCCTCGATTGCGGGCGGCGTAATCGGCATCGGCATCGATGACTCCCCTCGCGTCCGCTCCGCGGCAGGGTTCATGAAGACTGACGAATGGCCTTTCGATGCGTGGATGACTTCTCGGCCCACACTACTTCCACTCCCTTCACCCTTCAGGTAGCGACGCCGTTGATTATGATTCAAGACGAGGTCCGCGCTCACTTCGGCTGGTCCGAGGAAGCGGACCGAACGAGCGCTCAGGACCTCATCAACGCCGCAGCAGAACTCGATTCCGAGCGTCGCCTTGACCACGATTCTACCATGATGACCATCTCAGAAAGAATCGCCTCTCACCGCGGCGAAGTCGCCGTGATAGGTGCTGCTGCCGATCCGCCCGAGGTAGCGGCCGCGGTGGATGACGACTGCCTTCTGATTATCGCCGATGGAGCGTTCGGAGCGGTTCTCGATTTACCATCAGAGGCTACCTCCTCCGCCATCGATGCCACCATCGCCTTGGTGACGGATGGGGATGGGGGTGACGATGTCCTAGAAGCAGCGTTATCGACTGGAATGCCACTAATTCTGCACGCTCACGGCCACAACCGCAGCCAATGGAAGAATCTCCTCGCTGCAATCGCAAATCGTTGCGATGCCCCAACGACACCTCTCGCCCTCACCCATCAGACATCCGCACCATTGTCCGGCGCTTGGAATCCTGGTGGCTTCACCGATGGAGATCGCTCTGCATGCATCGCGCACACCCTGCTCGGCGATCGCAGCAGAATCAGAACCATCGGCCACCGGACCGATGTGGTTGGCCGCTGGTCGGGAGCGACCGACCCGGCTCGGAAGATGGAGAAACTGGTTTGGATGGCTCGTGTTCTTGACTTGCTCGATTTGCCAATCGATGACTTCGTCGGGCCGTCTAGCGACGCCGCTACATTGGAGGTGTCATGATTACTGACTCAGTACACTTAGAGGGGGTCGATTATGAACCTCGCGACTCTGAATCTACCCCACATAACGATATCAAAGATAGGGGTGGTGAGAAATCGACCGGACCTTCGGTATCCGGAGGATGGACCGCGATTGTCACTTGGCTCTTGCTGAACGCGATTTGGACCGGAGCGGTGATGACTCGCTCTACTGTAGAAGTATCGTCACATGATGGCACTCTCACTCTTTCAGATACCATCGCGGTACCCGATCATTTCGGCCTCGGCCGCGAGACCCGAGTCCTACTGTCCTGCGATTTCGATGCGAAGCCGGGTGCCAATGCGAGCGAGGTGCTGTTCGAGCACACAGACCCGGATGGCAACACCGAGACCTTGTGGAGCGGCGGTACGGGGGGGGAATGTCCGATGATGGATGTTCTCTGGAAGGGGGGAACGCACACCCTCGATGTCACGATTAGTCGCAATGGGAGCGAGGTCGTGCCAGCAGTCGGGGCAGCGACAGGAGAGGTTTCAGTGGATCTCTGGGTACTCGATTCGATTCGTAACGAAGGCTACATCGCATTCAACATCCTAGGCCTGATCCTTTTCGTCACCGATCGCGCCATTCGGCACTGGATGGCGAAGCGGCGCGCGGCCCGTATCAGGCACATGCCCTTGCACGAGCGACGCCGACGGGAGGAATGGGCTGCCATCGACCGCTCGCTTGAAGGAGGGGATGGGATGGATGTCGACGATCTCCTCACCCCAGAGACGAGCGGCGGGGACTCGGAATTCGATCGCCGAATGAGATCGCGCCCATGGGTAGATGAGAGCGTCGAGGAGATAGGAGACAGGCAGTTGATTGAGGCAGCTGATGTCACGCCACTCGACGAATACGATACGGAGGGCGACGAGAGTACGATGCGGGGAGACCTCCAAATCGATCGTGACATCCGGACCGTGGGCGACATCTGGCGGAGGATGTTCGGTCGTAAGTGAGAGTGACCGACGATGGTTCTCCGATCAATCACCCGTTCAGAGGAAGTCCTCCAGAGTATAGACGGTCACCTTGTCGTTGCCGAACAGAGACTCTACGCTGTCGGTCAGCCATTCGAAGCGCTGCCTCGTGTATTCATCCACCCCGAATGTCTCGATCACATACTGCATCACATGCACGTACTTACGCACCGCACCCTCTGAAACCGTCAGTACCAGATTGTTGCCACATCGTTGGCTATCACCTTCTCTCATGCCATGGAGCCCACCCTGAGTCGGCAGCCTGTTGATGCACTTCCCAGCCAGGGGCATACGTCGATAGGATTCGCCGCACCTAACGCATCGCACCTTCTGCCGGGTGAAGGCGACGAGATTGCCTCGAAGGTCTGGTAGGAAGTGCGACTCGATTACCGCCGATGCGACGCGGCGGACATTCACCGCACGCAGCGTCTGTCCGAGCTCCAACTGTGCATTCATCTTCTCGATCATGGTGCCTAGCGTCTTGTAGGAGGAGTTGCGTGGCCCCGCGTCGAGCGCACTCAGATCGTGAGTGTGGCCGTATCCGCGCAGCGATCCGACGGTGCCGAGCCGATCACCAACGGTATCGACGAGATCGCGGACCTCCTTCGGATGGGGGCGTCTGAGGCAGCGCTCGTAGAAGCGAGATGGATAGGACCAACCGGCATCGACATTGAGAGCCTCTTTGTCTAACTCCCTCGGATCGAGGCGGGTCGTCAGCGTGAGGGGGGCGTCCATCTGTCCGCCACGGGTCGCTGGTAGTATGGCGCGGCTGAAGTTCAACAGACCGTCGAGCAACAGCATGACGCAGTCCTCATCACCATCCGCGTTGCGCCGTTTCGCAGCATGGAAAAGAGTATGTGCGTAACCCGCTGAAGCTTTCGTCCAGCCGATGAAGCGGCAGAGAACCCCCCCCGAGGTATGAGGCGCGAGGGCGATTCCAAGGTGCCCGATCAACCCATCTATTGATTCTACCTGATAGTATGGATCCATCCCATAGAAGCGAACAAGAAGGTCATCAAGGAAGGCACAGGTGCGAACTAGTTGCTCAGCCGCCTCGATGGAGGGGATGAAGTCTTGTGGAAGCAATTCGAGGACTTGGGAATCGTCGATCAGGGGCTCGCCGTGGATGTCATGCAAATAGCCGAGCTCCACCAATCGTTCTGGTGTTGTTCCTATCTCTCGTGGTCGGAAGTGCGTGACCGGGACATCGATCATATCGAATCGGATGGTCCCGTCCTTGAACGCGTATAGTTCGTGATGCGCTCGCAGAATCCCCTTCTCGATTGGCTCGGGGGTCTGGGCGTAGGACATCAACCCCTTCACCGCCTTAATCCGACTCGGCAACCTGTCGAGTTTGAGAGCAGCGCGCTTGTTTTCTAGGATAGCTCCGAGTGGGACCGTGGTGAGTTGACCGAGCCGCCTCCGGTTGTGGCCCCCCTTCTCCCGGATTGGCTCACTCACCCCTCCACATTCGATGGCTACCTCCGGATCTGGTCGATTGTGGCAGCGAACGAAAGGGGTCTCGCGTTCGCAATCCTTACAGCGACGACGACCAAGCTGCACTCGAATGCTGCCTTGGCCGGCAGCGACATTGAGAAGTCGCTGGGGGCCACCTTCGTTTTGAATCGGGAAGAGCGCATGGGGAGGTGGCTTCATCTCGCGTGGGGCCGCCTTCTCCGGTCGCCCCATTCGAGCTCCGATGCGGTTGGGGGCGGCATCCTCCCAGCGCAGTGAACTAACCCTTCGAACGAGCCAGAGGGCACCTTCAACTTCATCCTCATCCAAAAGTGATATCGAGGCCCGATGCGCTGGTGGGTCGGCTGGACCAGAATCCTCAATCGCCTCGGCAGCGGAATCACCGGCGAGGTCCGTCGCCTCTATCCCCTCTCCTCGTTGCCTAGCCGCCGTCTCAGCAGCAATCCTAGCGATTGACCGCCGTTCCTCGATTTCCGCCCGCCTCGCCTCCTCGTCTCGCATCCAATCCAGTGCCGAAGCGATTCGAGACACCCGCTCGGCAGCCAATGACGATGCATCGCTCCGGCGCTGGATTTCACCTGACTTCTCATCGACCTGCAAGCCGAGACCGTCGAGGAGAGATTCCCAGCCGTGTTCGATTACGATGTCGTTCCGGTCGTGCCGATGCCTGATTCCTAGCGCCATCAATGCTGCCTTGACGAAGCCATGCGATTGCCAGCCGAGCGTCCACGGCCATTCTCCGCGCAGGGGCTTGGGTGGCTCGGTCTTGCCTATCGTCTCGACATCGTCTACCACATCTCTCTCTTCCTTCCGCCTGATTAGTCGCTTCTCGGCTCGCGCTCTCTCATCCTTCTGGGGAACCCTACCAACGATTCTCTGAGGTCTGGTCCATCCTTCGACGGCAGCCGGTAACCGCAGATGGTGGACAGATGGCTTCGGCTGGAATGGGTCTCTGCCTTCGCTGCTTCTTTCTTGCTCCGATTCGCCCCGCTCGTCGATGCGAGCATCGCACAATGCCTCGATTAGCGAGGGAACCCATTCGATAGGTAGGTCGGACCATATCGGATTCCAGAGTGGTGGTACGGCGGTCCCGAATCGCTCGACGATGATTCGCGCACCTTCCCACGGCATCTCGACCGACCGCATCTCCCGATGCCATGCACGGGCTCTTTTAGCCGCATCCAGATCTCCGGCTGAACCGGCTAATTCGTCAGCTACGGGAACTCCATCTGGCAGGTCCTTACGAGAGATGCCGAGTGCCTCTGCCAACGCTTCGACTTCCGCTTCGGAGTCGAGCGCGCGGAGCAAATCGCTAGCGAACCAATCGCCGTTGTATCCTGACGGGATGAGTCGCTTGTTGTTCTCTAGGAATTCCCCGTAACCGATCACAATCTCTCCGCATTCGTGAATCGCCGCCACCCGTCCCTCGATCTCGTTCCAATCCTCCTCCGTCTGTACGCGGCCGAACCTGCCATCGGTCAACAGTACCGTAGGACCGTCCGCGTCGTCGCACGGAGTCACGGCACACGCCTTCCCTGGTCGCTCGATCTTCATCTGCGTCCCGACGGCGAGGAATCCTCCCATCGCGTGCATAGTAACTGGATTGATGCCAGCGGCGGCGAGCCCAGAGGCGGGCGTGCGACCGTACCGCAGTCTGAAGGAACCGGGCATAGATGGCTCGCCGAAGACCGGCCTACCCGCGATGATGTCAGCCATGAAGCGATCGTTCGGTGAGATCGCCCGAAGCGGCACCTCATCTCCATTCCCCCCCCCTTCGTCCTTCTTCTTCGCGAATTGCGCGATCCATTCCCAGCCAGGGATTCCGAGAGCATCGACGTATCGCTGGATCTTCGGTGCCTTCAGGCAGAGGCCTTCAGCGATGACGAGCAGGACCCCACCCCGGACCCTGCCATCATCGATGTTCCTGACCTCTCGGTATCCAGCACATTCAATCTGTTCCGTACCCTCTCCGTTCACCATAACCGGACATGAGCGTACGATGACGTCGATTTCGGCTGGCTCTGGTCTGTACTGAAGACCGGCTCTGTAGAGCCCGAACTCCTCCTTCACCCGTTCAACTTCTGGGGTCGTGGGATCGTACTTCGCCAACCCCATGTCGCGTCGGATCATGTCTCCGATCAGGACCGCGAGCGCCTGAGCGGTGCCACCAGCCGCTCGGATGGGGCCGCAGAAGTCGATCGATAGGAACGTGGTGCCATCCGGGTTGTTCAGCAACCGAACCTGCCCTATTCCCTCCAGTGGGGCGACTAGGATCGCTTCGGTAAGAATCGCGAGACCGACGCGCAGACCAGCGTCGATGGAACGCTGCAAATCTCCACACTCTTCCATCATCCGCTGTGCTACGGAGGTTCCCATCCGAATCGAAGCTATCTCGCGAGACTCTTCGGCGAGCACCATCCTGATGTCATCTGCTATTTCGAGCCCGTCGAGATACGGTTCCAGCAGCTTCTCGCATCGTCCGGCTAGGTCGGAGGCACGCGGTATCTCGGTCGTGTCGTGGACATCGAGTCCTTTGGCGCGCGCCTCCTCCGCAATTCTGTAGAGCGCATCACAGCGAGCATCGAGCGATTCGTTGTATGCAGCGATTTCCGCCTCCGCCCTCGCTGCATCGTAGGCGGAGACCAATCTCTCTCCACTCACGAGCCGACCTCCTCGCCTCCCGGCCAGACATCCACACTCGGCCGAGTGGCGCCCATGAACAATGCGGCTGAGACGGTTCGCGACACCCTCGCGGTAACTTTCATCCAGCGTCGGCTCGGCCCGGATGTTGATCGGGATGACTCGTCAGACCAGCCGCGAGGAAGCGCGCACAACACTCATCGAGAAGGTGATCGACCTCGCTTACCTTCACTCGCCGGACGAGCCGTTCACACTTGCCTCGGGACAAATCTCTCCCCATTTCTTCGACATGAAGCCAATTATGTGCGATCCCACATCGGCGCACCTTCTGGGCGTCTTAATCCACGCCATCCTCGGCGACCTCGAAGGTGTCGACGCGATAGGAGGCTTGGAACTCGGAGCCGTACCATTGACTGGAATCGCGATTGCCAAGGCTGGCATCGGTTCTAATCTACGCGGTTTCGTCATTCGAAAGGAGCCGAAGGGACGCGGCGGTAGGAAGACCGGAAATCCGCCAGGAATCGAGGGTAGCACGCTTCGATCTGGGGATCGTTGCGTAATCCTCGAGGATGTGACGACGACAGGAGGATCGGCTCTGCAGGCGGCCGAGCGCCTCGAATCGATGGGCTGCATCATCGTCGCATGCATCACGATCCTCGATCGGGAAGAGGGTGGTTCCGAAGCGTTCGCCTCGGCGGGCATACCGCTTATCCCTCTATTGACCCGCAGCGACATCGCCTCGACGTGAGTGATGTGGCCTTTGGCCTCACCTTGAGAGGGTAATGGGACTAAGTGGTGGTGGCCGGTCCAAGTGCCATGACCACCCGGGTAATGATGAGCACGAGCGCAGGCGACATCACCATCGAACTCTACACGGATACGATGCCAATCACCGCTGGGAACTTCCTCGCCCTGGCTGACGAGGGATACTACGACGGCCTCCACTTCCACCGCGTGATAGAGGGATTCATGTTGCAAGGAGGATGCCCGAACAGCCGCGATCCGAATTCCAATAGCGCCGGCACGGGAGGACCCTCTGGGGGGGGCACCTACACCACCAGTGATGGCCAATCTATAGTGCGCGACCGAGGAGGCAACATTCCAGATGAGTTGACTGAGCGCTTCTCCAACGAGGTTGGGACCCTTTCGATGGCGAACACCGGCCGGCCGAACAGCGGAGGCTCGCAGTTCTTCGTCAACACGAAGCACAATTCGTTCCTCGATTGGTTCGATGGTCGCACCGCCTCTGCTCATCCGGTGTTCGGCAGGGTCGTCGAAGGCATGGATGTAGTCCGCACCATTGAGACAACACCCACCGGCTCCGGCGATAGGCCGCGAACACCACAGCGCATCGATTCAGTGCGCCGCCTGTGAGCGGTGTGTCGGATGTCCACCAGCCCCCTTCTCCTGATACATGGTGGCGCGGGGGGTGATGGACCTTGGCGCGGAATGTCCGATTTGGATCCGGCGCGAATCGATTGCATGCAGAGGGTTCTCGACGAGGTCGGCGACGCTTTGGAATCCGGATCCATCGACGCCTTCGAAGCCGCGGTACGAGCGGTGGAGATACTCGAAGATGAGCCGTTGTTCAACGCCGGCCGAGGATCAGTGCTCGACGCCCACGGCAATGTGACGATGGATGCCAGCGTGATGCGCGGTTGCGATGGCGCCGCGGGATCTGTCATCAACGTCCGGCGAATTCGCCATCCGATTCGAGCCGCGACTATGGTTCTGCAACGCGGCTGGCCCGTGATGTTGAATGGCGAGGCGGCGGATCTTTTCGCCATCGAATCAGGAGCCGAGGAGGTCGATCCGGTTTGGTTGATTACCGACCTGCGCCGCGCTCAGTGGAGGAAATGGCGCGACAGCCTCGGCCGTCCGGGTTCGACGGACGAGGACGACTGTGCGCTTCTCGATCACGACATCTCGGACCGGGTCAGAACCGAGTTCTCCGATGAGGTCGGAGGTGCGGTACCTCCTCTCGGTGATGCACCAACCTTGGAGCAAGGCACCGCCCCATTTGAGCAAGATGGGAGGGGTACGGTCGGAGCGGTCGCGCGCGATCGCAACGGGAGGCTAGCCTCGGCAACCAGCACAGGGGGCATGACCGGCAAGCCGGATGGCCGGGTCGGCGACACCCCGATTATCGGAGCGGGCACTTGGGCCGACCCAAACATCGCGGTATCATCGACAGGAATAGGGGAAGCGTACATTCGTCGCTGCGCCGCACATCGTCTAGCGATGCTGGTGGAATTGGGAGGGTATGATCTGGCTGCATCGGCCGAACAGGTCCTCGACGAGGTCGCACCGCTGGGAGGTCGAGGTGGCCTGATCGCCATCACCCGCGAGGGTGAATCCGTCCTACCCTTCCAGACCACTTTGATGTACAGGGGAAGTAGAATCGATGGCATCTCCAGAACAGCCATTGGACCGGACTCTGGGCTCTGATTCGCTTCGTCAGCATTTAGAGGGGCCGAGTGCGGTAGTATGGGTGGGAGAGGGAAATGAGCGACGATGTCCGCATCGAGCAGGACACGATGGGTGAATTGAGCGTTCCATCTAATCGATACTATGGTGCCCAAACCGCTCGATCGCTGATCAACTTCGACATCGGCGAGGATGTGATACCTACTGCAGTCATCCACGCCTTCGGCATTCTCAAGCAGGCAGCAGCGATGACCAATCGAGATCTCGGACTGCTCGATGAGACGATAGCGTCACTGGTCATCGCCGCCGCCGCCGAGGTAGCATCGGGCGAGCACGACGCTCATTTCCCTCTCAGTGTCTGGCAGACCGGTTCTGGGACTCAGACCAACATGAACGCCAACGAGGTGATTGCCAACCGCGCCATAGAGATGGCTGGAGGGGTTCTGGGATCGAAGGACCCTGTGCATCCGAACGACCATGTCAATCGAGGTCAATCATCGAACGACACGTTCCCGACCGCGATGCACATAGCCGCCGCCGCCAGTCTCACCTCCGAACTCTTACCTGCCGTGACTGCAATGCGTGACGCGCTCGCGGCCAAGGCTACCGAGTTCGCAGGCATCGTCAAGATTGGACGGACACATCTCATGGATGCGGTTCCACTAACCCTCGGTCAGGAGTTCGGTGGCTATGAGGCGATGCTCGATGCAGACCTTGCAAGAATCGAGAATGCCCTCGCCACCCTCCTCCCTCTAGCTCTCGGCGGTACCGCCGTCGGCACTGGATTGAACACGCACCCCGATTTCGCTGACAGAGCGGCGGCGCACATCGCAGATCTCACCGGGATTCCGTTCACCAGCGCCGAGGACAAGTTCGCCGCCCTCGCCAGCCACGATGCGATTGTCACCGCCAGTGGGGCCCTCAACACCTTGGCGACGAATCTGATGAAGATTGCCAACGACATTCGATGGCTCGGTTCGGGACCACGCTCAGGTCTCGGTGAACTAACATTGCCAGCCAACGAGCCAGGATCTTCAATCATGCCTGGTAAGGTGAACCCGACTCAGGCGGAGGCGATGACGATGGTGTGCTGTCAGGTCATGGGAAACAATGTCGCAATCACAGTGGGAGGCAGCCAAGGCAACTTTGAACTGAACGTGTTCAAGCCCCTCATGATCAACGCCCTCCTTCACTCCACTAGATTACTCTCAGACACCTGCAAGGCCTTCACAGACCGCTGCATCGACGGGTTGGAAGCTCGCGGAGATACCATCCAGAATCATCTCGAGAACTCGCTGATGCTAGTCACGGCCCTCAATCCCCACATCGGGTACGACGCAGCGGCCCGCATCGCCAAGAATGCCCACGAGAAGGGAATCACGCTCCGAGCATCTGCGCTCGAATTGGGCTTGGTCACGGACGAGCAGTTCGATGCCTGGGTTCGCGCCGAGGACATGACTGGTCCGCGTGATTGATTGGAATCCAAGGTCCATGGCGTTTGGCCGATGTCATCGAAATCGTATGGCCATAGCAGGGCACAACCGCAATGGTTCTTAACGAGAAGGAGAGCGCTCCGCTCCATCTCTCGTTGATGAGAAGTTGGGAGCGAACAGGGGGGTTCTGCTGTGGGGGCGTCCCCCCCCTGTCCGACTCCGCAGGGGTCGCGACTTCACCGCCTCCGAGGAGGCGATTCGGTCGCTCGGCTCGATTGCTTCCCCCCGAGGGGGGAAATCACTCTTGCCGCCGGTCTTCCAACCATCCCGAAGGATAGATTTCAGCGCATCTCCCGCCCGAAGGCTGGATCTGCTTCCCGGTTGGTCCGGGCTCTTCCGATTCCACCGCAAGCGGTATCCTCTTCCGACCGGATTCCAGAAGCCGAAGCCCCTGTCATCCGTTTCGGATTCAAGCCAAGGCTCGTCACCGATGCCCGGGTGGCGTTCACCATGCCGAAGCATCGATCCCGCACTGGGCATCCACAGCGCCTGAGCGCCGCTTCCACCCGCTCGTCCACCCGGTTGCCCGAGTGGCCGTCACCACTCCTTGGGAGCGGTTTCCGGACCGGAGTCCCGCAGCGACCCGAAGGCCGCCACACCACTCCCCCGGAGCGGCAAAATTACCAGACGGGGGAGAGGCCCATTAACCTTTCTATCATTCACCCGCCACTGGACTGGAAAAGACGCCCCAGCACCCCTATTTCCACTCCAGAAAACGCCCATATTACACCCTCCTTCAGAAATTAACAATTGATTAGTGATGGAAGCCTAGCAGCCCCCCCGATTCCGTGTTGATAAATCCACGACCAGTTGCAGAATAGTGGACTCGACTCAACCTCCTCGGAGCTTGCGCAGTCTATCCCGCATCGCAGCGCGTCTCTCCTCCTCGTCGACCAAGCCCCCAGCGAGAGGATCGCGCTCAGCATCCTCCGACTCCTCATCCGAGTCATCGATTCCATCGTCAACATTCTCTTCTGCTTCGTCGAGAGAGGTAGAGCGTCGTCGGAGCATCTCTGCATCGAGAAGCACCACACGCCCATCATCGAGACCGATTGCGAGTCGATTTTCATCCCCGGCGATGGTTCGGAATCTCGTCTTCTCATCGAACCGAGCCAATATCGACCCATCCACTGCATCGAGTGCAACCAATCTCGATTCGATTCCACTCCAAGCAGTCGCCCAAATCGAATGTTCACCATCTCCGAGCGATGGTCCATCGGCGAGCGGAGCGGCCGCATGGTCCAGATCGCAAGACCAGATCTCCTCACCATCTGAAGAAAGGTGGCGAATCCTACCCTCCGACCCGACTACCACCAAGCCTTCGGGTGTGCAGTCGATTGTCTCTATTCCGACTCCGATTTCTGGAAACGGCCGTGATGACACCACCTCACCCTCCTCCACCTTCAATGCGGTGAGACACCCATCCGCATGTCCGAGGACGATCCGAGTCCTTCCGGAGATGCCGCAAGTAATCGGGGAATCTCCCAGATCGATGTGAGAGTGTACTAGACCACCCTCCGTCATCTCGAGCATCAGAATTCCCGATCGCGGCCTTCCAAGTCCCAGCATGACCCCTCCAGGCACTGCTTCGATATGCCAAGGCCTCTCATCGAATGTCACTGAACCGGCAACCACCCCTTCCGCATCGAGAAGGGTGCAGGAGCATTCGATGAAGTCGTTCAGTTCGATTTCATACACCGCACTGGTCACCCAAACGCCTCCATCGGGACCCGGGACTGAGAGGTCCGCTGAACCGTCGAGTACGACTCTCCACATCTCGTTCCCGTCCTCCGGGTCGATTCGGACCACCTCGCGGCCGCAGGTGGCGTGCAGCACGGTACCATCTTCTCGTTGATCGATGGCGAAGGAACCGATTCGGTCCGAGGTCTCGCACGACCAGAGCAATTCTCCATCGAAGGACCGGCACTCGATCATCCCATCCCAATCACCGCTGAGAACCGCTCCATCGAGCAGCGCCACGCAGGAGACTGATGCAGGCATCCGCCTCTCCCACCAAGCGACATCGACGAGGGAGAGGGACGCATCCACCGAATCGGCTGTCCGGCGAACGCCCATGACCCTTCGCCCG
>CAZPCY010000027.1:0-16190 GCA_964585295.1 uncultured Candidatus Poseidoniales archaeon | reverse complement strand
CAGATTCTCTCTAGGAACCAGCGGTCGTGGCTGACCGTGATGATCGAGCCATCGTAGTCCTCCAGCGCCTCCTCCAGCGCCTCCTTAGCATCGACGTCGAGGTGGTTCGTCGGCTCGTCCAGCATCAGCAAGTTGTTCTCCTCGAGCAGCAGCTTCAGCATCGCCACCCTAGCTCGCTCTCCTCCTGACAGGTTGCGCAGTCTCGTCGTCACCTGCTCCTTGGAGAACTGGAACCTTCCCAGCAGGGCGCGTATGTCACCGTACTCCATACGCGGCTTCAGCTGCTGGATCTGCTCGACCGGCGTGGCTGAGAAGTCCAAGGTCCGATGGTCCTGATGGAAGTATCCAATCTGCACCCCTGGGGGCACTTCGACCTCGCCGCTGTCCAGTTCCACCTCGCCGATCAGGATGCGGAGCAGGGTCGTCTTGCCAGCGCCATTGCCACCGACGATGCCGATGCGCTGGCCTCGCGAGACGCCGACCGTGACGTCGTCGAGGATCGGCCTCGGTAGGCCCTCGAATCGTAGGTTGGCGCTGCGCAGATCAGCGACGTCGAGACTGGACTTGTCCGTCGCCTCCAGAGAGAAGTTGAGGCCCTTGCGCTGCTTCGGCTTGATTCGCTTGAGCCATCGCAACTCGCCTTCGGCACGACTCAGCAGGAATCGCTTCTGGGAGATCGACTTGTCGTACTTGTTGGCGCGCTTCATCGAGCGGAGGGCACCGGTGAGTCGCTTGACCTCGGCCTCCGCCTTCTTGATCCGGTCGTCCAGCGTCTTCAGGAAGATCTCCTTCTGCTGCAGGTAGGCGGAGTAGTTGCCTGTCCACCCGCGCGTGCGCGTGTCAGCGACCTCCAGTATGTGCGTGCAGACGCGGTCGAGGAACCAACGGTCGTGACTGACGATTAGCAGGGCTCCTTCGAACTCTACCAGGAAGTCCTCCAGCCATGCGAGCGTGCCGAGATCGAGGTGGTTGGTCGGCTCGTCGAGGAAGAGAACGTCGATATCCCTCAGCCCGACGAGTTGCCTCGCTAGTGCGACCTTCGCCCGCTCGCCACCGGAGAGTTGCGTCAGCGGCATGTCGAGCGGGTGGTGGCCGAGTCCGAGGCGGGTCAGGATGTTCTTCGCGTGCGAGGCTGCGTCGAGACCGCCCGACTTCGCCATCATCGATTGCAGTTCGGAGTATCGGTCCATGGTCGGCTGCCAGTCACCGTCGTAGAACGACGGCTCGGCCATCCTCTCCTCGATGCCGGAGATCTCCGCCTCGATCTCCGCGAATTGGCGACCGCGACGAGCCAGTTCCTGTTCGATCGTATGCACCTCCTCGATGTCGCGGATCTGGGTGAGGTACGAGACTCGGAGACCTGGCGCGTAGGTGACGTCTCCTAGATCGCAGGTTCGATCGCTGATGACGTTGAGCAACGTCGTCTTGCCAGAGCCGTTGTGGCCGACGATGCCGATCCGGTCTCCCTCGTCGATTCGGAGATTCACGCCAGCGAGAACCTCGACCGCCCCGAACGCCTTCGATACGTCGTCGAGGCGGATCAGTTCCCGGACCATCGATCTCGCCTCCATTGACCCGGCCGCAGTCCACCCGCCATGATTCCTCCGGGCGTGAGGCTGGATGAGGTGGTGTGAGTCCCGGTTCCGTCACCTAACTTCGCGGCTTGATATGGGGTGGGGATCAGATGTCCTGCATGGCGACTGAGAGTGATGTCAAGAAGCAGAATGAGAAGAGTGTGAAAGGAACGGCTGGCAAGGGCGGTTCAAAGGTGAAGAAAGAAGCCGATGCCATCGGCAAGGACGAGGCCGTGGCGGCATTGAACGACTCCCTAGAGGGAATGAAGACGGATGTTGTGGATGCGTTGGAATCTATCGGAAAGCCGATGCTGCTGCAGAAGTTCGAGTCGTTCAAGGACGAGCTCGAAGAGATGTGCAAGGGCGCCTTCGAGCACCTGAACGAGGTCGACACGAAGGTGCATGCGCACCAGTTCACGCTCGAGCAGATGGCGCTACGTCACTTCTTCGAACAATTCTGCGAGGAGGTCATGCCAGCATTCTGCAAGGCGTCGTCAGGTGCAGAATGGGGCATCCAGTATACTGCCCTTGAGAAGGAGCACGAACTCCCTTCGGCGGTAGTCGATGCGTACCGGCTCGGCCTCGACGCCGACGGAATAAGCGTCGAGGGAGTCAAGCGCCTTACTGACAGCGATGGCAATCTGACCGCCACAGCACACGGAGCTGCTGTGCATCTAGTCGAGATGGGTCGCCTTGAGCAGGAGGTCCTTCAGTCGCTTCCTGAATTGAACCCGTTCTTTTCACTCGATGTCGAGGTCGAGGAACTCCTAGCGAACATCATGAAGGCAGGCAAGTCGGATGACGACGTCGACCCGATGTTCTGTTGAGTACCGATAACAACGGCTCCAATCGCGACTCTCCTTCCCGACATGTTCGTCGGCGGGTTGATGGTGTCGGCCACGAGTCGAAAGCCGGGTCGAGGGCTTTGGTGGTCGCAGTCACACTCAGCGAATCGGATCGCTCCGACCTTCTCGGAGAGTGCTGTGGGATTTCCGATCTCGTCGAATGGCTCGACTCGATCGATCGTCGTCCAGGCCTCTCGGAACTCGACATTCGCCTCTCGGACGCCCAGATCAACCTCGAAGCCTTGAGCCGCCACATCGGCTATGCCGAGGAGGGCTACCAGCGCAACATCGTGAAGCGCAACGAGCACTACGAATTGGTCGCCATCTCATGGAAGGCGGGACAGGAGACTCCGATTCATGACCACGTAGGCAGCGACTGCGCCTTCCTAATCGTCGATGGCACCTCTACGGAGACGACATTCACGCTGGATGAATCTGGAAAGGCCGTACCCACGGGAATCCGTAACTATGTCCCAGGTGAGGTGTGTGCGGCAGAGGAGCCGGACATCCACCAGATCTCCAACCGAGGAGACAGCCCGCTGATCAATCTGCACGTCTACACGCCGCCGCTGCACGCGTTCAATCTCTACTCGCCAGCCGATTGACCGACATCGCGCTTGTATTCCTCGAGAACCTCGCTGAACAGCTCGATGTCTGACTCGAACGTCTCCGGCAGCAGCGGCCCGAAGGAGAAGCGGAAGAATCTGGAGTACGGAGTCTCGTAACTCGGGTCTTTGGAGTGCGGTCGAGCCATGTCGCAATCGGAGGCGCAGAGGATCGCGGCGCCGCGCTTGAACAGCCGCTCGTTCAACTCCCTACTGGTCATGCCCTCGGGCAATTCGAGCCAGTGGTAGAACCCACCATCTCCGGTGTAGACCCCGAGCCCCATCTCCTCGAACGCCTTCCCGTACCTCTTCCGCTGCCAATCGTAATGCTGCTCCACCGCTTGTCGCGCCTGCTTGACCCGGTTCGGCTCTAGGAGCATGACCGCGTAGTGTTGGGATGGGTGACTGACACCACCCATTCCGAAGCTGGAGTAGTTGGCCATCGTCTCGATGTTGGTCTTGCTGGAGATGATCCAACCGATGCGAATGCCGGGTGACTGCAGGCCCTTGGTGCACGCTCCGGCGAGGAAGACGTTGCTGTTGTCGAGGTCCTGGACGAACTCGATGCCGCTGACGGATGGCGAGTGGAACATCTCGTACGCCTCGTCGAGCAGAATCCCGTTGCCCGGCTGTTCCGCCATCGCGATCAACTCCCGCAGTTCTTCGCCAGATCGTGTTTGGCCCGACGGATTCTGTGGATTCGATATGACCGGCATCAGCCCGACGCCATCATCGATTCCGGTACGGTCGAAGTATTCGGAATTGTCAGGGTGGAAGCCGTTCTCCTTGGTGAACGGGACGATGTCGTATTCTGTCTCGGTCTGGGTCAGGATGTCGAGATAAGCTGGCCACTCGATGTTGCCGATCCTGACCTTGATGTGATCCTTGAGGAAGGCCATCACGGTGTAGATGCCTGGTCGTCCACCGGCGAACACCATGACGTTGTCCGGCTCTATGGTGGAGCCGTATCGAGAGTTGTAGTAGTCCACGATGGCCTCTCGTAGTTCCGGGTGCCCCCACGCCTTTGGGTAGAATCGATCCTCCCAAGTCACATCGACGCTCGCAGGGAGAGGAGGCCCGCCGAACTTCTCCAGCGGCGTCGTCAGAGGGAATCCCTGTGACCATGGATGGGTCCCTTCACTTCCCATGAAACTGCCGAACGAGTCTCTGAATGCGTACAGGGTTTCGTAGATTCCCATCGGAGGACAGTTGTCGGAGAGGAACGACTCGAAGCGGCCAGCATCAGCATCGTTGGCATTCCGTGGCACATCCATGCCCTCCACAACGGCTTCGCGTGTGGCCGAATGCAAATGAGTTTGGCTATCGTCCATTCCTACGTGTCAGCCGCCGGACCGAAGTGATGGTATGGTTTTCGAGTGGTTCGTTCACGGAGATGCGTCGATCTCTCCGTCGTCGTCTAGCGATGCGTCAATCGCTTCGCCGTGATCGTATAGGTCGAGTTCATGGCGTCCCGCGCGAATCAATGCCGTGACCACGGCGAGTGCGATCGCGACTGCGGCGAAGAGGATGATTGGGTCGGCCAACAACCCGGCGAATCCCGAACTGTCCTCATCGCCCGTTGGTGAACAAGCCTTCTCAGTGCAAGCCCATTGGCCACCAGCACATACACAATCATTGCAGCCATCTCCGGCAGGGCGGGTTTCACCCTCAACGCAGGTAGAATCGCTCGGCTCCTCGCCATCTGAGAGGATGGTGAACGAGGCATTGGTCGAGTTCTCGTTACCGGAGGCATCGCGAGCTAGGATGGTGACGATCCAATCACCTGGATCGAGCGGGTTCTCACTGGTCAGGTCGTGGTTCTTGCGCAGCGCGATGGAATCACCATCGAGCCACGATGTCTGACCGCCGTCCGCCGCAGTCAGCGTGACGTTCTCGCTCGCCGCTTCGGAGGTGTACCAGGTGATTCTGACACGACCATCCTCCAGCGCCTCGGCGGCGAGATTCAGGATCTCGGGCGGCGTCTCGTCGATCTCGTCGGATGTGTTGAAAGAGACGGATGCAGAATCGGCGTCAGGTACCGTGATCGTGCAATCGTAGGAGGTGTTCGAGGCAAGGCCATGCACCTGCAAAGTGTGGGTGAGAGAGCCGTTGGCTTCCGGATTAGCCTCGATCTCGGAGAAGTCGATGGAGGTCGATGACGAGGCAGGAGTTGTGCATTTGACCGTCGCGGCTGCCGGCTGCGTCGTGGACCACTCGATGATCGCGCCGGTCGCCGTCACGCTCGCGACCTTGTCACCGTAGATCTGCTGCGCAACTTCGGGTACCTCGATGCCGGTCAGTTGCGCATACCGGTGTGCAACGACATCGTAGTCGGCGAGCATGGACGTCTGATTCGGGGCGTTGGAATCATTCGCATCGAGTACCAGATCGAGGATGCTCGGATCGTACTCGATGCCGTCGTCGTCGGCCGGGGCGCTGCCACCACCGAGCCGCCAAGTGGCGGCCTCAGCATCGACTCGCCGCCACTTGCCAACGCCGAACCCGTCCTGGCTTCCGACGACGATGACGAACCGGTAGTTCGGAACATCGCTCCCGATGACCGACTTCGAGACGGTGATGGAGATGGTCTTGGTTGCGACATCAGCGGATACCTCCAGCCCCTTGGCGCTGGTCTCTCCGGTCTCAGCATCGACCGCCTTCACCGCGCCAGGCTCTCCGGTGGCCGAGATCGCCACCTCCCACGCCCAGTCAGGATGGATCTCAGCGTTCGCACCTTCCAGCATCGCAGTCCGACCGTGGCTGAGGTTGCCCTGATCGACGTAGATCTGTACTATCTGATGGCTGAAGCCGTTCGCCAGCGCCCACACATCGGTCATCTCGGCCATCGTCAACTCGAAGCGCGCATTCCATGCACTTTGGCTGAGTTTCAGATGGGTAACATCCCACAGACCAGCACCAGGAGCGAAATCCGACGCCGTCGGATAGACATAGTCGCCATCGCCGGTCTCATCGCCAACGTCGTCGTCAATGTCGAGAAGCGTCACCCATTCCTCTAGGTCGGGCATCACGATCTCGGCAGGTGCCGGCGGCGCCATCTCTCGGTCGACGCCATCGCCGTAGGAGTAGCTGGCAGCCTCGGCGGTAACCACCTTGACTCGGGTGCTCGCGCGCGGCGATAGACCGAGATCGGACCATGGTATCGAGAATTCGTAGACGTCCTTCGCCGCGCAGCCACCAAGACCGCTGGTCGCGATTAGCGCCCAGCCTTCCTGATCACCAATCTTGCCCTGCGCATCGAACAGCCGCCACTTCGCACGGCCATCCTCGCGCATCTGGTCGAAGTCAAAGGAGACCATACGCTTCGCTGGGAAGCCGATGATCTGGTTTCCGTAGAAGGTACGGAAATTGGTCTCGACCTCGTTGAAATCGACCGCGTTGGGCTGCATGAATAGGATCGATAGATCTGGCATCCAGCCTACGTCCATGGCCCCCATCTCGCTGCCGTTCGTAGCGAGGTCGACGCGGACGTGGATGTTCGATGAATCGGTGCCGATGTGGAAAGACTCGATGTCGAGATCGCCACCGTCGATGGACGATGCGTCGTAGCGCGCCGCGCCGTCCCATTCACCGGGCAGGGCGACGCCGTCGATCATCGGTTCGATGACCCCATCCATCGGTGTCGTCGGCGCTGCAGGATTCGTCCAGAGATCCTGCAGGTATGGAGGCAGGTCGAGCCCGAGCGGCCGGTATATGTTGGAGAGATGGACCTTGAACAGGGTGTCCCACAACTCGTCGTAGCCACTGTCCTGATCTAGTCCGTACCACCAGAACCAGTCGCTCCCTTGCGCGATCCTAAGCGACTCCCAAGACGCTTCTAGACCTGCATGCTCAGGATTCTCGCTCTCGAATGCGACCAACGCGCGCTTCGCTTCGACCAATCGCTGCCAAGCGAGACTCTCGTCCGCCTCGCCCGCCCAGGTCCTGAGGGTGCCATCGATCCACGATCCAGTGCCAATCGAGTCGATGCGGGGCAGTGTCGTGTTCTTGGCGAGGAACTCCGAAGGCGTCGTGGTGACGATGGTCGGGTGAGAATCCAACCGAGAGTACCACTCCTGCATGAACAGGCGTCCGTTGTCGTTGTGCTGGAACTCAGACATGAACATCCAGTTCTCACCGTCGAGCGCAACGGTCAGCATGTGCTCGCTCGGGTCGAGGCCGTCGTTCAGCAACTCCTGTCGGATGTCGTCGATGTGGTCGATGAAATCTGAGGCCGCAGCCTCTGGCGTCATCGATCCGTACTGGAATGCGATTCGGTCGGAGATCACCCGGTCGCGGAAGATGACAGCGACATCTCCAGCCGGATCAGACGCATTGCCGCCGCTTTCGGCTGGCCGGCCGGTGACCAACCAAGGCGTTGCCAGATCCGAAGCCTTGTCGACATCGATCGACCCTCCACCGAATCTGGTCGACTTGGCAAGGATCTCCTCGTCCGTCACCATCCACTGGATTCCTACCTCGCTGACCGGCTGTGTCACCAGCGGCGAGACCGCCTGCTCGCTCGGCCACATGCCGGTCGGCCTGAATCCCAACTCGCTCTCGAAAAGGTCCATGCCGCGAGTGAGCTGGTCGCGGACGTCCTGTGGCCACGATTCCTTGTCGACATGAATTCCGTCCTCCATCGTCCATCCATCCATCATCAGCAGCGGCATGATGGGGTGGTAGTACGGCGTCGTCGTCAACTCGATCTGACCGCGCTCCGCGAGCGCCGAATACATCGGCAGGACGTTCGCCATGTGGTCGTGTTGAGCATCAACAACATACGCTAAGTCTGCGGGGCTATAGCCGCCTTGCTGTTCAAATAGAGTCTCGATATTAGCATCTGAATGTGCCGGTCGGAGTGGATCGGCCGGCTGGTCAAGCGACTGGTATTCACCGCGGACGTAGTCAGGTGAGAACTGGAATAGGTACCAGAGCACCTGCAGGTCGAGAAGCTCCTGCGGAGTCAACAGCTCGTCGTCCATTATGGTGGCCGGCTTCAGGTCGTGCCGAGTCTTGGCGTGCAACTCGGCGTATCGCACGCTGGCCGGGCGTAGCCACGCGTTCTCGGAATCGTCTGCCGTCACATTGTAGATCCAGCCGCTGTTCCAGAACGACTGGAACTGCATCGTGTGCAATTCTAGGTCGGTGGCATTGGGGTAGTCGGAGACGGTGCCATTGGCGTGGGTGGGCCAATGCCGTCGAGCGAAATCGGTGTGAACATCGGGGGTTTCGTTCCGATGGTAGTCGACCAGTTGTTCGATGAATGAAGGAACGAGGTTGTAGGTCACCTTGGTGCCAGGGCTCTGTGCGAGGATACCGGGTGAATCGACGTACTCAGTCATCGCATGGACACGGACCCAAGGCATCTCGTAGATCCCCGTCTGCTTGTTCTTGTAGTAGGGTTGATGTTGATGGAAGATAATCGCCAGATTCAGCGCATCATCCACCTTCTCCATCCCTCCGCTCATTTCCACAGGGATGGTGTTTGGACTGACCGAGACGTTCCTGTCCACTGTTCCATAGAAGTGAGTGAAGGTCTCGGCGCCGTTACTAGAAGCGGGATTAGATTCCGGGAAGACCGTCCATGCGTGCAAGTTGTTCTGCCATTGTGCCCACGCGATCAAGCCGAAAGAAGTAGGATCGCCAAGGGCGCTCCATTCGACAGCGATCTCGGTATCCATGTCTCCGGACCAGCCGATGAATCGATCTCCGGGGAAGGTATGGACGCCGCTGTTCTGGTTCTCCTCGTGGGTCGTCTGCCACGCCGTTCCGTCGTAGGCGTGGATGGCGTGGTAGGAGGAATCTTCGAGGACGATAGCGTGGTCAGCGGCGAACGGCAGGGTGTGCTGACCGTTCCAATCAGCCGAGAGAGGAGAGCCACCGTCGCTCGTGTTGAGGTAGACGAAGAGGTCGGCGCCGGGGGATGCGGCCCAGTCCGTGCCGGACCATGAGATGGCGAGATGGCTCGAATTCCAGGTCAGTCGGAACGAGACTCCGTTCGCGTCGGTGTGGAGCAGCGTGTCGGCGGGCCAGTCGGAGAGTTCTCCATCCGGCACGATGTCGTTGGGGGTGGCCGAGGAAGGCTCCGGCTCAGAGGCTAGCGACGCTGCCGGTAGAGATGGCGAGATCAACGGCGCGCTGGCTATGAGGATGCTCAGGATGAGCGCCAGCACGATCGGTCCAGCACGCATCTAAGGTGGGGGAGGCGGCGCGCCGTCTAAGGGATTGTGCGCCGCCGTAGTCGCCATGGCGACCGACCGGGGCGGGTCAGAAGCGGTGTCTTCCAGTGCCCGGGGACGTAGAGCAGGGGTGTTGTGCCACATCACCTCGCTGTCCGATCGAGGTGTGAATGGAACGATCGGCCAGGCAGCGTTCTCGTTCGCCGACCGCCTCGCTCAGGTCGGCTGCGGAGTATGGCAGGTGCTGCCGTTGACGCCACCTGACCAACACGCCTCGCCCTACGCCTCTCCGTCCGCGTTCGCCATCTGGCCAGGCCTCGCTTCTTCCGATCATGAGGAAGATGCAGGCGAGGGAGATACGGAGGTCGCTAGCTGGTTGGTTGAGAACGCCTCTTGGGCGGATGATTGGTCGCTGTTCGATGCAATTCGTCGCGCTCACGATGGAGCGCCGTGGACGGATTGGCCGGCGCCATTGCGAGACCGTGAGCCCACCGCTCTAATGGCGTGGCGAGAGGTGCAAGAGAACGCCCGCAGCGTCGCTCGAAGCATCCTATCGCAGATCGCGGTCGAGCGTGAATGGCGCGCCCTCCGAGCGCATGCGACATCGCTCGGCATCGAGATCTTCGGCGATGTTCCGTTCTTCGTCGCCCACGATTCAGCCGATGTCTGGGCGAATCGCAATCTCTTCCAGTTGCGCTCGGACGGCTCCCCTTCGGTCGTCGCTGGAGTGCCACCGGACGCATTCTCCGAGAGTGGGCAGCGGTGGGGTACCGTCCTCTTTGACTGGGAGGAGCACGCCGCGGACGACTTCGCATGGTGGAAGGCGAGGATGGCACGCGCAGCCACCCTCTTCGATCTGGTCCGGATCGATCACTTCCGCGCCATCGAAGCGGCGTGGGCGATTCCATCCGAGGACGTGGATGCTCGCGGTGGGAACTGGCAGAATGGTCCTGGGGATCGATTGCTCGACTCGCTGCTGGAGGTGGTTTCCACCAGTCGTCTGGTGGCCGAGGATCTCGGCATCATCCCACCATCAATCGTCGAACTCAGACGGCGTCATGGGATTCCCGGCATGGCGGTGCTGCAGTTCGGGTTCGATGATGAGAGCAGCGAGAACCCGCACACTCCAAGCAACATCAGAGAGGATTTGGTGATTTACACGGGAACCCACGACAATGACACCACGATGGGATGGGCGAAATCATCACCCGAATCTAGGATTGCTCGCGCTCGTGCTCATTCACAGGAGGGCGAGACAATGGCTGACACTCTGACGAGATTGGCCCTCGAATCTCCTGCCCACCTCGCTATCGTGCCTGTGCAGGACATCGCACAGCTAGGTGGTGACTGTCGGATGAACACGCCTGGCACTGAGGCAGGTAATTGGCGCTGGCGTCTGCTAGATTCGGAACCGAACGATGACGATTGGCGTCGATTCGCAGCTGCGGTAGAGGCGTCGGGTCGCCGCGCTCGCTGAGATCTATTCGATCCAAAGGTAGGAGCGAGCGCCCTCGAGGACGCCCTCTTCCTCTTCGATGTCGACGAGGGCAAATTCGCCACTCGGTTCGACGACGCTAGCATCCTTGGTGCCGCGGTGCAGTGACTCGTAGGTCAGTTGGTCGATGGCGACCCGGCCCGCGAGGCGATCGAACAGGTCCCAGCCAGCGACTACCTCGCGCCACTGTTCAGACACCACGCCCTCGAACACCTTCGCCTTGGCGCCGCTGCCGTAGCCGCAGAGACCGAATCGCTCGCCACCAAGGAGCGAGTCCACCTCGTAGTCGGATTCGAACGTGGACATCATCGCGAGGAAGATCGAGCCGGTGTATTGGTTGCCAATCAGGCTGCTCGCTCGCTGCCCCTTCTCGATCCGGTCGGCATGGAAGGACATGTACTCAGGAGTCTTCGAAATCGCTCTTCTATAGGTGTCTGATGCCATCTCGTAGGCTGCCGTTCCATCCGGATCGTCGTCGAAATCGTCTCGCTTCGGCATCTCTCCGATGACCTTCTCGATGGCGGACCATTCGGCAGATCCCATGCGTTCGTGGCGGAAGACGTCGGGAAACATTCGCTTGGCTTGGAAAGCGTACGGAAGATGCATGATGATGCGAGACCACTGCTCGGTGAGAATCGGGTCGACGCCCATCTCGTAGCGTCCGTCGCGCTCCGCCTTCTGGACGAAGTCGAGGAAGGCTTCCCGCACCGCTTCCTGATAGCAGCGATTCGAGAATTGGCCATCGAAGATCGGTTCGTCGCGGTGCACATGGACGCTCTCTTCGCCGTGTGCGAAGATGCCGAGGCGCCTGACAGTCGATTCAGGGAGATGCTTCACCATCCTCTCCGCAAGCCCTTCCTTGAGGTTCGCACCGGTTTCCTTCGCGAGCATGAGGACATGATTGATGACGCTGCGAATCGACACTTCGCGCCGCGGCTTGAAGAAGTCGTGGACGGGGGTTGTGGAGACGCCCCAGCGATCGGGAATCGCCAGTAGGCGAGGTTGGTGTCGAATCAGCAGAGCGCCACCGCCGGCTCCTTGAGTGTATTCACCGCTAGATTCGAGGTCGTACTTCGCGTTGTCACTGAACACGACGATGCCGATGCGGTCCCCCTCGATACCGCCGCGTGCGACCCAGTCCAGCGTGTTGTGGAGTGCGTCGACGGCGCCGATGCAAGCGAAGGTCATGTCGACGACATCGCAGTTGCGGAAGCACTCAGCACCGGCGCGCTCGGCGTAGCGCTGGTTGAGCATGTCTAGGATGTAGGTCGCGGTCGGCTTCGATCCATCTAGCGCTGACTCAGTGCCGAGGTACATCCTCCCGATACGGCGTGGATCGATTGCGTTGCGGTCGATCAATCGCGTCACCGCGTTGGCACCCATCGTCGCGGTGTCTTCGTGTGCATCCGGGATTGCCATACCTTCGAGTCCGAGTCCCTTCGACAGCTTTCCGTAATCTGCACCGCGCATCTCAGCGAAGTCGCGCATGTCCATGAAAATCCTCGGGAAGTGGATCGCGATGTCGTCGATTCCAACCTCGATGCCAGTGGCGTCGAGCAGGATGTCGGAATCATCCGTTTCCTCACTGGACATTGGGCCGCGGGCCTCGACATCTCGTATCAATGTCGCCTACCGGATGATTTCCTCAAAGCCGCTCGTGCGTGCATGCGTGCGCGCCATGCCCGCCGAATCAGAGCGCGTGCGCCTCCAAAAGGTCGAGCGGCACGATCTCGAGCGTCCGCAGGTGCGTAGCTTCCAGATCGACGGGACACGCTTCGCCGTGGTCGGCCGCCATCTTCCATGTTGCCGCGCAAACACACCATCGATCTCCAGCAGAGAGGCCAGGAAACCGGAATCTCGGCATCGGCGTGATGAGGTCGTTCCCGAGTGAACGGGAGAATTCGAGGAATCGATCGGTGACGATACAGCAGACTGTGTGCATGCCGGTGTCGGAGTCGTCAGTGTTGCAACATCCATCTCTGTACCATCCTGTCAGCGGCTCCTTCGAACACTCCTCCAACGGCCTTCCGAGGACATTCAACGACTCGTGCATGGGAGGCACTGGTAGATACCCGTCTTCATCCCTCGCTCGCATATTTCGGTCAACTTGAGCGGTGGGCAGATTGATAGAACCGAGGAAGCGGACCGGAGCGGTCGTCATGACGGTCTGCTACCTCTCGGCCGAAGTCGGCCTCGAATCGTCGCTCCACACCTATTCGGGGGGATTGGGCGTCCTTGCAGGAGACCATCTGAAGTCGGCTGCAGACGCCGACATGGACCTGGTAGGGGTAACGCTGCTCTATCGACAAGGATACGGTAGACAACACCTCGACGCGGATGGCATGCAGACTGAGTCGTATGTTGAGATCGATCCATCAGATCACCTTGTGGACAGCGGGATTGAGATCGCGCTTCCGATGGATGGCAAGACGCTCGTCTCGCGTATTTGGGTCCGCGAGGTCGTTGGAGTCGGCGGCAGCATCGTGCCGGTGCTGTTCCTAGACACTAGGCATGAGGACAATGCTGAGGAGCACGCATCGCTCGGCGATCGGCTCTATGGAGGCGATGACGGCAATCGAATCAGGCAAGAGTATCTGCTTGGTGTTGGAGGGGTTAGAGCGGCTCAGGCGCTTGGCGTCGAGATTGATGGTCTGCACCTGAACGAAGGCCATTGCACGTTCGCTTTACTCGAGATGATGAGGCAGGGTTGGGACCGAGAAACTCTGGCGAATCGAACCTTGTTCACCACCCACACACCAGTCCCTGCAGGGCACGATCGATTCGGGTGGGAGGACGTCAGATCTGTGGTCGGCGATCTGCTGCCTGATGATGCCGAGTCTCTTGTCATCGAAGCCGGCGATCCGGAACGAGGGTCGCGCTGCTCGATGAGCCACCTCGCGGCGGCGCTGGCCGGTTCGATGAACGCTGTCTCTAATCTGAACGCGTTCGTCGCTTCGACGATGTTCGGCGAGGCACATGTCTCTCCAATCACGAACGGCGTCCACCATCTGACATGGACCAGCGCACCGATTGCAGACCTGTTCGACACGCATCTCTATGGGTGGCGGACGGATTCTGCGCTGCTATCACATGCGGGCAGAATCCCTGATGGCGACCTGGCCGATGCGCGCGGGTTGGCGAGGTCGGTGCTTCGCGATTTGGTGCGGGCAGCCTCGGGTGTATCGCTCGATTCCGAACGCCTGACCATCGGCTTCGCTCGCCGCTTCGCGACCTACAAGCGAGCCGATCTTGTCTTCCAAGATCTCGACCGATTGCGATCGTTCGGTACAGGTCGCCTGCAGTTCGTGTTCGCAGGTAAGGCGCATCCACGCGACGAGGGCGGCAAGGGCCTCATCCGGTCGGTGCACGAAGCTGCATCATCTCTAGGGAAAGACATCCCAGTCGTCTTCCTAGAGGACTACTCGATGGCTACCGGCCTAGCGATGACGAGCGGCGTCGATGTCTGGTTGAACAATCCGGTAAGGCCGATGGAAGCGTCTGGGACTTCGGGGATGAAGGCGGCGATGAACGGTGTTCCGAATTGCTCCATCCTCGATGGTTGGTGGCCAGAGGCGTGCGAGCACGGAGTCAACGGCTGGGCGATAGGTGATGCTGATTCGGAGCGCGACGATCGAAGAGACGCCACCGCGGTGCTCGATGCGCTGGAACATGAAGTGCTGGCGGCGTGGGACGAGGGAGGTTCGAGATGGGCTTCTCTCTGCAGAGCGTCCATCGCGACCTCGGCGAGGTTCACCGGGGCGCGGATGATCAGCGACTACCGTCGCTTCTACGATGCCTTCCGATGATTCCTGACCTGTGTCAGAGGTAGCCCTTCTTCTTGGCACAGCACCTGACGAACTTCTTCCCGCTCCCGCAGGGACACTTGATCGTCTTCATGTGGCACTTCCGGAACTCCTTGCCAGAGTCACATTTGCATCTGGCGCGTGGTCCAGGAGGCAACTTCGCGAAGCCGAGAACGGCTGCCGTCACGTCGTCCAAATGCGAGAACGCGCCGAGATCAGCGTCCGGTAGGCTTACGCCTGCCCCCGCATAGTCCACAGGCTCGTCGTTGCCACTTCCATAGCCGCTTCCGGGACGCATGACGCCGCGGTCTTTCCCCCGTCCTCGGTCCCGATCCCGTCCTCGGTCTCGATCCATATCTTGGCGTTGATGCTGCAATTCCTCGGTCGCATAGGCGAGTTCCTCGCGGACATTTCGCAACTCTTCCAGTTCCTCCTCGCGGCGGTCGTCGTAGTCGTCGTAGCCACCGTAGCCGTCATCATCATCACCGTAGCCGACGACCTTGACGTCGTCCTTGCCAGCCAGGCCTTGCAACTCCTCCATCCGCGTCTCTATCAGTTCCATGAGGTCGCCGAAGCCGCCGGGTGGGAATCGATTCTTGTCGTTGTCCCGGTTGATCTTCTTCTCGAGGTGTGTCAGTTCCCTCTCGGTGCGAGCCTGCCGGATCTCCCTCTCGTACTTCTTGACCCGGTTGCTCTTCTTCCAGTTGCTGCGTACCACGACGGCTCGGACAGCATAGGCGATCATCGATAGCGCGAAGATAACCGGAGCGGTGTAATCACCGAACTGAGCGTTCAACTCGCCTAGATAATCACCGACTATCGGCAGTTCCTCGAACCACTCCTTGTCCTCCTCGATGATGGCACAGCCATCGTCATCGACAAGTTGCCCGTCGAGGGTGAATGGGCATAGATCGTCCTCATCCGGAACTCCATCCGCATCAGCGTCGGGCTCTGGTGGATCGACCGGCGGGCTCGTCACCATGAAGGAGAGATTAGTGTGTGAGACGAGGTCGAGATTGTCAGTCACTGTCACGTTGAGACAGAATGCATCTCCCATCACGTAGGAGCCGTTCGCCATCTGAGCCAAGTTATTCGTGGCGCTGATGTTCGACAATGACGGACTGCCAGTTATACCGAAGGTGCCTCCATCGAGAACCTCCAAGGTCACCGTGCAGTAGTTCGCGCTCCTGGACAATTCCCAGATTATCGAATATGAGCGACCATCGGTCAGGTTGCCAACGCTGTATGACACATCGATGCTGGAATCCGAATTCATGACTAGGTGAGCGAGCGCTACCGGTGCTGCCGGTGCGGACGCATCCGTCTGGTTCCCCGTCTGGTTCCCCGTCTGGTTCCCAGAGTAATTGAAATCAAGCTTCCAAAGTTCTGCACCATTAATACCGTCGTCAAATGTGAGATAGATAGTATCATCACCGGGGAGCCCCATCCACAAAATCTGGCCGTTCACGGCATTGGTATCCAAAGCCAGCACCGTGCCATCGGACGTCCCGTCACTCTTCCAAAGCTCAATACCGTGTTGACCATCATCGGCCTTGAAGTAAAACGAGCCGCCATGCAAGATGAGTTGCCGATCCGTCGGCTGATACAACATGTTCAATCCACTGGAACAATCACCCGGACAGATGTCCTTGACCATCACAGTGCCAGATTCGGTCCCATCGCTCTTCC
>CAZPCY010000026.1:0-17484 GCA_964585295.1 uncultured Candidatus Poseidoniales archaeon | reverse complement strand
CTTTACGAAATGAAGTGATTGAAATAGAAAATGGTATTATAGAATGCTCTAAATCCATGGGTATGACCGAGACACAGAACAATGATAATACATCCCAGGAAGATATTGATAGGCTCAAGAAAATCATATTATTTGTTTTTCCAATCGTCACCCTGTCAGTAATTGGTTACCTTGTCTACCTCGGATTCGTTGAGTCTTTGGGTCCGTTAATCTTCATTTTCATTGCAATTGCATTTATTGTTAGTGATATTGTTTTGATAAAAATAATTTTTCGAAATCTTGACGACAAAACACAGTTGCCAGCACCAAAATGAATCTCTTGACACCACCGGTAATATTGCCGGTACGGATGGAGCATATCGGACGCTTGTGAGTCCAAGAACCTGAGAAGCCTTTCACTCCTCTTCTGACTCGGAGGATCGCGCGTCGACCGCCTCGTCCATCCGTTCTCCGAACGTCTTCTGAAGACGCTGGAACTTCGCCATGTTCTCGACCGCCGACTCAATCATCTCGTAGCGGACCTGAACCGCCTTGTTGAGATCCTCGAAGAGCTTCATGTGCTGGACATACCAGTCGTCGCGGGTCGTCAATTCGACCGTCGCGGTCTGCAGCGCCTCATCGAGTTCTTCGGCAACCTCGAAAACGCGGCCAAGCCGTGCCTTCTCGCGACTGAACTTCTCCTCCATCGTCTCCAACTCGGGCTCCAAATGCTCGACGCGCTTCTGCGCCTTTGCTCCGTCCAGCTCCAGTTCGCGGATTCGGTTGTCCTTCTCGGAGAGCAATTGTTCGAGTCCCTCGCGCTCGATCTCGCGGTCGAGTGCCTCCTTCTCCAGGACATCGATGATGGCGTTGCGGTCGGCGAGATCCTCCTCCGCCTTCTTGTAGCCAATGTAGAGTTTCTCCAGACGCTGGGTCTGAGTCTCCAACTCCGTTTCCAGCTGGCGAACGCGGACCTCGGGGGTCACGGTGCCACCGTCCCCGTCCTCCTCGGCGTCCTCGGTCATCGGCTCGACGACCGACTCCGCTCCTTTAATCCAAGCGCTTTTCTCGACCGTCGCGGCCTCCGACTATGTTGAAGGGTAATCAATTGCATTCCGTCATGTTCGGATGACTCCGAGCCGATAGATAGGGGCGGTCAGGATCCGATGGCGGCAATCGCCGCAGCGACGCAGACCGTGAGCTTCTTCGATGCGGGGATGTGCAACTTCTCGTCTGGGCCGTGCGCATTGCCGTCCGGGCCCATCGATCCTACGACGAAAAAGCGCGCGTCTGGATAGCCTTGCTGCATCATAGCTAGGAACGGAATCGTTCCTCCCTCGTAGAGCGGCATCGGATCGTACCCATGCAGTGCTTGGGCGGCCGTCTGCAGCGCATCGCCGACGGCGCCATCGAGCGGCGGCGAGTGGAAGCCCGGCGCTCCCGGATCGGCCTCGAACGAGATGTGGGCACCATGCGGTGGATCCGATTCGAGCGCCTTCTTCAGCGCCTCGGCGGCCGCATCAGCATCGACCCCCGGTGGGATGCGGACGCTGACCTTCAGCCGGGTGGTCGGCCGCAGCACGTTGCCGGCTTCGGCCAACGACGGCAATCCTTCCGCGCCGATGATGGCGACGCACGGTCTCCAGTTTCCGTTCAGCAGCACTTCGACCGGATCGGTGACCTGCGGGCTGACGCCGTCGAGCAGTGGATACTCACTCCAAACTGAGTCGCCAAGCACATCGACGATGCGTCCGCACCGCTCGCGCAACTCGTCGCTGATGTCAATCTTCAGCGCATCGAGCAGCACCTCCCCTGTACGCGAGTCCTCGATTTTCTCCAACTGTCTGCGAGCGATTCGGAAGGTCTCGGGGATAATCCCCCCGGAAAGGCCGCTGTGCACACCCTCTCGCGAAACGCTCACCGTCAGGGTGCCATGCAGAAGGCCGCGCAGGGACTCGGTTATCCACAACCGCTCGTAATCACCGGCACCCGAGTCGAGCACCACTATCAGATCTGGTGACCCGAGATCGGCCTCAAGCGCTTCTAGATAGGCCGGAAGATCGGGTGAACCAGACTCCTCGCACGTCTCGATGAGCAGGCGTATCGTCGGATGGGCGATGCCGGATTCCTGTAGTGCCGCCACCGAAAGGGCGCAAAGGTAGTTGCCGTATCCGTCATCGACGCTGCCGCGTCCGTAGAGGAACTCGCCCCGGCGAACCGGTTCGAACGGATGCAGGCCCTCGCTCCATAGGTCGGTGAGCGGCGGCTGCTTGTCGAGGTGGCTGTAGCACAGAACCTCTCCAGGGGCGGTTCCCTCGATGGTCACCAGTAACAGCGGTGTCCTACCCTCCAGACGGTGAACTATGTGTGAATATCCAGCTAGCCCGAGTCCATCGAGCCAGCCGACCAAATGATCGATCGAACGGTCGAGATCACCAGTCTCTGCCCAATCAGCATCGAATGCAGGAGATTGCGCTGGAATCCGGATGTAATCCTCTAGGCTCGGCAGCAGTGAGGCCTCCCACATCCCATCGACCCATTCGAGCATCGCTGCGTGATCCATCGAAGTCATGTCCATCGGCTCTTGCTCGACGATGGATGACGATTGCGGTCCGACTCCTTCGTTCCTCATGGATCGGCGTCCGACTAATACGGTGCTAGAGCTCCGTCAATTGCCGCATCGTCAGAGTCTCCAACCACAGAATCGAGTGGGCCACAGATCGGCAGGGCGCCTATGTGGTACGGACATCGGCGGCATGTCGCCGCCTGCTCAGCGGGAAGCCTCGGGAAATTCGATGGATTATCGTGGTCACTCGCCTCGATCTCGGCGATCCGTTTGAGCAGATCGTCGAGATCGGACTCGGCCGTCTCTCGCTGCTCCTCTGTCATCTGAATCAGACGGCCACTCACTCCGATCAGAACGGCGGGTGGCAGGACCGTCCGCCACTTCAGACCAGCATCCCTGCGAGCATCCTCCAACCGCTGTAGAGCCCTCGCGTAGAGAACGAGTTGAAGGCGATGGTGTTCGAGCATCCGATGCTCCGCTTTGGTTGGCGTTCCGTCGTCTGGTCTAGCCTCCAACAGGGTGCCTGTTGGGTCCGATGGTGGCTTCACCAGCAGATAGGCATCCTCGGTCTTCAAATCGATTGGCAAGAGGCAGCCATCGGATCCCTCTCTCATCTCTCCTTCACCGGTCGCAACCACCAGATCGACGATGCCGGAGAACCGGAATCGAGCGTGCGACCAATTGACCGTAGCCAACTCTCCATCCGCAGTCCACCGACTAGCCTGTAGGTTTTCGGTTTCGACGCTGTCATCGAAGGTGAATGCCCACTCCGTCCTGACGCCCTCGGCACCTTCCGCAGGATCGTTATCGGAGATTCTGGAGAGCATCTCCTTGACCACCGCCCGAGTGGCGTCGGGATCAGCATCGGCCGGAAGCAACTCCTCGAACACCTCCTCGATCAGTGAATCAACCTCTTCGCCGGCCAATCTGGATTGTTGGCCTGCAGTCCATTCGGCAGGAATCGGCGCGTTCTGATTCTCCCTCGAAGCAGGGCTCCTGATTCCTAGTTCCAAGGCCCGGTGGACTATGGTTCCGAGGTCGTTCGGAGCCGGCAGTCCAGATGATTCTGCGCCGCGAGAAACATCGACGGCCTCGCTTTCGGATGAATCCTCTTGGCCGGTGCCATCGACGCTTATCGATGGAGCCGATGCCGCTTTACCGGGATGCAGGATGGCGTCGCCGGCCAATCCTATGTGGCGCTGCAGCCAGTGTCGTCGAATGCAGCCTGCGGCGAGATCGAGGCGGTGCGGGGAGATTCGAATCCGAGGTGCATCCGACCTAGGAGATGCCGAAATCGTTGGCGGAGGGTCGGCAATCAGATTGCGCGCGGTGGCATCCAAATGGGTCATCTTGACGAGTGGTGAGGTCGGGGGCGGTGAAGCGTCGAAGCATTCCGGGTGGTGGTAGATGGCAATCGAATTGAGGCCGCGCTGGCCGAGATATGCATCCCGTACCAACCTCGCCGGATTCAAGGTGAAGGCGAGATCCTTGGGTGTCGGAAGTGGATTCGAAGATGGGAGCAGTTCAGCGTCGCCACCATGCAACCACGGCGATTCATCGTCATTCTCTCGGACCGATGTCTGGCGCATCGACTCCAGCAACATGGCGCCGAAGGACGGCATCTCTCCGTGCTCCGCCACCACTTCGATGCCATCCTCGACCCAGATGCAACCTCGCGGTGCTCCAGCGATTATCAGATGCTCCTCGGCGCGGGTCGCAGCGACATACAGGAGGCGTCTCGCCTCAGCTTGCACCTGTGCTCGATGCAGTTGCTTGCCATGCTCCCATATCCCGGAGAACGGCTCGTCATCCTTGTCCGCCCAAGGCTTCGGGTGTGATGCGAAGAGTCGTGGCGTCACCACCAATCGGTCCTGATACTCATGGTGGACATCGGTCTGAGCGCTTCCGAACACACTGGCGACGATGACCACCTTCGACTGCAGCCCCTTTGAGCCGTGGATGGTCATCAGGCGGACGGCGTTCGAGGGCGGCACGGTCTCAGCCTCGATCGAATCGCGTCCCGCCCTCTGCAACGCTCGCATGCGGTCAGCCAGCAGAACCAGATCTCCACCGGCGTCCGATTCCATCTCCCGCACCAGCGCACAGAACCGTTCCGCATCTTGCCTGGATGCGGCATCAGGCAGTGCAACCAGCAAGTCGCTCTCGTCAATCGTCTCCTCCAAGAGTCTGGTCGCGCGGCCGCTGGCGATCGCAGCGCGCCATCTCTCAATCATCGCGACCTGCCTCTCTGGCAGCGCCAACGAAGGGTCGCTCGACAGGCGACGGAGCAGGTCGCCGCGCACATCTGGTTCGATAGCCGACTGCAATTGCGAATCAGAGAGGGCAATCAGGGGTGAGCGAGCGAGCCATGCGACATGGTGGCGATGCCACGGCCGCGCAGCGCTCTGCAGCAGTGCGTGCAGCGCGTCGGCGGCGGGCCGATCAAGTAGCGTTCCCTCCTTGTCGGCCTGACCCGGAACACCCACCGCCTGCAATCTCTCGACTAGATCGTCACGCATCGCGCGGCTTGGCATCAGCACCATGATGTCGCGAGGAGCGACGGGTTCTCCCCCTGGGTCGGCTAACGTCCATTCACCATCCGCGCTCCGCACTCTCGTTTCTCTACCTTCGACGAGATGTCGTATACGGGCCGCAATCAGAGCGTTCTGCATCCGCATCGGGTCCTCGGCGCCGTGAGTGAATGGATCGATCGGCAGCGTGAGGTCACGTGGGGTCGCCTCAGCTTCGCTGCGCACCGGCAGCAGCCATTCGATTCTCCCCTCGCGCTCTCGAAGGTCCGGCGCGGCGAACAGAGGCGTTGGATCTGCGTACCAATCGCCGCGCGGGAACGCGCGGTGCCTAGGTGAAAACACATCGGTCCACCACTCGTTCATTGTCCGCAGCAGACCGCCGGAAGTACGGTAGTTCACCCGCAACCCGATGTGCCCCTCTAGGCGAGCGCTGATCTCGTCTGGGGTTGGGGCGGGAACGCCGGCATCGTCGGCGTCAAACCGAACCTCACGACCGGATGAAGCCGCGACGCTAGCGCGCAGTTCGGTCCCTCGCACGAATCCGGTCTGGTCGAACCTTGGGTCACGACTCCAATCATCATCTAGCAAAGGCGGTGGACGAAAGAGTTCGGTATGGGTGGTCCTCTCGTCTTGGTTGATGCGTCTGAGGTGCTCGATGTTGTGCTGGAATGCCGTAACCTGCGCCTGACGGAAGAGGTAGATGCTCTGCTTCACATCACCGACATAGCAGACGGTTGGCTCCCACTCCAGTTCGACCTCGGCCTCATCATTCTCGCGGTGTCTCGGCCCCCACAGCCTCGACAACAGCATCCACTGCCTCGGATTGACATCCTGAGCCTCATCGATGATCATCGCCCGAAAACGCCGCCTGATTCTCCGTAGACGGTCAACTCGCTCAGATAGGTCACGAACCATATCCTCGGCTCTCTTCCCAGGATTCGCCTCGGCCCATTGAGAATCGGCGAGGGCCGATTCGGAGAGAGCTAGTGCAGCGTCGATGTGATCGTCGAGCCAAGGTTGTTCAGGCAGCGAATCGAGGGCCTCGATAACATCGTCAGAGTAGAGAGTACGACAGATGTCGGGACAGCGCGCAAGCAGCAAATCGGCGGCAAGCGCGCCGATGTCGTCGAAATCGTGCAACTCGCGCTGCGCCTTCAGGCGCTGTAGGATTTGGAGAGTGCCCCGATGGACGGCGAGCAGGTCGTCAATGATCTCCCCCTCGCGTTCAAGTGGCAGGTGACAACGACCTGACAGCGCCTCGGATCGAGCCGGTACGGGATCTGGCAGAGGTCCGCTGGTCATCGGCCATGCTGCCGGCGCGTTCGGTGGTGGTGATCCATCCAACATGCCGACGATGCGAGCGTATCGAAGCAGTGGTCGAACGGTTGGATCCTGCCAGACTTCGCGCGCAGCAGCGACCGCTGAGTCCCTATTCTCCTTAGCTCTCTCGAAGGTGTTCAGATCCTTGATGCGGCCCTTCGTCATCGTCAGATGACCTCGATTCCATCCCGAGTCGTTCGGGAGGTTGCCGGTAGGGAACGGATTGAATTCACCTTTGCCGATAGTAGTGGCCTTCGAACAGTTACCTATCGCGGTCGCGTACCAGAGGATACGGCGCAGTCCCTCCCATGTCGAAGTGCATGGTCCCAAGGCGAGCAGATCGACCAACGTCTCCGCCCTGCTGCCGGATTCGCTTGGAGTGACTCCTAGATCGGCGGCGCGATCCTGATGGGAGCACAACCACGCCCTCGAAGTCATCTCTATCCTATCCAACAGATTCCTGACTGCGGCTAGGTCGAGGTCACGGACGATCGCATCGCGCAGCAATGCCGCATCGATACGACCCGAAGATCCGACCAAGTCGCGCGAAGATGACTCCACGAACAGGGCGCGGCCCAGCATCGCTCCGATCACCTTCTGGGCGCCATCCCGGCCGTGTAGATGGCTGAGGCGCCCTCGCGCCGCGAAGAATTCCTCCGCTTCTGTTGCTGGGATGCCGGCATCGACCGTATCGCCGAGCCTCTGCGGTGCGGACGATAGCCTCCATGCCCCTCGCACCGCCGCTCTCTGGAGCAGGGAACGCTCGGCATCCGAGATCTGATCACGGGTGATACGCTCACCGAGCGTCGCTCGGTAGGGACTCACCAGGCGGTTCAGGAACGAGTCGATGGTGCCGATTGGAGCGTCCTCCAGCAGCGTCCGGAGCTGCTCCGGCAATCCGTCCACCGGAATCCGTGAATCGCTTCGCTCATCGTCGACAGTGCCGGTTGGGCCGGCGCGTAGATTCGCGAGTTCGCGTCGCAAGCGGTGGCGCAACTCTTCGGCTGCGAGGTTGGTGAAAGTAAGCACGACCACCTCGGTCGGAATCAGACCAGGCCAAGTGCGCAGATCGATCCTCTCGCCCATTGGTTCGGTCATCTCGCCGGCCGCGAGACGGCCCGGTCGTGCGGGCATCGGCAGCAGCCGTGTGGCCCGCTGGTCCTCCGCTAGATAGTGCTCAATCACTCTGTCGACGATTGTCTTCGTCTTGCCGGTTCCGGCGCCGGCATCAATCACGAGATGTGAGTCGATATTCAGAGATAGACGCTGGGAGTGGTTTGGTCTCAGTTGCCCCACCCCCCAATAAGCCCCTTCAATCCGCAGGCCGCCGCGACATCACAGTAGTCACACCACGTTCCCGGCGTAGCGTGGACGCTACCGTCGACAGCGCCGGCGGCGACCGAGAGCGCGATGTGGAGGCGATGCGCCAGCCACGCTCGGAAAGGAGCGCTGGTTGGGTCTGTTGGACCCTCGTTCGGCATCCGGTGCATGTGATTGAGTTGACTCGTCAAATCTCCAAGACGGTGTCGGGAAAGGATCTCGCGCCAACGATGGTCGATCTCGACCTTGTGCTCGGTCTTGGGGCCAATCTCGCTGACACCAACTCCAACCACCAGATCCCCCGGGTGAGTTACTTCCCAAGCGCGGGCGTAGATGGCGAGTTGGACATCCTCAAACAGCGATTTAGAGTGCTGTGAACCACCTGATGATTCGTCCTTGGTCTTGATGTCTCGGATGAGCACCAACCGGCGCGGTCGCCAACCCTCGCTCGTCGCGCCTCCATATCCTTCATCGCCATCACCATGTTCCGATTCCTCATCGTCTTCCTTCGCCGACTCGCGGAACAAAGGTGGCGGTACGAAAGTCGCCCCCCACTGGCCGGCGCCACCTATCGGCGCCACTGATTCATCGCCCTCCTCATCGACGAACACCTCGCCATTCGTATCGAATGGAGCGAGGTCGACGCGGTCGATCCAACCGTTCACTTCTATCGGTGGGAGGCTGGAGCCAGGCAGGTCGATCAACACCGGCGAGCCGGCTGTGGCAAGAGACCATTCAATCGCTATCACGGCGGCATCAGCGACTTTCTCCTCACCAGCGATCATCGCTCCGAGGCGACCAGCGAGCGGCAACGGGTCGGCGCTGGTGGCTAGCCAGGCGAGCCATTCGGCGTTCGACATCCCGGTGAGATCGCGTAGTCGCCACTCCGAGGTGACATCGCGTCTCTCTAGCCACGGTGCGTGCAGTGCGAGTGCCTCAAGCGCCCACGCCATCCAATCCTCCGTATCGCCAGCTGCAGCGTAGAGAGACGATGGTAAGTAGGAGGTGCGTTCCTCGTGCGTTGTCATGCCAAGGGCGCGGCAAATGAGCGCTTCGAGGACGTTGTGGATCAGGGTGCCACGGACACGATGATCCAAGGACTCCGTCAAGGTCTCATCATCACCGGCGCGAAGCCGCCGATTGAGCCACCCTCTACGTGGGCAGGTCATCCATGTGCGCAAGCCGCTCGGAGACCATGTGTCATCCTCGCCTTCGAAGTCCGGACCCGCACCACTCCGCTCATCATGGACTTCTAGGCCAACGAAATGAGGAGTCAGTGGCCTTGGGTCGATGGTCATAGATTGGCCCCCCTCCAACTTACCACCAATGGGCGGCCAAGGGACTGCGTTGCGCGGCGCGATTGACCCCTGGGGGTCGTTCTTCTTCGGTATCAAACGCATGGAATCGACGGTCACCATCCTGTTCGTCTCCGACGATGACTGGTACACCTCATCTGTGGGAACTAAGCGCGGCTGTCGCGCTATGCGATCGGCCATCAGCGAGCGCTCGCCGGGAGCGCTCAGAGCGGAGACGGATAGCGGTGCCCGCACTGGGGTCCGTCCGGCTGACAATGTGATGCCGTCCCGCTGCCTCTCGTCGCGAGGCTCGATGCCGTGCACATGGTTGACTATCCTCGGCCCACCGGCATCCATCTCCAAATCCGTCTCATGTACGAGAGCGCAGACATGGGTCCGACCATCGACGGTTCGCCACGCCCAGCCTTGGCCGGCTGGCGCTTCACCCTGAGTCGCGATCGCATCGGGGTCGAGCGCGGATGGCGCGGCCCGATCCTCGTCATTGTCCTTCGGCAAGGTCCGGATCCATTCGGCAATCGGGGCCGCCGGCGGCGCTGATTCGTCCAGACTGGTGTCTAGCACAATCGTCTCGCCGCCGGCTGCGAACAGATGCGCGATGTGGTGGCGCGCGGCACGCACCGGGCCATCCGGTCGATTCACATCGAGGCGCGTGCGTTCCTCCTCATCGAGCAGCGGCACCTTCGGCACCCGCATCGACCAGGAGTCTCCCTCTATGTGTGCGATCACCACCAGATCGGCAGTGCAGCCTAGAGCATCCGCCGGTGTCAGAAGACGCACCGCGCCGTCCGGTGGTGCATCGGGCGGCAGCGTTCCATCTTGGATTAGCGCCATCAGTTCCTCGACCCACGCTCCTCCCTCCGTCGGAGCGGGAATGGCGAGTGCGGCCTGATCGGTTCGATTTGAGGCAACGCTGGCCAGCAATCTCTGCAGGCCGCTCATCGCCGTGTCCTCATCGCCATCGAATCTTCGCACGAGTTGACGGCGATCGATCATGGGAAGCAAGCCGTGCAACCAAGCATCGCCGTCAGCGGCCGGTTCTGGCAACGGCAATGGCTGCCTCGAGACGCAACCTATCTGGAACTCATCCCGATTGATCTCGGCTCGATCCTCCGGCCGTAACAGGGGATGCAGCGATTGAGCGAGATTGAGGAACCACCACTGGCAACGCTCACGCCGCGCCGCGCCGCGATCGTCGGGATCAACTTGGCGAGCGAAGGCCTGCAGCCAGCGGAGCAGCGCTCCTGGGCCGGCCAGCAGATGGTATTCGCGCGCCAGTCGCTCAAGCGTCTCAACATCCGGAACCGGGCGCCAATTCGGCTCGGTCGGATGCTGGGGAAGCGCACCGGCATCGAACGGCTTCATCACGCGCTGTACGGATAGGCCGCGGAGCAACTCCAAATCGAACGCCGACTCGCCATGACCCAACGATGCGAACCTCTCAATCCAATGGACGAACGGGCTACTGCGCAACGGCTGTTCACCACGCCCTACCACGACTCCGAGCGAAGCAAGCGCGGTCGCCCAACGGTTGCGTCTCGACTCCAGTCTAGGATCGATGATGAGCGCTGACCCTCCGGTCGAAAGGTGGGAGGACAGAAGTCTAGCAGCCACCGGTATGGAGTGATTCGACCTCTGCAGCAGAACCCTGTGCACACTTGGTGCGAGCCCCTCGATTACCCCAGAAGGAACCTCATCGCTCGATGCCACCAATCCCACATCCACACCCGCTCGTACAAGCCAATCCGGGCGGTCCTGCGGCGGAATAGGACGAAGGTCCTCAGAGGTCCAGCCGTGATGACCCAATCTGTGGGAACCGGCGTGGCATAGTTGGTGGATGGGCAGGTGTCTTCGCAGAGCGGATATCAGCCTCGCCTCGATGGCTGGTGATCCCGGCGCTCGATCGAGCAATACCAGTCCGCTGACGGTGCGCAGCGTGAACGGCGCCTCTTCGGCCTCCTCCAGCAAATCGCAGAGCACCGGCAGCATCCGGTCGGGATGACGGCCTCTGAGCGCCGTCTCGACTTGGACAATCGCTCTCTCGACACCAATCGAGCCTGGGCCATCGAACCGATCGAACGCCGCCTCTGATTGCAGCGCCGCGTGCATCTCCAGCAGGATCGCGCTCTTGCCGCGACTCCATTCCATCTCCGGTAGCGGATGCAAGATGGGGAAGCCGAGGTCCTTGGCGATGGAACCCATCACCGCGTCGAGGGCCAACGATGTGGCCCCGCCTCGCCCCAACAGACGAGGCTGACGAAGGTCGGCGTGAAGCTTCAGAGCCAGCCCGCCCAGCGTCATCTGCGACGAGCGATCGACAACCGGGCAGCGCTCGGCCACCCTATCGAGGAACTCCTCCAATGCGGCACTGCTCGGATGGACAACGAGAAGACGGGGCGGACCCCCCGACTCAGGAGGCTGTACATCGAGCGACTGCGACACTGCGTACTCGACCAGCCACTCGGGTGGCGCGCCTCTCGGCACATGCTCTATGGTCAACGACTTCACTTCGCCACCCCTCACCGCTCGACCGCCGGAGGGGAGCCAGTGCAAGCCGGGGTTGATGAAGCCTGTCGTCAGCGCGGACCTTTGGTCCGCGAGCGACCTCTCATTCTCGGGGATGCGCCTTCGTGGACGCAGCAGCGTCACGCCGCACTCGGCGCTCGGCCCAGAACGCGGCGAGTGCGGTGGCGAACACGGTCAGCTTGAGGCCGGGCGCTGGTATGCTTCCACCCTCTTCGCAATCGCTGCATTCGCTTGGGTCGGCCAACCACTCGTGCACCAGCACCAAGGTGAGATCAGCGCCATCATGAGGGTCGGGGAGGGTGATTGGTAGAGATCCAGACCCCCCATCTCCGAGAGGGTGGATGGCGCGGACGATGTGAGGGTGGTCAATGGTCTCGCCAGACCAAGTCAGCGTCGCCAATCGCTCGACCACCATCAGATGGCTCTCGATTGAACCGCCGCTAGGAGGAGCTAAGGTGGTCTCCCAGACCGCCGTGCCGTTTCTCGCCTCACCATCTCCGTCGATGTCGTTCCATTTCAGGGTGCTCGATGCGGAGGTGGTATCGATGCTTCTCCCGGCGTCAATCGAGGCGTTGAAGTCGTCAAGTAGCGTTCCGTTGCCCTTGGCGCGGCCACCGGCGTGGAACCTCTCACCTTCGAAAACGACCGATGGTGGCTGCCGCTCGCTGAGGGTCTCCTCCGATGAAGTCGCGCCGTAGCGCCTGATCCACCACTCATCTCCTTCGAGGGTCCCGAACGGATCCTGCGTCTCCCCCTTCTCACGATGGAAGTGGAGCATGGTCAACCCGGGCTCCCCTGCTGCGACCCTTGCATCGTGTCCTCCTAACAGCGTCGCCTCAAACGCCGGACAGTTCTCGCACCAGATCGCCGTGTACACCTCGGCAATCGTGGGCCATTCGGCAGCCGCGATATCTCCGGTGGTGACCGAGGCAGTTCCATTGGGCTCTTCGTCAAGATCGATCGAGATGCCCCCGACGACGCCGGTCGAGCCGGCCACCACCGCACCAATCCGCCCCGGCCCCTCAGCATTTGCACCGGTGGTGGCGAAGGTTAGCACAATCGGGATGAGGAGGAGCGCGGTCAGCATCGAAGGCGCGCGCATCAGGGCAACGTGTGGGCCCGCCGTCGTCAAACCTTCTCACTCGAGAGATGATCAAACCGCGGGAATCCCGTCCTCATCATCCTCGTCATCATCATCCTCGGGATGAGGCTGGGGTACGAGATCGATCTGGAAACGCCCCTCACCGAATTGCTGGAGGCGGAATCTCCTGTAGTCGAAATTGAACGGGTTTACCTGAGGAACTTCGTCCAAGCCGTCACCCATCTCGGGATCATCTCCCTCTTCGGGAGCGGCGACTTCGTTTCGCCAGAGAACATTTCCCATCCGTTGTGCCCGCCATCCGATTCGTCCAATCTGCGGCTCGGCCTCACCCTCGACGATGATGTCTTCGCCTTGCTCCACGACTTCCTCCCGTTCCGGCTCCGCCACCCAATCCTCTGGATTAAGACCTAGATTCTGGATTAACGCCTGCGGCATCAGATGAGGCATCGCACCTCGACCTCTGGCCGCATCGTCGTAGATCATCCACCACGGCATCGCATTCGCACCTCCATGTTCATCCTGGTAGGGGGTGAGCATGTCGAACAACTGTCGCCGTCCGACTCTCCGCAGTTCCTCTCGGATGTACTCGTCCTCTAGCTGCTCGTTGACACGCCCGTGCTGGACCCAACCACCGGCGGCCGCGAGTTCACGGACCAGCGCAATCTCGTCGTCGCTGATGAGTCGCAACGGCGTATCATCCGCTACGAATCGAAGTTCACCACCCTCCTCTCTCGGTATCAGCATGATATCTCCGCGCTGGGCTAATTGCAATCGCTCGTGCACGAATGGCATCACCGCCGTCCAACGCAGCCGGTTGGGTACACCTTCCGCACGGCGGGTAAGTGCAATCAGCCAGCGCTGTCGCATGTTGGCATCCCAGATGTGCCGCGCGATTCCTTCTCGGCCGCCTCGTTGTGTAAGATCGCCACCATGCCTGACGACTCTCCGCAGCGGCTCGATCCTCTCGCTCGCGTTGATGTCGTCGCGCACGGTCAGCACGACACGGAGAAGGCGGTCTCCGAACGGGAATCGCCTCTGATTGGGGGCGTCGTGGAGGCAAATCGCTGATTGACGATCCCTCCGCAGTCGATCGACGCTGCGAGCCGCGTGGACCCTATATGGTGCGCCGTGCGCTCCATCGCGGCTTGAGATCGAATAGACCGCTCCGCTCGTGCCGGTCACGATTAGGGCGCCGAGCCGCCGATCGTAATCGATGTCGCCGAGGGAATCAATCGTGGACCAGAGTAGTTGCGCAGCACGTCGATCCTCCGGTCTGATTCTCTCCTCCGTCCAACATGAGTGGCACATCCCTTGGCTGATCGCATCGAGCATCATCCGCTCATCGCTGCCGGGAGGAGATAGCGACCATGAAACGAGGGTCGACCAAAGGTCTGGATTGGCAGGTAGAATGATGCTACGCTTGTTCTCGTCATGCACCCACATCCGCAGGCGGCCGTGGCTCAGCAGCAGGATCCTAGGTGGATCTCCCGCCATCAATTCGAAGTTCTGGAAGCCATCCGTAGCATCCCGCCAGCGTGCAAGCCATGGAGCGTGTTCCCAATCCGATTCGCTCAGCGAACCGATGCTGGAGAAAACTCCGGTCTGCATTCGATTCAACGCCGGTGGCCAAGGGTGGTTCCGGATTACGAGCGGTCGGAGCCAAGTGGCGATCCTACGAGTTGCCGGGTGATATCGCATCTCAGCATGGTGATTATCGATTTCCTCAATCGGTATGGCAGCTGCCGAGAGTGCACTGAAGAGACGATGCCAATCAATCGCCGCCCACCGATCCCATGTCGCTCTATTGCGGGTAATCGCGTTCAGGACGCTGCGCCACGGAGATAGTTTCGCGATGATCGAACCGTCGAGTTTGGTCGCGTTCGATTCGATGCTCAGCCAATGTCCACCCGGCAGAGGGAATCCCCGCACCAGCAGCCGGCGCCTGTCTTGCGTCGAGAGCAAGGTCAGTTGCTCTCGCACCCTGCAGGCGACCGTGTAAGACTCCGCTTCACCTCCAATCGAGAACGCCTGCGGCAACTCACCGCTGGTTCGATCTCGGACGGCCCAAGTCTCGTCTTCAAGAGTGGAGAGAGCCTTCACCGATCGTCTCGCCTTCGCCTTCATCGTCCGGAATCGTGCCGTCTCGGCGAGCGCCGAGTCGATTCGAGCCGCGAGAGTCGGATCAATCGGAACCCGCGGCCGGGTGCCAACAATCCGGTCACGCAGAATGCCATCGCAGCGCTCACACCAGCCGCTGACCGCCGCCAATCGACCGCATCCGATGACACATTCGGGCATCTCGATGGTTCCATCGTACTCTGTCATCAAGGGTAATCGGACTTCCACCCATTATGAACGCGGCAACGCCATCGAATCGCGATCGACTCTACCTGTATTTGGATTGGCAACGGCTTGGTTGGAAATCCTAGGCGCTCTTCTAATCGGACCACACCTAATCGGAACGCGCTCCATCGAACGCAGCGATTGTTCGCTCGATGTCGTCGTCCGTGATGTGCAGGTGTACCACGCATCGAATCGCCGTAGGCCCGACGGTGAACGCGTCGACGCCTCGCTCAGCCAGTCTCACTATCACCGTCTCAGGATCGAGACCATCGCGAGTCTCCACATAGACCATGTTGGTTTGAACGGCCCCCATATCGACCGAGTAGTCATCCATGGCGTCCAGCGCCCCGGCGAGACGCTTCGCCCGTTCGTGATCCTCGGCGAGGCGCTCGACATGGTATTCAAGCGCGTATAGACCGGCGGCGGCTAGCACCCCAGCCTGACGCATCCCGCCACCGAACATCTTGCGCCAGCGGTGAGCCTGCTGGTGGAGCGCTGCCGAACATGCCAACACCGAACCCACCGGAGCCCCCAATCCCTTGGAGAGGCAAATGGAGATGGAATCGTATTCCCTGACCATTCGCTCAGGCGAGGTGCCCGTCGCGACCACCGCGTTGAACAGTCGTGCTCCATCCATGTGGGATTCGCAGCTGTTCTCCTTCGCCACCTGTCCTATAGCATCCAAAGTCGCTTGCGGGTAGCAAGTGCCCCCGCCTCGGTTGGAGGTGTTCTCCACGCAGACCAGAGTTCCATTTGGGAAATGCCCCATGCTGCCTTCCTGCTTGCGGATCGCCTTCCCAACATCGATTGGATCCATGATTCCGCGCTCACCTTGGACTAGCGCCACCGAACACCCTGAGAGAGCAGCGTATCCACCACCTTCGTAGACGTAGATGTGACTCGTCGATTCGGTGACAATCTCGTCTCCAGGATTGGTGTGAGCGCGAATGGCGACGGCGTTCGACATCGTGCCGGACGGGACGAAGAGCGCCGCTTCCTTGCCAAGCATCGCTGCGAGTCGAGTCTCCAATTCGAGCACTGTCGGATCATCTCCGAGGACGTCGTCGCCGACGACGGCCGATTCAATCACCGCTCGCATCGCCGCGGTGGGCTGCGTGACCGTGTCACTGCGCAGGTCGACCCGGGCGCTCGGATGCTCTCGCATGCGCCTGCGAGTCGCTCCTCACTCATCACGCCTGCGACCGATGCGCCTGCGGACGCGCGAAGGCTCATCGCCGCGAGGACGCGTCAGCAGCACATGGGGCGCGGCGGGGCGGCATGCGCGCTGGTGCTCCTGCTGCTCGCATCACCTATCGCCGGCTGCCTATCGAATGAAGGTGGATCGGGTGCCGATGATGCTGGGGATGATGGTTCTGACAGCGCCTCCGGAGCTGGCTCTGAGGGAACGGAATCGATTCAACTTGAGGTGTGGGCGTCGTTCGCCGCCGAATCGAAGGAAGAGGAGGCGTTCCTCGATGCCATCGAATCGTTCGAGACTGCCAATCCAGGCATCGAAGTCGAGGCGACCCTGATTCCGTTCGCCAATGCGGACCAACTGTTCATGACCGCCGCTCAAGGCGGCGAATCCCCGGACTTGATCCGACTCTCATCCGATCAACTCGGACGGATCGGCGAGGTTCGGGTCGATGGCCACCCCCTTCTCGAGGACCTGCGCCCTCATCTGACTCCGATGGAGCGAGCGATCTACGACGATCGGGCGCTACACGCTATGCGCTACGGTGATGATCTGCTCGGCCTGCCAGCGAGTCAAGACTGCTTGTCACTAATCTACAACGAGCGGCTATTCGCACAGCGCGGGGTCGACCTGCCGAACGAGAACTGGACCCTCGACGACCTCGCCGCCGCTGCCGAGTCTCTGACGCACGGCGATGTCCAAGGCCTCGCATTGCCGGTCAAGGGGGCGTACTGGTGGTTCGGCTTCCAAGCGGCCTTCGGAGGATCGCTGTTCGACGCCAACGGCACACCTACTCTCGACTCGAATGGATCAGCAGATGCGATGCGATGGATGATCGGACTGGAGACCGACCTCGGTGTGGTTGCTCAGGGAACACAGAGCGAGTCAATGAAAACGCAATTCACCTCCTCCAAGGCGGCGATGATTGTCGACGGCCCATGGAATTGGGCAACCTACGAGGCGAGCCGCCTAGACATCGGACAGACACTGCTGCCCTTGCATCCGGACACCGGCACTCGCACTTCCCCCTTGGTCACCTACAAGGGGTGGTCGGTCAGCGAGCAGAGCAAGGAGAAGGAGACGGCGGTGCTTCTCGGACTCTGGCTCTCATCGCCGGAGGTGCAGCGGACTTTCGCGCTGGAGACGCAGACGATGCCGACCGTTCTCTCTCTGTACGAGGATTCCGAAATCACAGGGGACAGCGTCCTCTCCGGCTTCCTCGCACAGGCTCAGGTGGGGCAACCTGCGCCGACGACCCGTGCGATGTCGTTGGTCTACGGACCGCTCGG
>CAZPCY010000025.1:0-18519 GCA_964585295.1 uncultured Candidatus Poseidoniales archaeon | reverse complement strand
ATCGACATTCCACTCGCTTCACGACCCAGAGGCGTTCGGGGCTCTACTGGAACGTATCGAAGAATCATGGGTCGCGATTCTACGATCACCAATGACGAGGACGAACTCGACTCTAATCAGACGTGACGACCTCTCCAGATTGAGGGGGTTCTCATTCTGACTGATCTCCTAGCGCACCCTCCTTTCGGCGAACGACGGGATGATGACCTTCTCAGTGCGATGCGACAGTTGACGAAACACCATCGTCAAGGATGTGGATCATACGCATCGATGGTGCCAGACGGTGATGCAGCGAGTCTTGAGAGCGTTCCTTGGGTCCACGTGGGCGTCTTCAAATCCAAGGACCTTCGTACCGAATCAGAGGGAATAGTCCACCGAAGAAACCTATTGTCATCCTCTACCACTGGGGCGGCTTCGAGCGTCATCCCGCTCGACGACCTGAGCTCCTCTCTACAATCAGAAAGCAGTAGGTCGATCCTCGCGGATTTCATCGGACCATCTACCCGCCCCCTCCTAATCCTAGACAGCGCACGCTCCTTGCGCAGCCGCGGACAGGTCTCAGCGAGGATCGCAGCAGCGCTGAGCCTCAACCCGTTTGCGAGCTTCACATCGTTCATCACCCCTGACACGGAGAGTCAGGAGACGATTGATCTGGATGTCGTAGCAGCAGCTGTCGAATCAGAAGACGAAGTCTTGGTCTACGGATTCACCTGGGTGTTGTGGAAAGCTTGGGCGATGTCTGACCGCTTAGAGCAACTCAGGAGCATCCTGGATGGAAAGAGAGTCGTATTCGTCCACAGTGGTGGCTGGAAGAAACTGGAGGAAATCAAGGTCGATGCGGAGCGGTTTGAGAGCCAGCTCTTGGAAGGATTGGGTGAGGGGTCCAAGGTCCTCGACTACTACGGTCTCGTAGAGCAGGTAGGAGTAATCTACCCCCTCTGCGAAGCAGGATTCAGGCACACACCTGTGTGGGCAGATGTGTTCATCAGGGACCCTTGGTCCGGAGCTTCCCTCTGCGATGAAGTTGGACAGTTGCAACTGTTGAACTGCTTGGCGCACGGAGCGCCGTACCACAGCGTATTGACGGAGGATCTTGGAATGATTCACACTGGTTCTTGTGACTGTGGCCGATCGGGGAAGCGATTCGAACTCCTAGGAAGGATGCCTCGAGCGGAAGTGCGAGGGTGTGCGAATGTCTGACACAGAAAGCACCCCAGCACTCCATTTCGAGAAAGACGGTCGTGTCTTGAGTATCGAACCCTCGGCGGACATCGATGCCATCATCAGAGATTGGGATTCACTGCGGTCTCACATGGTGCGAGACCTACCGGATGAATTCACACGAGATGAATGGGCTTACCTAATCGGGTTCGTATCGGAGAGGGAGTTGACGAGCATCTATCAGGATACGTTCGGATCTCGCTCGGAAGGAATCACGAGTGGTGGCGAAGTTATCGAGCCGAGAGGAAACGTAGCTCTCTGGGCACCCAACAACGTGAGTCTGCTAGCTCCGCTGACTATGATCCTGGTGAGCATCACTGGCAATGATCTCAGAGTGAAGGGAGGTAGCAGTAGCAAGAATCTGATCACACCACTCGTCGATTGGATTGTGCAGAAGAATCCTTCGGGCCCACTCACGAAGTGGCTGCAGAATTGTCTTTCAGTCGAGGTATTCGACAGATCATCCCCTCTCAATGAGGAGTTGTCCATGTGGGCAGACGTGAGAATGGTCTTCGGTAGCGATGCTGCGTGTCGAGGTGTCAACTCTCTACCGACCTCAGCATCCACCTCGACGTACTTGTTCAGCGACCGAGTGTCACATTGCTGGGCCGATGTGGGTGCGCTGGATCGTACCAGATTGGATGGATTGTTGAAGGTATTCAGAATCTATGGATCCAGAGGATGTACATCTCCAAGATCGCTGACCCTCATCGGGGCCGATTCACTTGAACGAGATGAAATGGCATCTCGGATTCTGAATCAGTGGCAAGCAACGATGCGAAGCGATGTGGAGATGCACGTTGCGTCCCAAAACGTGTTGTCAGCGCAAATCTGCCGAATCGAAGGATGGGATGTGGATATAGCAGCGCGGAATTCAGCTGTGCTTGCACGCGGACCCAACTCCCTGGGGGCTCCATCTGGTGATTTCACCATGGGTATGACGACCGCCACATTGGAGGAGGCCGTGGCCAACCTACCCGGCAACATCCAGACGATTGGTCACATTGCAGGGGAAGGGGAGCTGGAGATGTGGAGGAGAGTTTGCAGGGATGCAGGGGTTCTCCGATTCGTACCTGTGGAGGAGATGCACCACTTCGGGCCTGTTTGGGATGGCATGGACTATTGGCGAGGCATGTTCACAGAGGTGATTGAAGATGATACGAAGACATGAATTCAACAGCGAGTGGTGGCGAGGGGAGGTCGGCATCGTCGATCTCGACTCATTCGCGAACTCCAGCGATGAAGTCGTGATCGAAGCTTGCTCGGAATTCGATTGGGTGGAGGCGAGATCGAAGGACCAATCCACAGACCTCTCGATTAGACTCTCTCGACTGGGATTCAGACAGTTTGACACACAGATCGGATTCAGGGTGGGCTTGAAGGATAATCCACCGACGCCCAGCTTGGAATCCCTAGAAGCGACAAGCGCTCTCGTCACACCCTTTGAATTACGGTCTGAGGAGATTCTACCTTTTTCCCAAGATCGTTATTCTTGGATTCCAGACAGCGATTCCAACCGAGCGAGGGAACGATACGCGTTGTGGGGGGTTGACCTCATTCTGAATCAACCAGAGCACGCTCTGGCGATCAGCCGTGAAGGTGAGGTCCAAGGCTACTTCCTGAGCAGAAATGATAACGGAAGATTGGATCTCACTCTTGCCATGTTGCGAAAAGGCGCCGTGATCACGGGAATGCACCTCTATCAGCGGGCCTTGTCAGCCTACGCGCAAGCCGGATGGCGTGTCGGCTCGGCTTCGTTCAGTGCACGCAATCTCGCTGTGCTCAACATTTACAGTTCGCTGGGCGCAAGATTCACCGGAATCGAGACCTTCTGGTACCGCAAGAGCGGATGACGAAGGTGAAATCGGTCTCAGGACTCGGGAAATGATCGAACGCCTCATCAACCTCCACATCTCGCTCTTGCCCCGAAACCGGGTCGGAGATTCGAACTTCTGGAGCTTCCTAGAGGGCAGCCCAAAGGGGGCGACCATCCACCAAATGTCCCTCGGGCTGGACCGGGGACCCACCCAACTGCAGAAGGAGGCGCAATTCTCGGAGCACGAGACCTTGAGGAGTACCTACGACCACCTCACGGACCGCATCCAGGTCCTCTTCCGGGAAAACTGCGCCGGAACTCCAACGCGTCACCACACATCAAGGCCAGAGGCCAATCATCGCCAGAACCCGCCGGGCCGCGGCGATCACCAATACCGCCACCAGAAGCCTGCGAATGGTTGATTGTGGTGCCACCACTGCACCATATCTAGCCCCTATTAGGCCACCGACCAGCACCGCGAGAGTGAATGGGCCAACGATTGCCACTTCAACCTCGAGCCGGCCCGAAGCGACGGATCCGGCAAGCCCAGCCGCCGAATTTACCCAGATGAACACCGCAGCGGTCGCCGCCACCGCCTTCGGAGCAGCCCATCTCTTGAGGAGAACAATCGGTGACAGGAATATCCCCCCCCCGACTCCGATGAGTCCACTGAGGAACCCTATGGATCCACCAATTGGAGCGGCGATGGCGGGGCGTGGTAAAGCGTCCTCTATGTCATCCGAGTAACCCACCACCCACAATCGCCACGCCGCCCATAGCAAAGTGAACGAAAGAAGCACATCGTAGATCGTTCCCGACACCGCAATCGACCCACCGATGAACGCGAACGGAACGCTGGCGAGGACGAATGGAGCGGTCAGCCGCCGAAGATGATGCCCCTCTGAGCGATAGTGGTGGAAGGCGATTGCCGCGACCACCATGTTGAGGCACCACACGTGCTGCTTCAACCAAGCATCACTCATTGCCGCGAAGGAAGTCAGGGATAGAATCGCGAGATACCCGGAAGCTCCACCATGGCCGACACTGGCGTACAGTGCCGCGATTACCAAAATGGCGAGGGCGATTGCCACCGCCTCCAGCCCGGCTTCCATGACTTCCGCAACACCCACCCGTTTTCATGGCCACCCACCTCTAGAACAACCATGCCACCAACCCCCCGCTCAAACAGATTCCTTCCGCGACTCTCAAGCGGGCGACCCTTCTCCTCTGCACGTGGCGCCCGCACCCCCCCCAGACCGAACCACCCTCTCTCTCGAGGACGCGGTCAGTTTGGCCTGCGGCCGGCGCCTTGAACCGTCCGTCTCAGAGACGCCCCTTCACAAGGCGGCAGGGCGAGTTCTCGCAATCCCTGTTTTTGCCGAAGAAGACGACCCAAGATTTGACGCATCCGCCATGGATGGATGGGCAATTCGAGCGGAGGACGGCGAGGCGGGAACCGAATTGCAGATCACCGGGGAGGCGTTCGCAGGCGCTCTCACAACCACCCCCCCAGTCAATCCCGGTTGCGCGGTCAGAATCATGACCGGCGCGGAGCCTCCACCAGGCACCGACCTCATCGCCCCGGTGGAAATCGCCGAAGAGATTGAAGACAGTTCCGGAATTACCACTCACATCCGCCTGCTACAACCAGCGTCCGACCACATCAGGAAGCGCGGAGAGAATCTGAGAGTGGGCGACCAGGTGCTCGCGAAGGGAGTGGTGTTGACCCCCCCTCGCCTTTCCCTAGCGGCGGCCACGGGAAATTCAACACTCCATACCATCGCGCCTTTCGAGGTGGCCATCATCCCGACCGGGGACGAAGTGGTGCCAGTAGAATCCCTACTCAGGGAGGGGCAGATCTATGAATCGAACTCAATCGCTCTCGCCAGCGCATTACAATGTCTAGGCCATGACACCCGAATCCTCCCTATTGTTGGCGACGACCGGGCCGCGACCCGAGCTGCCTTAGACAACGCCTCCTCATCCGACCTAATCATCACCAGCGGCGGCGTCAGCATGGGAGATGCCGATCACGTCCGCTCGATTATGGAGTCCGAAGGCGAGATTGATTTCTGGCGAATACGAATCAAGCCCGGAGGTCCCCCCCTGTTTGGTGCCTGGCGGGGCACACCAATGTTCGGCCTTCCCGGCAACCCAGTATCGACCCAGGTCGTCTTCACCCTCTTGGTCCGCCCCTGGCTCGCATACATGCAGGGCGCCGCCATCAACGACCCCAATCTCACATCCCGACGCGTACCAGTCATCCTCGGCGAACCCTTCCGGACCACTAAAGGGAAACGAACTTTCCATCGCGTCCGCCTCAATCGCCGAGACAACCACCTCATCGCTCACGCCCCCACTCATCAGGGAAGCGGTAATTCGTTGAGCATGGCTTTGGCGGACGCCTTACTCGACCTCCCCCCTGATGGTGAGAGTGATGCTGGTGATCAGGCAACCGCCCTTTTGCTCGAATGACACTTCATATCAGCAGAAAGGCACGAAAGAACTGCTTCATGAAACCCAATCTTCAGGGCGCCGCCGGCATGAGTTCAAGTGCGCCGGACGAATCCTCACAATTGTTCCGCAGGACACTCATGAAGGTGGGATCGCACATGGACGACCGAACCTCTCATCTCAGTGACGATGGTTGGATTGTCGTTCGAGGAGCGCGCACCCACAATCTCCGCGACATCGACATCGAGATTCCCCGCGGCCGATTCGTAGTGGTCAGCGGAGTTTCAGGCTCGGGCAAGTCAAGCCTCGCGTTTGACACCCTCTATGCCGAGGGCCAGCGCCGATATGTCGAATCCCTATCTTCGTACGCCCGTCAGTTCCTCGGCCAACTGAAGAAGCCAGATTGCGACTCCATCGAAGGCCTCTCTCCAGCCATCAGCATCGATCAGAAACAAGGCAGCCACAACCCACGATCAACTGTTGCTACCGTGACCGAAATCATGGATCACCTACGCCTGCTCTACGCACGAATCGGCCGGCCACATTGCCCTCAATGTGGCGACGAGGTAGCTAGGCGCACGGTACAGGAGATCGTCGATGATGTGACATGGCGTTTCGAGGCACACACTATCTCGGTATGGGCACCAATCGTGCGCAATCGCAAAGGGACTCACGCCGATCTCTTCCGCTCTCTCGTCGATCAAGGCCACCTAAACGGGCGGGTGAATGGCAGGAATGCGACTTTCGACGAGCCTCCCGAGTTAGAGAAGAACCTCAGACACGACATCGATGTACGCCTCGACCGCCTTCGTCTGACCCGCGACCGCCGCCAGCGGCTGACCGAAGCGGTCGAGACAGGGTTGCACCTCGGCGGCGGAACCATCGCAATCGAATCTTTATCGGCGCCAGCCGATGATACGAATCTAGAGAGTCCGAGGGCGAAAGAGACCTCGGAAGGAGAGGTTGTACCCTACTCAGAGGAGTTTGCTTGCCCCACCCACGGGGCATTCTTACCAGAGATGAGCCCCCGCGTTTTCTCCTTCAACAACCCCTTGGGAGCTTGCCCCGACTGCCAAGGACTCGGGGTTCAGCGAGACTTCAGCCCCGACCTACTCATCGACGGCTCCCTAACCATCAGTGCTGGATTTGTACGCCCTTTCAGATCCTCAATGCACGCGAGTTGGTATCGCCGTGAGATGATTCAGGTGGCAGAGTTCTACGACATTCCGACAGATGCTCCTTTCGATGACCTCGACGACGACCAACAGGATACTCTCTTGCATGGCTCCGGCTCGACTGCGATCCACTTCGTCTATGAGTCCGAGAAAGGGTCTTCATTTCAGACCGTGAAGCCATGGGAGGGAATACTTCCGAAACTCGCACGCCAACTCGTCGAGACAACGAGCGACAGGACCAGATCGAGATTGGCAGGATACATGACTGACGAACCCTGCCCAACTTGTTCTGGACAGAAACTGAACGAAGCGGTCCGAAGAGTGTCCATAGGAGAGGTCACCTTACCAGACCTCTCATCCTGCAGTGTTCTCGAGGCCCTCGCCGTCGTGCAGACATGGCGAAGCGGTAAATTGGACGAATTGGATTGGGAGATACTCGGGCGAGATAGGCCCGAGGGGCATACCCTGAGCAGTGCCACCACCTTGGATGACCGAGATATGCACATCGGCCGCGAGGTCCTGAAGGAGGTGGAGAGCCGACTACGCTTCCTCACATTAGTCGGCCTTGACTATCTAACTCTCGACCGCCGAGCCAACACCCTGTCTGGTGGGGAAAGTCAACGGATACGCCTCGCAAGCCAGATAGGAACCCGGCTGACTGGCGTGATGTACGTGCTCGACGAACCAAGCATAGGACTCCATCCCCGCGACAACGCCCGGCTCTTGACCACACTGCGCGAACTATGCGATCTCGGCAACACCTTGTTGGTGGTGGAGCACGACGAGGAAACGCTCCGGCAAGCGGATTGGATTGTTGACCTTGGCCCAGGCGCTGGGCGCGCAGGGGGCCAAGTGATCGCGAATGGACCACTCCCGATTCTATTGGCGAGTGGGGAGAGCGTCACTGCCGCCTATCTCTCCGGTGCGCGCACGATCGAGGAACCGAGCGACCGAGCAGAACCAACCGATCGCTGGCTCGTCGTCGAGGGCGCCGAGCGCAACAATCTAGCTGATATCGACGCCCGATTTCCACTTGGTTGTTTCATCACCGTAACTGGGGTATCAGGATCCGGCAAATCGAGCCTCATCACCGAGGTACTCGCACCCGCATTGCTCCGTGAATTACACCGTGCGGACGAAACGCCGGGCAAGCACCGCTCAATCCATGGCATTGAACACGTCGACAAGGCGATAGTCATCGATCAGTCACCAATCGGTCGAACCCCGCGCTCAAACGCCGCCACCTACACTGGCGTATTCGACCACATCCGCCGCTTATTCGCGGAGACACCACTTTCTCGGGAGCGGGGCTACACACCAGGGCACTTTTCATTCAATGTCCGCGGCGGCCGCTGCGAGGCGTGCCGCGGCGCCGGATCGACGAAGTTAGAGATGAATTTCCTACCTGATGTTTGGGTTGACTGCGACATCTGCAAGGGGATGAGGTACAATCGGGAGACTTTGGAGGTTGATTGGCGCGGGCGAACCATCCACGACGTCCTAGAGATGAGCGCCGCAGAAGCTTGCGATTTCTTCGCCGCACACCGGCCCATCCACCGCATTCTGAGCACCTTGGTAGACGTTGGTCTCGGCTACATCCACCTAGGTCAACCCGCCACGACACTATCGGGCGGTGAGGCGCAGCGCGTCAAGCTCGCGAGCGAGCTACACAGACCCCCTCGCAAGCACACCGTTTACATCCTCGACGAGCCGACCACGGGCCTTTCGATGGCTGATGTGCATCAACTCATCGATGTGCTCCTCCGCCTACGTCGCAATAGCCACACGGTAATCGTCATCGAACACCATCTCGATGTCATCCGAAGCTCCGATTGGATCATCGATCTCGGTCCGGAAGGTGGAGATGAAGGCGGCCGCATAGTCGTCGAAGGACCCCCGTCCACCGTGGCGATGGACCCAACATCCTACACCGGCCACCACCTAGCTCCACTTCTCGGCCGTACACCATCTCAAGAGGATGACGACTCACTAGCAACCGTCACTCCGAGGGCCCCCCCACCAGATCAAGAAGCATGACTCTCCAAGAGAACCCCGACGTTTCAACACCGAACTTGACTGGCGTCGGGTTTAAGACAGGACCCCGACTCGACAACCCCGAGTTGTATAGTGACTCGGGTGAACTGCATGGGAATCGGAATTGAACCACTGGGCGAGATGGTGCTGCTGGAGATCGAGGATGCGCCGGACAAGACGCAATCAGGTCTTCTTTTGCCGGAAGAGGCGCGCGAGCGGATGAATGTCGGACTCGTCGTCGCAGTCGGCCCTGACGTCGAGCACGTTGCGGCCGGGGATCGCGTCATCCACAAGCAGTACGGTGGTACTAAGTTGGAGTGGCTAGGCACTGAATACCTACTCACCAAGGAGGAGGACCTGCAGGCGAAGGTCGCCTGAGGGCCCTAGAGAATCAAAGGAGTGATCGACATGGCGAAGCAGATGTTGTATGGAGAAGAAGCGCGACGGAAATTGTTGGAAGGAATCGACGCGGTCACGAACGCAGTCAAGGTGACCCTAGGTCCAGCGGCTAGGACCGTAGTCCTAGAGAAGAGTTGGGGGAGTCCCACAATCATCAATGATGGAGTGACCATCGCGAAGGACATCGAACTGTCCGACCCATTTGCCAATATGGGTGCCAAGTTGGTGCAGGAGGTAGCAAGCAAGACCCAGGACAATGCAGGGGACGGCACCTCGACAGCGAGCATCCTCGCGCAAGCACTTTGTCACACCGGCCTTCGGAATGTGACGGCCGGCGCCAGCCCGGTCGAGTTGAAGGCGGGCTTCGACGAGGCTACCACATCGGTCGTCGAGCGACTGAAGGAGATGGCTGTACCGGTCGAGACCGGCGAGACAATCCGCCAAGTCGCCTCAATCGCCGCCAACAACGACTCAGACATTGGTGAACTAATCGCTGAAGCGGTAGAAGCGGTAGGCCACGAAGGCGTAATCACCGTAGAGGAGGCCAAGTCGGCCGAGACCGATCTGAAAGTCGTTGAGGGCATGGAAGTCGACAAGGGTTACATCAGTCCGTACTTCATCACCGATCGCGAGAAGAAGGAAGCGGTACTGGAGAATCCGATGATTCTCGTAACCGATCATACGATCAACAGCGCACAGGACATGCTCCCTTCGTTGGAAGCGAGCATGCAGCAGAAGCGCCCTCTACTAATCATCGCGAAGGACATCGAGGGCGAGGCCCTAGCGACACTGGTACTCAACGTCGCCAGCCGAATCGTCAAGGCGGCCGCCATCAAGGCGCCGGGGTTCGGAGACGAGCAAGGCGAAATCCTCGAGGACATCGCGACGATGACGGGGGCACTAGTCATCGCCAAGGATAAGAGCGGCGATCTGAAAGCGCAGGGCCCGACCAGCCTCGGCACTGCCGAGCGCGTAATAATCTCGAAGAACAAGACTACTTTCGTCGGCGGGGAGGGCGACGCTTCCGCCATCGAGCAGCGAGTGGAGATCCTACGCGGACAGGAATCCGCAGCGACCAGCAAGTGGGATAGGGAGAAGTTGCAGAAGCGAATCGGCAAACTGACAGGCGGCGTCGCCGTACTCCGGATTGGAGCGGCGACTGAGACTGAGATGAAGGAGAAGAAGGCCCGAGTCGACGATGCGTTGAATGCGACCCGAGCGGCGATGTCAGAAGGCGTGGTAGTAGGGGGCGGCGTCGCGCTTCTACGTGCTCGCGAGGTCCTCGACGACCTGCACGCCAACGCCGATGGCGACCGCGCCATTGGTATAGCTGCGGTCCGAAATTCACTCACCGCCCCTATGCGACAAATCGCCGCCAATGCTGGCGAGGAGCCGAGCGTCGTCGTCGACAACGTGTTGCGTAATGACAGCGCCACCTTCGGATACAACGCCCGCACCGGTGCCTATGTTGACATGATTGAAGCCGGCGTCGTTGACCCAGTCAAGGTGACTCGAAACGCTCTAGAGTCAGCTGGCTCGATTGCCGGACTTGTTCTCACCACCGAGACCCTCGTCGCCGATGAACCGGAACCCGAGGGCACCACCCCAGACATGCCGGACATGGGCGGCATGGGCGGCATGGGCGGCATGGGCGGCATGGGCGGCATGGGATTCTGAGCCCACCTAGGATCCCCCAGCACCATTGAACCACACTCTTCGCGCCCGAGGGGCGCGGGCAAGCGTTGAAGGACGGACGGCGAAGGCCGATGCGTCGGAGAGAGGCATGCCAGGGGCTGCGACCCACTCCGTTGAGGTAACGCCGCGTGTCGGCGACGGAATGATTGATGCACGGGCCGCCGCCGTAGCACGCCGCTTAGAGAGTGACCACGGCATTCGAATCGAAACCGCTCGCAGCTCCCTCGGGTACCTCGTCCGTGGCCCATTCGATGATAGGGAGATGGCGAGAGCCGGGCGGGACTTGTTCAGCGACCCAGTCATTGAGGAAGTCCGAATTGACCGCACCGCCCTTACCGATGACGCTTTCAATGACCCACCTGAAATCAGCATTCTCGTTGGCTTCAAACCAGGCGTCACTGATAATCGGGCCCACGCCGCCCTCGACGGCCTCGCTACCCTATTCCCCAATCGAGAAGCAGAGATCACCACCACTATCGCATACCATTTCTGGGGAGTTCCGGAATCTGTTAGGGCTGTCTGGTTGGCCGGGGAGTTGCACAACCCCCTAATCGAACGCTGCGCAATCGCCGACCGTTCAGCCTGCGCCGCCGGCGAATGGCCTTCACTCCCCTTCCCATCCCGTACAGAGGTGGCCCAGCCCCCTCCCGCCACAATCTCGCTGGAGGTGTCCGATTCTGAGTTACTGGAGATTAGCGAGACCGGCTTATTGGCCCTTAACCTCGAAGAGATGCACGCGATACAAGCACACTACCGAGACGAGGGTGTGCGGGAGCAGAGGAAATCCCTCGGCCTTCCAGCAGACGCACCGACTGATGCGGAACTCGAATGTCTGGCACAGACTTGGTCCGAGCATTGCAAGCACAAGATATTCGCAGCCCGCATCCAACATCACGACCTAGAGACTGGAGAGCAGAGCGAAATCGACTCCTTGTTCAAGACTCACATCATGCAACCGACTCTAGCCATCCAGTCGGAAGTCGATTGGCTACTCTCGATTTTCCACGACAATTCCGGAGTCATCGCTTGGGGTGAAGATTGGAGCCTCTGTATGAAGGCGGAGACCCACAACTCACCATCAGCCCTCGACCCATTCGGAGGCGCGATGACCGGGATAGTCGGAGTCAACCGTGATATTCTGGGTACTGGATTGGGTGCGCGACCGATCGCTAACACGGATGTGTTCTGCTTTGGCCCGCCCGACCACGCAGACCCTCTCCCCGAGGGCCTCTTCCATCCCTCAAGAGTGTTCAGAGGAGTGCATGCTGGGGTACGAGCAGGTGGTAACGAATCAGGAATCCCGACGGTGAACGGAGCAATCGTCTTCGACGAGCGATACACCGGCAAACCACTAGTCTACTGTGGCACAGTTGGCATAATGCCACGCCGCTTGGAGGACGGCCGAGAGAGCCACATCAAGACTCCGAGGCCGGGCGATGTGATCTACATGGTTGGCGGACGCGTCGGCAGCGACGGAATCCACGGCGCCACCTTCTCCAGCCTTGAATTGACTGAGGAGAGCCCGAGCAGCGCCGTGCAGATTGGCGACCCGATAACCCAGAAGAAAATGCTCGACATGCTTCTCGAAGCCCGCGACGCAGGCTTGGTGCAAGTCATCACGGACAACGGCGCCGGTGGATTATCCAGTAGCGTTGGCGAGATGGCTGAACTGACTGGAGGAGCGGACTTAGATCTCGAAGTAGTTCCCCTCAAGCAAGCAGGCCTATCCTCCTGGGAGATTCTCGTCTCGGAATCCCAAGAGCGCATGACCGTCGGTGTACGCCCGGAGGACGCCCCCGCCTTCGATGCCTTGGCCGAATTGCACGAGGTGGAGGCTACAGCGGTCGGAACCTTCACCGATTCAGGAGCATTCCTAGTCCGTCAGGGATCGCACTGTATCGCCCACCTCCCCATCTCCTTCTTGCATGACGGCTGCCCACAACTACAACTCGAATCGGAGTGGGCCCCCCCCTCACATGAACCGATTGAACCCCCCTCCCTCGACCCAGAGGGGATGGGCGAATTGCTCGCCAAGCTGCTGGCGAGACCGAACATCGCCAGCAAGGAGTGGTGGGTGCGTTCTTATGACCACGAAGTGATCGCGCAGACAGTCATCAAACCATTCTGCGGAATCAATCACGACGCCCCTGGGGACGCAGCGGTGATAGCCCCATTGCATGGTGACACTAGGGGTGCGGTGGTATCGTGCGGCATCGTGCCAAGGTACAGCGATTTGGACGCCGGAGCGATGGCGGCCGCAGCAGTAGACGAAGCGCTGCGCAACGCGGTGTGCGTCGGAGTCGACCTCGATCTGATTGCAGGTTTGGATAACTTCTGCTGGCCCGATCCGGTTGTCTCCGACAAGACGCCGGACGGGCGCTACAAACTCGCGCAACTAGTTCGAGCGAACCGCGCTTTGGATGAGGTTTGTCGCGCCTATCGCTTACCTTGTATCAGCGGTAAGGACTCGATGAAGAACGATGTCACAATGCACGGAGAGAGGATTAGCGTACCGCCGACGATGCTATTCAGCCTGATAGGTAATCATCCGGACGTTCGCACCGCGACCTCTTCCGACTTCAAACATCCAGGAGACATCATCTTCCTCTGCGGAGAGACGCATTCTGAACTCGGAGCCAGTGAGATATCGTTCATGCTTCGAGACGAGGGTCTGGGCGGCATCGGGGGCAAAGTTCCGCACATCGATACGGAGCGAAATCTAACCCTCTACAAAGCTCTGATTCGCGCCATGCGGGAGGGCCTGGTTGCGAGCGCCCACGACTGCAGTGATGGCGGCCTTGCCACCGCACTTGCCGAATCCTGCTTTGGCGCCGATGCGGGTTGCACAATCGACATCGCACCACTCCATGACGATACTCCCAATCTCGACGATTTCGCCGCCATGTTCGGCGAGAGCCTCGGCCGCATTCTCGTATCCATTCATCCCGAGAACGCCACCACCTTCACCACCATCATGCGAGGTACCGCCACAAACCGCCTTGGCACCGTCGAGGATGGTGACAGCATCAACATCCTGAACGGGGACGCAACCATCCTCACCGCATCTCTTTCCAATCTACGCGATGCTTGGAAGGCAACACTCGATGGAGGAGGGGGCGCATGATTGAGGAGGTGCGCGTCGCCGTCCTCTCAGGATTTGGGGTCAACTGTGAACTTGAGACAATGGCGGTATTCGAGATGGTTGGGGCGATTGCCGACCGCGTCCATGTCAACAGTCTGGTCAGAGGAGAGACAACTCTCGAATCGTACGATGTGATGGCGGTCCCTGGCGGATTCTCGTTCGGCGATCACCTCGGTAGCGGACGCCTGTTCGGCAACCGCCTCCGTTTCGGGCTCCGCGACCAAGTCCGCGCATTCGTGCTCGCCGGCAAACCAGTCATCGGCATCTGCAATGGCTTTCAGGTACTCGTGAAAATGGGTTTGCTACCGGGCGATGACAGAGTCTCACTCATACAGACCGCATCACTAGCCCTCAACGACAGCGGCCGCTACGAGGACCGCTGGGTCACATTGGAATTCGATTCCGAATCACACTGCATCTGGACCAAGGGATTGACGCGTATGCGCGTCCCCGTCAGGCACGGTGAAGGTAAGTTCGTCGCCGCCGACCAAACACTTCTTGACCACTGGGCTGAGGCGGGCCAGCTAGCGGTTCGTTACATCGACCCGACCGACTCCTATCCATCAGCCGCCGACGATCTTCTTCCATACCCCATCTCTCCGAACCAGAGTTGGCGCAATATCGCCGGAGTGTGTGACCCCTCCGGCCTCGTCTTCGGACTGATGCCCCACCCTGAGGCGAACCATTCCACTTGGTTGGGCGCTACTTGGACGCGCGAGAATCCCGAGCATGGAGAAGGAGAGGGTCTGACCATCTTCCGTAATGCCGTAGAGCATGTCCGTGCCAACCGACCTTGATCTCACATTCACTCATCGATTAGATCGCCGACGTCACCCAGCAACTCGTCAAGACGCTGGCGGCGCCCAGTACTTTCCTCTACGAGCATCTCTTCCACAGGTTCTCGCAATTCTTCGGGAAAATCCTGTGCCGACGCCCTCGCGCGCACGCGGTCGGAAACGCTCCTATCCTCTCCCGATCTATCACTTCGATCGACCTGTTCGATGGCACGACTCGGAACGGTCCTCGCTCCTTCATGGCGTTCGACATCATTCGGTAATCTGCGCAGCATCTCTCTCGCGTCAGCCGGCTCCGGCGGCACATCACTCCATGGGTTTTGGTTGGCTGCGTCTCGCAGGGCGTTTCGCTGGACCTTCTCCCTAGCCTCTTCGAACAACGCCTCCACTTCGTCCTGTGTCGGCGGCGGCCGCTCACCAGCGTGACCCGTCAACAATCGCCCGTATTCCCGCATCATGGGTCCGTGAATCTCGTGGTGGTCGTGCCTGTCCGGCTCGCTGCTGTAGGCGAGTAGATCACGCCCAAGTTGTTCGATCGGGCCACCACGGTCCCTACTGATTCGCTCTCTCGCCCGCTCGTGCGCCCCGATACAGGCTCTACAGCGAGCACTTCCCGCCTCATCCGGCGCATCACACAGTAGGCAGCAGATTGCCAACCCCATCTCTTGCATCGCCCGGCGAGGTAGCGACATCGATACCCCGGTCACCCCTCCTTCCCATGAAACCCCTCCTCACAGGAGCGGCCACACCCCAAATGCGGTGCGGCGGCATCTTGACGGAGCAGCGCGCCCCCGCCCCGCCGTGAACGGCAAGGTCCTCACCATCGGATTGCTCTTTCTCGCAGGCTCACTGGTCGCCGGCATCGTGATGCTGGGGGTAAGCGAAAGCATCGCGGAGAAGGACGGGATTCCTTATGCTGATACGAACATTCTCGTGCACTTTGATCAGTTCATCTTGACCGAGGATGTACCTGAGGCATCCCTCTCAGTCCACGCACCATATTTCGATCTCCGTGTGGTATCCTATGAGGGCAGCTTCGATTATCAGATGCCTTCAAAGAACGCAACTAACTACGAGAATTGCGACCCTAATTGGGGGCACATGAACGACCCGTGCAAGTTGGAAGAATGGCCGGCACTATCGAATGGGACAGTGATTGTGATTAGTGGTTGGAGCGAATTCGATACAGGGGATTGGAACGTATCGGTCGCCAGCACCGAGATTGCGAAGGGCACCGTATCAGTATTGGACCCAAGCATGGGGGCCGTGGATTGCTGCAGTACTGAGGAATCGGACGACATCGCGGCCCTCGGCATCCTCACCTGTTGCTGCGGCCCCCTCATCGGGATCATTATCACAATCGCTGGGATATCGATGCGAGATCCAGCGGCAGCAGCAGTGGTGGCTACATTCGGAGCCATTCCGATGCAGGCAGGTGCGATTGGCCAACCAGGCATCAATCAAGCAGCATTCGTTGCCCAACCAGCTCCACTTTCGCAACCGATAGTGCATGGAACCATTCCGGGTGCTGTGATGCCTACCCAGCAACCCCCCACCCCATCTCCCATGGAACCGACCCCACCACCTCCATCCGCCCCATCGACAGAACCGACCTCCACCGATGTCGATGATAATCAGAAACCCCCGTTCGATGAGCCGCCAGCGCCCGAACCGATTGAGCAACTAACTTCATCCGAACCGACTCCAACCACAGTTGTCCAGAACATCACATACAACATTCAGGACAGTGCGATTGCAGGAGACATCCACGCTGGGATGAAGGAGGATTCCGACACAGAATCCAACGACGCACCAATGCTCGACATAGAGGAGGCAATTTCAGCCCTATCCAACGCCTTCTCCACTTCCGAGAGATTGGCAATCCTGCATAGAATAGCGCCACAAGACCTCTCTTTCACGGTTGATGAAGAGCGCCGTACGATGGGCGTCGGCATCCCCAAGCGATTGAGCGGTGGCCAAACAGTCACGGGCACCCTCATGAGAGGACAAGAGATCTCAGTTAGGTTACCAAACACCGCAGGTGAATTAGAGATAGGCGATCCGTGGAAGGGACGAGGAAAGGCGGTAGATTGGAACGCGATTAGCAAGACACTCGTCTTCGAATCCGAATGATTACTATATTGTTTTCATCTCATAACTAGGAACTATCCCACCCAACCCTATGAGAATTCACCTCATCCCTTGGTGCAGTGGGTTTGTGGGGCCCACCGCGAAGTCGAGGGCACCATTCCCGCGAGGATTGATAGTGGGACGCAATGAGCCTTGCAGGGATGACCTCGGACTCAGGGCGCGACCCCCGCCTCGACCTACTCGAGGATGACCCGTTCGCCGCACTTGAGAGACAACGAGCCGAACGCCTCGGCGGCCACGGCCCGTCGTCACACACCTCGGCCCGAGACGACGGCGCTTGGAGGCAGAATCACGTCCGTGTGATTGTCGCCTCCAACGTCCCACCAGGATCGTACGCCGGCAGAAGCCCCTTCCTCGCAGGCTTCGCAGAGTTCGCAGGCGGGGAGACCATCGCGCTCCATGAGGGCGGCTTCTGGCATTTCTCCAGGCGCGAGATTCATGACCTCGCAATCGCGACGGGCGCCTTTGCCCTCGCCCTAGGGCTGATGCGGGTGGGAGGAATCTTCGGAATACTTGGCGCGACCCTAGCATCGGCGGTCATCACACTCGCGCTCTGGTCGCTGTTCTACACCATCGCGTTGGCGCCGGCCTTCATATTGCATGAGTTGGCGCACAAGTTCGTCGCCAAGCACTACGGTTGCTGGGCTGAGTTCCGCGCCGATCCACAGGGGTTGCGAACAGGTTTGATCATCGCCGGCCTACTTGGAATCGTATTCATGGCACCGGGTGCTGTCATGGTCGCGGGAAACGTCAGCCGAAAGCAGAACGGCATCATTGCCATCGCAGGTCCGATTACCAACGTCTCACTCTACGCCATCGGCCTACTCGGCGGCGGCTTGCTCATTGGCCTACTCTTTGGTGGCCTCGACCCGAATGCTTCCGGCGCAGCCGCGATTGTCCAGAGCCTCGTCCACGCCTGGTTATGGGGCAATGCAATCCTTGCAGCGTTCAACATGCTGCCGTTCGGACCACTTGACGGCCGCAAGGTGAAGTCATGGTCGATGCCAGCCTTCATGGTGATGCTAGCGCTCACCATCGGCCTCGTCATATTCACGTTCAACTCGGCCGGCGCCCCGGCCGTTCTGCAGTCGATAGCATCTCTCTGACACATTGACTACGGCCCAAACACGAATTATTCATCGGATTTTATCGTCTCACTTCTAATCAGAAAAATACCATTAGTGAGCCCGGCAGCCAAGATTGCATGAAGAACATCTCAAAGCCCCTTCTGATGAGTTTGATGATGATCACCGTCACCCTGACCGGGTGCCTCGGTGGCGACGAACCGGCGCCGACGCCGAACCCGACACCCGATCCGATGCCGGACTCTCCGACTCTGGCCGACTGGGACGTATACTACATCGCCACCAGCGCCGACCTGCCTACGTGCGATGCGGCCTCTGACGGGCGTCTCTACTATGTGGAGGCTGACGCCGGGTTCCAAGTCTGCACGAGCACAGGGTGGTCCATCATCGACCTGACAGGCCCGACCGGACCGACGGGCGCTCCAGGATCGGATGGCATCAGCGGAACCAACGGAACTGACGGCATGGATGGTGCTGATGGGACAAATGGGGCCGATGGCATGGATGGTGCTGATGGGACAAATGGAACCGATGGAATGGACGGAACCAACGG
>CAZPCY010000024.1:0-21457 GCA_964585295.1 uncultured Candidatus Poseidoniales archaeon | reverse complement strand
TCGATAGAGAGACATCTGGATGTATGATATTCGCGCGTTCTGCAGAAACCAAAGACATGCTCCAAAAACAATTCAAAGACCGCTCAGTAGAGCGAATCTATCACGCAGTAGTACATAGAAAACCACCTACTGCCTCTGGAGTCGAAACCCTGCGAATACTCGAGACAAAAGACAAGCGAGTACGCTCGGTCGAGGCGGGAAGGAGGGGTGGTAGAGAAGCGATCACAAATTGGTGGCTCGAAAAAGAAGGACCAGCCCACAGCCTCATCCGCATCAAAATAGACACAGGACGCCGAGCTCAGATTAGATTGCATATGGCGAATCTTGGATGTCCTGTTGCTGGGGATACAAGGCACGGTTTTGGTAAGGCGAGTGTGAATCGCCTTTGCCTTCATGCAACATCACTTTCGTTTAATCACCCCGATGGTGAAAGGATGGTGATTGGAACAGAAATACCCAATCAATTACTTGCCGAAACTAATCGCCGTCTCGGCTGAATCAGATTGCAATCAGGAATTGTTGACGTTGAGAACCATAGAATCGCTCCTGCTCTCAGCACCATGAAATATCACCTAGAAACCACCGATTCCGGTTCGATGGATGGCTTGGTGAACAGGCTGTTCGGGAGGGGCGAGGCGTTCAAATGGGAAGGGCCGGACGGCCGCGCCATGGAGGTTCTCGCTCGCATCCCCAGAGATCGCATAGCGGTCCTGATTGGCAAGGGTGGACACACTCGGAAGCGAATCGAAGCGGCGAGTGGTGCGACGCTCGAGATCGACTCGGAGAGTGGCGATGTGTTCGCGACCTGGTCGGAAGACGCCGATCCGATCGTCCGGATGAAGATGCCCGATGTGATACGGGCCGTCGGGCGTGGACTTGCTCCCGAGCGTGCGGTCAAATTGCTGGAGGACGACTGCTTCCTGCGTATGTATGACATCCGAGAATGGGTCGGGAAGCAGCCGAATCAACTGAAGAGGATGAGAGGCAGGCTGATTGGTCGCGAGGGGCGTATCCGTTCGATGGTCGAAGACCTATCCGGATGCGAGATCGCCGTCTACGGTTCGACCGTCTGCGTCATCGGTGATGCGGATGCGTTGGCGATAGCGACACCCGCTATCGAGCGTATCCTGCGCGGGGCGGAGCACGGAACGGTAATCCAGAACCTAGAGCGGGAGCGCCGCCAGATGCGGCTCACGAGTCGTAATCTGGATGCAATCGAGCTGAAGGGTGACGACGACCGCGACCGATTCGATACATTGGTACCTGGTTTGGCCGCGGCTCGCGAGCGTCGTGCAGAGAGGAGGCTGAAGGCACATCAGGTCGATCCGGACGATGAAGACGAGGTCGCTGAGATGATGGCACTAGCCGAAGACGAGTCCATCGAGTGGGCCGAGGAATGAGAGCCTCAATCCATTTCTGTACCGCGCCGCATCATCCATGCGAGCCAAATGCCGACCGCTGCGATGGCTCCGATGGTTGGCAGGAATCCAGTAACCGCACCGATCGTGTGCGGGCGGGCGCCGTTGACGATCATGAACGCCTCGTTGTTCCCTTCATCCCGCTCTGCGATTTCATCGGATGGATCGATCACCAACCGTAGGTCCATCTCGCCGGGAGCGAGCATCGTTACCGTCCAATCCTCAAGCCGCTCGCTGCGATCGAATAGGCTCATCGCGGGTACGGTCCTCGTTTCAATCGTCGTCCATTCGGTTGATGCATCGCGGTCCGCAGGCGCCTGTTGCATCCGAACGGTGACACTGCCAGAGAATGGCTCGTTCGCGGTAAGCGTCGCGTTGATGTGGATGTCGTTAGAGAATCCCACCGCGACGATTAGACGATCGATCTCGACCTCGTCCCATGCGAGATCCAAACCCGGAGTAACTTCGACGAAGGTTACCGTCGTCGCCTCCTGATTGCCAGCGACATCGGAGAGGATGGCACGCAGCGCCAACCAATCCCCCTGCTTGGTCGACCAGTCGATCGAGGAGGGGAGGGATGCCGAGAGCCCACTTCCGAAGTCGAGCCATCGAGTTGTGATATCAGGATTCAGTCCGAGTCCATCGGCATCGAATCCGTACTGCAGTGTCGTTGCGGATGCATCGATGCCGGAGAGCGTATCGGTCGCGCCGATGGTCAGAGGAACCGCGCCGTCTAGTGAAGAAGTGACATCGGGAACCATCCAACCACCAGCTACAGCAGCGGAGTGGTCCGCCCACATCTCGTGGTCGGAAGAGGTGCCGGCGTTGCCGAGTCGGTCGACCGCCCTGAGAGATAGCGTGTGTACCCCCTCGGGCAAGGTCAGCGAGGATGCGCCACCAGCCCCCATGCTTGTCCATGCGTCATCATCGAACCGCCATTCGTAATCCACTACTCCCGAGCCGCCGCCATCGGAGGCACCGATTGCTAGATGCTGGACATGTATGACGGTCGAATCCGTCCACTCCCCGGGAGTTTGGGACAGTGTTGGAGTTCCAATCGATGGGCCGCTTCTATCGATGCCCATGAACAGCTGTCTGCTGGCGGTGTTGCCGGCCGCATCGTGTACCGTCAGAGTCACTGTGGAGGTGCCCTCAGCGAATGCCCCGCTGGTCCAGTCCCATCGCTTGAGCAGCGGTCCGGGCCCGTCGGCTGACGGTGCTCCCGGGCCGGGTGCGCCGCTGAGAGTGGCCTTCAACAAATTCGCGTCGGAGGCATCCCAGTGGATGGTGAGCGTGCCATTCGATGCGGTGCCCAGCCACGCTCGGTTGACTGCGCTACTGCCATCACCAACCTGCGCGCCGTCGATGGTAATCGAGAGTAGTGACGGCGCCGTGTTGTCGATTGTGAAGTCATCGCTCTGGGCGATTGCTCCCGCAGCGCCATTTGCCTCGAACGGACTCAGACGAAGCCGGTGCTCACCATCGCTCATCGTGCTGGTGTCCCATGAATGCAGCCAAGGCAGTCCGCTGAGATTTGCGATCTGCGTCCATGTGGTTCCATCGGATGCCTGCGCGACCTCGATATGGACCCAGCCGACATCGGTCGTGTTGGTGACGGAAATTGATACTACGCCGCCGACGACATCGCCCGCCGAAGGCACCTCATCGAATGTCGGAGCGGCCGCACGCCCGGTCGTATCACCGGCCGCCGTCGCGACTGGCAACGAACCGAGCAGAAGCACGGCGCCGAGCAAGAATACCGCGTGACGATGCATGGTCAGATGTGAAACCGGCCTCGGATGGCCTTGAATCCTTCTCCGTGTGCGCGTCTAGGTCGCGCATGCGCGAGCATTGAAGTGCTCCCGGCGACTTCCCGACTCCATGAGGAACACTCCTTCCTTCGGGATGCTGCTCCTCATCGGCGCCTTGCTGGCATCGATTGTTGGATCGCCGTTGATGATGGTCGCGAGCGGCGAGCAGGCAGGCGACATCGTGGTGACCGATGCTAGCATATCGGTCGATCCATCAACTCCAGTCGATGGCTCCTCGACCTCCATATCCGTGCTACTTTCCAATGTCGGCAGCGGCGATGCCGGAAGCGTACCGGTGGAGGTCTACATCGACGCTTACCAGCCTGGCAACAGCGTGCACTCGGAATTCGCCTCAGTCGACGCCGGCTCTTCGGCTTCGGTCGTTCTGAGCCACACTTTCACCGAATCCCACCTAGCCTCAACTCCAGGCGAGCGGGTGATTGTCGCCTATTGGCAGCACGATGGTCAGGAGGCATGGGTGAACAAGACGATTCAAGTCACCTCGCTGCCGAACCTCACAGTCTCGCAGTTGCTGGTCTCGCCGTCTAGGGACCTTATCTCCGGTGAGGCATTCAACGTCTCGGTCCTGATTAGCAACAGCGGCGGCGCCGACGCCGCTGCGTCCCATCTCGCATTGGCGATTGGAGAATCGGCGTGGGAGTACGAGGTGCCATCGATCGCCTTGGGAACATCGACATGGGTCAATACATCGCTGAATGCCCCAGTTCAGAGTGGCACGCTGACGGCGACCGTGAACTCGAATGCGAATGACGGCGTGCAAGAGACAACGGCATCGGACAATTCGCACGACGTCTCGATCACCATAGTGTCGCCACCCAACTACTTCCACGAAGGCGAGGTCCAAGCAATCGAAGCCACCGGGTCTCTGGATGGACCTTGGACCCTCTCGGGTGAAGTCAGGAGGATGGGGGGCGAAGGCGATAGCAGCGTCAACATGAGCGTCCAGCGAGATGGCATTGGCATCCTCCTAGTGCCACTCGACTTCACCACCGCCGACCCGGTTGCGGAGTGGTCCATCGAGGTCAACACGACTCACCTGGGCACATCGGCCCCTGGAACCTACACCTTGGACATGGTCATCGACCCTAGTCAGGAGGTGTTGCAATCGACCCGCTTCGACGATGAGGCATCGACATCAATCACGATCCATCCGGTGCCAAATGTCGTGGTCTCGACCTTAGCGGCGGCGAAACCGGAGCAGGCGAGGCCCGGTGAATCGGTCAACTTCACCGTCTCACTGCAGAATGCCGGCACCATCGCTGTTAGCGGCACTCTAGCTGCCACTTTTCCTTGTGGGACTGTCCAACCAGTCTCCGCTTTGATACCACCACCGAGTTCCAGCCATTCGGGAAGCGTCACCGTCGACTTCGCCGTGACGACCTGCACCGGCCAAGGCGACGATTTGGCATTTGAGGCGGTCTGGACCGGCGATTCAATCAGCCACGATGGCATCACCACGGACAACACCGCATCTGGTTCGGTCTCGCTTCTAACCACGTTGAGACTGCGCTTCCTAGCCGACGAGGCTTGGGCGCCTGGCTTGCCCCTGCTTGTGGGTGGCACCTATCGATACTCCATCGGCATCACGGCCGACGAAGGCAGTGGTAGCGAGACTTTCCAATGCGTCGATCTGATTGAAGGAGAAGAGTTGGGGCGCGTTACAGTTGAATTCACTTCCAACTCGCCCAGTGGCGTAATCGAATGCACTTACGAGGCGCAGGAGGTCGGAGACCTGCAACTAGCCATCATTCCGTCTGGATCGTCCGTCGCCACCAAGACCAGCGTTTGGACTGTGTCACTCTCCGGTGCCCCCCAATTCGAGGACAGTGGCAGCCGCGAGTCTGGTCAGATGCTCCTGATTGGTGCAGCGGTGGTCTTGATGGCGGTGTTCGCTGCAGCGGTCATCCTCACCCGTCGGGCGCTCGCAGACGCGGATCGCGAGACATACGAATTCTGCCCAGCTTGCGAGGGTGAGATCGAGGGAGACGAGCCGATTTGCCCGTACTGCGACTTCGAGTTGAGCGGTGGCTACGGTCGCTTCCATGACTGTGCGAAGTGCGATGCGTCGGTTCCATCTTCGATGGATCACTGTCCGTACTGCGGCGCGGAGCAGAATGTCTCCGATTTCTACGAGCGTCGCGAGCGTCGCGACATCGCAATCGAGGAAGAGGAGGTTGAGGAGGATCCCGAAGCCTATGTCTCAGGAACTCTGGACTACGAGGAGAGGATCGGTGACTTCGGCCTCTCGGAGGAGGCGCTGGAGTCGGAATGGGACAATCGCCTCGAAGAAGCTGAGAGCGAACTCGATGAACTGGCTGAGCGGGAGGCGGAACTAGCATCAATCGAAGAGGACGAGACACTCGATGAGAAGGTCACTACGACCCACCTGAAGCAACGGATTCTCGCTGATGACAGCGAGGGTCTGGATGAGTTCCTCGCCAAGAAGGGCGAGCGGAGAGCGTTGAAGGACGACGAAGTCAAGCTCTCCGCCAGCGACGCCGACATCAGAGCGGACATCTTCGAGATTACCGGGGAGGACGGTGTTCTGCCCGGAGAACAAGTGGTGGTCGACGAATTGCTCGACCACTCCATCGGCGGCGAAGAACTGCCGGATTCGACCGAATCCGACTTCACTTCTCTCTCTGATGAAGCACGACACACCGAAGGCCTTGCGGAAGCCGTCGAGGCGGCGGAACGGGCGGCAGCACCTGAGATTATAGACCAGAGTTCAGACCGGTCCGTTGGCAGGAAGAGAAGAGGAATAAGGCGCCGAAAGAATGGCGGTGACGGCGCCGACGAGGCGGAGGCAGACGAAGCCGTATCCGAATCGGATGGCGCGGAAGAGGCGGTGGAGAGCATAGCCGATACCACCGACACTGTGAACGAGGAAGATTCTCCATCGGATGAGGACTCTGCTCCGGAGAAAGGTAACGATACGGAAAGCGATGAATCGGCCGAGGATTGATCCGACCTGCCTCAATCACTTCCACAAGGAGCAGTGACCTACTCGCGAATCCAGAATCGTCTGCGCCGGAGTCTTCATGCCCGGTGCTCCACCTAACCGAAACGCCTGGATGATGACGAAGGGTCGGCCGAGCCGTCAGGCGATGAGGAACCCTATGAGTGCGGACAGGCACCCAAAAGGCTCGACGGCTTGAAGTGGGGGGGGAATGGCTCCGTGTCCCGATGGCGGTGCGTGGTGGAGCGATCCTGCCCCTGCTGCTCGCGATTCTGTTCACCACGCCCGGATGCTTGGGATTGGTGGTATCTAGGGAAATGATGGAGGATCTGCGAGTGGACCCGAGTCACCGGAATCAGGAGGTGACGGTGGGTTGGTCGTACGAGTTCGACCTCGACAATCTCTCCTCAGCGCAATACCACAACACCTCAGACATCCCGATCGATTACACGGTCCAGGACATCATCGTCATCTTCAGGGCTGAATTCCCATACAACTTCCAGAATGTCACCGGTGACCTTCGTTACGTACATGCACGGCTATGGGAACCGGGCGTCAGAGACGGTGGTGGAACGCCGTTCTGGGAACTGCGGGTAACCGAGGATCAGCCGCAAATCAGGGAGCGCTGGGAGGTTGGTTCCGAGCCGTTCACAAGCGGCGATTGGATGCTGGAGGTGGAAGCGCAAGGATACGGCATAGATGCGCCGATCGAACTGGCGTCATTCCACGATCAATTCGATGTCTATGTCACGGTGATTCGCCCATGCGTCCACTTCGCGGAAGTGCACGCCGCCGACGAGTGCACTGATTTGGTAGATCTTCCATCCGCGTGAGCAGCGATGAACGAATCCATGTCAAATTCGGCGGGATTCTTCCCGATAACATCCAGTGGTAGTTGCTCAGCATGGGCGGTTCTAGAGCGTCTAGATGAATCACGCGAGACTGTCGGGACAGGCCGAACGACGGGAGCAATTGCGGCACTTTCCCTCACGCTCGTGGTTGCGCTCAGCGCCTCCTTCTGCCATCAGGCGCTGGACCTCCTTGGTCGCGGTCATCAGTTCGTCCTTCGCGTCGTCGTTCCAGTGGACCGTGAAGGCGGTATCTTCGCCATATCGCAGAAGGCCGAAGGGTGGTGCCTCGCCGACGATCTCCTCGACCAGATGCAGATAGGCTAGGAGTTGCATCCTGTGGCTGTCATGTGGTGATTCCGGGACCTTCCCGGTCTTCACTTCAACCGGGATGAACTCGTCCTGCATTCTGACAATTTGGTCGGGTCGACCCCGCAGCCCGGTCTCGTCGTCGTGCAAAAGTTCTGAATGACCTCGATCGTCGTCGCTGTATTCGACACGTTCACCCTTTTCGAGGCCAGCGATAATCCGCGACTTCTCGCGCGCCGAGTCGATGCGCAATGCGCGCTGCAGACGCGCTGCCGTGAATAGCGTCCATATCAGCGCTAAGACGAGCATAGCGAAGGTCGCCATCGAACGGTTGGTGGCCATCGAGAGAGCGACGCCGTGCAGCGATATCCCAGTGGCCCCCAGTAGCAGCACCGCCTCCATCCGCCCGAAGGTGAGCCAGTCAGATTCACCCAGTTTCCATGGATTTGGGATTGGTGTGGTGTCCTGTGCGTCGAATTCGTTGATTGAAGATGGTGGTTGGGCGAGTCCGAATGGCCAACCGAGCCAGCGTCGCCAAGGTAGGAGGATTAGCAGAATGGAAGCCGCGAGCCATACCAGTGCCAGCAGCACCAGATATCTACCGAGTTGCTGCGCGAAGGTCTCGTCGACCAACTCGATGTCGACGAAGTAGAAAGCCGCAGTATCGGCAGAGAGGGCGACGACGACCGAAAACCACCATGACCAGATAATCATCTCGCGGCGCGCCCGAAGGTCGTCGTCGTGGTACTTCTTGATCCTGCGATGCACCTCACGGTGCTTCTCAACCCCCTCCTTCACGGCCTCACCCTCAGCGCTCACCCCCTCTCGAGCCAGTTTCCAGGATAGGGGGCAGTAGGTCCAACGCTCCAAATCCGAGGCGGAAACCGGTAGTGGATGGCCAAACGAATCCACACGAAAACCGTCGCTACGCAAGGAGATGCTCCCCCCATCTCCAGATGGCGGAGGCGTGGTCATGCTCCGCGGGTTGATTGGGAGCGGTAAAGGGTTCTGAGACCCTGTCCTTCGATCTAGGGGCACGCAGAGACCCCACGACTCACACGGATGCTTCTCTTCGATTGGTTGAGAGTCGGTGGTAGCGGAGTGGGTGTAGCAAGCCCCGTCTCCACCCTCTGTTCCGGTTGGACGACTCGCGAGCGCGTAGCGAAGTGGTTATCAAGAGGGGTCAGGTCGCCGCAGCGCTGAGAACCATGGAGACCGACGTCACACCTCTCGTTCCGTTCGAGACGTACGAGTTGCACGCGGTCCACATCGGCACCCAGCAGAAATCGGCTGACATGGTTCCGTTCCTTGATGTTGACCGCAGCGATGGGTCCGGTCTGCATCTGATTGATCTTTCGAAGACCGACGAGCGGGTCCGCACCGTTACCAATTTCCTGAGCAACTACGATACAGCTCGGATTCTAGTTGTAAGCGCCCGTCAGTACGGACAGCGCCCAGCTAGACGCTTCGCCGCCATGATCGGCGCTCGCCACAACGTGGGCCGCTTCATCCCGGGAACCCTGACCAATCCTAAGCTCCCTACCTATATCGAGCCAGAGGTTCTAATCGTGACCGATCCCCAAGCGGACGCTCAGGCACTCTCAGAGGCGGTCAACAGCGGTCTACCGGTGGTCGGCATCTGCGATGCCAACAACGACCTTCGCAATGTCGATCTCGCTCTCCCGGCCAACAACAAGGGCCGGCGCAGTCTCGCCTTGATTTACTGGCTCCTTGCCCGAGAGATCTTGAAGGCTCAGGATGCCACCGATGATGCCCGCTGGGAGGCGGAGAACAATATCGACGACTGGGAAGCTATCCTCTGAGCGCCGCCGCTCGCGAAGGGTCCATCCATCAACGCGATTACCACCGGCCACCGGGAGGTTAGTCGAATGCGTCCGTCCAAGGACTGTGGAAGCACAGCACCCCTGCTCTTTCTGGCTCCCATGGCAGGGGTGACCGATCTCGCTTTCCGGCTACTTGCTCGAGAATGTGGAGCCGACTTCACCGTCACGGAATTCACCGCCGCTTCCGGTCTCTCACGTGCCGATGCACGTTCGTGGTGCAAGGTGGAGTCTGACCCACGAGAACGCCCCTTCATCCCGCAGATCTTCGGGGGTGATGCGGAAGAGATGGCAGAGACGGTAAGACTTCTCTCTCTCAAAGCCGACATCATCGACCTGAACTTCGGCTGCCCGGCGCCAAAGGTGTGCAGAACTCGCGCTGGGGCGGCGATGCTGGGCGACCCAGATGGGCTTCTGGCGATGGTCGAGAGATGCATCGAATCGGCCAGCGTCCCAATCTCGGTCAAACTGCGGCTTGGCACCGGGACACAAGCGCTGACCGCGAAGGAGATCGCAGTGCGCTTGGAGGCGGTCGGCGTGATGCGAATCGCCGTACATGGTCGGACCCTATCTCAACGCTATTCAGGGGTCGCAGATTGGGAGGCGATTCGCGCCATCGTAGATGCGGTCTCCATCCCGGTCATCGCGAACGGCGATGTCATCGATGCATCTTCGGCGGCTGCCTGCATGGAAGTGACTGGAGCCGCGGGTCTGATGATTGGCCGTGGAGCTATCGGAAGGCCGGAGGTCTTCCACAACATTGCCCTTGGACTCGGATTCGAAACGATGCCCCCCCCGTGGGCTGACGGTCTCGCATCCCTGCCATCCGAGTCGGGCGAGATCGAACGCTTGGCGACAATCAAGAGATGGGCCTGGAGAAGATATCGAGAACTCGAAGCCGAGACGATGCAGGGACGAAGGAACAGGAATCTGAAGCGACACGCGATTTCCTTCACGAAGGGGCTTCCAGGATCTCGTGCGATGAGGGGTGAATTGCATTCGATCGGAGATGAATCGGAATTGGCCGATGCAGTCGATGTGCACTTGACCGGGCTAATCGAAGGAATTCCGGCAATCTGAACTTCACAGCAATCACGGATCCGGGCACTCTTCCCTGAGTGACTCGTCCAGCCGATGCCCAACGACCACAGCCCTGTCCAGTACACGTTCAGCGCGATGCATGACTCGTGCCCTGATCGCACCTCCATCTATTCCGGTCAGTCGGTGACCGTATGGAACTCTGCCACCGAGGGTGTTCAGCAGCAGCAATCGTTGTTGGAGGGGCACCTCTTCGAGGATTCGCTCACAACCATCGATGGTCAACGAGCCATCGGCGAGAGCACCCATCAGAGCGTCTCTTGCCTCTTCGTCGAGGCGTCCGACGCCACCACGACCGAGCAACCACTCGTCACCTCGGGCCGCTCGTTGCCGCATCATGCCAGCGAAGACATCCTGCGGCAGACGATCCGCCAATGGAACCCTCTCAACCATCGCCGCGGCGCGCATCCTGTCGAGAATCCTCTGCAGACGCGGACGGCTTGCCTCGGTTACGTCAATCAGAGCTTGCATGGACAGTGGCCTTCCATCGACGGCGAGTGCGACTAGGACCCGCCTCGCCAAACGGTCTTCACCGGTTGGCCTGTCACCATCCAATCCGAGGTCGTTGAGCAGAGCGTCGAGGTCGTCGCATCCCTCAGTCCGAGGGCCACATTCGGCGATATCAATCCGGAATGGAACGTCATCGTCTGTCCCTTCTGGTAGGGTCAAGAGCATCCGGTCTTTGGACCGTTGGATGACTCCATCCAACGTGGCAAGCCGCTGGTCAAGCACCGCCAACGAAGCGGATCGCAGAAGCACGAGCGCATTGCCCAGCGACCCGTTCCTGATTACATGTCGATGCCATCTTCCCTCTCGTGATGCCGAGATCAATCCACTTTGGACCAACTTCGTCATCTGATGGTGGAGCGCTGTCGTCGAGAGGCCGCTCTCGGCAGAGAGGGAGCGGGAGTCCCAACCCCGAAGCGGCTCCGCCAGTAGGTGCTCTCTGAGGAGTCGATGCAAGGCCCCCTGCGCCTCCTCTACGGCGAAGCCATCCCTGCGGCGTCGAACCAGTCCGAGGGCATCAAGTAACCAAGCCAACAGCACATCAGGGTCGCGGCTACCAGTCGGATTGGGGCGTTCGACCAGCCTCAGTCGAAGCATGGAACCACGCCCTCTGACCGAGGTCCAATAGCCTTCTCGAACGAGTGGGACCGTTCCCACGGTTCCGAACTCGATTAATCGGTTGCAACAGGACCCCCCTCAATCTGAGAGGCGTTGCGGTCTGAATCGCCAAATCAGGATTCGTCTGCGAGCCACTCGTAGTCAATCGTTCCCTCGCGCAGCCCTATCAGATGTGGTGCGAGGTCGAGCGAGTTCGCATCCACGATTCCGCGGCGCCTAAGCACCGTGACGGCGCTGTGAACGCTCGCTCTAGAGCGCCCCAAATCACGGGCCATCGCCGCTTGTGAGGGTGGTAGCGGATTACGCGACAGTCGGGCAACAATCAGCCTCTGCACAGTCGAGAGTCCAGTCGGTATCATCTTGGCAGCGGTACCGGCGTCGATGATGCCCGTCCCCTGGATGATCTCGATTTGCGTCGGAGCGCCGGCGTAGTGGCAGGACCGCCCATTGACCGACACCACGGTGATGGTCCCATCTGCGATGAGCGAGTCGAGATGATGGCGAAGGGTTCCGTTGGCGGCATTCAATTCCCTCTGCAGCGATCGGTAGGGTAGGCCGGGCTTCCTTTCCAGCGTCTGGATGACTCGCCTTCTGAGTGGATGAACATGGTTCTCATGCGGTGTCGAAACTGATCCTCGAGTCGCTGCGATACCGCCTAGAGCGCTGCCAGCAAAGCCACCGAGGCCAGTGGCTAGTCCTATGAGACCGCCGACCAGCCACGGCCGCTGCCGATGCCATTGCTGAAGCAGGGCCATGTGTGTGTGACCCCCGATGGACCGACTTCAAGCCATTGGTGCGTTGTTCGGACCATTACTCGCCCTATCCCAACCGTATCTGATGCTCCAATCGAGTGAACTGCTGTCCCACTAGCACCTAAAGGGCATCATCGACCGACTACGATGCTCCCCTGATGCTCCTTCATGTAGGCAACCAGAGGGCCCAACAGCCTACCTGATCTGCTGCCGTGCTCGGTGAGCCGATACGTGACTCGCACAGGCGGCCCCTCGATTACGATTCGCTCGATCAATCCGTTCTCCGTACACGCTCGCAACTTGTCGGAGAGAGTCCTGCTGCTGATTCCATTCAGAAGCTTGCGCAGTTCGTTGAATCGCCGCTCACCAGCGATGTAGAGCGTTGCAAGGATTTCGATTGTCCAGCGTGAGCCGAAGACGCCGAGCGCTTCTACCGCGGCTGCGACTTCCCAACCGATGTCGTGCAGACGATCGTCCTGATACGATTCGAGCGTTTGCCTAATCTCGCCACCGAGCCGTTCTACATCCTCGATAGCATCGTGGAGACGGTCGATGTCCGGTTCGCTCAGTCGCATGGGTGGCTCTGGCATTATCCTCGAGTGTGCCTGGGAACACATAGTGTATAAATTGCACCTTGAGTCGATCAGACTCACTTCTGCATTGATATACGACGCCTAACTCAGTATGGTGTGAAAACCACACTTGATGGTAGAGGTGAACCGCATGGACGCATTGATGGAAGGATGGATTGATTACCATAGCCAACGATTGACTGCCTTGGAGACGCGCACCGGAAGACGCTTGCTCGTCCCGAGTAGATTCAGGATCCGGAGCGGATTTGAATAAGTATGCGCGGAGTACAATCGCACTTGATCGAGGCGATCAGGAATTGGCGAGCGCCTTGGTGGCAGTACATGCCCAGCCGCTGGTCAAATGGGTCATCGACATTCCTCCTTGCTAGCCGCTTGAATCGGTCGAGCACATTCTGGAAGTCGGCCATAGTCGGCGTTCTTTCAGATGATGCCAGCGAGTAAGAGGCCGAGCAGAACCACTGAGAGGACGGCGACGAGAGGTATGCAGATGATGCCGATCCAGTTCGCCCAGAGAGCGACCGTAGCTCGCTCGCTCGGATGGCCGTAGGATATCAGGGTCGAACGACCTTGACCTGCGAGCACGATGCCCAGTAGGTAAGCGATTCCCGCCCCGAGAAGCGCGAAGACCCAGATTATCCCGAGAAGTAGGCAGACCGTCCCCGCTACAGCGCACATGATCGCCTGTTTCACTTGATCATCTGGGGAGTCGACTCCTGGATGGTAGGGGATGGCCATCGGAGTCGCCATCACCGCTCCCGTAGGTATGGCCGCAGTTTGTGCGAATACTTCCTGCTGCCCGGTTTCCTCCGCTGAGGGTGGTTGGTTGCCTGGAACATCATTCTCGGTCGCAGGTACGGGAGCGGTAGGTGCGACGAAGACCTCGGCAGAGTTCTCGGCTTGGTCCGGAGTATCCCCAAGCATGTCGGGCCGATAGGAGGGGTAGCATTCGATTTTCCCCCGGACGGGGTTCTAACAGCAGGGATGTTCAGGAGTCGGTGTAGGAGGGGCGGCGTCCTTCGATTAACGCCGAGAGGCCTTCAAGAGCGTCATCGGTTCCAAAAATCGTCTCCAGTGAAGAGAGTTCGAGGGCGAGGCCTGCATCGAGATCGTCACCCGTCGTCCGTGCTCCCTCGAGCAGGCCCGCCGCCATTCGCAGCGCAATTGGAGCGGTGCGCGAAAGCGCCTTCATTTGTCGAGAAACCGTTTTGTCTTCAGCGTCAAATCCCTCAGGACAATCACCGGACAACAGTGAAGGCATGTTGGCATCGGTGTAGAAGTTGGCAGCGAAGGCAGTGGTCGGATGATCGGCATCGATTGGGGCGCCAGCGTATTTCCGCGCCGGTTTTCCCGCCACGACGATCGACGAGACGGTGGAGGCGACCGCTGCGGGGTCGACCAGATGGGTCAGCAGGCCGAGCGCAGCAGCGCTCTCGGGGTCGACGAAGTTTCCAGCGAGCACTGCCCATCTCGCGGCTTCGATGCCGCATATCCGAACCGTGCGCTGAGTTCCCCCTAGGCCCGGATAAATTCCGATGCTCGTCTCAGGGAAGCGGAATTGCGTTCTGCGGGTACCTATCCTGTGGTCGCAGGCGAGCGCGAGCTCCAGCCCACCACCGAGTGCAAGTCCCGTGGTCAGTGCGATGGTCGTCTTCGGGCTCTTCTCCAACTTGTCCAAGACCTCGTGGCCGAAGGTGGTGAACGCCTGTATGTCGTGGAATGAATCCGATCTGATGCTATCGACGAAGAACTTCACATCGGCACCGGCAACGAACGCCTTCCCCGCACCCTCGAGAACGATGGCGTCGACCGAATCATCGGTGTTCAGATCGTCCAGTACGGCGCCCAGTTGTTCGACCACGGTCTCGTTTAGGGCGTTCATCGCCTCAGGCCGATTCAATCTGACCGTGGCGATTACACCTTCTTGGATGACATCGACGTACTCGAAGTTCCATGAAGCGCCGCTCGCTGCCTTCTCACCGAGGAATTCCGGCAGTCTGAACGCACTCTCCCCAACACTGCGGTGCAGCGCTTCGTAGGCGGCAGCCATCCGGTGAGCATCACTGACTCCGATCTTGTTCATCAACTCAAACGGACCTGCCATCCAACGTAGCCCGACCTTGGCCCCACGATCGACATCCTCCATACCGCAAACCTCCTCTTCGACGATCTGCGCAGCGATGGCGAAGACGCATCCAAGCAATCGTTCGGCTATCTCCGTTCGAGTCGCTTCGTCGCAATCGGTTACTTCTCCTATCTCCCAAGTGGCATCAGATTCGACGAGGTCGCGCAGGTTCTGGGCGCCATTGAAGCGAGGCGTGTCCAACTGGCGCGCTAGGCCGTCGGTCGAATGCAATGCGATCGGCGGACCTGTCAGGTTCATCAGAGCGAACGGACCCATGCCGATGCTGAACGCGTCGCAAGCGACGGCATCGATGACCGCAGCGCTCGCCACACCCTCTTCCAGCAGTAGGCACGCCTCATTCAACCAAGGCACGAAGAAACGGTTAACGACGAAGCCAGGACGATCCTTGCATACAATCACGACCTTGCCCAATTGCTTGCAGTACTGTTCCACGCGCGCGATGGTCTGAGAAGAGGAATCGTCACTCGGGATCACCTCAACCAGTCTATTCTTGGCTGGATGGTAGAAGAAGTGCAGACCTACGAATCGGCTCGCTCGTCGGGTCGACTTCGCCAGTTCGTTCACCGAGAGTGATGAGGTGTTCGATGCGAGAATCGTATCTTCGCCACAGGTCGCATCCAGAATTGCGAACACCTTCCCCTTCACCGCTAGGTCTTCGAACACCGCCTCGATGACCAAGTCGGTGTCTGGATTGACGTTCTCAACCCCAACCACGCCGGTGATCCTGTTCTGTATGTCAGCCACTTGTCCCGGTGAGAAAATCCGCCGTTCGACAGCCTCGTCAAGAAAGCTGCGAATCGTCGCCTCGCCTCGCTCGACCAACTGCACTTCGCGATCGATCATCTGCACAGCGAAGCACTCCTGTGCCGTCTTCTGCGCAATTCCGCTACCCATGTTGCCGGCGCCGATGATCGCGATGCTCTCGATGGGTCGCATGGGGCGGGCGGGACGGGGTCCGTCCATCAATGCAGCGGATGCATCGTTCGGAATCGAAAGCCGCCGACAGCAGTCAGAACTCTTCTAGACCTAGTGGCGCAGGACGGAGTATGCACCGCCCGTCATCTTCGATATCGGTGCTCTTGGTGATGCTGCTCTTGCTCCTCGGTGGCCCCGGTATCTCCGGGATCGTGGATGGGAGCTCCAGCGGGAAGCACAACTCGTCGAGCGGCTGCGGCAGCTGTCACGGCAGCGCAGGAGGCGTCACCCCTTCGCTTTCCGGCGTGCCTATCGCCTACATTCCCGGCCAGACATACTCGCTCACCATAGGGGGAACTGGTGGGCCCACCGGGAGCGAAGGGGGATTCAGTCTCTCTACGTCATCGGGTTCGTTCTCAAACCCCGGCAACCGAGTCAAAATCTCCGGCTCCTCGGTCACCCATTCCAACGACGGAGCGAGACAGTGGACGGTTTCTTGGACAGCGCCTGGACAGGGGTCGGGATCCGTGACATTCCAGATCGCGGTCAATTTCGTCGATGGCGATGGAAGTCAAGGTTCGGGTGACGATTGGGGCCACAATACATACGTCGCGACTGAAGGAGCACCGAGCAACGACCCTCCCGTTGCATCTAATGTGCAGATTACCACCACGAACCCCTCCAAGGCGACCGGACTCGCGATGTCGTACGTCTATTCCGACGGCGATGGAGATGCTGAGTCAGGGACGACAATCGTCTGGTCGCGTGATGGGAGTTCAGTCGCTGCACACGACGGACAGACCTCGATTTCCGGTGGCTCGCTGAATCGTGATGAGGTTTGGACCGTCACCGTCACGCCGCATGACGGTACCGATGCTGGAAATCCCGTCACCTCCTCGTCGATTAGCGTCGGTAACTCTCCGCCATCCGTGACGAATGTAGGCATCTCACCCGATCCAGCGGTTGAGACGGATGCTCTTACGCTCACCTATTCCTACTCAGACCTTGATGGAGACTCGGAGGGGTCGACCCAGATCAGATGGACTCTCGACGATGTTGCGGTGGCGGAGATGAACGATGCGACCATGGTGTCGAGCCTAGCGACACGTTCAGGCGATTCCTGGCGAGCGACGGTGACCCCGGTTGACAATCAAGGCGATGCCGGACCTATCCAGTCCAGCCAGACCATCCAGATCGGCTCCTCGAATGTGGCCCCCACCATCTCCGGTATCGGCTTCTCAAATGCCAACGCTGCGACGGAAGACGACCTCGTTGCCGTCTGGACCTACCATGACGACGATTCGGATCCACAGGCGAAGGTGGAGATCGAGTGGAGCCAGAACGACATCAACCGAACCGATCTCGATGATCAGACTACGATTCCTGCATCGGAGACCAGCAGAGGAGAGACGTGGTCGTTCCGAATCAGGGTCGGTGACGGACTGGCGATGTCGGATTGGACCGACAGTCCTGACCTCGTCGTCGCCAACACCGCGCCGACGATTTCGGAAGCGACGATATCCAACAGCGATCCAACTACCTCGACCAACCTCACACTCTCGTGGGAATACGATGATGTGGACGGCGACCAAGAGGCTCTGGCGAGTATCACATGGCTCCGCAACGGAATCGCTGTCTCCGCTCATGCCGATTTGGCTGCGCTTCCTGCGAGTGCGACAAAGCGAGGAGAATCTTGGTCAGCCCAGATTAGCACCTCGGATGGGAGCGCTTCCAGTCCACCGATGTCAACCCAGCCGATAGTGATCGGCAATGAGCTGCCAGCGATTACCAATCTCACCATATCCTCCTCATCGGAGGGGCAACCAGATGCTCTGCACCCCTTGACGGTCGCCTTCGCCGAGGGCGATGCTGACGGCGATGCCATATCGACCACCTTGGAATGGAAGCGGGACGGATTCACTGTGTCAGCGTTGGCGAATCTCACCACGGTACCGGCCGAGTACATCGGTGTCGGTCAGAGATGGACTGTAGTCGTCGTCGCCATGGATGGATTCGATGGCAAGACCTCCCGTGAGTCAGGCATCCTGACAATTACGAACATCCCACCAGCTGCCGACTTCACCGCACCGCCCACCCTTTTCTCCGACACGGAGATGACATTGGATGGAGGCGTTTCCAGTGATACGGATGGATCGATAGTGGCGTGGTTTTGGAACATCTCGGGCGTTCGCTACTCCGGTGAACGTATCCACGTCACTCTACCAGCCGGCACCGTCGTAGTGAATCTCACGGTGCTCGACTCCGATGGCGGCGAGGCGAGCATTGAGCAGAACCTCGAAGTCGTCGCCGGAGCGACAGTCACGGAAGTCAAGGTCGTCGCTGCGGAAGGCCTCGTCACGATGTCTTGGAAGTGGTCCGGAGCAGCGACGAACTTCACCATTTGGAGGACCATGGGATCGATCGATGGCAGCGAAGACCTCGCAAATTTGGAACCGATAGACATAGTGAACGGAACAACATGGTCAGAACCCCTGCATGTGGTGGGGACGCACGGCTATGCCGTAACGGTCGAACTCGATGGATCTGAGAACCTCAGAATCGATGCTGCATCCAACGCGATGACGATTGACCTAGCGTCCTCCAATCTTCCAACCAACCCAAGCATCGAGGGTGAGAGCAGCATAGCGAGCGCTTTGGTCTCGGCTTGGTTGCTCCTAGCCGCTCTCGGAGCGATTGGGCTCGCTTTGCTCGACAAGAGGAGGGGGTCAGCGTGAGTGGAGGTTCGATGGCGAGAGTCCTGCAACGGTCTATCCCGTTGGTCGTCCTCGCCATATTGGTGGCGATTGCACCAACGATGCAGGCCAATCCCGGTGGCGAAGGTGACGGTACACGCGACTTCACATGTGGTGGATCGTGCCATGGCGACCCCGGCCTCTCACAGCCGTCGTCGGCCGATATAGAGGTCAATCTCGATCGGATTGAGACCTACGCCGGTGGCCCACTCACGGTCACCGCGAAGGTGACTGGAATGGAACTCGCTGGACAGCGTCTCGTCGGGGTCTTCCTGCTGTCCAGCCTGCACGGCGTCGACGACAATCCGGAATCGCACGGCTGGAGCATCCTCGCCGATGGTTCCGGAGGCCTCTCGAACTACGTCGAGCATCGAGCCTTCGACGCCGAGGAAGGGGTCGAGGTGACTTGGACCCTGAGAGCACCGGCGGCCGAGGGAACGCACAGCTTCCACATCGCTGCGCACCATGGAGGGGGTGGAGCGGCGAGATTGGCGCACACCGATACGCCGCTGAATGTCACCGTGGGGCCGGTGCCAGAGAATCTGCCTCAGATGTCCGCTTCTTGGGAGCCGCTGACCACTCGCGGGTTGGGAAGCGAGACGCCCCTTGATCTTCCAGCCGTCAATGCGACGACCGTATCCGTCGAGTGGCGCCTGACAGGCGGCTCTACCCAGACGGTGTCGGCGATCGGAACAGATGGGTCATGGACAGCGATTCTCCCCGCTGCAATCGGCCCATCATCGATCTATTACCGAGTTCTGTTGGTCAATGACGAGTTCAGCGAGGCGACGCCATGGATTGAGTTGGAGGCTGTCTCGCCCGGCTTCATGCCGGACCTCAACGCCGTCCGTCTCCAGATGTGCTCGTTGATGTTCGCCACTGCGGCCCTCGCCATCGCCCTGACTAGGCGCCTCTCCAGAGCAGCAGGTGACGGCAAAGCGCGTCTGGCTGAGTCCATCGTGCCGATGTCTTCCACCGAGCTCGGCCAAGTACAACCTGCGCCAGCTATCGAAGGTGCCCCTATCTCCGCATTGGGCAGCAATAGTGCGGCTGCAGTGATGGCAACAACCCCTGCGACGCCATCGATTGGTGGATTGGCGATGGACGATCCGCGCAGGCCACCCGGTTGGACGGACGAGCAGTGGCAGCACTACGGTCCGGGGATGATTACCCAGCAAGGAGGTGGAGCGTGATGGTTTCCGCAGCGATCTTCCACACAGTGTTCACCGAGCTGGTAATCGGCGCCTACGCGGTGGCGAGCCTGGGAGCACTCGTACGAACCGCCGCCACGGTCGTTCCATCAATCGGCACACGGATCAACGAAGGCTGGAGGGCGACGCTCGATGGAGCAGCTTTGGTCGGTGCGATGTTCGGCACCGCGATGGTGCCTCTCGCCGCATTCTCCGGTCTTCAATCCGCTCCGACTGCGGACATCGCATCGCCCCTACTCGTCAACAAGATGATGCTGAGTGGTTTCGCGCTCGGACTCTGGGTTGGGTTCCTGCACGGCCGGTGGACAATCGGCCCATCGCTCTGGGAGAACCGAGGGCTGGCGCTGCTACACGGCGGGCTCGCTCTAGCTGGATTCCAGGTGATCGTGACCATAGCCTCGCTGGGTGGGCTGTTCGGTCGAGGTGAGACGTTGCTCGACCTAGTGCCATTCCTACCGCATTTCGATGGCGCTTCGACCTTGGGCATCGGTGCGAGTGCCGCGCTGTTCATGATCTCGCTCACAGCGCTGCTCGTGGTCCTCTTTGTTCAGCCGAAGGCGGATAATCTCAAGGCTTGATTCCGTTCGTCGATTGCCTATTTCAGGGTGGCTAACCTTGGTCATACAGTGGCTATTTCTCCTCGCTGAACGCCTTAACTTGCAAAGCCGCCTGATGATCGCAACATCGAACGTCATGATAGTCAAGATCTAGAATTGTCACCTTAATGCGTGAAGTAAAGAGAAGTGCAATTTGGGCTGAAGTTCCTGTGCAATGGTCTCAGAAGACCAAGGATACTCCGCTTCGGCTTGAATGGATTCGGAACCACGCGCCATTTCCAGATGGGAATCTTGATTCTTCTGAGACCAACCATTTCTGCCATGATGAGCAACGATTTCTGGGTGAAACAATTGATGTGCTCAAGAGGATGAACTGGCATCGAAGGCGAAATATTAGGAGGATCGAATTTTTCGTGAAAACTCAATTTCGGTGCTTCATGCAAGGCTTTGTGCCCAGGTGGTACACTGATGTGAATCACCCCGGTTGGACTTAGGGCGGTGGAGAGAGTGCGCAATGTTTCGCAGGGCTCCGATAGATGTTCGAAGACTTGATCGGCATGGATGAGATCGAATTTCCGATTACCGAAATCATCAGTATCAATGATTTCAACATCAAGGTCCCGGACATTGTTTATCCTCCTCTCAGATAGTTCAACAGCACTCACCCTGAAACCATTCGCTAATGCCAATCTCACCCATCTCCCCCAGCCCATACCAAAATCCAGAGCACGTAACTGATCCTCGGATTTCCCGAAATACGAAGACAATGCCCGCAACTCTTGAATTTCGTCATCTCTGGGCTCTGGGTTTTCGTTATGGATGGACAGTGATATGTCCGGGTCGATGAATTCTTCATAGAGCAATTTCATTCCTTTATCATCGAGTACCTCTCTCTGATAGATTAAGTCACAGTTCCGGCATGAGTCTAAGATGTATCTTGCCTCGCCAAAAGGTCCGATTTCCGGTCTACCCCCGTAGTACCTTGACAAGAAGGACCACATGGGTTCCTCTGTGAATCGCATTTCCACCAATTTTTCTGAGTGGACACTGGAACAGCAGGGACAACCCTCTCGTTCGATGAACATAGCAACTATCCCTTGGTT
>CAZPCY010000023.1:0-25714 GCA_964585295.1 uncultured Candidatus Poseidoniales archaeon | reverse complement strand
CGCCCCCCCCCACGTCGCAACGACTCGCGGACACTCATCGTCTCCGGCCGCTTTCTCTCACCCGGCAGCCACGCACGCCGCGGCGTCCCTCGGCCGCAGTTACCGCCATCCTCTGAGACGCACCAATCGGCCGGGTTAGCGCAATCGATCATACCATCATCGATGACAAGCCCGCAGCCGCCCATGGCATCATTGCAGATGACTTCGCCACGAATCTCGTCGCGAATCCGGGCGGTCGCCCCGCAGGCAGGGCATCGTTCTTCTCCCCTCTGGGCCGGAACTCGCCCGGCCACTTCACTCGCACCGGTGTTTCCGGTGCCCTTCACATTCGCGTCGCATTCGCGCCGCTTCTTCACATTCTGCTCATCCTGTTTTCGTCCTAAATCAAAACCTCCTGGTCTGCTTCCGCAGCAGCGGGAACCACGCTTTCTCCTTCAGGGTACTTAAGGCCGTGGAATCGGTGGCGCACACCCCGGTGTAGTCACCGGAACGCCTCCATCTCCGCGTCAGCAACTTTAGCATATTTTATCAATTTTATAATTGTTTTGCATAGGTGCATCACAGAAGTAACAACACGCATCTGAACCAACGGTTCTCTCTATTGCCATTCAGCCAACGACAACACCTCTACCACCCTCAGGAATCGGATTCAAAAGACTGAAACGGGCACCGCGGCGAAGTGGACCGATGCCGCCACGCTTGAAATATGGCGATCAGGCACGACGAATCGGATGTCAGGAGGCGCGCGAGGCGGTACAGGCCAGAAGGCCACCGTCACCGGTCATCGTTCCGATGCGACATTCGATTTCGAAGAAACCGAGAAAATCTTCGAAGGCTGGCAGGAGTATTTGGACAAAAGTGACGCTTCTCATCGCTACGACCGAATCGCATCAGAATCGGGAGAAAATCACCTGATTCGAGACCTAGAAGGCCGTCTGAAGTGCGGGCCTAGGCTGATGAGCGCGCTGCTCCTGTATTTTGAGAGCGATCAGTGGAAATACCACTTGTTGGAGGACCATCAGACAATAGTACTCGCATTCCAAGGAAGGAATGGAGAGTGGAACTGCATCGCACAGGTCCGGGCCGAGCAAGAGCAAATCGTATTCTATTCGGCCCATGAGGGGAACATCGCGGAGGACCGCCGGATCGCCGTAGCCGAACTGGTGACGAGAATCAACTTCCATCTGGTCCTAGGTGCCTATGAATTCGATCTAGAGGATGGCGAACTGAACTTCCGCACAGCCCTAGACTGCAACGGCGTACTTCCAGAGCCTCGTCTAGTCCGCAATATCATCCAGACTAACCTGATTACGATGGATCGCTACCTACCGGTCATTAGGGCGGTAATCGGTGGTGCCGAGCCGGTTCGGGCGCTTGCACACCTCGACGCGCAGGATTGAACCGCCGCATCACCGACCCGCTGCCATGGCGGACCCGGGTCCCTCTGCTTCCAGCCCGACCGGGCGTATCAGGTCAAGCGGCCCTGACAGCACACCCTCCGAGGGGCTTCTCTCCTGCCGGTACGCGACCCTTCGTGCTCCACTAGGACTACCGCCCGGCAGCGAACGCCTCGCCGATGATCAAGAATCGTTGCACGCGTGGGTGGAACTGACAGACACCTCAGGATTGGCAGCCCTCACCATCGTCTCGGTCGGACGCGCGCATCTCATTCCAGCAGGGGCCGATGGGTCGCAGGCCGATTACGAAGGCCCGAAAGCGGCTCGCTGCCCGGGCTTTGAACCGCTAATCTCCCCCGATTCCGATTTCCCCCGTCCAAGCGACCTGCGCCCAGCATTCCACATCCGGCAGATGGGAACGCTACCCGAGCATCGGCGAAAGGGGCACGCTCGATCGGTGCTCCGGGAATTGGAGGCACGCGCTGTCGATACATGGAGTGCGAAAAGCGGCTGGCTGCAAGCACGGATTCCCGCGATCCCATTCTACGAGTCTTGTGGCTGGGAAGCGTATGGTGATGTCTACGAGGTGAAGGGAATCGGGCCTCATCGATCGATGTGGAGATCCTTCACGGTCGATTACTCATGACAGGTCAGTAAAACGAGCTCAGATCATCACAATCATTGATGGTTGGAGCACAGGGTGGGATTCGAACCCACGTGTATTCGATCTGCAGTCGAACGCGTGACCGGGCTTTGCTACCTGTGCGCACCTTCGGCGACGACACGCCCCCCTTCAAGGTGACCGGGCTCCATCGAGAGAACCAAAGATCACACGGACTCCAAGTCAGAACCCTGCACGACACAGATTCACCACTGGCGACTTCGGCTGAAGGCATGTCAAAGAATGACCCTCCCATCACTTTGATGATGACATCTCGGCTGGCGATGACATGCCGAAAGTGCCCGCGAGGTTCTCCGACCTTGGGGTCGGCTTCACCGCTTACCTCGCCCCTCCCGGGCCGGAGGTCGTCCGATGGACGGTCGGTGAACCAGGATTTGACACTCCACCACAGGTCGTCGATGCGGCGATATCGGCATTGCATGACGGCCGCACTAAGTACACCCGCGGTGCTGGGGATGAATCACTCTGCGCCGCGGTCGCCGAAACGCTGCATTCTCGATGGGGAATCCCGACGAGGATGGAGGATGTCCTGATTGCACCTGGCGCCAAGCAGGCACTCCTGTATGCCATGATGGTGACCTGCGAACCCGATGATGAGATCATCCTCCTCGCGCCAGCTTGGCCGACCTACACCGGACAGGCCGCGCTACTCGGCCTTCGGCCGGTTCACGTCCCTTGTGATGCCGCGTTCCATCCTAATCCAGATGCCATCGAAGCCGCAATCACCGATAGGACCCGTGCGATTTTGCTCAACTCGCCGAACAACCCAACGGGAGCGGTATACCGCCCCGAGGAATTGCAGACGATCGTCGACATCGCCGTCAGGCACGATCTTTGGATCATCAGCGACGAGATCTATGCGCGACTCGTATGGTGTGACTGGCCGCACGCATCACCGTCGGCATTGCCTGGGGGGGCAGACCGGACCATCGTGGTGTCCGGGTTTTCGAAGACTTGGGCGATGACTGGTTGGAGACTCGGCGTCATGACCGGACCATCGGAAGCGATGGCCGCAGCGCACCGATGCCAAGCGAACGCCGCCTCGCATGTCCCGTCGTTCCTGATGCCGGCCGCCGAGGCCGCCCTAGAACAGGAGGAGTCGGTGGCGGAATTCTTCACCGCCTATCTCAGGAGGAGATCTTTGCTGGTGAATGGTTTGACCGAGTTGGGTTTCAAAGTCGCGGAGCCGGAAGGTGCATTCTATGTGTTCACCAGTGTCAAGCACACCGGGATGTCGGATCGGGAGTTCGCGGACCGCGCTCTAGCCGAGGCAAAGGTGCAGTTAATCCCGGGGTCGCTGATAGTGGGGGGCGAAGACCACATCCGCATCTCCTACGCGGCCACCGAAGATGCCATCGAGAAGGGATTACTCCGTCTCTCCGATTGGTTACGCGGCCCCTAATCGCCACCCGGCGCATGCATCTTCCTCACTGTGGCGGGGTAGGTCTGCCGTGCAAGTCTCTGATCGGTGGTGGATCAAAATGGTGGCAGGAATTCCGAGCACTGCTCCGATATCCGGAGCAACTGGTTGTATTTCGCCGTCCTGTCACTCCGCGCAGGCGCACCGGTTTTGATCTGCCCGCATCTCGCACCGACTGCGAGATCTGCGATGGTATCGTCGCTGGTTTCGCCGCTTCGGTGACTCATCACGGTGCCGAACCCGTGCGCACGCGCGTGTTCCACGCACTCTAGAGTCTCGGTGACGGTGCCTATCTGATTCGGCTTGATCAGTATCGCATTCGCGGCGCGACGGTCGATTCCTTCTTGGAGACGGCCTACATCGGTGACGAACAGGTCGTCTCCGACTATCTGGCACCTATCGCCGCTATGCCTCTGGAATGCCTCCCATGCAGCCCAGTCATCCTCTCCGAATGGATCCTCGATTGAGATGATTGGATGCTCGTCGAGCCAGGTCGAATAGAGGTCTCCGAGAGCCTCTCCATCGATCACCTCTCCATCGATGTGGTAACCGTCGTCCGTCAGGAATTCCTGCGCAGCGACATCCAATGCGATATTGATCTGATCTCCCGGCGCATAACCAGCCGCCTCTATCGCGTCTGTTAGTAGGGATAGCCCCTCGGAGTTGGATTTGAGGTTCGGGGCGAATCCACCTTCATCGCCGATGCCGCCGAGTAACCCTCTGTCCCTCAGCACCGACTTCAGAGCGTGGTATGTTTCGGTACCTGCGCGCAACGCCTCGGGAAAGGTGTCAAAGCCGTGCGGGACCACCATGAACTCCTGCACATCGACATCACTCGCCGCATGGGCGCCGCCATTCAGGATGTTCATCAGCGGAACTGGGAGACTGCCGCCGGAGAGGCCTCCGATGTAGCGCCATAGGGGCAACTGATGCACATTCGCTCCGGCGTGCAGACAGGCGAGCGACGCACCGAGCGAGGCGTTCGCCCCAATCATCGCCTTGTTCGGGGAATCATCCAGTTGCAGGATAGCTTCGTCAACCGCTCTTTGATCGTCCACCGGCATTCCCACGAGTGCCGATTGAATAATCTCAATCACATTGTCCACGGCGCCCTCGACACCCCGCCCCATCCATCGATCGCCGCCATCCCTCAGTTCGACCGCCTCATGGCTCCCTGTGCTCGCTCCGGACGGGACCGCGGCACGGCCAGCCAGCCTCCCATCGATGTAGCAATCGACCTCGACGGTGGGATTTCCGCGGGAATCCAAGATGGTCCGCGCGGCGAGACCGGTGATGATCGGCTCCATGACCTTCGACACCATCGAGTCGCGGAGCCGTCATCAACGCTGCGGGAGTAGTGGGCGAACAATCAGGCATTGAGCCAACGCATCCAACTAGCTATCACTTGCTCGACGTCTGGAACCTCGTTCGGGGTGCGGCAGAGCATCTCCCATTGTAACTGCTCACCAGTGGGCGAGATGCTGAATAATTCCGCCCTGAGAACCAAACCGTCGTCATCGAATGCCTCGCCATATCGATGGTCCTCGACGAAGCAGTGGACTAGATGTTTGGGGTAATGCAGCATCCTTCCTTCTTTGGGTAGACAGTGAACAACCGATTTCTTGAGGAAAATCAGTGCAGAACCATCTGATGGATTCAATTCGTGTCCATGAATCGGACAGCCTTCGAGGACGGCGGTCACATCGATGTTGTACCACTCTATAACATCGTTCGTCAAGCCACTCTGAGCGACTCCGTCGAGGAACTCTTGGACTCGGAGTTGCGCCACCGGTCCCAACGCGTCCATCAACTTCAGGAATCCTCCCCCCCTCTTTGAATCCGGCGGTTTGGAATCCACATCGTGAAGACCTGAGTATGCGCCCCCAACCTTCGTTCCACGCACTTGAAACCCATCACCTCAACCCTGCGATTCAATCGACATCCATTCTCATTCGTTACCCATTTCCCGCGTTGAAATATGGTGCTCCGAGGAAGCCCTACATGGCCGAGACAGCGAGAGCACAGGATGGCGTGAAGATGGTAATCGTCGGATTGGGGGGAATAGGATCGACACTCGTCGATCTGCTCGTCCCAGCGCTTTCTACCAGCGAGGTGGCGACTTCTTTGGATGGCATCGAGATAGAGTTGATGGATAGCGACGAGGTCGAATCATCAAACATCCCCCATCAGCGCTTCGATTCAGCTGACGAGGGCCGTCCGAAGGCCTCTGTCCTAGCAGATCGCCATCGAACAGACGCCACATCATCCGTACGTGTATGTGCAGCTCCGTTAGATCTCGTGGATTCGTCGCAACTCACTGATGCAGATCTCGTCGTGATCGCAGTCGACCGACCGGATCCGAGGCGTATCGTGCACGCGCTCTCGGACGTTGCGTGGCTCGACATTCGTTGTCGAGGCGACGCCATGCTCGCGCTTGACCATCGTAGCGATATAGCCGATGTGGACAGACTGACCCCTGACCACAAGGCGGTATCCTGCCAGTTGGATGGCGCCATAGCCATCGGCAACATCGAGTTTGGCTTCTCAATCGCCGCTTCGCACGCTGCACAATGGTGTCTGCAGACGCTGCGGCAGATGTCTGGCGCCAACACCAAACCCCCTCCAGCGAGAGCATTCTCGATAACCCACGGCCTACTTCAGACCTTCATCCACGTGGCGCCGGCAAGTGCTCAGCCAGCCCTAGTTCCGAAGCCATCGCGAGCCTCAAGGCGTTGGACTGATGCCGAGGAGGAACTCCTTCTGGCCGAAGCAGAGTCGGGGCTGCAGTTGGAACAGATTGTCGCTGCGCATGAGCGTTCTGCTGGCGCCATCTTCCGGCGTCTATGCCGTCTTGTATTCCCAACTCCACGGGGAGGTGGTACAAGATGATCGGTAATCCGAAGGAGAGGGCGGAACCGGTCCCAGAACCCCTCGATGGTTTGCTCAAAGACCTCATCGGCTTAGGTGTGACCGAGCAACGGCTCACGAGCGCTTTGGCCGGCGCCGGGAACGATGGTGATTGGGCGAAAGTGTGGACAATCGCAGATGCAATCGGCGTCGAGGTGAGCCTTCTGTTCGATGCCGACGACGGCGTGTGGGTCGACATAGGAACCCCGGGATCGGTTCGGCTTGACCCCCCATCTGGGGCGCGCCTGCCGTTCCGGCTCTGGGTTCACAGCCACCCGCGTGAAGCGTACTGGTCAGCGACCGATCGCCGGACGCTGGCCATCGCATCGAGTGTCCTCACGGAAGCTCTCGTCTTAGGGCACGATCATCTCAAGCGTTCCCGCTCAGGAGCGGATGCACCATACCCGCGCCTCGACTCGGAAGGCCCACTCTCGGAATGGAGCGATGAGGCGATCGAGCCCTACATGGAGGTCCCATGACCGGCTCGGTACGTCTACCTCAAGATGACGAGGAGTGGCAGCGGGCCAACAAGGACGCCCGAGATGGTGGCACCGGCATCGATATCGCGACTTGGATCAAACGGGAGGTCGGCATCACGCCCGACGAGGATCTATGCGAGGCGGCTCGGGACCATCTGTTGGATCAATTCGACGCAGGCGAGGAAGAGGTGGACCTGCGCCACTTCGTACTCCATCACCTCGCTTGGAGGGAAGCGAACGCGTGATGGGTAATGAAGTCGAAGCGCTCGTCCACACCATATCCCCCCGGCCTCGATTCAGCTGCGCTGGAGGGGCTGGTTGAAGCGCCCAACCCACTTCGATGAGTCGGAGGAGAGTGAAGTGTTGGTGACCGATGGCTCTGATGCCCCGTCGCCCGAAGGAGGATGGCGAGTGGAGGCCACCATCGGGACTCTTCTGGTGTTGAACGCCATGCCCTTCGGCATTTCCCATCCTGGACCATGGGGTGATGAAGGATTCACGAGAGGGGTGGGGGGCCTAATCGGATTCGCCCTGCTCTATCGCGCTTGGTTCATGGCGACCTTCAATCGTCGTGGAATCATCCCGTCGCTACACTTGTGGGGGGACCCTACAACTGGCTGGCCGAAGGTGCTTGCTGCGGGCGTCGTGACATTGGCTTTGGCGTGGATGACGGGGGGTCCACTGGCCACGACTATGCCCGGGCCAACAGGTCTCCTACTGACTCTCTTCGGCTGCCTGATCTGTTTGGTGGCAATCTACGCAGCCCTCGTTTCCGGCCCACTCTCCGATTCGGCCGAGGAGGAGTGATTCAGCGCTCTCCAGGTTTCCAGAAGGTCAAGGGTACCGGCTGTTCACCTGCCTGCGCCCGGAATGCTAGATGATCGGCACGCTCGTTCCACCTATGGCCACGGTGAGCGCGGATGTGCTCACCTCGCAGTCTCCGAAGTGATGTGACCTCTGTCCACAGGGATATCGCCTTCTCGGCCAGTTCTCGATTCGCCTTCGCATTCCAGGCCCTCACCGGTATGCGTAGAGCGTAGAGGGAATCAGCGCGAATTACCACGGGATCGTTACCTCCCTCCAAGAGCAGCCAGCGCAACGCGTGGATGACAGCCGACAACTCCGCTGTATTGTTCGATGCAATTTCAGCACCGACCCACTCATTATCCTCCTTGTCACAGATGACCAAACCGCTCATCTCATGCAAGACCTGCCCCCTGCCCCTGCCTATGCCCGGATCATCTCGAACGACGAGGAACCCCCAACCCGCAATCTGATCCGGGCCGACTGCGGTGTTGTCAGCACATGACCCATCGACGTAAATGTAGAGAGGCGCCAGCCCGGCGTCGTCTGATTTGATGGTGCCAGATGCGTCATTTTCGTCGCGTTCCATCGAGCCACCGGCCCCTAGGTGGCTCATTCACCTATCGAGGATGCGTAGCCCGTCGCGTCGAGCAATGCCGCCCTATCGACCTCTTCCCCGACTCTGATTCTAGCAATCCAACCTTCGTCGTAGGGAGAGGAATTGATCCTCTCCGGTTCGTCTTCCAATGCTTCGTTGACCGCGACGACCGTGCCGGCGAGCGGTGCGTAGATTTCACTGACGGATTTCACCGATTCGACGCTGGCGAAGGCTTCCATCGCAGCGAATGAAGATCCTACTTCAGGCAGTTCGACCCAAACGACATCGGTCAGCGCATCCTGTGCATGGTCGGTGATTCCGACGACGTACTCATCACCCTCGAATCGAATCCATTCGTGTTCTTCGGTGTAACTCAGGTCGGCTGGAATCTCAGACACTCCGCATCCTCCGAGGTTGGCCAGCCGCCAAGCCTGATTGATGTTTTTCCTTCCGATTCAAAGGAACGCAACCCCCAAAGAGCCCGACTCCAAGACCAATCATCACTCTTCCTCGAGACGCTCACTGAGCCTACTCTCCTCCAAGCGAGCCCAAGCGTCGGCCAATCGACTTTCATCGTCTCTATCGAGCATTTCGTTCTCGGCTCTCCAAGCTGCCTCCGCCTCGGTCTCATCCGGGAACCAACGATGTAGGATGGCGCCTGCACCATCTCCGCGCCTCTTGGTCATCGCCTCGCCGGCGATTAGAATCATGATCAGCCCAGCGGCGAGCAGAGGATAGGCGTGCATCGGCGGCATGCACCCGGCCGAGCAATCCCCCGATAGAGCCACTCGCATCGAGAATGCAGCCGCGAGACTTAGGCCACCACCCAACCAGAGCACGACCCTCTCCGCACGTCGCGCCGGCGTAGTCACGAAGGCCGCCGAATCGAGTCTTTGGCATCAAGCAATCGGCCAAATCGATGATTCGATATCGATTCGATGACCAGACGCAACGAACCGCACGGTATCGAACGACGGCCGGAATGACGCCGCGAAATCCGCCGAGGCAGCCCAAGTCGATTAGTAGGTCTCACGGATTAGGTTGTGGATCTTGTATGGCAACAAAGCTCTGTTGACTGGAGTCACCTCTAGGATTCGTGCATCGTCACGCCGCCTAATATCCTGCAGGAGTGGATGCCGACTCTTCTTGTGCAGTGTCAGGAGAGTCGGTTTGTCAACTTCTAGAGCCTCTCTGACCACCGCGACGAAACCTTCGGACTCGACGCTGAATTTGCCTATCTCATCGATTACGATCGCCTCGCACTCATTCATCGCACCTCGGATGGCAGGGACGGCAACTCTCTCTAGCGCACTGGGATCGATGCCGTATCCGAGCACTCGGAGTCTGGAATCGATGTCACGATGCGCGATGACCTCCTCTTCACCTGTCCGAAAGTCCACGCATTTGTATCCGACCCGGTCGCTGCCGTCGAAGACCGGCTCGGTTCGCATCCCTCCGAGGATTGCATCTGACTTGCTTCCTTGACCCATCGAGCGGAGTTCTCGGGTCCGCTCTTCTTGGAGCATCTGCACGACCTTTTCCATCACGGCGCTCTTGCCGCTTCTCGGGAGTCCGGTGATCCCTATCTTCGGATGAATGCCCATCGTTTCATTATCTCCCCGGAAGAATCTCGCGCGATGGTCCTTTCATCCCGGGCTGCGCATTGATGAATCCTTGCCCCAAAACACCGATTTCTGACCTTTGAAGCGCTCGATTGTCGTATGCCCCATCATCTTAACGATGGTGCATCTTTGAGGTGGCGCGAGGTGCTGGCATAGGTAGAGGAAGGCTCTCCAACTCGTAGTTGTTGACATTATTGTTGGCTGCCCAAGCGCGCGCCCAGCAATCCAGACGCTCGTCATTGAGCAGGTCGCAGAGCCAGTCCAAACCATCACCTCCGCCTGCGAATCTGCGCAGTTCCGCCCTCGCCTCGGGGGTCAGTTGCAGGTGATTGACGGAGTTTCCCAGCACACAGCCAGCTGGGATTACGGCGAATCGCAACCGCCTCGTCTGTTGTGCGTTGACGATCGCTTGGCAGACGATTCGCGCTTCGTCACTGGCTGGCAACGCCCCGGTCCAGCGCGCATGGTGTCTTTCAGCCGCATCTACTGGGAGGCTAGATTCAAATCCCGGGTGACGCAACCAAACCGAGGCATCATCGTTCTGGAAGTGGATGCCCCGGATGAATGGGATGCCGCGGGAACTAGGAGGCCAGTCGGACATGCCAGCGGAATGGACCGTTTGGTCGGCCTCCCCAACGCGGACTCGGACCCTCTCTCCGCCTGCCGAGAGCCAGTGGTCAGGGTCGGAGATTCTCGCCTCTCCGGCGAGTTCCTCGATTGTGCGCAGCAACCTTTCCCTCTCTCGCCGGTCGCGCGGTAGCCTAGGCACAGCCCACGACCCGCCTGTCCAGCGAGCCCACTCCTCTCGAGGCAGGACGTGCAGCGGGACCGTCGGTTCCAACCCCCGATCATCGCAGAGTTCGAACGGTTCGGCGGGGCCCCGATGGAGTAGTGCTTCGGTCTCGCCACCTCTAGTGACGCCTAGGATTAAGACTCCTTGAGTGACTCCAGTGAAAAGCCGAGCCGCCTCGTGAAAAGACCATGCTTCCGTCCATTCATTCTCTTCGACGAGCAGGGTCCGCAGTGGTTGGCTAGACTGCTCTCGAAGAAGGGAGTCTGGCACAACCAGTCTGATTCTGCCTCCATCCTCGGTCAGGCGTAGTGCCCGTTCGACAAAGAGGCGGTAGAGATTCACATTACCTCGCATCGTTCTGAATCTAGGCATACCACGAGCATCTTTTCGAGATCTGAGGTCTTGCCCCAATCTCTTCCGCAACGCCGCGCCATTTTCGTGCCCCCTGAATCGATCCTTGATTCGCAGCCATGGAGGGTTTCCCATCACCAATCTCGGCGCTGTCTGCCAAGGCCAATCACCCAGCAAGGCGTCACCGACCGAGACAGCATCTTGAAGGATGCTCTGGCACTCATCCAATCCGAGTCGACCAGCCTCCGCTTCGCCAAGGGTTGCAAGATCGAGGCGGACCAAGGCAAGCAGCAGGCGCCGCTGACAAGCCTCGACGGCGACAGGACAGATGTCGAGCAACTGCATAGAGGAAATGAGTCTACGAGTGTCGTCGGCCCTCTCCTTCGGTTCCAGCCTCAAAGCCCGGTCGGCATGCCATCTGAGCAGACGAGCGGGGAACAAACCGCCACCCACGGCGAGGTCCGCGAAGGGTATAGGGACACCTGTCCTAGTCGACCGGCCTGCCAGCACATCGGCTTCGAATTCGTGATCCTTCTCCACCGATTCCTCGACATCGATCATCGATTCCAGTTCGGCGAGGTGAGGGATGAATCCAGGCGGCAGGGCGGCTGGATCGAACGCCGGTCTTACGGGTTCCTCTACGATTTCTTGGAGAGCTCCATGCAACTCCGATGCGACCATCGCGTCGGCCAAGCGAGGAGGAGTCGGGTGGGCGCCGCGAGGCGACCTACCATCACGGTCCGCATCGTGCCTAGCGAGCATCTGGTCGAGGACATTGCCGGGATCAGCTAGGAGTCCAGCGGGTAGCGTCGGCCATTCTGATGGCGTGCAAGCCGCCACTGGCCGATTGGTATGCAAGGAATCGTGCCATGCATCGAGCCATTCAGTAATCTGCTCGATGCGGTCTGGGCAGATTCGATCGAGTCTCGCGTACCAACCGCTAACTCCGCCTGCCATCGTGCTCGGCCGCTGCGCTGGAACTCCGCGTTAAGAACCCTAGTGTATCTCCAGAGACGCGTTCCCCCTCACTCTTCAGATGGCAGCGGCACATCGAGCAGGCGCCTGCTCTCAGCCAGCCAATCCCATCCTCGTCCAGCCCAATCATACAATTCATCCAGAACCTCGTCTCCGACCCCTGCAATCTCTGCCAACTGGCTGATTAAACGCCTCTCTTCCTCTTGATAGTCGCCGTCGCAGGCGGCGACTATCACAGCGTCCCTCAGGGCGACCCGAATGCCACGCATCTCCATTCCATCGACCATCGTCGCAAGATCCGGTGGAGTGCGGAGGTCCTGTCTCAGGGCATCTCGACGCTCGGGAGGGATCATCGCCCTTCCCATCGCTGCCTCGATTGCTGCGGATTCCTCTCTCACCAGACGACCATCACTACCGGCGACCAGCATTAGGATGGAGACATACCCCTCTCTGGTGGCGGCATCGCACAGGTCGATAGCGTCTGGCAGCACCGATGCTCACCGGGTCATCCTTGGTTGAGGATGTCCAGCCCTCGCTGCATCCAGTCATAGCCTTCTAGCACCCAAGCCAGCAGATCGTCAACGACGGCTGGTGACATCCCGAGAGCGGTCGCTATCTGGTTCAGGACTTCGCGCTCGTCCTCGTCCACATGCCCATCGGCGGCAGTCATCATCGTCGCATCACGCAGAGCGAGACGACCGGAGACCGCGCCCAATCCATCCAAGCACTCACGCAGTGTTGGTGGTGATTTGAGGTAATTCCGGATAGCCTGTCGCTGGTTCGGCGACAGCATAGCCGTCCCCATTCGTTGTTCGAACACCGCCATCTCATCGATTGAGACATCATCGTCTATTCCGGTGATGAAGGCGAGTAGTTTGGCGTAAGCGAACCGCTCGGCCTGTGGCAGGGTGTGCAGCGTGTCGGGAAGCATCACCCCGAGAGAGGGCGTCGTACTCTAAACGGTTCGCTCACTGTCTTGAGGCTTCCAACGCGGCGTCACGCCACTTCAATCGTCCATCGTTTCGACATCGCTGGACTTCCCAGTGACGATTCCACGCAGAGCGATATTGTCACTTTGCAATGCGTCTAGCAGGTTGTACTTGACGCCCAACTGCTCGGCTAGTACGGTGAGCGCCATGCTGTCCTTCGGCAGGCACTTCCCTCCGAAGCCCCGGTTGAGTCCGAATATCGGATCGAGATGGGATGGGCCGATGGGTTGCGCCTGTTCTGTGGTAATCACATCCCGGATAGCATACCAATCCTCACCTAGCGCTTCGCATATGTCATGCATCTGGTTGGCGAAGATGACCTTGTTGGCATAGAAGGTGTTCTTCGTGTACTTGACCAGTTCAGCCTGAGTGGGGGTGAGGATGAAGGTCTGGTCCTTCCGTAGGACTCCCGCCTGACGGTGGTGCCTGAAGACCAACTCCGCGAGCTCCGGATGATGAGTCCCACAGACGAGAATGTCTTGATTGCCGAAATCCTCCAGATGCCTCCTCTCTACGAGGAACTCCGGTGAGTAGGCTATGCGAAGCCGAGGGTGTTCATCATGCCAACGCTGTGTAGTGCCGGGCACGACGGTACTCTTAATCACGGCCGAGAAGCCATCGGGCAATTCGTACAGCAACGATTCGACAATGCTAGTATCACACGCTCCGTCGTCACCCATCGGTGTTGGTACCGCGATGTACGCAATATCGACATTGTCGGTGACGTCGGCGAGTTCGGTTCCCCTCACAGGATCGTGGATGTGTAATTCATGCACCGGTGCGAACCAATGCTCGATTGCACCACCGACGATTCCAGCGCCGATTATGCCCACCCTCATGAGAATGCCTCAATTCCCATCCTTGTTCATCGGCGTCGGGTCATTCGGCCGCAGATTGCAGGGTTCAGGAGAGATTTTCCCCTCCGCTGCGAGTCTCGCTGCCTCCATGAACGCGTCCGGCGTTCCGCAGTCGTACCACTCCTCATGGATGAGGTTACGAAGTTTAGCCGCACCCATTTGGATGTAGCGTCTGTTGAGGTCGGTTATGGCGAACTCCACCATTCCACATTCGTCGAGCAGATCCCAGAACCGCTCGTCGTAGAGATAGATGCCACCGATGGCGATATTGCTTGGGGGTTCGACAGGTTTCTCGATGATGTCGATTAGCCCGCCCTCGGCATCAAATACCCCAACTCCGAATGGTCTCGGGTCGGGGACGGCCCTACCGAGCAGGAGACAGCCGGGTGGCTTGTCTGCCTGCACCCACTCCGAGACTTCGTCGACCAGTTCAGCGGTCGTGATGTTGTCCGAGAAGTAAATCAGGAGTCGGGAACCCTCTGTGTGAGATCGCGCGAGACTCAGAGCCTGCGCCACTCCTTTCGGCTCTTCCTCAATCACATAGTGGATGTTTTCGCCATCGAGGCCGGTGCCGACATGCTGGGCGATTTGGCCGATGAAGCGATTGCCGATGATGGTGATGTCCTTGATGCCGGCTCTTCGTATTAATCCGAGTGCGTAGTCTATCACCGGCCGTCGGTGGAGTGGCAACAGCGTCTTGTGTGTGTAGCGAGTGAATGGTAGCAGGCGAGAGCCGTGCCCGCCGGCGACGAGAATCGCCTTCATCTGGACTCCTTGCACGACCGCTCGGGCCCGGTCCGGACTCTTTGAGGCTGCGGGTGGCGAGGTCATTCGTTATTGAGATCGTAGATTTCTTCCTCATCACCATGCATAGTAACAATCGACTCCACATCTGATTGAACCCCCCCTAGAGCCAAGAGGTCCCCCAGCCGCTCGACACCAGCCTCAATCAAATCGGGATCGGATGCCTCGCGCTCCTCCCACAATGCGGCCGCTTTCCTCGCACGCACCTCATCCGCTTCGACTACCACTTCCTCTGCTTTCGTCAGCGGTCCTTCGAGCCCTTGGTGCTCAGGGCGTTCTTCCCAGACTGGCACTCTCTGCGCTTCTCGATCGAGATCCGATGAACGGCCTCCTTCAGCGACACCTGCGGGATCCCTGCCCCTAGTTCGGTAGATTAGGCGGCCATGTCGGTCGAGATCCTTCGCCAGTTCCCCACCACTAGCATCGATAATCGCTTCTATATCGAGATTCGCTCGTTCCCGCTCTCGATGCCTGATTGCTCCAATCTCGGCGGCCATTCGCTCTTCGATTTCGCGGCGTTCACGCGCGACGAGCAGTAGCAACGTCCAGAGCACCAATACCACGGCCGCTAGATCGATGACTTCGATGTGGCCGATGACCCACCCGAATCGGCTTGTTGGCCAGCGCTGGGCGATGCTCAGTAGCATCAGTCGTAACACTACTGCTACGATTGCCATCGAGACCGTACCTCGCAGGACGCGCCGTAGTGACTCATCAGCCAACTGGCGCAGATGGTCATCCTGCAGCGGCGCGGATGCCACATTCCGCCCGGCCTCTCGCACGCACCCGCTCCCGTGGGGGCTGACTTCGTACTGCCGGCGGTCGAGCTCATCCACCTAGGACGAAGAAACCCTCTCCGATCTCAATCAACGCCTCGGTTGCGACCAAGCACTCGATTGCCTCGTGCACCTCCATCGGATCGATTCCATGTGGGCAGAGTGCCTCCATCACTTCCTCCATGCCCACCGGTTCCTCATCGCTCTCCATGAATTGGAGGACGTGTTCTCGGACGATTGCGAGCAATGGATCGTCTTCCAAGTCCTCGAAGTCTATGGAGACCACCTCCTCATCCTGTTCGACCGGCTCCCTTGGCGGCACGGTATCGACCTTCGCGTATGGCTCGAACAGATTGCGCTGACCCGGATCACGAGGGGGCATCGGCCCCGCTTCCCGAAGTCTCGCCAATCTCGCTCCCAACCGCTCGATGCGATGCAATCTCTGCTCGATTCGGCATCTCTCCGCTTCGATTGATGAAGAGACCATATCCAACTCCTCTTTGGCGCGTTCCTCCAACCACTCCGCCAAGTCCCATGCAGGGTCTAGACGCAGCATGGTCTCCCAAAGGTCGGTGAGCACTTCGGGCAGGTTGGCCGGATCGATTCGAACATCCTCGGGAACGCCGTTGCCACCATCCTCGCCCATGCCGAAAACCCTCAGCGTGACCGTCTATGAACGATTCCCTCCAAACGGCCCGGAAATGCGCGACAGCGGCATTCATCAAGGTGGAGCGGGTGGACTGGTTCGATGACGGCCTATCGCATCACGGTGCTGCCCGGCGATGGCACAGGCCCCGAGGTCATCCGCGAAGGCATCAGACTCTTACGGGCGGTCGAAGCCTCATCTTCGCTTTCGTTCAAATTGACTGAGATACCATGCGGTGGTCAGCATTGGTTGGAAACTGGAGAAGAGTGGCCATCCGGGTCGTTTGAGCATTGCCGTGATGAGAGTGATGCAATTCTGTTGGGTGCAATCGGTTGGCCCGGAGCCGATCTTCCGAATGGTGACATCGCCGGTGGGGAGGTCATCCTTGGCTTGAGATCGGGACTCGACCTCTACGCGAATGTCCGCCCGATCAAACTCTATGAGGGGGTCAATCACAAGGTGCACGGAGAGCACCGACCGATTTGGCAAGCCGGATCCGTCGACATGGTGATTGTGCGGGAGAACACCGAGGGGCTCTATCACAGCCTTCTGTCTCGCAGTGCTCATCGCGCACGGGGCGAGATATGGCCCGGCCTCCCGGAACCGGAGTTCCCCGGACTCGAAGGTGAGGTAGCATGGGATCCTCGTCCGATCTCCCGGCTGGGCAGCGAGCGAGTGATCCGCTTCGCCTTCGACCTCGCGATGGCCCGTAACGGCTGTCCCGAGGATGGCGCCAAGCGGGTGACCTGCGTCGACAAGAGCAATGTCACCCGCGGCTGCCAACTATTCAATTCGATTTACCACGAGATTGCCGCCGAGTATCCCGATGTCGCCACTGACCATGCGTTCATCGACGCTTTCACAATGTGGCTCGTTCGCTCTCCAGAATGGTTCGATGTCTGCGTCACTCCGAACATGTTCGGTGACATATCGACCGATCTCGCGAGCGTATTGCAGGGCGGAATGGGAATGGCGGCGAGCGCCAACATAGGAGATAATCACATGCTCTTCGAGCCGGTACATGGCTCGGCTCCCAAGCACTCCGGTAAGGACAAGGTGAATCCGATTGCCACTCTATCGTCGGTGCAACTGATGCTCGAATGGATTGGTCGAAGGATGGACGATCCAGAGGCGATTTCGATTGCGGCAGTTATCGATCAAGCGATTGAAGCGCATCTCCTGGAGGGCTCCACCCTCACCTACGACCTCGGTGGGAGCGCGTCATGCAGCGACGTCGGCATCGCCATCGCGGAGAGAGTTCAGGCGCTCATCGAGGAGCGGCACGCTCACGCGTGAGGGCTAACGATCCAACTACGCCATCAAAATACAGCGCTGATTTCGCGGCGTGCTCAAGAACCAGCCGCATCTCGAGCCAACGCTTCAAGCATCACGGATAGCGCCCCTTCCCTCGCCGAATCATTGTCCCAATCTGAATCGATGGGAACGGCCCCATCGAGGAGCACTGCAAGAAGCCGTGCGGCGACGCGACCTATCTCATCAACTATCGTAATCGTGGCGGTTCGAGCGGTGCGAGAAAGGGGATTGAGATCGACCACAATGACCTCGCAACCCATCTCCACCAGAGCCTCGCACCTATCGCCATCCTCCAGCGGGACTAGAATTGCATCTGCCGATAGGATACCTTCCGAGCAGCATGTAGCACGAGGCCCTTCTAGACCGGGGATTCTGCCGTCGGCAGCCTCGCCCAAGATGGGAACGCCGAGGACCGCCTTCTCCCATTTTCCTCTCTCTTCTGGATTCCAACCATCAGGAGCCATCGTCGATGCCACAGTTTCACGTCTGCTGGCTAGATGCGAGAGCAAGGCCTCCATCCTAGCCTCGGTACGATAGTAGATGTTGACTTCGATGGCGCACTCAAGCACCGCTGCACACCGGAGTAGGTCATCGGCCGCCAGCGCCACCGTGTTGCCGTTCACCGAGATTACCGATCGCGAGGCGGCCGAGAGTCTGGCGGCCGCTTCTATGATTGCTAGGTCCGCGGCCGCACAGGTTGCCTCACCGAGAAGGTAGTCGTAAGCCTCCCCTCTGCCGTGTGCAATCAAGGCGGAGGCCGCGAGCATACCAGCGTCAGCCGCTTCGACCAATCGCTCTCTCGCTATCAGAGAGGCATGTCGAGGGTGGCTTTCGGGAACCTCTCTCATTGACACGCCATCGATGGCTCACGCATCACTCTTCTCACGCCGAACTCATGGTTCTAAGCCAGATTCACTGCTAATGGGAATCACTCTAGAATCGACTTAGATGCCCCCCTCAAAGACATCTCGTCGCCATTCGAATGCGGACTTCCATGTCATATGATTGGGCTCTCAACGATCACCGTTCGCGGTATCGAGAATCAAGGAGATGTCGAGTGGGACGACGCCTCGGTTCAGAGCACTTGTCGAGAGGACATGTGCGCCGGTCTTCGACCAATCAGGAAGGTCGTCGTATAGGATGCTGCCACTCGCCTCAACGAAGCACCATTCAAGATAGCCGTGGCTCTCTAAATCCAAGACCGCCTCGCGCGTCTTCTCAGGGCCGAAGTTGTCCAGCATTATCGTCAGTCGAGGTTTGACATCCATGTCTATGACCCGAGAGCACCATGCCTTGCCTGCAGCCAGTGCTTCTCCCAAGCTGCTCACTTCGATGACGATGAATCGACCGTGCCGCTCGATGTCGATATTCTCTATGAGTCGTTTCACCACATCCCTGTTCTTCTTCTCGTCGTTGGCTCGCAGTGCCGCGATGTCGTTCTCCTTGATCATCAGTGAGTCGGCCCTGTTCAACCGGTGTGTCAGCCCACCACCGACATGTACGGCCCACTTGTCCAATAGACCCCATTCCGTCTTCCTAGTCGCAGCGACAGCGCAATCACCCGCTCCTTCGACCCACTGTGCGGTGTTCGTGGAGATCCCTGACAGTCTTCCGACTACATTCAGGAGCGGTCGTTCGATGCGGAGGATGGAGTGCTTGTTTCCCTCCAGTACGAGGAATTCCTCACCTTGCTCTAGAACCTCGCCCTCTCTACGAAGCCACGAGTGCTTCAGTCCGGGGGCCCAGTTGCGGAGCATCCTCTCGGCGACATGGACCCCAGAAAGTGTACCACTGGTGCGGGCTGAGACCTTCGCCCGTCGAATTCCATTTCCATCTGCGGTCATCGGAGTGTGAATACCATCGTCTGCGACCACCGCCTGCACCCATCTGTCCATGCTTCCAGCGAATATCGCAGTAGGACCGTTCTCATCCCAAAGGAGCGATGAGCGGTCGTGCGGAAGCCGCTTCGACTCGACCCTGTCGGCTGCGATTTGCAGCAGGTCTGCCGACGGCTCAGAATCGGCGGGTGCTGACGCACCTCCCGTCGGGTCTTCGGACACCAACGCTAGGGGGTGGTGAGACCGGTTTGAAGGGTTCGGAGTACGGCGGGCCCCCATAATCGATGGACTGAAGCGAAACGCCATCATTCAGACCGCGGCGGTTCGGAGCCGTCGAGAGTCCCCTCCGCCGCGGCGAGGCAAGCCAGCAGGTCATCGACAGTCGCCCGAATCGTTCGAAGGGCCCCCGATTCGACAGTGATTCGCAGAATCGTCATTTCTTCTGCATGCTCCAATTCAATCGAGAAGGAATCGGGATCGTCAGCGGAGATGGCAGCGGCAAGCGCCATCGCCTTGTCTGCGTTGCCGCTCCATTCGATTGTCACCCCCCCCTCTGCCATGCTATGCGCAGCAAGAGAACCCCTATCGCTGCTGCGGCGGACGCGACGCCATGAGGGCCGCCATCGGTGATTGGAAGAACCCCGACCCATGCGAATTGTCCTCAGGGGGATGGTGTCGCCTTGGGAGATGGTGATGAGTGGCCCTCTGTTCCTCTGCTCGCCGGTGCAGGAGGAATCCTTACCGAGGAGATGCGGACGACTCACGAAGGACGTCGAGCACTCCTATTGACCCGGGAGACGGACATCGAGGAGTTCTCCTCACTCGCTGAGACGCTCGGCATCGAGGTGGTCGAAACCATCCTGCAGCGCGGGGTGCCACACCCACGAACCCATCTTGGGACGGGCCGAATCGCAGCGGTTGCAGATGAATTGTCGACTAGGGTCGAGGGCCACCCTTGGACGGATGTCGATTTGGTACTGGTGCACGCGAATCTGCTCCCTCGCCAACTTGTCGAGGTCACCGACGCAGTTGGGGTGGAGACTTGGGACCGGGTTCGACTTCTGATCGAACTATTCACTCAGCACGCATCCAGCGTGGAAGCGAGGACTCAGGTTCGGATGGCCCGCTTGTCGGCCGACCGAAGCCTGCTTCGTGAACTTGTCAACCGTGAGACCAGCGGTGAGCGCCTCGGTTGGGGCGCGGGGGGAAGGACCGGCTGGCGGGCGGTCCTAGACGCCGTCGGCCGCGAAATCACATCCTTGCGACGGCGTAGAGGCAGGACCACCGCAGCGATGCGCGAACGCCAGCGCCAACGACGCGCCAGCGGCGCTCGCACGGTTGGCTTCGCAGGGTACACCAACGCTGGCAAATCGAGCCTCTTCGCAGCGCTGTCGTCGAAGCCGGTATTGATTGAGGATCGGGCGTTCAGTACCTTGGAGACTACCGTCGGCCGCATGGAGCGCTCCCCGAGGGTGTTGCTGGTGGATACCATAGGCTTCATCGATGATATTCCAGCAGATTTGCTCGACGCTTTCCGCGCCACCCTCGATGAGAGTATTGGCTGCGACCTCCTCCTTCTTGCTCTCGACGCGTCCGACCCAATCGAGGAGGCGAGTAGGCGTCTAGCAACTTGTCGACGCGAGTTGCTGGAACTGGCCGAGGAGGACAATCATCCGATTACCCAAGTTGTGCTCTGCAAATCCGATGAGTGCGACGACGACCATCTGCGGTCGATTTTTGATTTGGTCGAATCACTCGGCTGCGACGACCCTATCGCATGCTCTTCCAAGAGCGGAGATGGAATCGAAGAGTTGCGTCAACGAATTCTCTCTAGATTGCATGGCCCACCTAGGTCGCTGCTGTTGAGCACCGCCGCAACTTCGGATGAGATGCCGCTGCCCGCATTGGAGGCAGCGGTTCGCAGAGAGGCGATGGTCCTCTCACGGAAGGTCGATGAGGAGGGGATCCACCTGCATGGCTGGATTGACGAGGCGGCTTGGCAGCGGCTGTTGGAAGCGCATCCCGAGAGAATCTCGGATGCAGATAGCAGCCGCCCGACAGCGTGATGAGACAGCGTAGGATGGCGGATTTGATGCCCAGCGCCGACGATGGAGATGACGCCGAGGTTTCGACCCCGATTCCATCCTTGCCCATCAAATTAGAGGATGCGAACGAACCTCTCCTGGCTCCTACGGATGAATTAGATGATTCTACGGAATCAGAGCCGACTCGTCTACCCGATGTGGCGGAGACGAGCGGCCTTGTCTTCTCATCGTCAGAAGCGCGAATCGTGCTACCATCCCAAAGACCCCGCGACCCGCGCCTGCATGCAGCTCTTCTTTTCGTCGTCGTCGCCTCGATACTCGGCGTCATCAACGGCGCCGACACGATTGCCGGGGACAGCGGCATGGTTCGCGATCGCGACTTCATCTATAGCCAGACGCAGGGGCCGGGTAGCGATTCCCTCCAAGGAACGGCCACTCTAACAGGTGTCCTGCTGCTACCGGACGGCACTCCCGCAACTAACCATACCATCGTGGTCGACACTTTGGTCACAGGTGATGATGGCCTGACCCATATGGAATTCCCGAACACTAGAGTCGATGACACGGGGAGGTTCCGGATAGACGGACTGAACCCTGGTTTGAACAAGCTCCATGTTCGAAACGACTCACACGGTGCGGAGGGCATGAGCCACCGCATCCTTCTCTCTCCACCCGCTCTCTTCGAACCGTTTGGATTCACCCATCTCACCTTGACGTACGCTTCGCCATCCGATTTCGACGCCGCCGAGAACGAGAGCCATGTCCGATGGATCGACATGAGTGAGTCCGAGCGGGGGAAGGAACCGTACGATCCGACGGCGGCACAGGTGTACGATGTCTTTGGTGTCCTCTTCGCCGGCGTCGCGGTTTTCGGTCTAATCCTCGGTGGATTCGCATGGCATGGCAAAAGCGTGCTTCTGATGCGCACCGCCGCCTTCCTCACCTTCTTCTCACAGGGATATTTCTACTCCGCCTGTTGCCTCTCACTGCTCGCCCTATTGGTGACGGTCGGCGCTAGGACAGATGAATGAACGAGCCCCTCTCGATTGGTAGACTGGCCCAACTCCGCCGCTCAAATCCCACAGATTGACTTCATGCGACCATACCACGGCCCGACACGACCATGCTCCTCCACGATCGAGGCACCCCTCAGTCCCTCCATCGAGCGCAGGATGCCGTAGTTCGCATGGTCGGCACCATCGGGGGCGTCACCACCCAGAAAATCACCATCGAAGGCGCCCGCTAGAACATCCAGTTGCGTACGCAAGTTCTCATCGGGCTTCTCATCGAACATCTTCGCCCTGCTTCGACCGACCATCCGCATCACCAGCGCCCCTATCCATTTCGCCTTCCATCGGGTGAAGCCGCTGAACTGATCCTGCTCGGTGACGTAAGCCATTGCCCGCAGACTGGAGCGCAATGATGCATAGATCACCGGCACAATCGATTTGCCGAGTACATCGTTGCTGAACGCCATCATACGATCCTGATCTACATCAACACCATCGCGATTGAAATCCGACCCATTGCCAAGATTCGCATCGATGTAATGCAATATATCGTTCGAATCGTAGACCTGCGTCCCGTCCGAATCGACGAACACCGGCACCGCCTTCCAATCGCTGAAATCGAGTTCCGCCTTCTTCATCGGTTCGACCTCGACCGTCTCAAATGCGATTCCCTTGCGATGCAGTAGGCTCCTGACCTTCCAGCAGAACGGACAGGTCTCAAAGCAGTAGAGAGTCGGTGATTCATCCACCACCGCCTCAGGGGCCTTCCTCTCCTGCACTCCACCCTCGGCCCCGGATTCCGTCGTCACCCTGCTCACCGCTCCCGCCTCGCCCCGCCGCTTCTCAATCCATCGCAAACGGCTCTCTGCCACTGTTGCACGAACCATCCAACCATCACTTCTCTGAGCGATTCGCGCGCGAGTCAGGGTGAAGAGGGGTGCGCGCCTCGTCTGGCCATGGTACTTCCCGTATCCGTGCTCGCCGAGCTCGCCGCCATGGATGACTACCAACGGATGCTGTCGATTGACAAGGTGGCACGCGAGCACGGCGTGTCCATGGCCGAGGCCGAGGCAGCCCTTGCAGCCCACCAATCGGGAGGTGGTTCAGCAAGCGGAACTCAAACGAAGGATGCTGCGGAAATTTCCTCCGCCAGTGATGACCCAGCCCTGTATGGACGCAGCAAGGGCGATGAATCTCCCTCATACGAGGAGATGCTCGCCCAACAGAGGAGTGAGACACCGATGTTCAATGACGCGGGCTCTCAAGCCCCGGGTTTTGACTCGCAAGGCAATGTCGCCCAGACCCTTCCAGACGCGTCACGCTACCGAATGGGATACGACCCGACCCGCGAAGGTCTCGGTCGTCAGGACATGGTCCAGCAGGCCATCCTTTGCCCCGCCTGCCACGCTCCGTTGGGCATCCCCTCCATCAGACCAATCCTAGTGACTTGTCCCCAATGCCTGACTGAGACCAATTTCACCGCTTAGCCTCATTCAGGATGGATGACTCGCCATCACTGTTAGTCAGAACCTTATCCTCAAATTCAACTGAAGATGATTTCCATGCTACTGATAGTATTTCCCGCCGAAGTCAAAAGAATACTCCATAATTCGTCTCCATTGGCCCCATCATCCGCTGTGAAGTAGAGCGTGTTGTTGACTAGAGTCAGTTCGCTAGGGCTACTGCTCCCTGACCCTGAATGGATGTTATTGATCATCACCGTACCTGAGGATGTACCGTCGCTCTTCCACAATTCGTTTCCATTCGTTCCGTCGTTTGCTTCAAAATATAGGGTGTTGCCAACGGCTATGAAGTTGGGATTTGAGTCAAGACTACTAGCAGCAGTTCCACTGTTGATATCCTTGACCATTACTGTACCAGCGCTTGTTCCATCACTCTTCCATAACTCGTACCCGTTGGTACCGTCATTCGCTCGGATGTAGAGTGTGCTTCCAATCACGGTCAGCTCCGTTGGCCATGCGCCATTACCTCCTGGTCGAATATCCTTGACCATCACCGTGCCCGAGGATGTCCCATCACTCTTCCACAATTCTCTTCCATTAGTGGCATCAGGTGCGGTGAAATATAGGGTATTTCCAACTGCAGTTAGATCCATTGGGCCCATATTGGGCCCGGCCGCAACGGTAGCAGTATAGGTGTCCTTGACCATCACAGTTCCAGAACTTGTTCCGTCACTCTTCCAAAGTGCCTGATAGCCTGTATATGCGTCATTAGTTGAATTAGAACCTTGGAAGAAAAGGGAATTCCCTACTACTGTTAATTCAGTAGGATTACTACCGCCTGATCCTGAGTTGATATCTTTGACCATCACCGTGCCCGTGGATGTCCCATCGCTCTTCCACAATTCTGCTCCGTTGGTCCCGTCATTCGCTTGGAAATAGAGCGTGCTTCCGTTTGCGGTTAGTTCGCTAGGGCTACTGCTCCCTGTTCCTGAACGGATGTCCTTGACCTGAACTGTGCCGGAAGAAGTCCCGTCACTCTTCCACAATTCTACCCCTTCATCAATATCCTCCGCTGCGAAGTAGAGCGTGTTGCCGATTACGGTTAGATGAGTAGGAGAACCGTCACAGTATCCACGCGGGCAAGTGGATGAACTCCAATAGAGATCCTTAATCATCACAGTTCCAGCGCTGGTCCCATCGCTCTTCCACAATTCTACCCCATATTGAGCATCCTCCGCTGCGAAGTAGAGTGTGCTCCCAATCACGGTCAGTCCGGTAGGGTTACTGCTGGATGAACCCGACCAGATATCCTTGACCATCACTGTGCCTGAAGCCGTCCCGTCGCTCTTCCACAATTCTTCCCCATTGGTGCCATCATTCGCTGTGAAGTAGAGTGTGCTGCCGATTGCAACCAACTCATCTATCGAACTACCTGTTGACCCTGACCGAATGTCCTTCAACAAGGATGGCAGTTCGGCTGTTATGCAATAGGTGGTTGTGAAATCTACCTCACCAATCTCCAAAACCCCATTGGCAGCAGTTCCTCCACCATCTCCGTTGTCCAGCCCACTCTGGATGACTCTCCCGCCACCACTGCAGGCTGTTGTCGATGGATTAGATTGGATGGTGAGCATCGTGTTTGCCGAGGCACTACCATTGGCACCATCGCAGACGTACTGGGTCTGATCAACCTCTGTAGCATCTAGAACCCCATTACCATCGTCATCGACCCCCACCTCGATCTTGGTCCCACCATTGCCGCAGTTGGTCCCGGCTGATTCAGCCGAGGTCTTGATTAGAGCAGCTGATCCATTGACACCGTCAACACCGTCGGCTCCGTCCGCGCCATCCAGCCCATCAGTTCCGTTTATTCCGTCGTATCCGGGAGCGCCATCCTGTCCGTCAGTCCCGTTTATTCCGTCGGTTCCGTTAGTACCATCCGTC
>CAZPCY010000022.1:13202-26008 GCA_964585295.1 uncultured Candidatus Poseidoniales archaeon | reverse complement strand
GCGTGGGCGCAGAGGTGGACGACCGACCCCTCGCCGAGGGTGCGACCATAGAGGCCCCACGAGGACCAAGCGGTGAATGCAGAGAGGCCGAGCCATGAGAGGGACCACGCAGCGACTCGACCCCGACTCACCCCGCTTGCCATAGATGCTCAACCAGCATTCCCTGATTTCAATACACCACCCTCTTCCTATCGGCAAAACCGAGCCAAGATCAGCATCAGAAAATCAAGCCGGCTGCCCCCCCTCGTTACTGGTGCAGAGGGCAGGATTTGAACCTGCGAACCATTGAGGACTGGGACCTCATCCCAGCGCCGTTGACCAAGCTTGGCAACCTCTGCGTAGGCAGCGTGGCGACCGATGCCCCTCTCATGAAGCCTTTGACTGGCCGGAGGAGTCAAGTCGAGCCGCCCGCCGCCGACGGCTGAGGAGGAACCGTTGTGAGCGACCGGATTCCGATGGGCAGGATGCACATCGATGACCGGATGCGGACTGAAGCGGCTCGCGTTCTCGACTCCGGTCATTGGATTAAGGGCCCGGAGTCGAAGGCGTTCGGAGATGAATGGGCAGCGTTCTGTGGCGCGCTCGGCGGCACGCCTTGTTCGAACGGATCGACTGCACTAATCGCAGCGCTTCATGCCCTCGGTGTCGGCGACGGCGACGAGGTAATCGTACCATCGTTTACCTACATCGCTTCAGCCACATGCATCACACTCGTCGGAGCAACCCCAGTCTTCGTCGAGGTCGAGGAGGATTACTACACAATCGATGCAGAAGCCGCGCGCGCCGCAATCACGCCGGCAACCAAAGCGATCATCGCCGTCCACCTCTACGGCCAACCCATATCTCTGGATGTATTCAGAATTGCTCGTGAAGCGGGAATACCAGTCATCGAGGATGCAGCACAGGCCCACGGGGCGAGCCTCGGAGGTCGAAGATGCGGCTCGTTCGCCGAACTTGCTACCTTCTCCTTCTTCCCGAGCAAGAACATGGCAGTCGGCGGCGATGGGGGGGCAATTCTAGCCAACGACGCCGATCTGCTGGAAAGGGCTCGGACCTTCATCGACCACGGCCGTTCGACCAAGTATCGCAACGATGTGCTGGGCACCAACTTCCGCCTCTCAGAGATCCAGTGCGCCATAGGTCGAGCACAACTGATTCAACTCGATGCATGGATTCAACGGCGAAACGAAATCGCGAATCGCTATACGGACGCTTTCCAAGATCTTCCATTCATCCTTCCCACCGTACGGGAGGATGCGGTGCATGCATGGCACCAGTATGTCATGAGGACCGAGGACCGGGAGAGATTCATCACCCACATGGACGACTCTGGGATATCGACTGGAATCCATTACCCAATCCCTTGTCACCTGCAACCGGTATATGCAGCTCATCCACAGGCCAGTGACCCCGCGCTCGCTCTCACCGAGATCATCTCCGACCAAGTTGTTTCAATTCCCGTGTTCCCCTTGTTGGAGGACGCCGAGGTTGATCGCATCGTAGAAGCCGTTCGCGCCTGGCAGACATGAACGACAGAACATATCAGGCCCCAAAGCCAACGCCGAACAGGGATGGACTCAAGGCATCGAGACCCCGAACCACTGCTATGGTGGAGCCCGAGCGCCGCGCAGCCAGAATCGTCGATGTGGAATGCGGAGATGGTGTGACCATCATGGAACCATCCAACATCTATCGCTGCACTTTGGGTGATGGGGTCTTCGTCGGACCGTTCGTGGAGATCCAAGCGGGAGTCATCATCGGCGCTCGTACGAGGGTGCAGAGCCACGCCTTCATCTGTGAATTAGTTACGATCGGTGAGGACTGTTTCATCAGCCACGGTGCGATGTTCATCAACGATCTATTCCGCGGAGGACCAGCGCGTGGTGACAGGAGCAAGTGGGCCAAAACGTCGATTGGCGCCCGAGTTAGCATCGGTACCAATGCGACCATCCTGCCAGTTTCCATCTGTGACGACGTCGTCATTGGCGCCGGTTCGGTTGTCACCCGAGACATATCCGAGCCGGGAACCTACGCCGGCAATCCAGCCAAGCGCATCTGATCTCAAGAGAGGCAATTGACCTTAGTCACTTACCATCACTCCTCTGAATCCAGTATCGATTCGACTTCCGATTCGATGGCTTGAATCTGTTCGATGCTCAGCTCCAACGCTTTCGCAGTCAATCTGAGCATGCTCCGTTCCATGTTCGTGATTATCCCATCCGCCATCGCCATCATGAATTGCTCACGATATAGATCTCCTCCATCCGAATGATCCATGTTTGATGTCTGAATCACCGAATCGGTGCCTTTGTCTATGATTTTCATCAAGGGTACTCGGGTAAACATCATCAGAGCAGTAATCGACAATCCACCGATGTAACCATACGTTGAGGAAAGGTAGTTCTGTAGAATCTCGACGGTGAGGAAGAACACGGACAATATCACACCACCCAATGCAGCCCGGTTGATATTGGTCTTGAATAGGCGCTCCACACCGAGAATCTGGCTTCGCAGAATCCCCAATGAGAACATCACTCCGAATACCACGTTGCCAAGCGTGTAGGAAAGTAGGATTACCCCAACGGTCGTCGCAGGTAGGATTCCTTCGACCTGGAAGATGTTCCGGTAGAGCAAATAGACGGTTATCGAACCGAACACGAAGAGATATCGAAGTGCATACCCCATGAGATAGGAACGGATTCGCAGTCTATCTGGAGATCCTTCCTCGTATCTATGGCGTGAGAATATCAATGTCAGTATCAGATAGAAATTGATGAATAGAATCGCCACGGTCGTCTGGATGAATAGACCACCCTGACCGAAACCAAGGCCCACCTTATCCTCTATGTATGCAACTTGCATGAACGAATTCCAACCGACGACGAATTGATGCAGGCCGAAGAGGATACCAACAATCAGAAGGGCCGATTGAACCTTCGTATGACTGAATGGTTTGGCCAAGGGTGAATTGATGGTCCCCGTGAATGCCAGATAAGCGAAGGGCAGGAACGAGAACGCCAGCGGCATGAAGTTCTGGATAATCTGTGCTGGGAGGGCCGCGCTGGGATGGACAGGGAATCCGAAGGGGACGAAGAACACGAGCGTGGCAACGGCTTCCGAAACCAACATCAGAGCGATGAGACGATTCTCCAGATCATCCGGTCTCGCTCGGTATGTCAGTCGTGCTAGATACAGGAGGAGAGGGCTTCCCAAGAGAGCGCAAATACTCGCCGCCATCCAAAGGCCGGGCGCAAACGATACCACGAACAGCCATTATGCGACTACCTCATGAGTGTTCTTCAATCATCAATGCCCTTCCCTCTCGATCATTGCTCAATCACTTTCATCCACCGGTTGCCAACCCCCTTCGATTCGCGCCCATTCGACCACTAGATTTCCGACCAGCAACGCGCTTCCTCCGACCCAGAGCCAGATGGTGATTGCCTCCAAGCCCAGTCCGATCGAGACCAACAGCGCCCAGACCGGTTCGAGCGCATAGAGAATGGCGGCCCTGAGCGGCGAGATGTGGCGTTGGCAGACATTGAGCAGGACTATGGCGAACAAAGAACCGAACACCCCGAGGCAGAGCAGGGAGAGTGAGAACCTCCAGGAATGGAGCAACGATGTGAGATCATCCAATCCAACCCCTTCCGAAACGCCCGTGCCGATAACCAATCCCGTCGAAGCCAGACCAGCCACGGCGACGATTCCGAACGAGGTGAGCGAGACCCGCATCGGGTCGACTTGCTTCGTCACCTTGTCCGTCTGCAAGATGTGCAATGCGAAGAGGAATGCGCCGGCGACAGTTAACCACTCGGGCCAACCGAACGCCGTCGGCGACAACCCCTCGGCCACCCCAGAATCGAAACCGAGCAGCGCGGCCCCCACGGTCGCAAGCACGACTCCAATCAACGCCAAACGGGTCAACCGCTGCCAACCGATTGCCGCACCAATCAGCGCCGTGAAGACGACATATAGACTGGTCAGGAAAGCCGATACCGCAGGCGTCACATCCTCTATCGCCCATATTTGCAGTTGGAACCCTCCGAACATCAGAGCGCCTAGCACCATCCCACCTCGCCATGAATCACGATCCCGCAACCCCTCTCTCGCACCGGCGTGGAATGCTAGCAAGAGTAGGAAGGCAATCAGGAACCTAAGGCCCACGATTAGTGTCTTCAGCGCACCTAGGTCAGCGTCCGCTCCGAGGATTCTGTCAGCCTCGTTCAGAGCGATCTTCATCCAGATGAAGGTCAGGCCCCAGATGACCGTGACCAAGAGCAGGAGCCAAGTCGCGGTTCGCCGCTCCAATCAACCACCTCTTCGTTCATCCTTCGAGGCATTCGTGCAGAACGCTTCGGAACATCGCAATCGACCTGCGATGGTCGACGATGCCCGCATGCGCGCGCGCCTTCTCTCCAAGCCCTACTCGCTGTTCGTAGGTGCTCCGGAGAGCCCCGATCCATGCATCGATGTCCGCATTGGCCGGTACAATCAACCCCCCATTCCCAACTGCCTCTGGCTGGCTGCCGATGTCGACCGAGACAGAGGGGATTCCGAACAGACCCGCTTCGTTGATTACCCGCCCCCATGACCCCGTGCTCTGCACGGTGAGCAGGTGAACATCACAAGAGACGAACACCTGTTCGACCGGTGTATGGCCATGCCAGGTGGTGTTGCTGAAGCGGCCGAGCGCTTCGGCGTATGAACCACCACCGTAGATATCGACATGCGCCTCCGGCCACGATTCGGCGAGTTTCGGAAGCAGCCGGCGATAGAAGGCAGCCCCTTTCTCCGGCGTGACCCCTATGATGGCGATACGGGGCGTATCGATGTCACCCGAAGCGCTTCTCGCCGCCAAGCCTGCTTCCCTCGCGGATGCGACCTTTGACGCCGCCCCGAACCGGCCACGGAAATCGACCGGTAATGGCACATGAGCCGCGCGCCGGAGGGTGAACGCCCCCTCGATCTGCCGCAGCAACCCCTCACCAGCGCCGCAAACGGCGACGGCGCCCTCCAACGAGTCGCGATATAACCCTGGGTGCTGGAATTGCAACTCGTCGCGAACGAATACAAGCCAGGGGATTCCAACCTCCGCGAAGGCTGCCGCTGCGCCAGCTGACCAGTTGAGCTGGGTCACCCCAAGGATTGGATCACCATCCTGATCCGCCGCCGCCTTCGCCGCGGCCAACTTCGGTCGCAACCAATCGCAGAAGGCCTGATTGCGCCCTCGTAGATGCCTCCTCTGCAATCCAGCGCGCGGTCGTTGAGTGCCCCTTGACCGAAGCCGCCAAGCAAGGCCAGACCAGATGCTCTCAACCGGAATCGAGACAGCTTCGCGATGAATGGACCGCCCTTCAGTAAGTGCGGACGCATTCCCTCTATCTCCCGATTGCAGGACATCTATGCGCCACGCAGGAGTATTCGAGTCATCACTACTGGATGGCGCCGCAATACACGGCTTGTACTGAGGAGCATCAGCTGCCAGTGGCCCCGCCTCACCGACCCCCACTAACAAGGTCGCGAGACTCATCTCGGCACCGCCCGCCGGGGGATCGAGATCGCGCAAGCAGGCAATGAGACGAGGTGGCACGAGGTAGGGGGAGGGACTGGATGCCTTGACCGTTCAGGGTGATTCACAACTCTGGTAGCCACTTCGATGGACGATTACTGACCTCGAATCGAACCGATGGGCCCATCTAGGACACGGCATGCATCTGCAGGCCCACCTTCGGTCCGGCAGCGTCTTGAGCGACCCACCGGTCGCGCGTTCCGATGGGTTTCAGAATCGCAGTCGTAGGGACTGGGTATTGGGGGCGCAACCATGTGCGAACCCTAGCCGAGTTGCGAAGTGAAGGCGTGGTGGACGACCTCGTCGTCTGCGATGTCGATGAAGCGCGAGCGGCCGCGATGGCAGCGGAGTTTGGCTGTCAGGCCCACACAGACCCATCCACTCTGGTCTCAACACACGGCATAGCCGCGGCGACGATAGCCACCCCCACACCACAGCACGCACCACTCGCGAATGCGTTGATGTCCGAGGGCGTGAATGTGCTCGTCGAGAAGCCTCTCGCCATGAACGCGAAGGAAGCCGCCGAACTCGTCGTTTCGGCAGAGAATCTCGATTGCCTGTTGATGGTAGGCCACCTCTTCCGACACCATGCTGCGATTCGGAAGGCGAGAGAACTGATGGAGGATGGGGTACTTGGCCCCATCAGACACATCGAGAGCGACCGATTATCGGTCCGAGCGCCGAGACCCGATGTGGGCGTAATCGCGGCTCTGGCCATCCACGACATGGACATCTGTTGCGACCTGCTCGGCGACTCCGAACCGATCTCTATTACGGCTCACGCATCGGATAGCGCCACACCAGGTATCGAGGATCACGCGGCGATTCACATGCGATTCCTAGCGGGCAGCGGCGATTCAGAGCATGAGGTCGATGCGCATATCCAGATATCTTGGCGAAGCCGAGTCCGCGGCAAGGTTCGCGAACTGCGAATAATCGGAAGAGACGCGAGCCTCGGCATCGATTACCTCGACCATGACGGCCTCTGGCTGCATGAGCACCCTGGAGATGCGCACGGAGCGGAATGGGGTGGCTTTGGGGCCGCACCGAAGCAGCGAATCGAACTTCCAGACGGAGAGCCGAGCCTGACTGCGGAACTCCGATGCTTCGCCCTCGCCTGTCAAGGAAAGTGGGAGGGCGACTTGCTATCAACAGGAGAAGTAGGCATCCGCGGCATGACGATGGTCGATGCAGCCTTGGCCTCCGCAGCACGTAACACCAAAAACGCGTAATCCAGCGATGCTGACCGAGTGCCATGCAGCGATGTGGTCCCCTTGAGGTCGCGGCAGCCCTCAAGTTAGAGGAGGCCACACTGATCTTAGCCCGCAGAGACTCTGAGGATTCCGAGGTCACACGCCTATGCGAGCTCGCTGAGAGCAAAGGCATCACCGTCATCAAAGGCTCCAAGACTGACTTGTGGAGGATGGCTCGGCTCAACGACGGCGATGAACCCCCCGGGATTCTAGCACTAGTTGGAAGAAAGCCTGATGCTAGTATCGAGGAGGTACTTGCGAATGGAGGATTAGTGTGGTTGCTGGCAGGTGCTCGCTATCCTGTCAACATCGGCTTCACAATCCGTACTGCAGAGGTAAGTGGGGCTGATGCGGTGTTTGTTGATGGACCTCTCAACCATCTCAAGCGCAAGGCTGCCGTTCGCGCCTCGATGAAGGCTCACCGGTTCATGCCCGTACATTGGGTGGATGGCGATGAGATAGTCGCCAAGGCTAGTGAGGCTGGATTTAGGGTGGTCTCACTCGAAGACACCGGAGACAAGGGGCCCTGGGATGAGGACTTGACCGGTGATGTCATGCTGGTGGTTGGTGGTGAGAGGGATGGGATTCCCACCTCCATCCTGAGCGCATCCGACTCAGTGGTACGCATACCGATGGCCGGATTCATTCCTTCGTATAACCTGCAGGCACCACTTGCAGTCGTAGCCGTCGAAGCGCTGAGGCAACGTCGCTCCTAATCATCCACACCCACACAGTCAGCAGCCTTCAAGACCCTCTCTCGGCTCGAACGAGCCGTGCCGTTCGACTTCGCGACCCCGTTGCTCGGAGACTTCGCCTGCTCCCTCGATTCGGCGTTCGGCGATCTCGGCGGTTGGCTTATTGGCCATCTGATACTGATCGCTCTAGCATCTCTAATTGTGCTCTCAATCGGCCACAGAGATATTCTGGTCCGCGATCTCGATCTATCCAGCCGCCGGGTAGGATGGTGGTCAATCCTGTTGCTCGTGACTGCTGCACAGTACGCATTCTACGCCTCCACGCTCGACTTCCCGGCCGTTGGCGCCATTTCCACCTCGGTGGGGACGACGCTGTTCATCGGTTGGACCATCGAGTCAATGGCCCCTGCGCGCGCTTGACGCTTGATGAAGTGCACTCTCACTTACTCCATGTCCCGGTGACAGGGTGAATTCAAGCACCGCAACCACCGCCTCTGATGCATGGCCCGATTCGGTGACCGACCCGATTTGCCGGAGGCACTCGCCGAATTATTGGTGGATTCAACCGCCAGCACGATATTCCTGAAAGCGGATTGTCCCCCTCGGGTGAAGGCGGGTCACATCACTGAATTGCGTCTTAGAGAGGTAGAAGAGGAACCATGGTCGAGGGCCAGAATAGAGGCCCTTGCAGACGACCTGACGACTATAGTGGAGGACCATCAGCACCGCAGCGACTGCTTCGTCGAAATCGAACGAGAGGGTTGCCGCATCCTGCAGGTTGGAGATCTACGCACCACCTGCGCGTGGCCACCTTTCGCCGACGCATGGGAGATTACCGTCGTTCGACCGGTTGCACGCCTCTCTCTCGACGAGTATGAGATTGCCGAGGATTTGGTCGACCGGCTGAGCGACCATCATCGAGGGGTGTTCGTAGTTGGCAAGCCCGGGTCTGGTAAGACCACCTTTGCCCAGGCGATAGCCGACCATCTGGATGAGACAGTTGGCGCGATGGTGAAGACGATGGAAGCGCCACGCGACCTGCAGGTCGCCGAACGCATAACCCAGTACGCACCACTTGAAGGAGACTTGGAGAAAACCGCCGAGGTCATTTTCCTCGTTCGCCCGGATTTCGTCATATTCGATGAGGTGCGTCGCGCCCGCGACTTCACGATATTTGGTGATGTCCGCCTCGCAGGTGTAGGTCTGCTCGGAGTCACCCATGCCAACAGCGCCTTGGAAGCGATCCAAAGGCTCGTCGGGAAGGTGGAATTGGGTTTGATTGCACAAGTTCTCGACACCGTAATCCACATCGAACGCGGACAGATTCATCAGGTGCTCGAACTAGAGATGGTGGTCCGTGCTCCGAGCGGCATGGACAGCGAACTATCCCGCCCGGTCATTGAAATCCGCGAGTTTCCGACTCGCCGCCTGACGCATGAGATGTTCGCTTTCGGCAGCGAGATTGCTGTCGTACCTGTGAGTGGGGATTTGACTGAATCGACCCCAGTCCGCCATTTGGCCGGAGCCGAACTCGCCAGATTGGCATCCTCATTCACCGGCGCGCGTGTCCACGCCGCCGTCTTCACCTCGGACAACGCCGCCGATCTCTATGTCGACGACGCAGATGTCGGTTCCGTCGTAGGATCCGGCGGCGATTCGGTCCGAGCACTTGAGCGCGAGGTTGGCGGGGTACGCCTTACTGTGCGCGGCGCCCGCGACATACCACATGCAATGCGCCGCCGCCTAGAAGACCCCTCATGGAGGGGTGACGACCTCAACGATCGACGCAGCCGAGCCGGACGAAAGTGGGAGCACTCGGGCGGCGGCCGCAAAGGTGGTGGGCGCCATGGTGGCGGTCGTGGAAAAGGACGCAAGGGAAGGCGCCGCTGACACTCCAATCCCAACGTCCGCCACGGCTCACCTTCAAGGCGAGGGCTTTGGTCGCCCACTCCCGGAGGGAGTCGATGGAAGAGGAGGCAGGACCGCCACCCGCCGTCATTCTCCGAGATGAGACTAATGTCACCGAGGGCGCCGCAGTCCAGCGGAAGTTGATTGGCGCGGCACGCGCATTCTCCGACTTGCTGAAAGCCACTCTGGGGCCCCGCGGCCTCGACAAGATGCTCTACAAGACCGATGGGACGACCGCGGTCACCAATGATGGTGCGAAAGTGGTCGCCGAACTGATGGTCAAGCACCCGGCCGCCAAAGCGTTCCAGAGTCTCGCCTCGGCACAGGAGAGTGCCTGCGGCGATGGCGTCACCTCGACCCTACTCTTCTGCGGAGAACTCCTCGTCGAGAGCGAACGGCTCCTGCGCCTCGGCCTTCATCCAAGCATCGTCGTCGATGGCTATCGTGACGCACTGAGAGCAGCGATGACCGAGGCGGAGGGGATGGCGAGACCACTGACTGCTGAGCCAGGGACATCATTGCTCGATGTCGCCCGCACCGCTCTCTCCGGCCGCGCCGCATCGTCCGCCCACGATCTCTGCGCCTCCCTCGTCTCAGATGCTCTGGCGGCAGTCGTCCAAAGCGAGCGGCGCGCCGGCGGCGCGCCGGCGGCCGAGGATGTGATGATGCACCTCGCAGGCAGGGGTTCCCTATCCGAGAGCCGCCTCGTGCACGGGGTTGTTCTACGACGCCGAATAGCGATGGATTCGATGCCGACCTCGCTGCAGGACGCGAAGGTCGCAGTAATCGGGTCCGATTTGCAACCACGAACGCCGACGCACGACACTGAGATCGAAGTGACAGATGCGGATGTGCTGACCGACTTCGTGGAAGCCGAAGCGCATTTGCGACGTGATTTGGCTGCGACGATTCTGAAGTCCGGAGCAACCGTGGTGCTGCATGCTGGCGAGACAGATCGCGATGTTCTGCACCATCTAGTCGATGAGGGATGCCTCGTCGTTGGCGAACTTGACGATTCCGAACTCCGCAACGTAGCTGCCGCTACCGGGGCTCGCATGGTCGGCTCGCCCAATGTCATCGAATCATCCGATCTCGGCTGGGCCGGACGAGTAGATACGCGGACGAGGCCGGCAACTGAACGCGTTGAAGACGAGATTGAGATTAGCCGATGCCGAAACCCCGGGGTCGTCACAATCGTCGTTCACGGCGCAGGAGAGACGACTGCGGAGGAGATCGTCCGAGGACTGTATGACGCTCTTCGCGCAACCGCCCTAGCAATCGAGGACGAATCGCTCCTAGCGGGCGGCGGCGCCACCCATGCCCGCCTTGCGTTGGCGGTTCGCAAGGCGGCGGAGAAGAAGGCGGGCCGTGAACGGTTGGCGATGGAAGGATTCGCGAGAGCACTGGAGATTGTGCCCGCGGTTCTGATGGAGAACGCTGGCGGAGATCCACTCGACGGCATCCTCGAGCTCCGGTCGGCGATCAGCGAAGGCGACGAATCCATCGGTATTGATTCGTCCGGATTAATCGGACCCGTGACCGGCGTCGTTCATCCAGCCACCTCACTGGTGCATGGCATTGATGCCGCCACCGAGGCCGCCTGTGGGCTGCTGAGAATCGATCAAGTCATTTCTGCTAGAGGCGATTGAACCTCCTCCAGGCCAGCGTTCCATCATCTCATTCGGGAAATGGCCACCGGCTTGCTTCGCGGGTCGGATTCAAAGGCAGAACTCGTGTCCCATGGACACGGGAACGGCCCATGCAGATGCCCGATGAGGACGATGGGCCGACACCGGCCGGAGGCGCGACGGCTCTCATCAGCGTCTTTGACAAGAGCGGCATCACCGACTTCGCTGCACGCCTGCGCAAACTCGGTTTCGAAATCCTCTCGACCGGAGGAACAGCCCGCCTGATTAGGGATTCCGGTACGCCAGTCACCGACGTCACTGAAATAACAGGACATCCGGAGGTTTTCGATGGTCGGGTCAAGACTCTACATCCAGCGATTCACGCCGGTATTCTCGCTCGGGGTAATGACTCCGACGACATGGCGACGCTCGCGAATCTAGGCTACAGGCGAATTGATCTTGTCTGCATTGACCTATATCCATTCGAACGGGTCGCCGCACGCTCCCCGCCTGCCGAGGAATCCGAATTGATTGAGATGATTGATATCGGCGGCCCGACGATGCTGCGCGCCGCCGCGAAATCACATCCGGACGTGATTGTCGTTCCCACTGCCGATTATCGGACCGAAGTAATCGAGGCTTTGGAGGAGGCAGGCGGAGATCCCCGCGGCGTAGAACTCAAACTCAGGAAGCGCCTCGCAATCGCAGCCTTCCAGCGCACCGCGGCTTACGATGTACATGTAGCCTCGACCCTCGACCTCAGACTCGCCGGTGGCGATGTGGATGAGATGGCCACAGCCGTCCCTTCGCGCCTCCTAATAGCTGGTGGTTCGGCCAGCATCCTCCGCTATGGGGAGAACCCACATCAGGCTGCAGCCTTCCTCGCCAGCAATTGTTCGGGCGAATCGGAGGGGCTTGCCGCCGCCACCCAGAACAGCGGCAAGGCCCTATCGTTCAACAATTATCTCGATCTAGACGCAGCGCTCCGATTCGTCCGCTCCCTCACCGGGCCGAAATGGTCGAGATGGCCACACACCTGTGTCGTCATCAAGCACACCAACGCATGCGGCGTAGCCGTATCCACTAATCAGGCAACTGCGTGGAGCGATGCTTTGGCCAGCGATTCCGAGAGCGCCTTCGGTTGCGTCATCGCATTCGACACCGATATCACTATGGAGACGGCAGAGGCGATTGGAGACCATTTCGTCGAATGCATAGTGGCTCCCGGATACGAGGATGGAGCGTTGGAACGCCTCGCCTTCAAGCCTAATCGCCGCCTTCTCACCCTTGACTTGGTAACACCCCTCGCCCCTGAGACTAGATGGCGCCAAATCGATGGCGGCTGGCTAGCGCAGACCGAAGGCGCGCCGGAGATTAACTGGGACGAGGTGAAGTGCGTCACAGCAACCGCCGCCGATGAAAGCATGCGAGATCTCGCTCGTTTCGGCGTCGCCGTTTGCGCTCAGGTGAAGAGCAACTGCGTCGTATTCGTACAACCAACTTCGACCGGTTTCGCCACCGTCGGCATCGGTCCCGGCCAGACCAGCCGCGTCGAGGCGGTACGGATAGCAGCCCGGCGGGCGGGTGAGCGAGCACATGGAGCGATGATGGTGTCGGATGCGTTTTTCCCATTCCGGGATGGAATTGACACATCGCATGAGATTGGAATAACCAGTGTTGTTCAACCAGGCGGCTCTATTCGTGACCAAGAGGTGATTGACGCCGCAGATGAACATGGCATGACCATGCT
>CAZPCY010000022.1:0-13102 GCA_964585295.1 uncultured Candidatus Poseidoniales archaeon | reverse complement strand
TTCCCGTTGGTCGCTTCGAGCACTGCCGGTGACGTTTTAGATTCAGATTAGGCCATCTCTGCGGCGGCACCCACCATTTCAAACCCCGATTAACTGAAGTCGAGCAGGACCTTGCCCCGATTGCCGCGATCGTGAATGTGCTTCTGTGCGGCTACGACCTCCTCAAAGCGGTAGACAGAATCTACGACCGGGTTAATTCTCCCATCGGTCAGCATTTCGGCAAGTGCAACGAACTGAGGTCGAATCACCTCCAGATCCTTCCACATACCCATGTGCACACCAAAGACTGCCTTGTTCGAATTCATCATCCGAATCGGGTCAAAGCGAGGTGTAGTGCGCCACATCCTGAGGGCGCGCCATAGTGATCGACGTGGCCCCTTGACCGCAGCCGAGCCGCCGAAGACATAGAGCCGTCCACCGTTGCGCAGGGCGCGATAAGATTCCATGACATGGCGACCGCCCACTGGGTCGAGTGCATGGTGCACGCCACCGACTTCCTGTACTCTCTCGACAAAGTCCTCACCACGTGAGATGTGAATCATCCCCTGGGCTTCAACGAAGTCCTTCTTCCCTGCCGAAGATGTACCATAGACGGGACCACTATCAAGCACTTTGGCGAGTTGAGCTACGGCGGTTCCAACACCCCCGGCCGCATGGTGAACGAGAATCGAGTCCCCTCTCTGGAAGTGGCCGAGGAAGACCAGCATATGGTGGGCTGTGAGATAGGTGACCGGCATTGCAGCGGCCGCCTCAAAGGAGATTGTCGCAGCCAATTCCCACACTCTTTCTTCGGGCACACAGACCTGTTCAGCATAGCCACCAAAGCCGCAGAGGGCAACGACACGATCTCCTTCGGAGAGCGAGGCGCACCCCGTGCCGACGGCGTCAACAATACCCGCGACCTCATATCCCGGAGTGAAGGGGAAGTCTGGTGCGGCACCGTACAGGCCCTGCCGCATCATTAGGTCGGCGAAGTTGATTCCAGCGCGATGCACTCGAATCCGCACTTCGCCCGACTCTGGATTGGGCGACTCATCCTCGCCGATTGAGATGGCTGATAGGTCGCCGGCTTTGGTGTAGATGACACGCCGCATCATTCCACCCCCACTTCAGAATCGAGTCTCAACTTTGGCCCAGAGCCACCAGACACCGATTACCCACACGACTGCGATGAAGATCTGTCCGTATCCAGGATCTCCAGCGAGAGTGGTTATCCATATCGAGAGAATCGACATGATGGTGATCGCGATGATAATCCATATCTTCGCGTGCCTCGGCACGGTCTTGCCAGTCGAGTAGTAATCGAACAGCGCCGATCCGAAGAACCGATTGGTTAGACTCCACCGGAATAGGCGTTCATTCGAGATGCTGAACAGATAGGCAGCCGGCACTGCCCACGAAACCGTCGGCCATCCAGGTACCCAGACCCCGATTATCGCGAAGATGACGAAGAGAAGGCCGACGCTGACGTAGATTCGGCGACGCAGCGGCGTTGTCCGTCTCGCGTAACGCTCCACTATGGCATCGACCGTTGTGAGGGGCGCAGCCTTGAGCCCAACCTCGGACATCAACCACCCTCGACCGGAAGCCCCCACCTTCCGATGATGAACGTGCCGTCCCAATCTGCACGACCCCCGGTCCCAATGGAACCGGGCCCAGAACGCCAACCGAACCACCAAGCCTCGTTGACAAGGATGAAGCGGCTCGGACCCGTGGAGCGCGCATGGCGGTCGAGTTTCAACCGCCCCGGGTTGCCACCGCAACGAACCCTCTTCGAATCGGTGTTCTCATCAGTGGCAGCGGCTCGGGTCTGGCTGCCCTGCTGGAACACCAAAAGAGGGCCCGCGCCGTCGACTCAGGGACGCATGTGACTGAACTAATCATCGCGGATGGGGACGCGCCAGGCTTGCAACATGGCCTCTCGGCTGGCATCCCTTCACTGACGATCGCATTGCCTGACGCGGAACCGCACATCATCGAAGCCGATGATCGAAATGAGGGTTTGTCCCGCCGCCGTCGATCCCATGAGGAGATGGTCCACGCCGCGCTAATCGCCTCAGATGTCGAATTGGTCATCCTCTCCGGCTACATGCGGATAGTATCGCCAGGATTCGTCAAGCACTGGAAGGGAAGATTGCTGAATATCCATCCCAGCCTGCTGCCCGACTTCCCTGGAGCGCACGCCCATCGCGATGTGCTTGCCGCCGGTGTAGAGGTGACCGGCTGCACCGTCCACTTCGTCGATGAGGGGGTTGATTCCGGTCCGATAGCCGCGCAACTCGAGGTCGAGGTGCACCCCGATGATGACGAGACTTCCCTTTCGGAGCGGGTCAAGCAGGTAGAGCACCTGCTCTACCCTACAGTCATCGACGCCCTCTCCAACGGCGATATGAAAATCGACGCCATAGGCACAGTCACCGGCTCTCTGTGACCCATTTCTCTATGCGACTGAGATCAGCTCTCCGGTTCGCGTTCCAGAAGCAAGCCTCGTGCACTCCCCGGGCACGCCAAACCTCCTCTCCGACTTCGATCGCCACCAAATCGTCGTACAGGTCACGAACGCTCCCCTGCCAACCACCCGGCCTCTCCAGTATCGACAGGGCCTCCTCGATTGGAACCACTCCGAGGAGAGGTTCTGCGCCAGCATCAGAGATGGGCATCACGGCACACCCCTCTTTTACAGCATCCATCAGCACCGGGAGAAGACCGGAATCGAGAGCGGGCACATCCACCGGCGATAGCCACGCCCAATTCTCTCCATATTCTCGGGCGGCTCTCAGCCCGGCGAGCAATCCCGCCCGGGGACCCTCCATCCCCATTGAATCGAATGCGATGATGCACTCCTCCGGAACGTCGCCAACCCTTTCAGCTGTAGTAGCGACAACAATCGGCGAGCATCCGGCTTCCCCATGAGCAGTGACAACCCAGTCGAGCAACGATCGCCCTGCAAATTCAAAACTCGATTTATCCGCGCCGAATCTGCTTGACGAACCCCCTGCGAGGACAACGCCGGCAGGCACCATAACACCTCATTGCATGGTCGATAGGCGCTGTAGCGCTTCTTCGATTTCGGCCAGCAACTCCCTCGCCCGCGCCAGTAGCGCTTCACGATCACGTCTGTTGCGAGCCTCGGCGAGCCACGTCATCAATCGATTGACGTCCTCCGCATCACGCCGCACCGTCCATTCCAGTACCTCCTCGGAGACGGGGTCGTCGGCCGGCAGCAGCCTCTCTGCCATACCTCCCGCTCACCCCTCCACCTCATCAGCCCTCGCTTTCGAGCGCTGAATAGAACTCCATCATTCTGCGAGAAGACGTTCTCTCACCCTCGACATCAACGAATCCCCAGGAGGTAAATCGATTCTCAGAACCCTCTCTCGCAACCATTCTGGGTGTTCACCAGAGTCACTGCCATGGAACGCGTGTACCACTAGTAGCGCTAGATTGGCCAGCACCCCACCTGCATCGAACCACCCTTCGATTGTCTCGCGATTCGGCCCTGCCCTGCCTGCTCTGATCATCTCTTCCACCGAGAGCAGTAAGGCTTCCACAGCCACTCTGTCGTGAGCCTTGACGGCACCCCCCAATCGGCGCCATCTATCACTATCAGATGCGGGTGCGTTGGCGAGTAGAAGCGCCGCGAGCGCGACATCCTCGCGCCCATGTCTACCCCAAAGAGAGTCATGAATCCGCCAAATCTGTCTAGGATAACTCTCGCACTCGGTCAGGACCCAAGAAGCGATTCTGCGCAGAATAGAATCGGGTGTGCCGAGATGGAATGCATAGCCCGCCGCCTCACCCAATCGGTCCGTGTTCGATTTCATCAATAAAGCGGGGACACCAACGGCGTACGCCTTTCTAATCGTACCCAACCGACTCGATGTTCTGCTTGACCCGAAGCGACGGGCAGCCTTCCTCAGCAGATCGTCGAGAGGATCGTCTGAATGCAAGCGAGCCCCCCACGACCGTCACGGCGTCTGTGGAGCCGCCACGGCTGCATCGCTGCTCTCTTCCTTACCACCGTTCTGGCCGAACGAGATGATGTTGCTGCCGATCTCCCGCAGCCTCTTGCGCGCTTTCCGGAGAGCCGAACCGGAATACTCTCCTTCGAGACGCTTCTCCTCCTCCTCACGGATGTCCTTGCACCCCTGGGCGCGCTTCTCGATGCCATATCCGAATGTCTGTTCTAGATGAGCGAAGAGCATCTGCTCGTCACTGGACATGTCGAAGTTGACGTAAGCGACCCTCAATGCCTGCATGTAGAGGTCGGAGCATTGCCTATCGTCGAGAGGGTGCCCTCCGACCACCTCCTCACCCGCGACCACGGCTTCGTAAACCTGCTTTGGCTCACCATCGTCGAGGTCGAGACTGCGGGCGATGCTGATCAATAACCGCTTCTCTTCCTGGGTCAACTGACCGTCCATCAGAACGACCTTGACGACGCCTGCGAAGACCTCCAAGGTCCTTACCTCAGGCGCGACCATGACGTTTGGAGCCCCTCGGATGTCTTGAACACTCGCGTCGAATTAGGGAAACAAACCCGCACCCCCTCCAATTCGATGCACAAATCCGACGGAAGGGTTGGAAATCACCTTGTTTCCTCGAACGGAGGGTTCTTGACACACCCGCCACCCCCAGCAACTACGGTTATCCGTCACGCTCACAGACGCAACAGCGTCCGATCGATGTGCTCCGCGAAATTCGCGGGCCTCTTGGAACCCGGGTCTCCCGGGTGAGTCGGGGCGGGGCCGGGAGGAAGAATGACATGGGAAATGAACCGAAGTATGTAATCCAAGCCAGCATCAAGACGGATGGGGTGGTCGCAAGGAAGGATGTAGTCGGGGCCGTCTTCGGCCAGACGGAGGGCCTTCTAGGAGAGGAGCTACAGCTCCGGAAGATGCAGAGGACCGGCAGAATCGGCCACGTCGACGTCGACCTTGAGTCGAAGCGTGGCAAGATCAGTGGCGAGATTCGCCTACCAACGATGATTGATCAAGTCAGCACCGCCGTCATTGGCGCTGCGCTGGAGACGATTGACCGAATCGGGCCCTGCAAGGCTACGATCAAGGTCCAGAGCATAGAGAACACACGGAGTGCCAAGCGAACGATTGTCATCGATCGCGCCAAGGAACTGCTAATCGGCATCGTCTCGGGAGCGTCTAGCGAATCGCAGGATATCCTCGAAGAGGTGCGCAGCGTCCTGACTGTAGGCACCGAGACCGATCATGCTGGTATGACGTGCGGCCCGAACGCCTTGGAGAGTGAAGGACTGATTATCGTCGAGGGTCGCAACGATGTGCGTAACCTGCTGAAGTTCGGCATCAAGAACTCCATCGCGATGATGGGCGCCGGAGTAAAGGACGAACTCGTCGAACTCGCGAAGGGCAAGAAGACTGTCACCGCGTTTCTCGATGGCGACCGAGGTGGGAACCTGCTTCTAATGGAACTCTCCGGTGCGCTGGGCAAGTCGTTGACGCATGCCGCCATCGCTCCACAGAGCCGTGAAGTGGAACATCTCGAGGGCAAGGTCATCACGAAGTGCCTGAACCAGAAGGAGGTTGCCAAGAAGACGATTGCCCGAGTCAAGAAAGCTCTCGACAAAGAGGATGCTGCGCATGGGGGCAAGAAGACTAAGGTCATCGAAGAGGAGATTGAGATTCCCGATCATGTGCGAGGATGGAGTGACACTCTGGAGGAGTTAAGCAGCAACCAAGCAGTTCTCGTGCTAGAGGACGGAACGATGACCGAAGCGGTCGGCGCCGGCAAGTTGGAAGCGGCGGCCAAGGAGGCTGACGGGGCCATCGGAATCGTCTTCAAGGGAAAGGTGAGCGAGCGGATTCTGCAGATTGCCAGTGATGCGAGCATCGCGAACATCCTAGCGAAGTCGGTAGGCGAGGCCCACACCCTAGATGAGGTCAAGGCCTTCGTGCCGAGTGACCTCTGACTCTCAAGCGTTGGCCAACGCCTTTCCTGCCAACGGCAAATCGACCGCGTCGCGCCATGCAGCGACCGCGACCGCGATGCCATCGGGATCGTCAGCACTGGGGAGCGGATCATGGTCCACGCCGACTGGTAATGGGGCTCCTGGTCCTGGCACCTCAACGAGTCTTTGCACGAGCCGTTCGCTGTCATAGAGCAAGCCATCACCACTCCTCGATCTTCGATTGACCAGCCGCAAAGCCGTCCAATCCTCAAGGCTCCTAGCGCCATTGGCGAGGTCCCCTAACAAAGCATCCCTCACACCCCCCGCAGCCATCCGTCCGACGAGATCGGTGAGCCGGATGAGGCGCTGCACCCGGATGTCGCGTTTGGCTGAGGCGGCAATCTCCAACAGATCGGGATATTCAACGACACCAAGTCGGGCGAGAATCTCGGCACTCCCCTTTGAGTTGTCAATCTCGACCCGATTGCTCCACTCGACCGATCCCGGGGACGCCGGCTGAATCTCCAATTCAATTCCAACATCATTGTCCACTAGTGGTGATTCCACATCATCAGCACCATCCGGATAATCCACCCCGTCGTCCACCGAATCATCGTCTGGATTCGGTTGTAGCACTACCGTCTCGGTTTCTACTTCACCACCTTGCAGAATCGAACCCTCGTTTGCGCCTCCGTTGGATGAATAGTTGTGGCCCTCCTCTCTCTCTTCTGTTTCTGAATCCACTGTTCCCTCGCCGGCGCCAACCACCGGCTCCTCAATCACTTCCTCGGGGCTATCTTCCTCGGATAACACCGGAATCTCACCAACATCCGCCTCGGTTGGGAACGCAGGTCCGGAGGAATCAACACTAGGCAAGCCACTCGGTTCGAGAATCGCCTCCATTTTCCTCTCAGACTCCACCTTAGGCTCGAAGAAGATTAGAGGTCGATCACCCGATGGCCTCATAGACGCTAGATGTGAGGCGATTCGCCTTCTTCTCGCCGCGATTTCCGGCAACTTGTCCGGCCGTCTGAGCGATGCTTCGACTTCGCCGGCCAGATTCGGATCCCTGCCCCACGGCAAAGGCTCGAGCAAGCGTACCAAATCGTCGTACCCACCAATCGCTCTTCGGTAATCGGGAAGGTCTCTCGCCAAGCCGATAGGATCTTCTCTAGCACGAGCCCTAAGTCCGGACACATCCCATCCCTCAGCAGCCCAGGTTTCGATTTCATGTGGTTCTCCACCAGTGGCGTCTAAGGTTCTCCCTTCGATGCGCGTACCGCTCTCAAGCGCCACTATCAGATTCTCGTAAGATGAGAGTTCGAGAGTGTCCGCGTCCACGTCGGCAGGCCAACTGCCCCCGAGTTCGTGGCGAGCGGCATCGAGGGCAGCACGATGCCGCGCCTGCCGCCTCTCCAAACGGTCGATTCCATCCATGATCCTCGCCATCTCTTGCTCGTCAGGTAGATCTCGTAGGGAATCCGCCCAGCGCTGCAATCGATCATCATCGTCGATGCTTCCATCGAGGCCTGTGACCCTTGCCAGGGCTCCTATCGAATTTTCAACCCGACTCCTGACCCTATCAACTTCAGCCGCGACGGTTCTAGGCTTCGCATCCAATCTCTCAGCGAGTTCACCGACTTCGATGCCGTGGGCTCGCCAGACTCGTAGTGTGGCGTCTGCCTCCGCTGCCACCAACTCCGCTTCCCGATCCAGTTTGCCAGCTGACGCATCGAGCGCCACGGCGTCCTCAGCGTGCCAGAGCCTCCCATCCACCTCGACTTCGCTAACAGCGTCTTCCATGTGTTCCAAGATTCGCTCACTCGCCTGCGTCGCCATGCGGACTGCCTCACGCCATGCATCGCCATCCTCGGAGTGTGCTCGAAACAATGACGCGTCATCGGAGTGGTCTGGGAGCACCACTCCCATATCGTTCCAAGATCCAACTTCCTCTTCGACGACCGCGCGTTCGGATGCGATTGTCGAGATTGCTGAATCGGTTGCATTCGCCAACCGCTCCATGAGATCATGGTCTGGCATCTGTTTGACCTCAGCCATCCTTTCGAGGAGTTCGCCCGCCAACTCCGGCTTCCAGGCCGCGACCCTCCTCTCGATTGAATTCTCAATCTCCCGCGAGCGAGCATCCATCCGCTGCAGATCCCCCGCCACATCAAATCTCTGGGCGAGGGTCCCCACCCTCGCTCCTTCGACCAGCCAACCGGCCGTCTCAAGAATCTCCAACAGGTCGTGCAGGACCTCCTCACGATCCCGCTGGCGTACTTCGAGGTCCTCGATAGCCCTCCTAACCTCAGCCCGGGGTCGCACTGCCTCGATTGCTCGCACGACTCCATCCGCTTCGACTCTCGATGACGCATCCGCAGTAGTCAACCTGAGCATCCAAGCATCCAATTCTATCCTGCGGCCTTCCGCGGCCCACCTCGCCCGGCTCCTCTCCGCTGCGGGTATCCAAGGCGCTCGCGCCAACAGCATTGCGGCAATTTCGTTCTGCACGGAATCGGCATCGAAGGGATTGCGCCGCAGCCGCATGGTGAGTGCGGCAGAGGCATCGGAGAACGTTGATGGCAACGCTTCCATTCGTGCTATGATTGCCTGAGCCCGGTCGATGACCGCTGAGAGAGAGACTAAGTCATCACTACTCGAATCTTGGCCGAGAGACGCGGCCATCACCTCTAAATCGAAACCCTCTGCCGCCCATGTGGCAAGGTGAGAGGCCCACGCCCGATCGTCGATTCCCACATGTGGTGGTTTCCGCACCGCTTCTTGAAGGGTATCCCGGTGCCATGGCTCAAGACGAAACCGAACTGAGGCCACGTTGATAGCCCAACTTCCGGTGATTCCGATTACAACCCCGGGGCATTTTGAGGATTGGAAGTCGAAATCGGACCATTCGCGCACTGGCGTGCGCACGGAAGCCCTCCAATCGATGTCCTCACGCCATCTTCGATGGACAATCTCAAATGCCGCTCGGCGAGCAGACTGGCGATGGAACCCGCCCTCATCGCTCTAATCGGCTTCTTCACTCTGGGGACCACGGCGGTGATTTGGTGGCTAGTCCAAGTCGAGACGCAGATGAGACATCTCAGGGAAGAGACCGCCCACATGCGGGAACTCATGCGGTCGGATTTGACATCCATTCGATCCGGACTCGGAACGCTCTCGGCCGATGCGAAGGCACTGCGTCGCACCTACCCCGCCATCGATGGTGTGTTGGAGGCGCACGACACGCTTGATTCGCTGGAGTCCTCCTTGGAGGCGCCGAATGATGCCATTGACGATGAGGCTGCAATGAGGGATCGGGCGCATTCGTTGATTGGGACCCTGCGAAACCTGTTAGCAGGAATCGAAGGCGACGGCGTGCTCAAAGGCCCCACTAGCATTAAGGAATCCATCGAGGCCATCATCTCTAGATTCGTGACCTTCTGTGACCATGTTGGTTTGGTATCTAGCGATCTCGGATTGGACGATCTGGAACTCCGCCGTCTGGGCCAAATATGCCATGGTATGGGGAGGCGCTCATGGTCCGAATCATGCTACGAGTCAGCAGCTATACTAGCACCCGGAAATCATTCGACCCAGAAATCTCTCGCCCATTTGGCGAGAGAACGAGGCGACGATGCGGCTCTTCGCTCAGCGCTAGATGCGTTACTCAGACTCGACCCGGATGACGAGGGACTACTCAGGGAGCACGCTGCGCTGCTGGCGGCGCATGGTGACGAGGCTGCGGAGCGCGACGTCAGGCGATTAGAGGCGATGGGCGTGGACAACGCCACCGACCGAAGCTTGCTCTCGAGCATCCGCTCCAGAGCCGGCGACCATGACGAGGCGATGGTGGCGATCGACGAGGCGTTGGAGAGCAATCCGACCTCGGCTACCGACTGGCTCGCAAAAGCCGGCCTGCACGCCGATAGAGGGGATGTCATGGAAGCGATCTCAGCATTGGACGAGACCCTCTCGATAGACCGTTCGATTGGTGCTGCTTGGGGTCTGCGCGCAAGATTGCTTGCCGATATAGATTCTAGAGTTGAGGATGCGCTGAAGTCGGCCACTCATGCAGTTGCTCTAGGCGAACCGTTGCATGTCCTGAAGTCGGATCTACTGATTCGGACTGATCAAACTGAGGAAGCCTTCGAATCGCTCGCTTCCGGTTTGGAAAAGGACCCAGCGGACGCCACGATTAGAGCCCACCTATCATGGTTGCACCAAGTCGGAGGCGACGCGACTACATCGCAAGCTGTGTTGGATGCAGCGCCCCCGAATGCGTGGGATTCCAGCTCCGCCCTCCATATTCAGAAGGGGCGACTGCGACTGCATCGAGCCGATGCTAGGCGAGACGGCACTGGAGAGCATGACGCATCGCTGCTGACGGCTGCCATCTCCTGCTTCGATGACGCGTTAATCGTGGACCGCGAGGACGGGCTCGCTTGGCTCGGTCGCGCGCGGTGCCTTCGACAGATGACCGATCTTGAGGAGGCCGAGATATCCTTACAGAGAGCGAGGCGTTTGCTGCCAGAAGAACCGATGGTCGCCGTCGAGGAAGCTCTGTTGGCACTGGACCGCGGCCGTGTCGACGATGCCGCGATTCTAATCAAGGAGGCCGCCGGGGCAGCTGCAGACGAACCGGTCATCCACTATGTACGCGGGTTGGTTGCAGCACAGCGAGGTCAGTTCGGCGAGGCGCGACGCTGCTTTGAGACAGTCATCGAAGCTGAGCCGAACCATGTCCGTGCTCGATTGAATCATTGCAGTGTGTCAATGCTGCTCGACGACTTGCATCTAGCTTTGGACGACGCGAATGCGCTCCTTTCCCTCTATCCAGATCTCGATGTCGCGAGACTGCGGCGGTGCGAGATTCTGATGTCACTCGGAGATTGGCCGGAGGCGGAGACAGAGGTCAGGAACCTACTCGAACGCAAGCCTCACCACCCACCTGCATTGACCCATCTAGGTCGCACCCTCACCGCACTAGGTAGGATTGACGAAGCGCTGCCGTACCTCGATGAGGCCATCCGCCTCGACCCGAAGTTAGCCGAGGGTTGGTACCAGAGAGGATTGTACTATCTAGAGCACGGAACCACCCGTGCCGCACTCGACGACTTCGAAGCGGCGGCTAAGGCCGATCCAACGCATCTCGATGCACTGCTTCACGCGGCTGCCGTCCACCACGAATCCGATGAAGCGGCTCCAGCCATCGCGGCATGGCGTCAGGTTTTGGATCTGGATCCAGACCACACCCTCGCACGCGTCCGTCTAGAGGAAATCAGGCCTCCTGAGCCTGAGGAAGAGACGGCAATCGATGTCGAATGATTCGCTCACTACGACGAGCGATATGCAGACTGCCACACTCCACCCTGCGCCGTGACCCGGCAGATTCAATCACATCCTTACAATCGAACGAACATGCCACCCGAAAGAGGCATCGAGCCAGGCGATCGAGCACCCGAATTTGAACTTCCAGACGCAGGAGCAGGCGGAGCACCCTCCTCGTCCTTGTCATTCGTGGGTGAACACGGCATGGTGGTCGCGTTCACCTGCAACCACTGCCCCTATGTCGTCGCTTCAGAGTCACGAATCGAAGCTATCGCTTCTCGCTGCCGCGAAACCGGCATCGGCTTTGTGGGCATCAACGCGAATGACCCTGACAACTATCCTGAGGACGGTTGGGATGCGATGGTGATGCGCGCTTCTTCGATGTCGTATCCGTATCTGCATGATGTCGACCAATCGGTCGCCCACGCCTACGGCGCCGAGCGCACCCCTGAATTCTATCTCATCGACGCCGGGGGGTTCGTCGTTTATCGTGGCCGCTTGGATGATGCACCGAGGAATCCTGCGATGGCCACCAGCCACGACCTCGCCAATGCCATCGATTCGATGCTCGGCGGCTCCGACCCGAAACCGTCTCGGACGGATGCCATCGGTTGCTCGGTGAAGTGGAAGTGAGGTTTGCGGGTCCCCCGGGACGCGGCATCGCCTGCGCCCCGAAGGCTCCCTGTGTATCGGTGCCCTTTCGGGCTGCTCCTCGAGGGAGCGGTCTCAGCCGAGACCGCCCACGAGACCGGGGAGCACTTGGACCCTGCTGACGGAGTCCCACGCCGTGTTCGCCAGCTCTTGCGGCTGGACGAGGCGTCCGTCAGCGAAGATCCACGCGCTCGGGTTCCGCTCCGCCAGCGCGACGGTCTCGTCGCGTGTCATCTGGAGCGTCGAGTGACCGGTCTCATCGGCAATCTCGACGGTTGTCGTGATTTCATCCATGGTGGTCATCCTCCTGCGTGGCGTTCGTTGTTCGCTCAACTTTCCATCCGAGCGCGGATGTCATCGCCATCTTTACGGCGGTATTTGAAGCGTCAATCCGTGGCTAAAACGACCTTGGTGTGCACCTCACGGAGCACATCGCCGAAAGTAGCGAGGGTGTTCCTAATCTGAGTCACGGAGAAGTTCACCGCTTCACCCAGCCCGCTCTTTTGTCGATCGATGCCGAGCCGCTCGAACTCGAGCAGCGCGAGACTTCCTACCAACGCCCTTGGTTTGACCGAGGGCAGTAACTCGTCATCCTCGCTCCGGAGCACTCCCAATTCCATCATCGCGAGGCGGACTACTCTCTCGATGTCTCGCCTATTTGCTGGTAGCACCTCGTCCAGATGCATCGTCATTTGCTCTATCGCGAGCATCGCTTCCGGACATCGCGTGTTCATGGCATCGTAGTTTGGACCCGATAATGCTCGCTCCTTCGAGCGCAGATTCGATATTCTCCGGGTGATGTTCCTTACCTCTCTCCAAACGTGTTCGCGCTTGATTTCATGCCGCTTGATTGCCGATTGGTGGTCGTAGCCGCCTCCGACAATACGGCCGGCGACGATTAGCGCAGCGGTAGTGCTGACGAGTACCTGATAGCCCGCGGGAGGGTCCCACGATTTGCTTTTCACCTTCTGCATGTGGCGCGTCTGGTTGAGGGGTAACTTGCCGTATTCTCCCTCCTCTTCGTCAGGCCTCGGCATGTATGCGTCTCGGATGATGGCGCTGAACGCGGTAATCATCGGACCGTTCCATCCACCGACTTCCTCGACAGCTCTGCGGAACATCTTCTCACGGTAGAAATCCTCGCGGGACTTCTCGTTTCGCCGACTCGCCCCCCCCAATCGCCCAGCACGACCGTTAAGC
>CAZPCY010000021.1:0-28077 GCA_964585295.1 uncultured Candidatus Poseidoniales archaeon | reverse complement strand
GAGATTGATAGACAGCGGGTGTAAGCACCGAGGTTCGCCGAGGTGTTCAGCCCAGCTTCACTTAATCCCCCGGTATCATCCTTTTTTCATGCCTTCTGCCCCTGTGTGGGCCTCTGTCCAACAGCGCATTCCGAAATCACATTCGAAGAGAAGGTTGAGCACGGCCAAAGCGGAGGGGCTCTACCCGGTCCCATACCGAACCCGGAAGTCAAGCCCTCCTGCGGCGAAGCCTGTAGTGTGGGGCGAGCGCCCACGGGAACGAGCGGCGTTGTGCCGCCCTTCCCTGCACCTCGCCCCCTGGCTGGGGGCGCCAGCGAGGGGTCGCCTCCCCGCAATGAGCCTTGGATCAGGGCGACATGATTGAATTCGCGCACGGCACCGCAGAGATGTCGAGATCGTGGAGTTGGGTGGTGCAGATGACGATCGAAGTGGGGGATGTTCTCGGACATTCGATGGTTGGAGTCCACATCGCCCATGCAGGAGATGTATTGTTCACTCCCCTTGGCATCTCGGATTTGGAACGTGAGCGCCTTTCGACTCTGTTCGATTGTGAGGTAGCGGCGGTGTCTGTGGGAGGGTCCTCGCTGATTGGCAGTCTGCTAGCGGGAACAAAGAGGGGTCTCGCAGTAGCTGACATCGCTACCGAGAACGACCTAGACGCACTGACCGCGTATGGTGATGTGATCGTGATGGAGAGCGGCGTGAATGCGGCTGGAAACCTCATCGAATGCAACGAGAGGGGGGCGGTTGTAAGTCCCGTAGTTCCGAGCGAAGGAGTCAAGATGATCGGCGAGACCCTAGGTGTGAAGGCTCGCCATGCTACGGTGGCTGGGATGGAAACGCTGGGGTCCTTGGTAGTCGCAAACGATACTGGTGCATTGGTCCATCCGGACATAACCTCAGACGAAGTATCCATTCTCGAGGATACTCTTGGGGTTCCTGTGATGGTCGGAACGGTCTGTTTTGGTGTTCCTGAGGTTGGATCAGGATGTGAGGCAACCAACGATCACGCTCTCGTCGGGACCAGAACCACTGGTCCAGAACTCAACCGCATAGAGGATGCACTCGGTTTGATTTGACAAGAATCTCCGATCTCTTGGGATTTCATCCTCTCTTCTTCTCAGTGACAGATCCCCCTTCCTTTCATGTGGGATGGACGGGTTCTGCTCAGATCGCGGATGACTGCGAATGTTCAAGGACGAGTCTCATGAGCGGCGTTGATATGGGAGAGTTACTCTATTCGGGTAAAGTGAAAGAGGTCTGGAGCACAGAGAATCCGGACATACTGGAATTCAGGTATTCCGATAGGATTAGCGTGTTCGATCAGATCATCCCCAATTTGATTCCACGGAAGGGGGAGAGCCTCAACCGCTCATCCTGCCACTGGTTCTCGCTCGTAGAGGCTGAGGACATCTGTGAGACCCATCTGATTGAGATGAATGCACCGGATCGATGCCGTGCAAGGCGATTCGACGTGATTCGAGAGCCGGGGGCGATTCCGAAGGACATGGAGAATGTGTTCGTCCCTCTCGAAGTTATCTGCAGACATCATCTCGCAGGCTCAGGTTGGCGCCGTTACGCCAAGGGTGATGTCGGAGCGGAGGAATTCGGCTTTGAACCGGGGGCCGTTCTAACCGAGGGCATCAAACTGCCAGAGCCTTATCTGGAGGTGTCCACCAAGTTTGAGGCGTTCGACCGGCTTCTCGATCGTGAGGAGGCGCTCGCCATCTCGAACCTCTCCGACGACGAGTTCGATGCCATCCTAGCGATTGTCCTAGAGATTGATGCCCTCATCGAGCGAGAGGCGTCCTTCCGAGGCTTGATTCACGTCGATGGCAAGAAGGAGTTCGCACTCGGCGAGAATCGGCGGCCTGTGCTCGTCGATTCGTTTGGGACCCTCGACGAAGATAGATGGTGGGACGCTGAGGATGTCGCTGCCGGACGCATGGTCTCCCTCTCAAAGGAGTTCGTCCGCGAGCACTACATCGAGACCGGACATCACGAATCGCTCTATGCAGCTAGGGATTCCGGCAAGGAGGAGCCACCGATTCCGGAATTGCCGCAGGAGATGATCAATCGCACGGCAGCACTCTACGCCAACATGTTTGAACGAATCACAGGCCAGACATTCTAATCATCGGTTACAGCGCCATCCTGTTCAGAAGTCAACCGTGCTGTCTCATCAGGATTCCACATCCTCTCCTCCTCGCTGCTTTGAGGTGGGTGGAGAGGTGTCGGCATACATCTGCCACTCCTCCATCCATGGGTTCGTCGGAGGATACCTTCCAGTCGCCCGACCTTATCGAACCCAATAGCATCTCTACCTCAGCGGCATCCAACCATCCCCGCAACATCAGGCCGGCTGCACCTTGATTGCAGCTGGTCCCGGAGAACCGCATCGACAGATTGCGAAGCAGTCGATGGAAGGTTCCTTCTTCGTCTATCGTCATGTCGAGAAGGTATCCGATAGGATCGCCATCCCCATGTGGGAACCGCCCTATCCTCTCCCTTGCAAGGCCCCTGTCCAGAGGAGGCCTTGGTGTGCCGTCTTCATCTTGATCGAGCACGAGAACGAACAGAAGTGTGGCCGGATCAGAATTGAGCGCATCATCGTGAACCGACATCCTGTGAACGCCCTTCGGTCCCAGAGATTGTAACGCCTTGGATCTTGAATCAGCGTCAGTTCCGTTGCTCACCGCCTCGATGGCGTTCTGAATCGATATCCCCGATATCGCATCGAAGGTGTGGAAGGGATTCGGTGTCATCATCGTCTCCCGGACCTTCGAAGTCTGCTGAGTCGCAGGTTTAGCAGTCGGCGTTCAAAGTCGTCTTCCGCCTCCTCGATGCGCCGCATGAGGTTCGCGACCTCCGGGTCCACTGGAGCCTCCTCAATCACTTCGATTTCATCGATTTCCAAGAATTTTGACTCGTCGGTATCATCTGGTGCACTCCTATTCTCCTGTTTTCTCTCCTCGGATGGAGAAGGCCCTGCCCCTTCTGTCGATTCTTCCACTGGGTCATCTTCGACATCGCCGTATTCTAGGGATATGGATTCATCCTCCGCTTCCTTCCTTGGCTTCGGTTCGGTTCGACTGGTTGGTTTCTTCTCTTTCCGCTGAGGTTTAGGTGGGGGTGCCGGTCTCGGTTGGATGATCCCTAAGATCCACATCATCAGGAATACTATGGCTGCCGAGCCGATGCCAGCGATGGCATCGATTCCCCCTCCAACTACCGCGGTCTGTCCCGAGAGTGCGAATCGCTTCTCATCGTCGCTGGGGTCGCTGTCGATGTCCCAAGGAGCTGCGCAACCCAGCGTCACGGCAATCTCGGTTGAATCTGGAAGTGGGGGTCGGTCGATACGGAACTTGGGCGCGACTGGTCCGACAACGTCGACCACATGGGTGGAATTCCATCCATCAGCGACAATCTTCAGTGTGCAATCAGCATCTATGAGCAATTCGTGGTCGGATCGCTTGGTGCTGATGGAGAGGCGCTGGTCACCGCTTGACCCCTCCATCTCGACCGCGACGATGCCGAGGTTCCAATCCGTGTTGCGGACCATGAAGGATCCGGAAGAGATCGATCTGGTCGCACCCTGTGAATCGATTACTCTGACGGTGAGAATCCTCTCCCCTGGTAGCGGGGCCCACGAGTGTGTGAGGGTGAATTGAGAGGGTGTCTCTGCCGCGACCTCACCCTCGGATAGTGAGACGACTGCACCGTTCTCGTTCGTCAGGACGACCGTGTAAGAGAAAGCAGTCGTTCCATTGCCCACCGAACAGATTCCCTGATCGCTCTGGTTCAGTGAGCTATTGATGGAACAGGACACCGTTCTAGTCTCGGTCTCGTGGATGATGGCATGGAAGGGTAGCGACACACCATCAATGTCGAGAGAGCCATTGCCTTCATCTGTAGATTGCGGCTTCCAAGCGAAGGCCTCTCCTGATCTAAGAAGTACCGAGCCACCCTCTATCTTCGCACTGCTCGATGAAGTGGACCCGTGCAATCTGAGGTCAATTGAGTCACCCTCAATCACCTTGAGCAGCGGCGACGATGCCCAGGTCCTAGACGTGTTTCGGACCTGCAGCAATAATTCTCTCTGCACCCCTCCACCATCGGTTGTCCTTATTGTCACTGAGAAATCATCACCCGACCAATTGGACGGAATGAGTTCGATTGGAATCCCTGTACTCTCCCCAAGCGCTAGATGGATCTTTGTCAGCGATTTGATGTCCCATCCTGTTGGGACTCCTAGAATCTCGATATCGATCGATGAAGGCCCGTTGCCAAGGTTCTCGATCCATGCCAAAGGCATCCCACCCTGTGGAGAGATGTGCCATACGTCAGCACCGTGGAGTCTGTGGTCGATGGTGGCTGCGACGCGAACCGGGAAGGTGACCTCTGATATCCCACTGGAGTCAGGATTGCGTACTCTGACATGCAGTTCGACCGAGTGCCCTGCTCTCGCAGTGGGTGGAGGTGTGATGTATAGAACGAGGTCGCCTTTGCTTTCCGGGTCGAGATCACCCGGTTGCGAGGAGATGTTCACCTGCCAATCCAAGGAGCCGCTGACCCAAGTCGTGAACGAGGGTCTGGTCGGAGAGTTCCCCCTCTGCTCAACCTGCAGGGTGAGTGAATCTCCGGTGGGATCGATGTCGAGATCGACGCCGCTAGCATAAACCGCCCAGCCGGAGATGTGAATCACCTCGATTTTCACATTCAATCGATGGACGACGAAGCCATCCGAAGATGCGATTAATGACACGTTCGCCACTGTACCATTCCAAGCGCTGGAGGGAGCGGTCACTTCGACGGTCGCGCTGCCATTCTCACCGACATCAATTCGGCCGATTGCGGCATCGGCTAAAACCCATCCAGTGCCACTGTCGGATCCGACGGCAGCCACGGATATCGTGCCATTGAGGTCGATCGAGTCGTCGTGGTTGCCGATATTGACCCCGAGAAAATCGATTGAAGCGGTCTGCCCGGGTGCCGTGAAGAGAGTGCCACCATCAGGAACTGGGGAGCCGGCGGAGTACATCGATAGGTTCCAACGATGGTCCTGACGAGCTTCAAGGACGAATTCCACCGAGTCGCTGACCATAGTATCCCCTAGAGAGGTCATGTCGATTCGAATGGTGAAGGGAATTCGCGCGGGTGTGCTCGCGGGGGAAGTGATGGTCACTGGAATAGTGGTCAGCGCTCCCGGACCTAGGGATAGGGTGGGTGATGGGAAGACGACCGTCAGACCCGGGTCCACGGATAGGTTCCCATCCATGACAGTGGTCGAGCTCAAGGAGTAGGTGTCCGGGCCGTTCCCCCGATTCTCCATTCTTAGTGTCGCGGTGAACTGTTCTCCGACGGTGAACCTGTGTGGTGATTCCAGCGGAGAGATTGCCGAGACTGAAGAGCGATGCACCTGCAGGATGTGCAGCGAGAAGTCGAGATCGGCTCCGCTGTGATTCCCCTCCACTGCGGTGAAGGTGTGGAAGCCCGGCGCTGCATCATCCGGTAGGGTGAGTACGATTGATCCAGTGACGGTCGAGTCGCTCGCTCCATGAATGTAGATGACGTCGCCCGTCACCGATGCTGCGCCAGTGCCATCCCACTCCCACCCTGGGTTCGACATACCGGCGCTGGCCAGACTCCACTCCAAGTGGGATGAACCGGCGGGTATGTGGGCGCTGATCGGCCAAGTCAGATTCGTGGAGGGGATGCTTCGTACATGTGGGGGATTCAGCGCTAGTTCGTTCGCGGTTAGCGTGACCGTCAATGACTCACACATCTCTTCGTCACCACCTCCTATGCATATACTCAGAGGAGTGGATACCGAATCTCCTAGGTCGACACCGTCATTGCTATCATCGACTGTCAATCTAGCAGTCAGTTCGATGCTCTCCCCGGCTCCAATCGTCAATGTCGGGTGTTCCGCGCCGTTGGCATCGACCAATCTGAGATCGCTACCCCAAGCGGTGGACTCCCAAGAGATTCTGGATGTCGTCTCCTCGGCGTTGCCGAGGTTCTCGACGATGAACCAAGCGGAGGCGTCAGCGAGAATCCTTCCATGTCCGTGCGTCTGGTTCGTTCCATCAGGGCCACGAACCGAGAGCCCACGGGTCCTGTTCGCTTCGACCGGGAATGGAGTGGAAATCAAGGTCTCAGGCTCTTGGGAAGCGTACAAGGATAGTGTCAGGTGTCCAGAATCGGTGCCCGGTGCGTTCGCTGGTGCAGAGATCCTCAACATCGGAGTCCAGGTCCGGCCGACTCCGATGGAGACATTGGTGATGCCGCCTTCGGTCTCATCGCTCCATGTCCATCCATCGGGCAATCCTGATGAATCGACCTGTAAGGTCCAGTCACCTGATAGTCGCCCGGTCGATGTTATCACAGGAGCGGCGATGGCCGAACTACCTGGGTCGACTCTGAGAGGTTCGGCCGGTGCTCCTATCGAGACATTGTAAGGAGCTACGATGTTCAATTCCCGATGCATGATATCGTCGTCGACACGGCTTTGGGTGACATTGCCATTCGGATCCACTTCGATGGAGAAATCATGGCTACCTAAGCCGCCACTCCACTGCACGCTGAAGGAGCCAAAGGAACCACTGCCACTGGGGGCGACTGGGTCGAGGAGACCTAGACGCTCGCGTCCAATCTCGACTCCATCTGCCTTCAGCACAACATCGACATCCTGGTCGGTCACGCTGGTTCCAGCGTTCTCGACATAGGCGGTTACTGTGACGTTCTGGTCTGGATCGGGGGCGCTCGGATTGAAGTCTATGCCTTCAAAGTCGAGAAATGGTCTGACATTGGCGATGCTCTGTGACACTACGGTGCCTCCGACCACGATATCGAGGAGGGCGTCGCCGTCAACATCGACCAACGCTGGAGATGCCCAGGTGCGATGCGGGAGCGAGAAATCATCAGACCAGTCGGCCGAGACATCCGCGCCGTTTCCAGAGTCGCCATCCAAGGCCCAAATCGAGCGCCCGTATGCCACCAGAAGTTCTGGAGGTTCCGACCCATCGATGTCCATCCAGACTGGAGAAGCGACTGCAATCTCATCGTTCGGATTGCCACTGGAGTGTTCCAGAGTCCGGGTCCAGTCCCTTATCGGAGTCGGTCCAGAGACATCGTGGCAACCGGTGGATCCGTATCGGTTTGAGTTGGTGTGGACCCAAGTCACCCAGCAAATCCTGTCATCGATGCCGTCGGCGTCCGTATCGATGGCAACTGGAGCTGCGTCCGCATAGCCATCGTTCGTGCGTGCTTTCCAAATCTCTGCTCCGCTCGTCGCTTCCAAAGCGACGAACTCCGCTCCATCACTGGTTCCAGCACCATCGAAGTCGGTCGGGATGGTCACCACTATCTCTGGTGCGTCGTCTGAATCCAGTTGGACGACGATGGGTCCTGGCAATCTGATGTGGGGCGCATTCGACGAACCGCCGTCTAGGTTGTTCAGGTTCGAACCGCTCCACTGAGATGCACCGGTTTCACCATCCAGTCGCCAAGCCCACATCGATCCATCATCGGCGTCGATTGTCGTCAGGAGGATGGCACTGGACTCCGAGTCGAGCATCGCCCAAGCGAGATCCGATGGATGGGTGCCCTTGGTCAGAGTGGCAGTCCACATCGGCGTCGGCGTGCCGCCATCGGGCAGGGGCAGCGCAACTATGACCGGACGATCGTTGACGACATCGACAGCCGGTATTGCCAGTTCCGGAGCCCCATCAAGATCGAGGTCAGCGATCAGCGGTTGGGCGGTAGGATGGTGGTCGCCGACGATGCCCGCTGTGTATGGTCCATCATCTGACGAGATCCGGAGCGTCTCGTCCGTGTATGTCCACCAGATTTCGCCAGAGTGCCCGCTGCTCTTCCAACCGGTTGCTCCGCATTCAAGCCGGGGTGACCAAGCCTGAACGGTCAGGATGTCTTGTGAATCGAAGACTACGACGATCTCCGGTTTTCCATCTTCATCTAGGTCGGCAATCATCGGCGCTGCCTTCATCTGTCCGTTGGCCCCTAAATCGACCTCCCACGCTGTCACCGCGTCCTCGCCCTCGATAATCGTCAGGAAGGAATGATCGGTCCCTCCCACATCTCTACGCTGCACCACCACCGGAAAGAGAGATGCGCCACCACAGCGTTCCTCGGCTACGGAATCGACACTCATCGATGATGAAAAGTCACCGACCACCGAGGACAGGGCATCGGTGTCAATTGAAGAGGAACCGTGCGCCCAACTCAAGGCCGGCGATGTTATCGTCCCGAGCAGCGATGCATCCTCTGGTTTACCATCGCCCGCCCGACCGTCGGTCGCGTGGGCGGGGGGGGTGCTCTGTCTCTGAGGAGTGCGACCTTGTTGTGGCCAAGGTTGGTCGGTGCCGTTCCAAGGTTCGATTTCCCCACTCCGCCCGAGGCTCACCAAGGGACTATGCTCAGCATCGATGAGGGCAGATTTCTGGTTGACCGCAGAAGATGCTGGAACCAATACTGTGCTGGAAAGTAGGGCGGAGACCAACAGTATGGCGGCGGTCCATCTCACCCTTGGGAGATCGATTCCCAATCCCATCATCGTTGGATAAGGCAATCCGAGAACACTTCAACGTTTGGCGCTCCCTAAGGGAGCGGTCGTCGTTCGAGGCTCGAATGGTTATGGCCAGCATCCTTTCATCCCACTTTCCATCACCAGTCGCGGTGGTTCACGGCTAGTCCCTAGTAGGGTAGTTCACGCACGGTACGTATCCCTTCAGTGCAGCGATTCAGGTTAGGTTCCATCACCTCAAGCGCGGGAGGGCTTAAATGGAGGCCGCGGGTCGCTGGGCCGCCCGCACCTCTCCTCTGGAGGCTTCACCGATGAAGGACGAGAGGGTCGCAAGCCCTCTCGTCCTCGGCGGAACTCCGGGACGAGGGCGGGCGAGGCGAGACCGATGTACTATCTGGAGACCCGTGAGAACACCATCCGCATCCCGGCCGAGTATATCAAGCGCGGACGATCTCTGGCAGATAATGTCGACATGCTCGCTCGAAACGCGTTCGAAGCAAAGTACGACGAGGACGAGAACTTCATCCTTCTCACCTTCGATCACGAATTGATAGGACGAGGCCGCATCATCCACGGCGATGGAGCGATCTACCAAAACGTCCGGTTCAAGGCGATCATGTTCAGCATGCAGCAGAACGAGATTCTCGATGGCGCCGTTTCGTCAATCTCGGAGTACGGCGCATTCGTCCGCATCGGTCCGACCGAGGCACTCTTGCACAAGAGCCAGATCTTTGAGGAACCGGTGAACGTCAACATCGGAACCGGCATGCGCCGAATCGAGGGAGTGCAGACAGGTAGGTATCTGCAAGAGGGTTCCTTCGTTCGTGCGAGAATCGTATCCAAATCGATTAACCAGAACGACCCGAGGGCGAGCAAGATCGGTCTGAATTGCAAAGCACCGGGACTCGGTGCCTTCGAATGGATGCAGGAGGAGTGACGATGCCGAAGGTCCCCTTCGCCTGTGGCGAGTGCAATCTCATCCTCGAGGATGGGGTGGACCAGTGCCCAAGATGCCCTGCCGCACCGGTCTCTACCGATTGGCAGGGGCTCGTCGTCATACTCGACCCGACCAGATCTGGGGTTGCGAGCCGTTTGGGCGTCAACCTAGCCGGCAACTACGCGCTGAAGGTCAACATCAGGTGAATGGAGGCTGAGAGAAATGGAGATCATCGAGAGAATAGAGAATCCACTGCTCGAGCGCGTCGAGATAGCTTTCCGCTGGTCGCACCAGAAGGAGAGCACACCTAGTCTACAGCAGATGGTGGCGGCGGTGATGAAGGCGGAACCTGGATCGGTGCGCGAGAGGATCTTCGTCCAGTCGATTGAGACCCGATTCGGCCAGACGTCCACCACCGGTACAGCTTACGTCTATGGCAGCGATGAGGCCGCCTCAAAGGAGGCTGGTTATCTGATTGAGAGGCATGCTCGAAGAGGTGCGCATGGTGCCGTGGAATCGAAGCAAGTGGAATCTGCTCCGGTGGAGGAAGCCGAACCGGCCGAGGAATCGGAAGAGGAAGCAGCCGAGGAATCGGAAGACGATGAAGGGGAGGTGGAGTGATGGGGGACGGACCGAATCCCAGTGCCAAGTGGAGTAAGTACGCAGTCGAGGACGGAGAACTAATCCGCAAGGGAGAGTTTTGTCCGAACTGCGGACCCGGTGTATTCCTCGGAATCCATGAGGATCGCAAGGTGTGCGGCCGCTGCGGTCATTCATCCTCGCTCGATTGATTGTTGGCATTCGACGCTGGATGGCGGTGCCAGCGGCCGTCGTTACGAAGCGTCCAGAGACCATCGTCCCGGGCGAAGATCGCAACTCCAATCTCATCGTGGTCCACAATTCTCTGAGATGGCCCTAGCATCCCATCGTGGCGCCAACCTGTCCAGAGCCAGCAGCCGTCGTGATAAATCGCATCGACCACTGGTCTGGGAACATCGATCTCCGCCATCATCCGGAATTCCTCATCGAGCAAAAGCAACCGCTCATCATCGACCGCGATGAGCCAATCGCCTCGATCGGACCTCCTGACGATTCCCAACGCACCAGAGACCGGCAGGCGGCCGATGTCAAGCACTTCTCCATCATCGGCCGAGATGGCTGCGAATCCACAGGCGTCGGAGAACGCCCAGATTACCCCTTCTGCGGGAACCAGCGTTTCAATCACATCAGCTGGAGCACTAGGCCAAACGGTTGGCCATTCCGGCAAGGGCGCGCGCCAAACTTCCTCAGAATGGGGGTCGACTCGATAGGTGCCTCGGTCCAAGGTGCAGAATACTAAATCGCCATCAACGGCTGTCACCGCGAGGGGCTCGGCCGTCAATTCGTGCGACCAGATGGCATCTGGGGGGTGCGTTAGTTCGATATGTCCATAGTTCAATGCTGCTCTCAGTTTCTCTTTGGAAGGACCTTCCCTCCACGTTCCCATTGGGAGAGCAGAGATTCGGGCGATCCGATGTGCTCGGTCGACCCAAGCAATGACGATGCGGTCCGACAAGATGGTTCCGCTTGTGACCTCGCACGGCAGCGGAATCGTGGGCGGCTCAATGAGAGCGAGAGTTCCGGGGTCGAGGCGGCTGATGGATAGATCGGAGTGTATCGCGACTATGGTCTCACCACCGATTACGGACAGCACCGGGGCGTGTAGAGCGGCCGGTGAGTCGAGTTCCTCGCTCGCCATCACTGACTCCTCGGAGCCGGCTGATTTGAAGGGGTGCCGTGCTTCGGTGGGTCGATGCAGGGGTCAGCCACCTCCGGACGCGGGAATGCTGATGTTGGAATTTCCCTAATTGTGGTATCCGATCTAGACATTGCCTCGACGGTTCAAGTGGAGGCACTGATAGAACGTGGTGGTTGGAACTGTATTGGTGAGGTTGAGGGGGATGAGCGCTGGCAGCATCGGTCCGAACGTGCCGAAATCTGGTGGATGCCTAGACGGCTGCTCTTTGAGGACCAGATAGATATGAGGTACGAATCGGCGACTGGATGCCGTGTGCGGGAAGTACTATTCCTGAGTCGCCACTTCGCAGCCAGTGGCCGACCATCACTTACCCTCCACCCGATAGGAGTTCCTGGGGAGGGTCCGAGAGGTACCATGGCGGAATTCGGTGGTGAGAGGGGAAGGGTGGTGCCGCCCTCACCTCGATTCTCCACTTTGTTCCTCGCATTGCATGAAGCGGCGGACCGGCACGACTTGACACCGGAGTTTGAGATAACCGTGGAAACGACCCATCACGGCCCCATCCTCGATTCACCCTCGCTATTCATCGAGATCGGCTCAACCGATTCCCATTGGGGGCGGCAGGATGCAGCCGAGGCGTGGGCCGATGTCCTCATCGAAGGCCTAGGTCTTGATGGTGGAGAGAGTCTGGGCGATTGGCATTCGCTCACACAGGAAGAGCGGTCGCGAACCCCTGTGATGATTGGCATTGGTGGAGGTCATTACGCTCCCCGTCACAGTGATGTCGTCCGTCGAACGGGTTGCTGGATGGGACATCTGCTGGCCGGCTACGCTCTCCCGATGGAGCGACCAGAGGACGAAGGTTGGGATCCTATGACCGGTCCGCTGCCAGCCGGCGCCTGGCGCCACTCTATCGATGTCGCCATCGATTCAACGAGAGAATCGTTCCCAGGTGGCCAAATAGTTGCGCATCTCGATCGGAAATCGTTCAAGGGTTGGCAGAGGCAGGCGGTTCGACGTCATCTAGAGGAACGCGACATCAGAATCGTCAGAACCGCCGATCTGATGGGATGAAGGAATGGCTGGGGCCAGTTCAGATTGACTTCTCGACGATGACACTCATCATGGTATTTCCATGGTCCTTTAACATCGGCAATGGTGAAGGGCGGGTCGCCCCCGTTGGTGTGGGGGGAGTGCGATGGGGGTGTTCGGACGCATCGTCGTCGCTCTGCTTCCTCTGATGCCGAGGTTCGTCGTCAGGTTCGTATCGAAGCGATACGTTGCCGGCACAAATCTCGATTCGGCCATCAGATGCATGAAGGGATTGGAGGGGGAGGGAGCTTGCTTCACAGTCGATGTACTGGGTGAGGAGATATCCACACTTGAGGAGGCGGGAGGATTTCTAGCCGAGTACGAGCGAGTCATTGATGCGATCGTCGAACACGGACTCGATGCGAATCTCAGCATCAAGCCTACCGCCTTCGGGCTGCTCATCGACGAGTCGGCGGCCATGGAGAACATCGAGAAGTTGCTCAGGAAGGCGCAGCAGCACGACATGTTCGTCCGCCTCGACATGGAGGATCATCGGGTAACCCAATCGACCATTGATGTCGTCTTGGGTATGCATGAGAAGGGCCTGACCAACATCGGCACCGTTCTTCAGGCTAGGCTTACTAGAACTCCGGAGGACATCGACAACATCTGCGAACGCCTCGGAAGGGATGCCGACATCAGGATATGCAAGGGAATCTATCTGGAACCGGAGAGCATCGCCCACACCGGATACGAGGAGATTGTGACGGCGACCAACGATTGCCTCAACAGGATCCTAGATGGTGGGGCCTACGCTGCCATAGCGACCCACGATACTCCAGTCTTGGTGCACGCGGCAGAAGCGCTGTCATCTCGTGGAGTGACTCCGAGCGGCGATGCGAGACAACCTCCTCCTCGGGCTAGGAGCGGGAAGGGAGCTGGGCACGAGTACCAAATGCTGCTCGGGGTGCGAGGAGACGTTCGCCGGCGCCTCGCATCGGAAGGTCACAGGACGAGAATCTACGTCCCTTACGGTGAGAGATGGTACGAGTACAGCATGCGACGTCTCCGAGAGAATCCCGACATCGCATGGCATGTGACAAAGGCGATGCTACTACCTTGGACCAATCGTCGCTGATCGAACGTAGGTTTCAGAGTCTGCGCTCTGCACGATTCCTAGCTGCTCGATCTCCTCCATCCGGATTGCGCCCCCTCCGGTCCGTTCCGCCGCGTCGCTGCCGGCGATGTCGACGTTGCTGTTCTTTCTCCGGTGGCGGATGTAGGAAGATGCGCCTGATCTGATGGGCGAGTCTTCGTCCCGTCAAGGTCCGTCCGACTCCGGTATGCAGTGCTCTAATCCTCCACTTACGGTCTTCGACTTCGATGATCGATCCACAAGAGAAGACCCGATCTGGTTCGCAGACGAGACTGGTCGATTCCGAGGCCTCCCCCACTGTCATCGTGAGCTTCAGCGTGACGAGATCGCACCGGACTGCCCACGCAGCACTGATTTCTTGGGCCATCGCACTTGTGACGCTTCGCCCTTCCTCACCATCGATTCGCGTCACCTTCCATAGGCCGTCCTCGTGATCGAACACATCGTCTACGAATACCTTCTCGTCCTCATCTGCAGCGATGGAGGCTGCACGACTAACCGCCCCTTCGGAGAGAGTGAATGGTATGCTGACCTCCTTGGGTGGCCGTAGGTGAATAGTGTGTACATGGCCACAACCCTCGCACCTAGCTAGGACATCCAAGCCCAATCCCTTCGGCCTTTCCTTTAGACGCTCGTGCACTTGCCTCGATTGACATCCGGGGCAAGTCGCCACTTCGACCTCCTCGACTTCTCCTTCGTCGTCTAGGAGTGGATCTTCCGATTCCGGCGGCTGATCGACTTGCTCCATGGGCGCGAGCCGCCCGTCGCCTCCCTTTCAAGCCATCCGATGCTACGATGCCGATCGCCGGAACGATTCATAGCGGTACTAAGGAGCGCGGGTCATGGGCGGAGGAGGCATAGGGCTGCCGACCCATTCGGAAGCGGATGTGATGGCAGCCCTTCTCTCCGAAGGTGATCCGAGAGGTGGAGAGGAGCCGCCGATCGCTGCATCCATCGTTCAGCAGATGCTACACATGGAACTGACTCCTCTGCCGAGGTCGATTAGGGTCCGGATTCGAGACGTCATCGAGCGCCTTGAACCGGAACGTTTCATCGAGGTAGGTGCTGGGATCGGCCATCTCAGCGCTTGGCTACTGGATCTATGGTCGTCTGGCCATAGGCCGAAGTCATACGTCCTCGCTGAATCTGGGAGCAGATTCGCCGTAGTCCTACAGCGGCTCATAGAGAGACATGAATGTGGCGATTGGGTGAGCATCGTGACCGAGCCTTGGCCCATGGTCACCGCCTCTGCTTTGTCGGCGGCAGCGGCGAGCGCAACCGCGCTGGATGCTTCCACTGACCCGGTTCTCCCTCCCGTCGATGCGATCGTCGTTCACGGCGAGGGAGATGGTAGGGTCGCCGCGATTGAAGCGTCGCTGCCCCTTCTCCGGATAGGTGGAGTACTCCTTACTCCCGAACCACTGGTCCCGATCGCTGATGTCGGAGAACCGATCGCTGAAGAGCCATTAACTCAGGGCCAGTTGGAGGTCAAGGAATTCAACGATTGGATAGCTCTAGTGAAGAGATGCGAGGAGACCCATTCACTCGGCTTCGTCGAATGCACTGGAGGTGCTTTGGTCGCCTTTCGTCGCCGTTGATGTTCACGCGGTGGCGTTAGCGATTAGCAGATCGGCACGAAGCCTACCATAGCCCGCGCGATCGTCGTGACCATCCTGACCATCTATCGGCTCGCTCGTCTGCTGAATCCACTCCTTGGTCTCTTCGATGGCTTCTGGACCACCATCAGATCCATCCCAAGCGAGTTGCGGGGCCGCTTCAAGCATCAAGGCAATCGCCGCCGTCACATAGACGGTAGAATCGCTGGTCCCACTAGACCAACCCCACCAAGAGCCTGAAGGCGAGCCGGTACCTGAAGCGATTAGGACCGGAACCTCGTGACCTGGGGCGATTAATTCCGGCTTCCGGTCGGGATCGCTGCGAGGCAGCATTGGGGGAAACAGTCGCCCGTTGTTGTCGCCCCTGCTGCTGCCGGACCAGACGGTTCCGATACGGGTCGAACCACCGACGCATATCACGCGTCTGACCGATCCTGGTGATTCCACATCACCATCATCGTCCTCACCGTCGTTGCCAGCCGCAGCGACGACGTAGACTCCAGCGTCTATGGCATCGTTCACCGCTCGCTCCAGATCATCAGTGGATGCACCTAGGAATGAGAAGCCAGCGGCCCCACCTAGGCTCAACGACACAACATCCGCTTGCTCCGAAACGCACCAGTCGACTGCGCCCGCGATGGTCTGGTCATCTCCTTGTCCGTTCGAATCCATCGCCTTTGCAATGAGGAGATTGACTCCCTTCGCCAAACCATCTAGACCACCATCCGCGGCGAGTATGCCGGCCATCGATGTACCATGGCCTTCGTCGTCATATGGCTCGCTTCTGCCATCGATCATGTCTGTCCAGCCGGCGATCTGGATGGCGTCTAGATCGGGGTGGGTCAAGTCAATGCCAGAGTCTACAATGCAAACCGAAACCCCCGCTCCGGTGAGATTCGAGATTGCCTGGAATCCAGTGTTCGTGGCGTGTTGCTCCTGCCAAGCGGTGAGCATCGGATCAGGTCCACCCAATTCGACATCCCCCAGTGATGCTGCGACCCACAATGCCAGAATCGATCCGAGGAGCACCAGAAGTAGAGCTGATACCGTGACAACCAATCCCCTGAGAGCGCCGTCATCCGTCGGTAATCGGTGACGCCCGGTCGCGGCTTCCAGAATTCTTGGTTCGTTGCTGACCGGAAACGATTCGACGACCGCTCCGATCACCCCGGCGGCTGAACCCTCAGAGGGTACGCGATACGATGCCAAGTCCTCCATGCTGGGGGCGACCTCGGCATCGAGGTGCTCCTCCTCGCCGATGTCTGGCATGCTCTTCGGCTACGGCCTGCCCCGCTTCAACCCTGCACCGTTCAATGCCGGCGTGGGATGTTCTCGACGATCTCCTCCAGACCGTCGGTGAACCTTCTACATTCTTCATCGGTGGTGTAGAGATAGGTTGACGCACGGAGGGATCCCTCCGTCTCGCCATTGGCGTGGAACCACGGGTCGACACAATGGAATCCAGAGCGCACAAAGACATCGTATCCTTCGTCAAGCAACATCGAAGTCTCGTGCGGATTGCGACCATCGAACAGCAGAGAGGTGATTCCACCACGCTCGCTCGGATCAGTTGGCCCTATGATGTCAATCCCATCCATATCTCGTATGGATTCGGTTACCTTCTGATTCAGCGAAATCTCGTGCTCGTGTACCTCCTCCATGTCCAGGTCAGATAGGAAGTCGATTGCCGCCTCTGCGCCGTAGAATCCCGCGAAGTGCCCAAGCCCTCCCTCCAGCCTCCGAGCATCGTCCCGTAGTGCATAGCCATCGAGAGTCGAGGATGAAATCGTTTGACCACCGGACATAATCGATCTGAGTCCGTCTTCCTTCCCCTCACCTAACACCAAGGCACCGAAGCCCGAGGGACCCAGCATCTTGTGGAAGGAGAATGCGAGGTAATCGCAACCAATAGCTCTCATGTCGATCGGACGGTGTGGGACGCTCTGGGCTGCGTCGAGCAGGACCTCGGCTCCGTGATCATGAGCGATTCTCGTGCACTCCTCGGCTGGGATTGATGTCCCATCCAGATTGCGGGCATGTGCGAGAGAGACCATGCGGAGGTTGTACCCAGCATTGGCGCACGCCTCCTCGTAGGCCTCTATGTCGAAGCCACCTTCGTCATCAGAGCGGACGATGCGTACCTCTACGCCGTCAGCTCCCCGCTCCCGCCAAGGGATGGTGTTGCTGTTGTGCTCCTTGTCCGTGGTCAGCACGACATCCCCGGGATTCCAATCGATTCCGAGAGCGACTTGATTGATCGCGTGCGTCGTGTTCCTAGTGAATACCACGCGATCGGCGCCGGCGCCACCGACGAACCTAGAGGTCTTAGAACGCGCCCGGGATTCTGCCCTCGTGACTGCCATGCCCCAGCGATGAACGCTGCGGCCAGCACAAGACGGCTCTTGCGAGTAGTATCTACTAATCGCTTTGATTACGGAGTCCGGGCGCAGCGTCACGCACGCATTATCGAGATATGCAGGAGGCTCCTCTTCTCTGAGCGGCGGGAACCTCTCCCTTAGAGTAGTGACATCCATCACCAAGCCTCCTCTCCGAAGTGATCGTCGATAGGGGCACTCACACCACACGAGCCACAGACAATCCGTGAAGGAATGGTCGCACCGCACTCTCCACATTCACTGCGGGGCGCCCCCGAACCGGTGCAATCTTCCTCTGGGCACGACACAGAGGTGTGCCCGTCGCCCGTCCTCTCGACGCTGGCCTCCTCACCACAATCTGGACAGATGCCACGCACCAGTTCCTCGACTTCCTCGACCCTACCGCTAATCTCGCGCGCACGACGAGTCTCGATTGCCTCGCCAGCGCGACCCAACATCAACTGTGGGTACCATAGGATGTGCATCATCAGAGCGATCACTCCGATGCTCGAGAACAGGGTCAAGAGATACCAAATCCAGCGCCCATCATCGAAGGGTGGTCGAGGTGCGACGAAGTGTGCAGCAGACCAAGCGCTCACATTGACGAGAACAGCCCAAGCGACGATTACGGCAGTCCAAGCCCCCAGACTGTGGTCCCGCTCTGCTTGAACCATTACCCGAGGGTCTGGATGCCCGTGCCTCTCTCGAACGTGGAGGTCACGAGTCTCAATCACCGGTCTGTGCACCATCACCACTAGGATGAATGCAAGAACCATGTCGCCGATGACCACCATCCCCCATGCTGCCAAGGGGGCACCGGAGGGGAAGCCGGGTGCACTGGCATGCGCAGCGATGAGTCCGACATCCACGGCCAACCATGCAACCAGCATGTAGACAGATTGTGAGCGCATCAGTGGGAAATGCTGCCAAAGAAGGACTAGGTATGCGATGAACAGACCGAGCCCTAGCAGCAACAAGAATACCGAAGCGCTGGGTGCGTGACTGATTCCTGAATCGGGATCGAGAGGTGAGATGCCGACATGATCGATATCTCCCCCCTGAGCGAGTTCCCCGACGCCAATGTCCCAAGCTCCGGCGAGCACGGCGAGAACACCCATCAGGAGGGTGATTGCATGCTGGGTTGACCAGGTGTTCCGGAGCATTTGCAGGTGGAATGGAAATTCCACCAGCAACCGGTCGATGGATCCCAGCAAGGGGTGGTACTGTCCGAACATGTTTCCAACCCGCATGCCGCTGAGGCGAAGGTCGGCGTGCAAGGCGTCACCCACTCCGTCGTCGCCCGGTGCTTCCACACCCCGGCGACCACCTCTCCGGGGTTAAGGCATCACCGACCCAATCCCTTCACAGAAGCGCTTCCCTCAGACATGATTGCATGACGGAGATGCGTTCCAATAGTATCCCTTCTCTCCCTCTCTAATCGGGTATGAATGGCGCCGAGAGGGAGATTTGAACTCCCGCGGGACGAGCCCACATGATTTCCAGTCATGCGCGATACCAGGCTATGCGATCTCGGCAGCGTCCCTGCCGAACCACCACTCCGCTTTCATCATGACGGGGTTCGAAGTCTCCCTCTAGGCTTGCCGCAGCGATTAAGGCGACCACTCGGCTCGGCCGCTCCGCTGCCACTGTGGCTTAGAGGTATAGCGACGCCTTGGTAAGGCGTAGGTCGTGGGTTCAATTCCCACCAGTGGCTCTCCTCTTTGCTTCCATTCGCCGCTAGTCCAGCCAAGCAATCATCTCCTATCCCGAGCCGGGAGGTTTGATAGCCGTCCTTGGGTCCGAAGGACCCATCAGAGGCATAGCCATGTCACGTCCGAACGCCAGACTAGCACTCACACTAACGGCGCTGATGATTGCTGCGCCCCTCGCCGCCGGAACCATCACCGTATGGAGTGGACCGAACGCGGTTGCCTCATCGGGTCAGGCAGTAACAGTGGACGGATTCTCGGTGCCGGGCAACGCGACCATCCTTGACGGTTGGGTCGAGATTGGAAGCGACGCGATGCCGGCCATTGGCAATGGGACTCGCGTCGGTGCTGGTCTGTCAGCCAACTTCACCCAGGGGAGCCATCAATCAACCGTCACTGATGTCTTCGATGGCCCCCTTTCACTCGATGTCGACGCCGCTGCACAATCGGTGAACACATTCCCCGGACTTGCCATTCTATCCTTCCAACAGGGCATTCTCAGTGGTGGTACGAACTCGTCGATATGGCAGCCCTCTCTGGTCTCGCAGATCAACGGAACCCGCGTTGGTAACGGCACCGTACTATCACATGGAACGATTCCAGCGTCAGCGAGTGAGGGTAGCATCGTCGCAGCGACGCTCCCGGGGAATCCAGTTCCAGCTGGAAGCGACGTATGGTTGAGTGTAGGGAACTTCAGCATCCCCCATCCGGTGAACAACTTCACCTTCACCTTCGACCATTGGCTGCATTCCGGTGGTAGCGGAGACGGAGCTTGGGTCGAATACAGTCTCGACGGTGGTTCATGGACCTGGATTGAGCCGGATGGTGGATACGATACGAACATGAGCAACCCACCGTCCGTCAACGGGACGGGCGGCAGTGGCGTCCCAGTGTGGCAGAACTCAACCGCGAGCGGCTGGCGTCAGGCGACGTTCACGCTCGACAACGTGACCGGAATCAACAACGCCTCCGATGTGGATGTGCGATTTAGGTACGCAACCGCCAGCAGCGGCAGCACACCTAGTCCTGGATGGTTCATCGACGCGCTCGACGTCGACAACCAAGGAAATTCGAGCGCTATGTGGCACCACGGATGCCATGTGATGACCGGTACCTGTGGTTACTCTAACAACGCCGAGTCAGCACTCCAGACCTCCACGAATTTATCCGGTTCCGGATCAAACCTAACCCTTCGAACGAGGTTGGAATGGGATTTGGAGGGGTCCGGATGGGACAACCTATGCATCGAACTCTCGACCAATAACAACACATGGTGGGACATCTCCTCGACCGGTGGGGCTCAGAACGGAACGGCGTGCAGGTCGCGCACGGGAGCGATCCCCAGCAACGGTTACACTGTTGGCGGCAATTTGCTAGGGGACGAGTCGGGCGGTTTCGTTACGCTAGATCTCGACATCCCCGCCGCCTTTGAGAACCAGAGCGTGGTGCACCTCCGATACCATGTCCAGACTGATGGATCCGTGACCCAAGGTGGCGTCGCGGATGAGAGGGAGGGGGTATCCCTGAATGATGTCAAGGTCATCTCATCGAACGGCACGACTCTATTCCATGACGACATGATGAACGCGACCACAATGTTTCATTACGCGATTGGTGGCAACGCCAACGATTGGATGCGGACGAATGTCGGAGCCGGACAGATGTCGTTGGCCTACGGATTCGAGGACTCCCCTGCCCAGCAGCCTTCGTCTTGGCCTGCCGGCTGGTCCACCTCCTCGGTCGCCGGCACCGATGGCTGGCAGTTCGGTGCTCTGAATGCTACCCTAGGACCCATATCCTTCCCCAGTGCACCGTACGGATTCGCCACGAACCTCCACGGCGCCTACATGAACTCCGCTTGGGAGCACCTCTTTACTCCAGGTTACCAGATCCCAGCTGGTGCAAGGGTTCGGTTCACCTTCGATCACTGGATGTGCGCAGAGCAGTCCTACGATGCCGGTGCTCTGTTCATCTCCACCAACAACAACAGTTGGGCGCATGTCAATCCAGGCATCGGATTCTACGATGGAACCGCTGGCTTCGGAGCCAACAACCTCGCCAATTTGGAGGTCTGGGATGGGAGAAACCATGTCCCCCCAGGAGCATTCAGTTGCATTGGCCCTCACAATCTCTGGCAAGCCAAACAGGTCGATCTGGCACAGTATGCCGGTCAGACCGTCTGGTTCAGATTCTCTTTCGAGAGTGATTCCATCATCAATCGGGATGGCTGGTACATTGATGATGTCGGAGTCGAGGTGGACCAATTCGTTGATTCCGGAACGTGGACTAGTGATTCAATCCCGGTCGAGGAACTGGGCAATGGTTTCATCGATGTGGATGCGACGGTTCCCGAGAACACCTCGATTCGGGCGACCGTGACCACGGCCTCCGGCACGCCGCTCGGAGGGATGGAGAACCGCACCCTACCGCTATCTTTGGCCGGCATCGATCGAGATTCTCTAGGGTCTATCCGAGTCGAACTGCACTTATTCACCAGTGACATCCACCTTACTCCTATCGTCCATGGTTTGCATGTCGGAAGCGTGCGGATCTTTGATCCGAGCGGCGGTGGCAACGGCTGGTCGATTCCCAATGGCATGGAGCCGATGGGATCGACAATGAACAACAGCGGCGGAACGACTCTGACGCTGGAGTCGCCATTCCTAGGGTCGACCGCACCCATAGGCTCCGTCTCAATCTTCGGCAGTGCCTCAAACGGAGTCACGGTTCGGGCGTTCGACGCGGCTGGCAACAGCGGTCAGCCGGCGAGCATCGGAGGAACCATCTCCTTCTCGACCCCGCAGCCAGGCTTCGGCATCGAGATCGTGGTTCCGCCGGGAGGCTGGCTCGGAAGCCTGAACCTGACCGGAAACATGGTCCAGCCCGCAATCAATCCGATGGTGGATGTGACTGATGATGGTACAACGGACTGGTCGTTCCCTGAGGGGTCGGCCTACGGATGGTATGGCTGGCAACAGTTCGTCAGCGCCGGCGGCTCTGCCTCAGGCAGTTCGCATCAGGTCACGATTGGGGTGCCAAATGCAAGTGGAGTGACCTCAGCCGACATCGATGTTTTGATTCCTGCCGATTCGACGGTGATGAATGGGCTGATCACCATCTCTCCGATCACACCGACATTCACCTCGGATGTCGATGTGGAGGTCGCCGGTGTCTCATTGGCGACTGTTACAAGCGGGTCGAACGCCACCGATCTGATCCTCGATGCCGCGACGATCTCAGCCGTCCAGCAGCTCGGAGGAACGCATACCGATTCCAGCACCGCGCGTGACTGGCGCGAGGTAACCATAACCCTCGATGCCTCCTCCTCTCAGGCAGTCAAGGTAACCTCATCGACATTCGGCTACGAAGCAATCGAGAATGTGACGGGTCTGACATCTCAGTTGACTGCTTACCACGCGTCAATCATCGCATCTAACCCACCGCCTATGGTGGACATACCGGTCACGGTCACCGCAGACAGAGGCGCCCTATCTATCACCGGTGGGATTGAGCACGAGATGATGATCACGAACCTCCGATTCACCGTACCGACAACCCTCTATCCCGATGGGCAGTTGGTTACTATAGTCACCAAGCATCACCACCTCAACGACAACTCCGAGATTGGGCGGATCGTGCTCACCGGAGATGGTTCGGATGACAACGATGTCGGATTCGAACTCACTGGAGCATCCGACCTCTCCAGCGCATCCTTCAGCCAGACCGAGGGGGGAGGTCTCGCGAGACTTGATTTGAACGCATCCTCGGTGAGAGAGGTACCGGGGTCGGGTGGATTCACCGACATCGAGGTGACATGGGCATTTGAGGTCCTCTGGACTTGGGATGACGTCTCGGAGATAGAGTGGATGGCGAACGCCCTCGACCTCTCTGGTGAGGGCATCGCCCCTGCGTATGCGACGAGCGGCGGTTCAGGGGCACAGGCGGTCGAGAACGATCTGGAGGTTGACTCTCTATCGATTCTCGATGCGAAGGGAAGAGTACTCTCCGACCCGTTCTCAGCCGATTATCCCTTCCCGGTACGCGCTCTATCTACCGTCGATGTTTCAGGATCGGTGCGGTTCCAGAACACTGCAGGACACCGGCCGGGGATGAATGATTTCGCTGCGGCTATCACCGTTGCCGGCACCTCGGTCTCATTGAATGCGACGGGAGCTGGAACATTCGGGGGGAGTGTCGATCTTCCGGCCTCAATCGACGCGATCGATATATCGTCGCTACTTGCCCGTGTCGGCCCGGCCGACGGAGGAACGACTGGCGCGACGGACGAGACCGTCGCGCATCCATCCTACGAACTGATTCCGGACTCATCAGCACCGAATGCCAGCGCGCTACAGGTCAGCACCTCCTTCGGCTTACTGGAGGCGGACGGCTTCGTATGGGACCCATCGTCCCCATTGATCGTCCATGCAATCCTCGGTGACGATTTGGCTCGTAGCGACGCTGCTAGCCTTCGTTTCTGGAGGGAAGCCATCGATGATGACAATCTCAATGGCAAGCCTGATGCGGAAGAGTACGGGTGGGCGAATGTCTCACTAAACATTGGTCAGCCAGGTGATCAACAGGTCACCTTCCCACCAATCCAAGTCTCTCAGATGGCGTTCAACGACCGTATCAGCCTCTTCCTTGAGGGCAACGACTGGGCTGGTCTCACATATCAGGAAGGCGGGACCGGCGGAGGCCCCGGATTCGTGAATGATTGGGCAACGATGTTCGTCGCTTCAAACGAACCAACGACGCTCATCCCCAATGGCCTCAGCCTCGACACCGTGGAAGGGTACCTGCTAGCTGGCCAAATGCACACTCTATCGATAGAGATAGAGGATCGGAACGGTGTCTCAACTCTCGACGAAATCGAGGTACTCCTATGCGGAGACGACACGTCGGCCCTTGGATTGTTCCGCTTCGATCCACGTCAGAACGACCTCTCCAGTGACCCTGCGAGCCACATCGATGTACACGAGGCGACCGTGGTGGAAATCGACGAAGAGCGTTCCATGGTCGAGATCACCTTCACGCCGCTCTGGACTTATCCTTGGAGCGACGATAGTTCGCTGTGCGAGCCGGGAATCCGAATCACCGATGATCAGGAACTCGTTGCGAACGTCAACAACATCGGGGAGCTGGCGTGGCGACTCGACAACACGCTGCTGGCGACACCGGTCCTAATCGAGGACATGACGCCGCCTATCACCGTCGCCGAGGCTGCTTCGATCGCTGTTCAGCAGGGGGATGAAATCTCGATCTCCGGGACAGTGTCCTACGGCGGCAGTGGAGCGCCATTGACAGCCATCCCTGAGAATTTGCAGGTATCCGCATCGGTCACCTTCGGCTCACAAACGATCGAGGCGGCGAACGGATTGGCCTCCGATTCCTCCTTCGAAGTCCCAATGGTGCTGCCATCTCGAACTCCGTTGACTCCGACCATGCCAATCGCGCTCATCGTTCTCAATGTACCTGGCGAAGGCAATTCGTCGTTTGATGAGAGCGCCCTTCTTACGGTCGACAGCACTCCTCCTAGGATTGTGTTCGATCCGAGCCGATTCCCGACTGGATCCCTCACTCTGCTGGAATCCGATCGGCTCGATGCGGTCCGAGTCCAAGTGGTTGTGGAGGATGCGGGCGGCATGCCTGACGGTGAGCTCACAGTACATTGGGTCTACCTCAGGAACGGACTACCAATCGCTTCAACTAGCGGTCAGGACGCGATACCCCGGACTTCGACGGAGGGAGTGGACCACGTTCACGAGGGATTCGTAGACTTCTCGGTTCCAGCCGGAACGAAGTTGGTCGAGGGAGACCAGTTGGCGATTTGGTTCGATGCGACTGATCGAGCCGGGAATCCGGCGCTAGGAAGCGGCACGGAGGATTCGCCGAGGGTTCCGACCCTTCGCCTGATAGAATTCGAGCCATCGCTTCAACCGGTTGAGGTCTCACCGAGGTTCCCCCATGTCGGACAGTTGGTCCGGATTGATGTCACCATGGACAACCTTGGTCTCAGACAGGGCAACGTAAGCGTCCAGATCGCGGAGCGGCTTAGCGATGGGCAGTGGGTAGCCGGAGACGAACGCCGCTTCATGCTTGGACCAGGGGAAACGGGTGTTACTCATGTCTTCGAGTGGGAGGCTTGGGAGGCTGGGTCACCTGATTTGCATGTCGTAATCGATGCCGATTTCCGAAACACGACGGCTATCGATTCTATTCAGGTCCAAGCATCCGAGGAAGGTGTCGCAGGGGCGAGCAGCACGATGATGATGGGTGGCATCGCTGTAATCCTACTGGGCGTTGTCGCGATGACGGTCATCCTATTCCTCCAGCGTGCTGGTGGCGACGACGAATGGGAGGAGGAGAGCGGTTGGGGTGATATTGGAGCAACAGCCGAGATAACCCCGCCCCCACCAACCACCGGACTCGACCCAGAGGTGAGCGACGCTCTTGCTATGTTGCCAGATGACTGGACCGCCGCGAGGGTCGAGCAGTATCGGTCCGGAGGCTGGTCGATCTCGCAGATCGTCAGCAACTACGGGACGGCAGAGGCCCCCCCGCCCCCCGCTCCGTCCCGCCTGAAAGGCTCGTCGGGCTTGGACGGCGAGAGTGATCAGCAGGTCGATGACTGAGGAATTGGTCATTCGCATCACTCTTCAAATCGGCTCCACCTACCTGCACAGGATATGGATTGGTCGCGGATGGACTCGGCTTGAAACCGGTGGGCGTTTCGGACCCAGCCATCATCTTCATAGACTCGGTTACAGGCCTCCTCGGCTTGAGGACCAAGTCCTCAGGATGGGATGGGATATGCAGGAGAGCGGGCGCAAGGCCTCAACAGGACGAAGTGAACCAGAGATGGAGATGGGTCGACTTCAGGACGAGGTCGACGATCTGAGGAAACTGGTGCACACCTTGCTGACGATCATAATGGAAGAGGCGGATGGGGTCCAGTCCGGAGCCGCACCCACAATCCCGAATCAACCACGGCGCGGCTATGTGATGTGAATTTCATAACAACATCATCTGATCGTCGGATGGTGCGATTGAAAACGGTCGCTCCACTGCGAGCGAATCGTGTCGATGGAGAGGTGGCTACTAGGAGGGGCGGCGGCGATGACCGTGGTATTCGTCGTATTCGCGCTCTTCGTCCCGGATTCGATGACCACCAGCGAAGACGACCGCTTGCTTACTGTCTGTCTTGCCGGTCACAGCGAAGTGGTCAGTCATAATCACGTAGAACTCAAGATTTACTTGGATGGGGAGAGTGTGACGATACCTACCGATGTCGGCATAGACGACGCCGACTGTTCGAAAGGAATGAGAGCCATCCATACCCACGACGACTCGGGCCGATTGCACATTGAGACACCGTTCGAGAGCACGCCCAAGTTGGGTCACTTCTTCACGATCTGGGGGCAACCCTTCGACTCCAATCACCTGATGGACAGGACGGTCGATGCCTCCCACGAGATTGTGATGCGGGTCTCCAGCAGTCAGGAGGCATTCGAATCAGGTGAGTATGTGGTTAGCGATGAGTACGGGGATCACGTTCTGAATGATGGCGAGGTCATCGTTATCGAGTATAGATCGAAGTGAAATAGAGAACCTTATCGGCAGTCGAGTGGCCCTTTCATTGCCTAGCGTTCCGAAGGACGGACGCGGAGGCCTTCCGATCAAAATCTCCGTTCGCACGGGTGCACTAATCTGTGGGTGGTTTCCAGTCGAAATTTGAGTCGTTGATGTCGGTCAAATTGTTTTTGATAACCCAACACTCCCTGTTAATCGCCGCTTTTCTTGGCGTAGAAAATCCGTATTTCCATTTTTCTTTTCGCTTGCCGCTAATTTTTAATTCTCGACGATTTGCTTTCCAACGCCACTTATCATCCACATGAATATGCACACCATTGAATTTGGAGGACGGGCGTTTACGATAATCCGATTTATCCGAGAATTTACGAAGAATTTCAATATCATCATGACCAAGTGGCCCACTTATCCACTCCATTCCAGAATTTCGATTCGCGCGATCTACAGTTATCACATCGCCATTGGAAGACTTCCAAACGACTTGTGACTCTCCAATGACACCTCCGGTTTCTAATTCTGCAGGTGAAGCTGATCGACGAATTAGGCCGGAATTCTGTCTTTGGGAGCCGAATAACACGCCATTTGGGACATCAAAGAAATCGGACGCGTCTTGAGTGCTTGGGAAATAGTAGTAATCGTTTGCCGAAAGAGAGAAAATAATGGTAGGAGAAGCCTCTCTTCCTTTCGATCCGAGGGACCCTCTTTGATTAGTCAGTTTCTTTGTTATGGATTCAGCTAGGCGTTCTCCCGACCATCCATTTGCTATGAAAATGTAGTACCAGTCGATCTCGGCCTGACTAATTCTGAATCCATCATACTCAATGCCTTCCAAGATGAAGAATCTGCATTCTCCATATGGCAGTCCGGCCATTGCCGCCCCGGGTGTCGGGTCGGCGAAGTGCCCCCAATGTCCACAACCCGGTTCACACTCCTTTGAGTGATTCCTCATTCCTTTGGTGAATCTGCTATGAAAATCCGCTGCCAACCCCACATACACCGTCTCCCCATTCTCGTGAACGATGAGATATATTCCGCTCCTACGCAGTGACTTCTCCTTGGAATTCAGTAATTGTTCACGCGTAACCTCAACGATTGAATCTAGAGGGAAGGAGGTTCGGATTGCGAATGCTTCCTCATCATAATCACGGTATGGATAGTATTGCTCGACATGCTCCTTCGCCAGTTTCGACGCCATTCCAATGACCTCCTCGGAGAAATTGAATGGGAACACATGAATTTGAATACATCATATCTTTTCAACATGGGGATGGAATTGTTGTTTGAATGGGCTTTGCGTGGGTCATTTTAGACGCTAGCCTATCGAAGGACGCACTGAAAGCCCTTTGAAATTCAGAATCCGTTTCAATGGGTATTCG
>CAZPCY010000020.1:0-28919 GCA_964585295.1 uncultured Candidatus Poseidoniales archaeon | reverse complement strand
ACGGCCCAGGACGCATTTCTTCCTGCCGTGAGGAACGGCCCAGCCGCACCATCACCCCCCCATCCGTGAGCGACCACACTCTCGAGTGGCCGCGCCCCCCCAGCCTGCAACCATTCACTTCGGTCTATGGCCACATCTCCGAGACGGAACGAATCGTGCAACCAGATCGTCGGCGACGGATCGACCTCACCACCATTGAGAAGCGCATTCTCCAGCGCTTCGAACGATACCAACTTCGACAGCACGGGCCTCCCCCACCCCTGATGCGCGTCAGGGGCAGCCCCCAACCGGGTCGCACCGTGCATCCCTCCATCCAACGACTCGGTTGAGAGGGTCAGTAAGGCCTTGAGCAGTGGACCTGAGGGCGAGGAGCCTGAGCCGAGGGAGATGGACGCATTCGCAGAGTCATTGGCATCAATTACCCAAACCGGCCGCACCGCCGATACTGCAATCGCGGAATCGTTCTCATCAGCACCGCGGAGCCACCCACCTTCGACCATCTGCTGAATAACTGCGGTCGCGGAAGCCGCCATCGGCGTGGAGAACGAAGTTCCCGTTCGCCGCACCTCCCCATCGTTCAGGGTGTCCCGCGCTCCGTCGCTGGCCGCGGAGAGAATCGAGACTCCCGGTGCGGCGACATGCATCCCACGAATCCCCTCTTCTGTCGGCCCGGCTGCACTACTTGCCATCAGATCGGAGCCACCGCTCCGCATCGATGCGGCGACGGCGACGGCGTTTCTCGCGTTCGCCGGTTCGTAGAACGCACTCGCCGAATTTCCAGGCGCGACGAAGACCAAAGACCAGGGAATCTCAGCCATCCACGCATCGAGATCACTCGACCTCTGAGTGTAGGCTTCGGTAGCATCACCCCAAGAATCAGAGTGGATTACCACTCCTTCCGCGAAAGCTTCGGCGAGCAACCAATCCATTGTTGGTTCCAACCATTCATCGCCCGACACCACATCCTGAACCAGCAACTTCGCTCCATGGCTGAGGGAGGTAATGTTCGAGGGCAGGGAGAGAACTGCATCATCCACCCTCTGCTCGTCGACATTTCGGCATCCGAGGATGCCAGCTATGTGGGTGCCGTGACCGTAGTCCTGCTGATCGTCGTCCCAATCATCAATTGTCGAATTGAGCACCATCACCTTTCGGTGTGATGCGCCGGGAGTCCCCACCGCATCCACCCCCCCCACTCCCTCAGACCCCTCCGAACCAGGGGCGCTGGCGTTCCGGAAGCACGCGTGATCGAGATCAAGGCCGGAGTCGGCCACACCTACGACGACCCCACTACCATCGAGACCGAGGCGCCATGCCGGCTGCCACCCACTGCCGACGACATCATCTCCAGTCTGTAGTAGGGAAGCGGCCACCACATCCCTCCCCACAGTCTCCAGCAACGGCTCGACCCACCAGATTCCTGGTAGTTCTAGCAACCTCTCGACGCGCTCTACGCCCAGAACAGGCCCGACGAGCAATGTGGTCGACAGTGGCAAACCGGCTGCTGGTCGCCATTCCTCCTCCACCGGACCTGCCACGAATTGGACCGCACCGATCAACGAGTCCACAATCGATTCAGACAGCCGCGGCTCGAGGACGATACGCAATCCAGAACCGACATTATCACCGCGAAACTCGGCCACTTCAACCCTGGAAACGACCACGTTATCTGACGAATGCAAAGCTTCGAAGGAATCCACATCTAAGTGAGAGGCCCAAGCAATCACGACGTTAGGGGCTGGTTGCCGGAGCATAGAGAGCCCCAACTGCTCCCACTCAGACAATTTGGAGTGTGTCCAAGCGGCCCCATCCACCCTCTCCAGACTCACCTCACCTCCAATCAGGCCCACCTTCATTGGATTCGGGGCCGCACCGGGGCCCGGGCCGCTTTCGACCGTACCTATCACGTGTGGAGCCGCTGAGAGAAGGAAGAGTGAGATGACGATAGCAACTGAGAAGCCACCTGCAATCCCACCCTCCCGGGGTGCACCTCTCCGTACTCCATCCACACACAGACCGGGTGAGAGGAGGGGCATCAGGGCTTGGGTCATCGGCGCGCGTCCACCGTGAGCGTTTTATCACGAACCCCGGTCGCCCTGCCGATGCAGGTCTACCGAGTGCAGGGCACCTTCCCCAATGGCCCCGTTCACCAACCGTTCACCTTCGATGTCATCGCAGATGACGAAGTGGGGGCTAGAGACCGCGTCTATTCGAATCTCGGAAGCCGCCATCGCGCCCCACGCCGTTCCATCCAGATTGCGTCGATCGAGAGCATTGACCCCTCCTCCTCGGCTACTCCTGAGGTGTTGCATGCGCTGCGTGGTGGATTACCGACCAGTGCCGCAGTAGAAGAAGAGTGAATCCTCTTCCACAACCGTGATGACCGCTGGGGTTGAGCGCTACTTGGGCGATTGCGTCTGAACCGACTCCACATTCTGTTCGTTCCGTCGTGGTATCCTAGCCTCGACGCACCCCTTCTAGGGACCTTTTTTCGAGAGCAGGCTGAGATGTTCGCAGAAGATGGGCACAAAGTCGGAGTACTTCATGCAAGATTCCATGATCTCCCGTCGAAAACATGGTTGAGAGGTCCGACAGAGAAAGTCACAGTCACTGAGGAAAATGGGTTGACTGTCGTGCGTGCGAGAAAGCGGCTATTCCAACCAGGGCCACTCCATCGAATCCCATTCATCTACAATGGTTCTGTCCGCGCACGCGAGCGTCTAGCAATGAAGATGTACAACATTTACAGTGCAATCAATGGAAAACCAGACATCATTCACGCAAAATGCACGATGTGGGGCGCGATTCTCGCCCGCGCCATATCTAAGCGGAAAGAAATTCCCTACATCGTCACCACAGGTGCGAGCATATTTGCGCGAGGGATAGCGGGTCCGAGGGAATGCGGTACTGCAACCGAAGCGCTCAGGGCAGCGGACCGCCTACTATCCGTCAGTGGAACACTGGCCGAGGACCTGGATAGAATCCTCAAAGTCCCCTCCTCTTCTTTCACAACCGTTCCCAATATGATCGATGTAGAGAAGTTCCCATATTCTCCCTTACCAGATAACGATCAATTCGTATTTGGATACATGGCAAACCTAGTTGCCGATAAAGGACATGACACACTCCTCCGAGCTTTTACTAGAGTGCCCGGTTGCAAACTATTCCTCGCAGGAGGGGGCCCACTAAGAGCCGAACTAGAACTTTCAGCTAGAGTGTTGGGGGTCGATGATAGAGTGACATTCCTTGGTGAAATACCGCGAGCAGAAGCACATACATTTTTCCAAGATATTGACGCATTCGTCCATCCAAGCAGATACGAGACGTTCGGGATTGTACTTGTTGAGGCTTTAGCTACCGGCAGGCCGGTTGTAGCCACTAGATGTGGTGGCCCTAACGAAATTGTTCGAGATGGAGATGGAATCTTAGTGGATGTTGATGATGTAGACGGGTTGGCTACGGCGATGATTGAGATAATGGAAATAGAACTAGACAGAGAAGCGATGAGATCCGGTGTAGAGGATAGATATTCGAAGAAGGCCGTGAGGAACAAATTGTTGGAGATATACAATTCAACTCTTTGAATATCTATTCCTCAATTCCAGACAACGCTCGACAGTATGCACGTCCCCCATTCTCTTAATTCCAACCATTTCACTCGGTTCAGCACATGGCACCCCATCCACACTTACTCCAGCGGCCAAGCACGCCCGAACCATCTCATTTGGATAACCCAACTCACCTGATGGGGTATCGTAATTCACACCATTCCATTTTTCATCAACAAGCGATACAAGAACAGAGTCTAGAACTTCCTTCGTGGCCCAATAAGCACCGATATTTGCCTCACCAGTGGCTGGTTTCTCAGCACCCTCTAGATGTGTCTCAACCGAATCGGAGACATTCCCCATTTCATCTCTGATTAATGGGGCGTATGGGTTCGGTGTGATGGTGGTGGGTAGAGTGAACCCGAGATTATTTTCAATTTGATAATTCAGGGATGCCCATATTGTCGCATTCTGTACCAGAGGTTGGGTGCCGAATGAAACATAGACATGTTCCACGCTCTGATTGATTCTCGCAAGTGCCACATGAACAGCATCACCAGTCCCAAGGGCATTTGGTTGGACAACGATATCACACCCCATACCAGCCAATGCAGCAACATACTCCTCTTCCCTATCTTGTGGTACGACTATCAACATCTGTTCAAACCCAACACCAGACCCCTTCAATTGATTGATGACACGAATCAATGATGGAACCCCACCTATCGGAATCAGGGGTTTATGCACCTCAACTCCTTCTCCAGCCATCCGACTCCCCTTGCCGCCACATAGTAAAATTGCAGCACATTTTTCATTGATTTCATAATCAAGATCTCCCACTAAATTCAACCCCCTACCCGGAGCATGTTCCACGGCGCTCCCACCCAAATCAGCTCCATTCTCAGCCAAGAGCAACAAATTTCCACCAAAGCCGGCCCCAAGGACCTTCAAACCTAGAACCCCACTTTTCCCACGAATTGAATCAGCCACAAGTTCCATCTCAGGAGTATGAGTTCTCAGTAGATCGCGGGTATCCGCCCATGCGCCATTGATTGCTTTCACGACACCCCCGATTTCGCAACATTCAACATAATTCGCAAACGAATTAGCCCTAGAATATTCCCTCATCACGAATGCAAAACGATCGCGAACCCGAACTTTTCCGAAGAGACCCCTCTCAACGAATTCTGGTAGCATATCGGCGATTTCCTCCCATCCAACAAACTCTCCGTCGATGAGATACTGAACCCCATTTTGAACCCCTACCCCATGCTCAAATCCAACCTCATCTAGTAACGGGGCAATTTCAGATTGTTGCACATATGCCAATTCGTTGAACGCCTCCCTCATTTGCCCACCTTTATCAGCAGCGTGAGTAAAAACACTGTACCACTTGTATCGTTGAATCCCATTCACAATCTTCGTTACCCGGAATGGGTTGAATTGTAGTTTGAGAAAAGCTTCTTCCTCGCCGAACATCATCGTGGCATGATCCATCATCCCACCCCTCGTTCCAACATACCATTCAGCCTCACCACCAGCTAGGGTAAGAGAATCCCGAGTCCAACCCAATCCATTTGAGAGATTTATTGCAACTAAGCCGGCAAGTGTGAGAGCAGATGAAGAAGAAGCTCCGGATGCAGGTGGGATGGATGAATGAACAAACAAATCAAAGCCATAACGAATTCCAGTTTCACGGCGCACATATGCTACTGCGCCCCTGATGTAATTCGACCAATGCGGATCCGGACCCCCCCTCTTATCCAATGATTCCAACCAATCTCCTTCAATGACATCATCATCGACATCGAATTCAGTTGTTTCACACCCCCCCAGAGAACTCCCAATCCGAATATTCCCATCTTCTCTAGGTGAAATCAGCACCTTCATTCTCTGGTTATCAGATGCGAATGCAATAATCGTCGAGGAGAGGTATGGGACATAATCAGAATGGTCTCCTAGGATACAAATTCTACCAGGAATATCTAGTGCGAAGAGTAGTGCGGCACCGAATTCTTTTTCAAAATAATCCAGGAGTTTCAACCAACCTCTTTCTCCTTCATTTTCCCAACGATGCCGGAGTGCAGATGACCATTGAGGACGCACGCCCATTGGTTGCGCGATGGTGCTCACCCCCTCAAGTCACGCAGACACCCTGTAGATGTAGAAATCCGCCACTGACCTATCTGGATACTTATTTTCAATCTTCTTCATGAATTCCCATCCCGTAATGTTGGCAGAGATCCAATCAGTGAATTTCCGATTCCGACAATGCTCGGTTCCATCTCCAAAAGGCTCCTCGGAGTCACTAGAATATACGATAACCCAATCAGTAGCAGATTGAAACAAGTGTCGCATATAAGATTCAAAAACATCATCTTCCACTAGATGAAAAATGATGTCCAAAGACAACGAAAGTTGCGCATTCACTTCTGCACCATCATAAATTTCCGGAATATAGTGGAAAAAACTCTTATTAGCATCATTTGAATACATTTTTTGGCACATTTCAACCGCGGTTTGAGAAATGTCATAACCGATATACTTGGGTATTTTCATCAGACCCAATTGATTCCCATCACCACAACCCAGTTCCATCACGATCTCGACTCCGTTCTCCAAGACGAACGAATTGATTACATCAGCCTTGAATTCAGCCAATTCTCCATACGAACCATCCCCAGAATTCCCCCCACTTTTGTATCGCCTTTCCCAATATTCCGATGAGCCGGGAAAGGGGCTATTTTTATGGCGCATTCTGAATATCGCCCGCCGAATCCGATCAAACATAGGCGAACCTCAGGTAATGATTGTCAAATCCGGCTATTTCGACATGCGTTTGAACCTAGCGCCTCATTCACAGAACTACATCACCACGCCGACGCCTTCATCCGAGCCGGACGAGTCGACCGGCGCGCGGTGAGATGATGACCGACCGTGAGGAGTTGCAGCGTATCGCCAGGCTGGTCGATGCAAACCGGCGTAGGATGGAACGAATCGAGGAGCAGATGACGCGCCTCGAATCGATTATGCTTGAGCAGGGCCAGGTGGTCCGTGCGCTGCGCGCTGTTCCTGATGAGGGAGTTGAAGGTGCGATGGTACCGCTTGGTGCGGGAGTGCAGATCGTCGTAGACATGCCCGCCGATGCCGGCGCCGTGGTCGATGTGGGGAGCGGCATTCAGACGGAGCGGACCCGGGCGGAGGCTGCCAATCTCATCGAAACGAGACAAACGGAGGTTGAGTCACTGCTCGTAAGATTGAGGAACGAGTTTGAGGAGGCCGAGCGTACAGTGCGTTCGCTGGCTACCACATTCAACGAGGCCGTCGAGTCGATGGAGGATACTTCCACCGATTCCAGCGAAGTGGCCGGCGCACCCCCAACCGAGACCGCGCCAGCACCCGACCAGAAACGCTCCATGGCTGAGGATGGTGGGATTGAGCCGGACCCCGAGGGGGAGAATCCGAAGCGGCGCGGCCGAAGCCGTGGCTTCGGTGGCGAGCTGACACTCGATGACTGAGGTGCTCGGATGGGTCTCTTCGATGTCTTCCGCCGTCGCGTCAAGGAGCTGACTGACGAAGCAGACGCCGATGCACTGACCGCAGATGAAGGCAGTGAGGAAGCCACCGAAGCACTCGCCCTCGCAAAATCCCTAGCGATTCAGACGGAGAAGGCGGCAATCGGCGGCGAGGCAAGCGCCCCATCAACATCAGACGCCGAGGAAGAATGGGATGATGTGGACTCGTCCGAACCCCCACTCCAATCCGAGGAAGATGCCCCCACTGATGAGTGGGATGATTGGAATGATGATGATGACCTACCATCCCCCTTCGAGGCTTCTTCATCCAAGGTGCGCAAGGAGCGTAGGAAGGCGCGCAACAAGAGAGGCTTATTCTCACGACCGAAGGAGTCAGAACGAGAGGAGATGGCAAGACCGGCAGGTAGCCAGGTCGATCTCTCTGTGATGCGTTCTACTACCGGCCGACGCTTAGTCGAGGTCGCAGCAACACCTCGTGGATCGAGTGGCCCGACCAAGGTGCAGACGGGTGATGGCAGAGCACTTGAGATAGATCTCGGTGGCGGAATAGTGGAATCCGGCGGGCGCATCATCAAGCCCAGCCCAGCACTCGATGAATTACTTGAGGACCTCGAAACGATCCTCTTAGAATCAGACATGGGCGCCGGAGCGATTGACTTCGTGCTCGGGGCGATTCGAACAGAATTGATAGGGCGCCGCCTGCGAAGAGGCGCCGACCTCGGCCGGGTAATCGAAGCTAGCCTGAAGCGAGGATTGCGCAGTTTACTCGCCGCGGGCTACTGGGATTTGGACGCGACCATCGAACGTTTGCTGACTGAGGAACAGGCACCGGTGGTAATCATGCTGGTTGGGGTCAATGGAACGGGTAAGACGACCACCACCGCGAAGCTAGCCCACCGCCTCACTAAATCAGGGTGCTCCGTGGTTCTAGCCGCCGCCGACACGTTTCGCGCTGGAGCCATCGATCAACTGGAAACGCATGCAGAGAGACTCGGAGTGCGTTGCATCTCGAGCCAGAGAGGTGGTGATTCGGCGGCCATCGCCCGCGATGCTATTGAATCGGCCAAGGCACGCGGCACCGACATTGTTCTGATTGACACCGCCGGTCGGATGCAGAACAAGACAAATCTGATGGAAGAACTTCGCAAGGTGCATCGTGTCACCCAACCAGACTTGGTACTCTTCGTCGGCGACGCACTAGCCGGCAATGACGCCGTCGAACAAGCGGCGGAATTCCAGCGAATCCTCGCGTTCGACGGTTTCGTCCTCTGCAAGCTGGACACCGATGCGAAGGGCGGTGCCGCGCTCTCGATAGCGCACGCGACAGGCCGCCCCATAGTGATGGTCGGGCTAGGCCAAGGTTACGACGATTTGTTGCCTTTCGACCCCGATGCATTGCTCGATGAGATGTTCGCTTGATGAGGAACGTCGACCACGATTCACCGAGATTGGCGTTGGAGTGCGGGAGATTGATTCGGCGGAGGGCTCAAGCGAGTCGGCCGATTGAACCAGCGCCATGACAAGCCCGTTCGAGGACGAAGCGAGCGAGAGGTTGTTCGCCATCATCCACATGCTGCAGCGAAGCGCCCTACTGAACATGGGCGGCATCACCGATTCGGAGGGGATGATACACTTCGACCTCGGCGAGGCGAAGGAAGCGATTGACCTGCTCGACGCCGTTCAAGCGAAGACATCCAACAATCTCTCTGATCAGGAGCGCGCGCTCTTGCGCGGCATCATCTCCGAACTGAAGATGCTGTTCGTGCGAGCGCCAGAGGAGCAGCGGGCGATTGAAGAGGAGATGGAGAGGCAAGAGGAACTCAGGCGAACCTTCACCGATCCAGCCAGCGCACCGGCTGAGACTCTTATCGATGACTCAGAAGAGGAGTAAGTAGTGTCACCGCGCGATTGATGAGCGGATAGCATAGGTGGTAGCGCATGGAGGAAGGCCCCGGCAAGGCACTGGTCGTCGTTCACAACGACCTGACTCGCCTACGACTCTCGCATGTCCTTGAACGGCGAGGTTACGAGATCGAAACCCTAGAAGATGGGGATGCGGCGGTCGACCGATTCATCAGAATCCGCCCAAACATCGCCTTCCTCTCGCTAGACATTCCCACCCTCGATGGCCACATCACCGCGCTGGAGATTAGGGAAAGCGACCCCCATGCACGGATAGTATTCGTCGCTTCCAAGAGTCGCTTGGACTTAGCGCGCGACGCCGCGCATAGCGCCGGCGCCGTCGCCGTCCTACAGACACCCATTATCGCCAGCGATGTGGATGAAGCGTGGGAGTCGATTACCGGCCCCATCCCAGCCGCACCCGGCCTCGAAGATCTTGACGAGTTGTATCCCGATCTCCGCTCCATCGACGGTGAGGAGGTGGTCGCTGTCACTGCGCTTCCTGCACCGCCAGCAACCATCGCAACTCCGGAAGCCCTTCCACCACCTATCGCCATCGCGCCGTCTGCCGCTTCAGCGACCCCCTTACCGATTAATCCAGTGACTTCGCCACCGAGGAAGCGCCGGGGCCTCCTCTTACTTGCCATCACGCTTCTAGTCGCGGCGGTAGGCCTTATCGGCTACGCGATTCGAGAAGCGGGCCTCATCTGAACACCCCACCCTCATTCATCTTCTGCGCGTGCCTCGTTCACATCACGCATTCGCAGGTCCAGAACGAAGCTTTGGACCGTGAACACGATTCCGAGTACGAGCACGAATTCCCACAACGCGGCCCGGTCTAGAGCGGGATAGGAGGAGGTGCTGCAGAAAGCCATCATATCTTCGGCGGCGGCGTTCCACGCACCCCAATCGAAGTCCTCTGTCCAGACTGTGGCCTGATTCACCACCATCCGCCACAGGCCGACGATGGCGGCAATACAAGGCGTCGCCCGCGCGAGCATGATTGTCCGCAATGAGGAGGACCTCCAATGGATTCTCACCGTGACCACATTGACGAGGACACACCAATAAATTCCCTTGTAGAATATTTCGAAGGCGTAGGTACCGTGCATGAACCCATCGACATCCCATGGTGTACGAGCGAGCATGAGGGCGGAGTAAGCACCTACCATGCCGGGCAGAATCGCGGCGTGGTTGACGACATGCCAGCCCCAATGCGCCCCAACTCCATTCAGACCTTCTCGGTTGTGGAGTTGGAGTTCGATCATGACCCAAACGACAAGGAGCGAAGTCAGAGTTAGACCGACGGTGAACAGCGTGTCCCCCGGCTCATACAGATCGAAATCCGAGATGAACGGCATGTATGGCCTGCAGCCGGAAGCCACCCAGGAGACATAGCATCCGAAGAGCCAGAAGAGAGTGACGGCGGTGAAGAGTTGGACCGCCCGAAGGCGGCGTTCTACATCGTCCATGTAGGAGCCGCGGACCGCCCCCACTTGAGTGCTGCTGAAGCAAGGTAGTCGAGTGGTATCTTGCAGACCTAGGAACATTGGCGAGGCTCAAATCAGCCCCGCGGCCGTCACCCGCCTATGATGGCACGATAATCTTCGAACCGGCGCTCGTATTCATCGGATTCGAGACCTAATATTCCCGCCACACCGAATGACATCAAAGTGAAACTCGCCGTCACGGTCGCATGCATTAGAGCATTCCTGATTTCACTCCGTCCGATGCTCCCCTCACCCGAAGCGAGAATCGAAGAGAGTGTTCCAGCGAATGTATCTCCACACCCCGTCGGATCAACGACATAGGGAGTGGGATAAGCGGGCAGCGCGACTAGACCATCGGGGTGGAGGGCCAGCACCCCATGCTCGCCACGCTTAACGATCAGGACCCCATTCACCATCTCGTCTCTGACCTTATGGGCGGCCCGGACCAGATTCTCATCTCCCGCCAGCATTCTGATCTCGCCATCATTGAGAACCACGACATCGACACGAGACATCACATCGAGCAGACCATCTAGCGCTATATCGATCCACAAGTTCATGCTGTCGAGGATAGTGCATCTGACCGGCTCCGTCTGATTGATTACACTGGCCTGTAGTGCAGGATGCAGATTGGCGCAGAAGGTGACTTTGGGCGATGCGGAACCCTCCGGCACCTTCGGCTCAAAGTGTTCGAAGACATTGAGGTGGGTCTCGTGGGTCTCGGCTTCACTCATGTTTCCATGATAGGATCCAGACCAACGGAAAGTAGACCCATCGGCAACCTCAATTCCCCCAGTATCTAGACCAGCCTGTCGTAGGAGTGCCATGTCGCTGGCGGCGAAGTCCTTCCCGACGACACCGACCAGCCCGACGCCACCACCATCGATTCTCCGGTTGTGGAAGGATGCTGAGAGGCCAGCATAGGTGGCAGATCCCCCCAATGCATCATCCACCTTCCCTTCTGGTGAACTGACAGAATCATATGCAACACTCCCAATTATCAGCACATCCATCAGATCACCCATCCATCATCCCGAATCGCCACTTGATGTACCGGGGTTGTCCGGAACCGCGACGGGGTGTGGGAGAATTGTGGTTCCAGATGGTGCATCGGTGATTGTCTCGATTCTAACGGATGGATCATCGAGAAGAGTCGGGTCCCCCCAATCGATTCTCGCCGCGAGTTGCATCCGCCGGCGAAGGGCGCGGACGACGAGCATCAGGTTGCCAAGGATTACGATGGCGGCGAGCACCCAACCAAACGCATCCACCCCCGCCATAGTTTCACCGACCAGTAACTCCACTCCTCCTGAGGAGTGCCAACCAAGAAGCGCTCGCATAGGCCTCCGCTGCCGCGACAGGATTGCCGGCGGAGTGGATGCCGGATCCGACGATCACACCATCACTACCGGCGAGGACGGCTTCCTCAGGATCACCATATCGTTGTCCTAATTCCCCATCTCCTACTGAGATATTGATTCCAGGGGTCCAGATTATGCGACCATCTCCCACAGCGAGTCGCAGCCGCCTTAATTCATCAGGCCGACTACCATTTCCGATGAACCCGAAGCACCCCCCCGCTTCGCATCCCTCAGCTACCACCCGTTCTGTGTACATAGGATCGAGTAGGTTACCCCTACTACTCATCTGCGCGAGCAGCAGTACCCCGCCCTCCCGTCCAACTGCGTCCCAAGACCCTGTGATTCCATCAATCACATCAGGCCCACTAATCATGTGAGAGGTTACGAGGTCGGCCCATGATCGAATGTCGTATCGGCCAGCCATCTGGGATCGGCTCACCTTACCGATGTCAGCGAATTTTCGGTCCTCCATGATTAGGACATCAGCATCACGGGCCTTGGCACATAAGGCGCGCCACCCGTCTTCATTCCAGTCATCGACAAGATCGACATGTGTCTTCAGCGCCGCGATGTGTGGCGCCACTTCGTCGAGCAATCGTTCGATTTCTCCCATCGTCGCCAGATCGGCGGCTAGCACGACCAGACTTTCCGTCCGCGCCACAGCTTCCATCCAACGCCGTTGCAAAGCAGTATCGCACGCTTCCCATCGTGCACCCCATGCACTCTCCGCATCCATCCATCGGACGCGTCGCGCCCCCCTCCCTCAATCCTTTCCTCGGTGCTCGTCAGGTTTCCAAAGCTTCTCGAAGGCGAAGCATCGGCATAGAGGGAATAATCTCCATCAGACCCAGCCATTCTCCAGCATCGCTTGGACGCTGTCGATGACCGCCTCCTCAGGACTTCGGTAAACCATCCCTAGGTCCTCAGTGGAAGGCGACGCGTCGTAGCTACAAGATTTTCCCAAATGCCTCTTCATCCATCGCACGGTCACCTTCGGATGGAATACAGCCAGCATCAGGCAAGCCCAGTAAGGTAGCACACCTCTCGGCCATCTGCGATCGGGGTGGGCGGCAGCGAGCACCTCTGCCATCTCTAACATCCACATCTCTCCACTCACAATCAGATACCTCCCCTCTTCCTCTCCTCCGGTTAAGGCCCTGACATGGGCCTCAGCGACATCTCGCACATCAACTACGCTGACATGAAGTGGCAGACAGCGAGGCGTACTTCTCTTGACCAACGCCTCGATGTAGGAGAGGCTGCCCACTAGATGGCGCTTTGAGAGAGGCGGACCGAGAACGACGCAGGGGTGTATGGTGACCAGACGCAACCGCAACGCCTCACCGATGCGCGAATGCCATTCGCGGACAGTCCGCTCGGCCTCGGCCTTGGCGAGACCATACGGATTGGATTCGACGGTGGCATCGTCGCACCAATCCTCCCTCGTCCACACACGCCCCTCCTCGTGCACGGTCTTACGAATCGCCGCAGTCGATGAAGTGTGGACGAGCCTACGAACACCCCCATCCCTCTCGATGGCGGAGCATAGGTTACGGCAACCGATTACCGACGGATCGACAACATCTCGTTGCGGGTCCTTCGCATTCACATCGAGCGCCGCCGCGCAGTGGATGATGTCGGTGCAGCCGGAAACGGCAGCGAGGACGGACTCCTCGTCGAGCAGGTCCATCTCGATGATCTCAAGCCGCCTGACACAGTTTCCCACATCACCAGCCTCAATCTCCCCCCCCACAATCATCGCGTTCAGATGATCCACACGCTCAGGATCGGTCGCATCCCGCACCGTCGCTCGGACGATGCGACCACGAGCGAGCAGATTCGCCACCACATGGCTACCGATGAAACCACTCGCACCAGTCACCAGAACGATGCCACCTTCATCGGCCATGCCATCCCGAGGTGAGCGACGCACCTCACTGCATCGGTGCCCCCTCCGATGGAGAAGAGGCCCCAACCATCAATCTCGAACCCGCAACGTCCTTGATGCGAGTAGTAGCGCGACCACGGAGAATGCAGCATTGAACGCGAACGCGGTCTGGATTCCCACGTCGGAGATACCCCAACCACGCAGCATGATGCTCCTGAACGCCTCAGCGGTCCATGTGGTGGGAAGCGCCCAAGAGAGTGGTTGGACGACGGCCGGCAACGCCTCGACCGGCCATAGGATGCCCGACAAAAGCAAGACAGGGAACATGACTGGCATGTTCATCTGCATCGCTTGGAACTCGGAGCGTGCCTTACTTGAGACGACTAGGCCGAAGCACATCGCCGCCCAACCCAGCAGCATTCCGAGGGCGAAGAGGAGGAATACACTACCCTCGATCGTGATGTCGAATCCTAGGGTGGCGATGAGAATCACCACAGCGACCTGACCGACGAGAATCGAGGTGAAGGCCATCAGGTGTCCGAACAATACCTCGACCGGCTTTGTGCCGGCAGCAAAGACTCGGTCTAGGGTACCGTCGTATCTCTCACCAACGAACGCCATTGACGTGAGGATGAGGCTGAACATGAAGCATACCATAGTCATGATTCCCGGAGCGAGAAAATCGATGAATGCAGGATCCTTCTGACCGTATACGGGATCTGCCAGTTCCATTGGCATCGCACCTCCCGAGGTCGCCATCGCCTGCATCATCGCATCCCTGATGGTAACCACGATGGTGTTCGATATCTGCTGATTTGAGTTATCGAGATGGAGCTCCAGCGTCCCGTTTGGACGGATTAGGAGAGCCCCCCACAATCCCCCCTCCGCTATCTCTTCACGCGCCTCTCCGATTGTTTCGAATTCGGTATGGATGACCAATGACTCTGAATCGTTCAACTCTCCGAGGATGGCTTCGCTGATTGCCCCCCGCTGTTCGTCGACGACGGCGAAGGCGAGTCCCGATGGTGCTTGACCGATTGCGATGCCGAAGAGGAGGATTTGGATGGCCGGCATGATGACGATGAAACCGAACATCCGCTTGTCTCGCCGCAGGCTGGCGAACTTTCGGGCGGCGATGGCATGGGCCCTGCGCAACTCCATCACAAACCCCCCTTCCGGCGGCATAGCGATAGGAACGCCTGCTCCAATGACTCTGCACCCTGGGAATCCATCACCACTTGTGGCGAATCTTCGGCGAGCAACACCCCACCCCTCATCAGGCCAATTCGGTCCGCCTGCCTCGCCTCGTCGATGTAGTGGGTCGTGATCACCACAGTAGTGCCGCTCTGAACCACCTCTCTCAGATGTTCCCAGATACGAGCCCTCAACTCCGGATCGACGCCCACGGTGGGCTCGTCCAGAAGCAACAATCGCGGTTCATGCAGCAGCGCCACCGCGAGCGAGACGCGCCTTTTCTGGCCCCCGGACAGTTTGCCTACCTGCCTGGTGGCCGGGGGGAGATCAAGGAATGAAATCAACCACTCCTCTCGTTCCGCTATCCGCGCACCAGACATGCCATGAAGCCGACCGTGGAAGAGCAGCGTCTCACGAATCGAGAGGTCTTCGTACAGGGCGATTTCCTGTGGAGCGTATCCGACATCCGAACCCGGCACCGAGGAACCAGCCGCACCCGGCGCGGACCCTAGTACCGTAACACTACCAGCCTCTTCTCCCAAGCGCCCAAGGACGATTTTCAATAACGTCGTCTTGCCGCATCCGGAAGGTCCGAGAAGACCGTAGATTGAACCGCTCTGGACCTCCATGTCGAGGCCTTCCAAAACCTCGATCCGTGTCTTGCCCTGACCGTACCCTCGCACGAGTTCGGATACCTGAATCGATGTTTCCACGCTCCGCGGAGCCGGCCGCCCCCCATCAAGAGAGCGACCAGCATCGATAGTTGAAATCCAACTATGGGTGGCTTGGACACTCATCATCAAGTAGAGTGTGCGTTCCGCAGCCGCCATGCTGGGACGCGCAACGTCAGATGATGGACTGTTCCACAGGGTTGGACGGTTCAGCCACGATCACGCCCCACTCGTCATCATCCTCTCATTACTCCTCGCTGGTGGCCTCGCGTCGCTGCTGCTCGGCGGAAGCGCCTTTGGCGAATCATTCGATGGCGATGACCTAGAAGCCAATCAGGCAGCGGCGATGATTGATACCGAGTTCGCTGACAAGGAATCCGGCGGACCCACGTTCACCATCGTGTTCGCACATGCAGATTGGAACGCTTCGTCGCCACAGTTCATCGAAGCCGTCGAAGCCGCTGTCGAAGCAACTGCAGCCGATGAACGGGTGTCGAATGTATCGACTCCCTACAACACGCCTGTGGAGGCGGCCTCAAAGATGATCTCCGATGATGGCAGCCACGCCATCGCAATCGTCACCTTCGCCGCTGTGGATTCGACCACTGCGAAAGAGGACTATCCGGCAGTGTCAGAACTACTCGATTGCGCACCTCTCGACTGTTGGAGGACGGGCGAGATCGCAATCGAATGGACATTCGACGAGAAACTCGTGAACGACTTGGTGGAGGCCGAGAAACTCAGTGCACCACTCACCCTGATCATTCTACTCGTCGTCTTCGGTAGTATCGTGGCCGCCTTGCTCCCACTATCCATCTCACTACCCACTGTGGTATCCGCCGTCGGCATCATATTTTGGCTGAGCCATCAAGTAGATGTCAGCAACTACGCCGTCAACATCATCTCGCTTATCGGAATAGGCGTATCGATCGATTATTCCCTCTTCATCGTCAACCGGTTCCGTGAGGAGTTGGCTAAGGGAAAGGAAGTGCGGGAAGCGATTGCCACCACGAGCGCAACAGCCGGCAAGGCGGTCTTCTTCAGCGGCATCACAGTGGTGGTCGGGCTAGCGGGGATGCTGTTCTTCTCGGGAACAGGCCTCCCATCGATGGGGGTAGGAGGGATGCTCGCCGTCCTTCTAGCGGTATTCTTCTCGACCACCTTCCTGATGGCGATTCTCTCATTGCTCGGTGAGAGAGTGAACGCAGGCAGAATCCCACTCATGAGTCTCAACACAGAAGTGCGCGATGAGGGGCTGTGGAAGCGGATTGCCGAGGCGGTGATGGATCGCCCGCTCACCTTCCTCGTGCCAATTCTCGTTCTGTTGATGCTCGCAGGCGCTCCATTCCTCGATGTCCACCTCGGTTTGGGGGGCGTCGACCTCCTCGCACCTGACAACGAGTCTCGACGCGGAGCGGAGATCAGAGAAGAAGAGTGGGACTCATTCGGCGGCGCCCGCCTCTACCTCGCGGCGAACATGAGCGCACATGATCGCTTCGCAAACGAGACAATCGACGAGATGCACTCGTTCGCCTCGACCATCGCAGCTCACGATGCAGTCTCAAGCGTCACCTCGATACACCACCCATCGGCAGATGTCAGCGCCTCGGATTTGAAAGCAATCTACAACGCTCCCGGGGCGTATTGGCCAGACGACATCTCGATGCTGGTCGAAAGCTCATCGACCGAGAACATCTCCTTGATTGTCGTATCTTACAACACTGGACCAGGGACGCCAGAGACTAACCAACTCGTACGCGATCTCCGAGCTTTGGACGAAGACATGCCATACACCGTGTTGGTCGGCGGCTGGGGCGCGATTAGCGTCGATGTGATTGATGTAGTGGAGGAGAACCTCTGGAAGGCGATTGCTTTCATTCTGGTTTGCACAGCGGTGTTGATTTTCCTACAGGTTGGAAGCGTCATCATCCCACTGAAGGCGATTGTGATGAACATACTTTCACTGACGGCGTCCTTCGGCATGCTTGTCTTCTTCTTCCAACAGGGCCACGGATTGGACTCGCTGCTGAACTTCACTCCCCAACCGGTAGATCCGACCACACCAGTCATCATGTTCTGCATAGTCTTCGGATTGTCGATGGACTACGAGGTGTTGATGCTGAGCCGCATCCACGAAGCGTGGGTGGAGACGGGGGACAATCGGTTGGCGGTGAGTCGCGGTTTGCAACAGACCGGGCGACTGATTACCGGTGCCGCGGCAGTCATGGTCGTGGTGTTCGCTTCGTTCGCGATTGCGGAGGTGCAACTGATCAAGGCAATAGGTCTAGGGCTCGCCCTTGCCATTCTGATCGACGCGACACTGATCCGAGCCGTCGTGGTACCCGCGACGATGCGCCTCATGGGGCGAGCCAATTGGTGGGCGCCAAAGTGGCTTGGTGGAGGGGGGGCGCATGGGTCCATCGCACTAGAGGTGGAACCACCAGCAGCACCCCCACCCACCTCTTCTGGTGAAGAATGACCGGATTAGGACATTTGAGACCCCCAGCCGCGACACAAAATCGCCGCCCTCATCTTACATCGACAGCATTGTCGTCAATGGGCCTAGACGGGCATCTCGGAGTTAGGCATCGGTCAGCAGAGCTCCTCGCCGAGAGTCATCATCAGCATCTCGCTGCCTTCGAGGTCTGGATCGATGGCGAACGCATGCTGGGCAGCGAAGAACGCCGCCACATGGCTGCCACGAGCAAGATGGGCATGCGAGAGATTGGCCCAGGCGTGTGCCCTATTGACGCAACGCCTCGATTCGATGGCGGCTCGGAACCATGCGACCGACTCTTCTCCAGACCCATTGGCCAGCATAATCGCCCCGACATCGTTCCACGCATCGCCGAGCGACGGATCTGTTTCAATCGCCCGGCGGCACCACGCCAACGCCCCCCCCTCGTCGTCCAACGCCGTGAACGTCGATCCCAACCAAGTGGCGGCCTCGGCGGTGTGCCAAACCCGGTACGACTCGCCGAAGTGCTCCGACGCAGCCTCATTGGCACCCAGATTCATCAAGACGTTACCCATCCTGAATAGTGCGTCGGCAATGGTCTCCTTGATGGTCAGAGGATGCCCCCCCCCTCCCTTGGATTCGATACCGACGCTCTCCCACACGGAGGCGATACCATCCAGTAGACGATCGGGTCCGAATCGATCACGCAATGCATCTTTCGCGAACTCCGACCAGACATCCGCCCGTGTCGATTGAGCACTTCTCCCCCGGACAGCATCGAAGAACAACTCGTCATTCGAACCCCCGGCACCCGAATCCTGCTGTTTGAGTCGATTATCGTCACCGACCCCCATTTCTTGCCCGCAACAGACATCGACGACCTCCTTCGGCATCGAATCGACAGCCCAAGCCGCCACCATCTGGCCGGCGAGTCTCTCATCATCACTCCGAACGACGACGTGCAACATCGACCTCCCGTCATCGATGACGGGGCATATCCCAACACCATCAACACACAAGGACGCATAGAGGCGAGACGGCATCATCGGCAAAGCCCCGGTAATCACCACGCGATCCCACATCAAGTCGTCATCATCGTCGACCAATCTATCGACTCCGGCGAATTCCACCGCCGCGCCGCACGCGGCCGCCGTCAATTCCAACCCCTTGTCACGCCAATCGATCGACAACGCTCGCCGGCGAGTGTCACACTCCTCGATGACTAGCACCTCACCGGCACCAGCGCGGACGATTATTTCCGTCCACCAATTCGCCCGTGCCCCGATTAACAGGACCGATACACCAGGCTCGATTTGCAGCATCTGGAGGATCTGCACGGTCTCGTAATGACTGGGCAGTAGGGCGCAAGGTGCTTCCAGATCGCGCCACCACGGCATCGCCAGAGCGCTCGCACCCAAAGCCTCGGGAGTGACTGAAGGAGGTGGTGGAAGTAGATGAGGCGCGCGCGGTGCAGCGATCATCGCCACCCTGAGCCGTTCGTCCTCGAGCACACCAATCGCATGCAACCTCTCGATGACCGCCCTTTCATCGCCGAGAGTCGGCCATGTCGTAACCGGCGGCAGCGACATTGGGTCGCATTCCGCTATGTCGGAAGTACCTGGCTCACGGTCCACGCGGGCATGAGTTTGTGAACAGCCACTTGAATGGAGCGGCGGCCTAACCGAAGGAATCGCGATTCAAGGATGAAGGCGATACGGCCGTAGACTAAATCTCTCACAGCAGTTCGGCCACTGAGGCGACCACGAGATCGGGCCTCTCACCATCTTTCAGAGAGCGAACATCGGCCTCCCTCGCCTCACCGCTGAGCACGAGGATGGAGCGCATACCGACCGACTGCGCCATGATCATGTCGGTGTAGATGCGATCACCTACCATTCCACAGGCGCTCGGCTCAAGACCCATCGAATCAATCCCATGCATCACCATTCCAGCATTGGGTTTGCCGCAGACATGCACCGGCTGCACGCCGCAGGAGGCCTCGATCATCGCTAGGAACGCACCGACGTCAGGAAGGTCACCGGCGGGCGACGGGCAGACCACATCAGGATGGCTGGCAATCAATGGAACACCCGCATGCAGATGCTCGAAGGCCTTCGCAAGCCGCGAGTATGTCATCTCCGTGTCATAACCGAGCACAACATACTCCGGCTCTTCCGAACGCGGCTCGACCCCCGCTTCTTCGAGCATCGCCGCCATCCCAGCGGTTCCAATCAAGTACACTCTCTCGGTAGATTGAGCCGAGAGCCAAGCGAGGAGGTCGTGAGTCGATAGCATCACCTCTCTCTCGGAGGCATCGATTCCGAGCCTTCTCAGCTTTTGGACATATTCCGCAACGGAACGACTGGAGTTGTTGGAGAGGAAACGCCTCTTGATACCGCGATCACGACAGCGATCTAGAAACCCGATCACTCCGGGAACGAGAGTCTCGCCGAGATACAGAGTACCATCAAGGTCGAGGAAGAGAGCCCCGATTCCATCCAATGAAGTGGTCAGGGGGCCACCGGCTGAGGAGTCTCCATCCAAATCATCACCTCAGAAGAGCAGGGTCTTCACCATCCACCAGGTGCTGTGCAACTTCTCCTGTGCCTCCTTGGAAGCGATGGCATCGGTCAGGGCATTTTGGAGTGCGGGTTTCTTCGCCGCCTTCCTTACGAAGAAGTTCATCATCCACTTCTTCTTCACCATCTTCTGCATTTTCAATGAGTTGGTCAACTCCGGACCAAGGGCCGCCCACAGGTCGCGCATGTATTCCTCAGCCACCTCCTCGGGTAGACCTTCCGCGTGGATCTCCGGGTCGAACTTAGCGAGCGCCAGTTTCGCGGAGAGCAATGCGTTACCGATGCCCTCACCGCTGAATGGATCGACGAGAGACGCCGCATCACCGATGCATAGGGCGCCGGCCATCCCAGCCCGCCTCGGCTGGAATGATGGCGGATCCGCTCGCGGTGAGCCGAAGGGCAACTGCCAACCCTTCCCACTGCCTTCAATCATCTCAGCATTGGCGAATCTCTCGGCGAATTGCGGATGGGATTCGATTAGGCTCGTTTGCATGCCTCGCAATTTCACATCATGCTTGCTCATCTCGGAGATGACCATGCCGATGCCGACATTTACGATACCATCTCCGACCGGGAAGAGCCAGAAGTAACCCGGACTGACGGCCTCGACGAAGTGGATTTCGATTGGCCCCTCATCGGCTTCGCAGCCACCGACTCCACGCCAGTATTCACGATACGCAGCGCAGTAATGATCATCGTCGCGCATGGGCTCATCATGACAGTCTTCGGTGACGCTCTTAGCCACCGGGCACTGGTAGCCACCAGCACCTATTGTGAGGGGGGCTCGGAAAGACAGGACATCGTTCCCGGAACGCTTCCCCCCAACGATTCCATCGACACCGACGACCCTTTTCGTTCCAGCATCGGCATCGATTACCACCTCAGTAACGGTGAAGTCCTGAATTACATGACCCCCGGTTTCTGTAACCAAATCCGTGGCATGAGAGAATAGTGCGTAATCCAACTGAATGCGTGGCAAAGCGTAACCCGCCTGCCGCCTCTCAACTTCGCCCTTGGGAAGTGGAATCGTCACCTCGGTAGCATTGGGGCTGCTGAACAGCATCCCCGTGACTCGGAAGTGGGGGGTTGCTTCGATTACTTCTTTGACGCCGATTTCGGCTATGTGCTTCAGCGACTTGCCACCGACCGCATCGCCGCACGCCTTGTCCCGCGGCCATACCGCCTTCTCCAACAACAAGACCCTATGCCCCGCCATCGCAGCATAGCAGGCAGCAGCAGATCCACCGGGCCCACCACCGACCACGATAACATCGTACTTCGAACCGCTATCGGGAACCGGACCGGTATCGATTGGCTGCTCCCATCGTTCCATCGTCCGACCCCCCCTTCGCAGAGCGTCCAACGCCGACCGGCTTCAAGCGTTGCGACACACCCCCGCAGCCCAAGCATGAAGCGCGGGCGCGTTGGAGAGGGGGTGGGGAGAGCATGCGGAGCGGGTCGGTGACCGTCGAGACGACCCTACCAGGATCGTGGAGCAATAGCGAGGTCGAGACGTTCGCACTAGGTCTCGTGGAATCCGGATCGGCGGCTTGCGTCCAGTTCAAGCGTGTCCACTCGGTGTATCGCTGGCAAGGCAAGTGCGAGAGCGAGGAGGAATGGGCACTATCGATTAAGTGCAGGGAGGCTGCAAAGGAGCGGCTGGTGGCTAGGATTGAGACGAATCACCCTTACGACCTGCCTCAGATTATCATCCACAGCATCGAGACATCGGTTGAATTCGGCGAATGGATTCACACTGAGACCGATGACTGATTCTAGGCCGCACCCACGGCGTCCAACACCATAGCAGCCTCGCGGTCGTGACGGATATCAGGGATCCGGCAGAGGCTCGATGGTCCCGGTCGCGGTACGCAGCGCCCGCATCGCGTCGACATAAGCCGCGTGACCGTCACCCTCATTCTCCTCACCTATCGCGTTGAGGGATGCGGCGTGCAAGGCAGTCAGAGCAGGAACCCAATCAGCCCCCTTGTCCCGCGCATCCTGATCGAATCTCCACGCCTCCGATTGATCGCGACCATGCGTGACGAGCCAGGCCCAACCGAGCGCCTTCTCATCATCATCCTCGCGCTTGCGAACCTTGGTCATTGTAGCTGCCAGCCCCCCGGAATGGGAGTCACGAATCAATCGATGAGCGAAGCCCAGCACGCCTGGCGGTTTCTCCTTACCCCATGGCAGCCGAGCTAGCCGCCGCCGCGTCCCTAGTTCGTCATCCAGCGATTTTAGGAACGCGTTGAACCCCTGTCCTCGCCGCCGGGGCCGCCCGGCGACCTCAATCGCCTCGTCTTCGTCTAGGTCGAACATCTCGGCGACCGTCGCCGCACCATAATCATCCCAGAGCGCGGTCAGCAAGGCATTCGCATGTATCTCCTCCAATCTGATTACATCGTCCTCGACGTCGAGGACGACACCATCCCTGCGGATGTGCATACCACCTTCGATGCCGACGAATGCCGCCCGGACCGCCTCTTTCTCCAAGTCCCCACCTTCGACAGCATCGATCCAATCGCCATCACTCTCAAACCAATGATCGCCGACCATCACCCCTTCGTCCCATCCCGCTACAGCGGCAGCGGTGGCACGCGATACGACCTCGCCGTCTTCGACTCCCATCTCCAGCCACGCATCGACGACCTCGCTCGCCTTTTCGTTGGCTGCACTTGGGATGTCGCGATTTTCAGGCCAACCTCGTGGTGCCCATACCCAAGTCGCGCTTGCAATCGCCGAGAGTTTCGGTGGCAGCATCCTCAGGGCGATCGAAGGAACGAACCCCTCCTCTCCTCGTCGGAAGGAACGAGATGAGAGGCCAAGGGTCGCACCATCGTTGAACTCGATTCTAATCCACCCCCGGTCGGTTCGGGCACCTTCACGCACTGTCTTTTCATCGAGGCCCGAGCTCCACCAGACATCACCTTCGTTCTGCAACGGTATGGAAGCCACTTCCAATCCGGATTCGACCCATCCAAGGGGTGCTATCGCGTCGGCGCCACTACAATGAACACCACTCTCGATGGTGAAGAACCAGAGGCCAGCCCGCGCGTGTTCCTCCCAAGTCAGCAAACGGAACCGCGGGTCTTGCTGATTCTGAAGACTCGCCTGATGCGCAGGTCGGCCGTTGCCGCGCCGGACGTAACTAGTCTCACCATACACGGCATGCTGGTAAATCGCGACCGTCTCATGCTCCTCCTCGTTGGCAGCCAGCAGTGCGCCGGCCAATGCTCTCGAGACATGGTCACCCCGCCGCCTCACCATCCGCTTGCGAAGCCACCTCCGGTCGTTGCGACGCTCAATTGTCCTCCGCATGTCCTTCAGCGTGCGAGGTAAAGGATCACGTCGAAGTCTACGAGCACCTTCAGCCACCTCTGGCAGCACATGGGCCGGCTCGTCCAAGAGCCTCTCCAGATTGCCGAGCAATCTCTTCCTAATCGATTCCGACGCCTTCTTGATCCCGCGCATGCGGACCCTTCGCCGCTTATCTTCGCCAGGGAACTTCACCTGCGCTGGACCAGCCATGAACACTCCCCGCAGCGCCGCGAGCCACCCACTCCGCTTGAGACCGTCGGCCGACCGGAGAGGTCAATTCCGCCACCGATCCAAAGCCTCTCTCTCGATTCCATGCAATTCACCCGCCGGCACCACTAGGCAGTGGACCCGTCCCTCCTTGACCTCGGAGATACTAGAGGCCGTTCCGACTGTGATGGCTTGGTCTTCGGTCCCCATGTCCGAACAGAGGACGATATCCCAACGATCTAGATTCACGGCATCATCGGCTAACTCACCACCCCCCTCGACCACGGACGAAGCCGATCGGCACAGAGCGTCGATCGCTGCCTGGGGAGTCATTGGTGATGGCCTCTCTTCTCCCATTCCCGTCGGATCCAGATCGAGCAGGAGTAATGTGTGGAGACGAGCCGCGCGATTCCTCAGCACGACTTCTATCGGAGAGGTCGGAACACTATTCCCGTACGGGTAAACGAGAGTCGTCTGACGGCCGAATCGATACGATTGGAGCCCGACAGCCCCCGTTACCATAGTCACTATCGAAACGCCGTGCACGACATGGCATTCGATTCCCTCGCGTCTGGCACGCAACTGCAGATCGACATGGGTCGTGGCCTGCAACGGATCGCCAACGATCAGTAGAGCAGTGGGAGAGTCCCTAGCGAGATCGAGCAGATCCCTCGGATTCTCAACCGCAGAACGCATCCTCCTTCTCCAAGGTCCAATGACCGATTCGAGACGCTCTTCTTCGCTCGTCGGAAGCATCGCAGTGTAACCCTCCAAGAAGCGGTGCTCGCAAGAGCGCGCGAATGATACGGCCTCTTCCGTCATCATATCGAGCGAGCCTGGACCGATACCAATCAGCCACAGGCCAGCCTTCATCTCCAGATCCTCCAGCAGCCGTCATCGTGAAGCGGTCTAGACCGCTCGGACAATCGAGCGAGATGCGTCATTTGAGCGTGCCGAGCGGCGAGACAGCGCGTTGGCACGACGCTCTTGCCGAAGTCGGCTTGCTCGCGACGGGAGCGCGAATCAGAGCCCATGGGAGCAGGCGTTTGATTCCTCTGTCAGACATCGCGCCTTCACCGCTACCACCTCCTTTCGCATCGATGCCGGTGGTGGAGATGGAACTTCTCCGAACGAGCGATGCACGAGATTGGCGTGCACGCCTTATGGCACGCATCGGCGAGACAGCATTCGATTCTCACATCGATTCGTGGCCATCATCCCATGAGCAGTTGGGCGACCTCATCATCCTGCGCCGGCTGGACCGTTCCGTCGAGGGATATGCCGGTGAGATTGCTGGCGCGATGTTGGAGAGCCTGCCACGGATGCGCTCAGTCCTCCGCGACGACGGAGTCATCAGTGAGTTGCGGGTTCGCAACCTCTCGCCACTGGCAGTCCGCGAACCATCCGGGGCAATCCGATTGACGGAAGGCGAGCCGGTATCGACTAGAACTGAGGTCCGAGAGCACGGCGCTTCCATCGTCATCGACCCGTCACGCGCGTATTTCTCGTCGAAACTGGCTGGTGAGCGTCGGTTAACGGTCGCGGCTGCAGAGGCGTTGAGCGCTAGACTCGGTCGACCACTCTCCGTGTGCGACCCATACTGTGGAGTAGGGCCTGCACTCGTCCATCTACTGCGGTCTCCCGGATTGGTTTGCGACCTACTGGCTTGCGACCTCAACCCCGATGCGATGGAGATGCTCGAGGAGAACCTCGGCCGAGCCAACAGTGGTCGTAACACCATTCCATCGAAGATTGCAATCAGAACTGCCGATGCTCGCACCCTTGCCGATGATCTAGACCTGAGGGAGAGATTCGACCTTCTGCTGGTGAATCTACCCCACGATGCCCTCGACCACTTATCTCATCTCTTGCCCCTGCTGCGTAGGGATTGCCCAACGGTGGTGCGCGGTTGGTGTGTCCTAGAGGATGATGCGATTCCAGAGGCGAATGCACGCCTCCAATCGATCCTCCCCCCCTTGGACGATGCTTCTGAGGAAGCTCTCTTGCTGACTTCCCGAAAGGGATACTCATCGACCCAGTCACTATGTCGCTTCGATGCGGTGCTCGCAGCGCCCGTGCAGTGATGCACCGGCAAGTTTCATCCATACGAACGCTCAGGACCGACAGCCGATGTCCAACTCACACTCGTTCCCGGCGCCCCTCCAGCGTTCCATCCTCACTTTGACGGTCGCTATACTGCTCTTGGTTACCCTCACCCCTACAGCGTCAGCAGCGGCAACCTATCCACATGATGACACGGATTCCTACGTCATCGACGATGCGGATATACTGACTGCCGATGAGGAAGCGGAACTCCACGCGATCTGCGAATCGCTCGACATCCAACATTCAACACTCATGGTGGTCATTGTGATCACGGGTTTGGAGGATTACGATGGGGTGGAAGGTAGCAACTCATCGAACACCGAATTGACGATGCCGACCTACACCGGGATGCTCTACGAGCGATTCGTCGAACCCTACGAGGATGAGACCTATCGAGACGGCATCCTGTTGGTGCTCAGTGTCGGAGCGACGAATGTGAGCACGGGCAACAACTCCTCAAACGCGACCACTGAATGGCAGTACGGCTATGAGTTCGGAGTCGGATGGACTGATACAGGGGCATTCGACCAAGCACAGGCGGTAGCGACAGACAGAATCGAGCCATTGTTCGATGAAGGGGAATGGCACCAAGCGCTCAGGACGTTTTCATCCCATCTCTCGAAGTCCGCTGACGATCACATCTCCGGTGATGCAGGCAACGGTGATGTGGAGTTGACCTTCTCCGAGATGATCCTCACCGGGATATTCTGCTTCGTCGCTATCGTCGCCGTAGTCGTGATGGTGTACCGAGGGGCCACCGGACGCCTAAACGCCCCTTCAGTGTCCACGCACGTCGTCCACGACAGCCGAGGCATGGGCTACTTCCGAGACCCGCACGAATCCATCCACATCCACCATCATCATGGGACAGAGCATCACCATCACTCCGGAGGAAGTCATGGACGGAGCGACAGCAGCACATCGCATTCGGCTTCTGCCCGAAGGGTCGGCGGTGGTGGTAGAAGTGGCGGCGGCCGACGCACCGGTGGCAGTGGCCGGTCTGGCGGAGGCGGAAGCAGTTCAGGTGGGGGACGCTCTGGTGGCGGCCGTCGGCGTGGCCGCTAGGTAGCGGTTCAGACGAGATGTTTGGCGCCCCGACCGGGATTTGAACCCGGGTCGCAGCCTCGACAGGGCTGCATGATAGGCCACTACACCATCGGGGCGGGGTTCTGCTCGAAACCCAACCTGTATTTAACCCGCATGACCGTCCCGAGTTCGGTACCATGAGCGACGACGAGTCGACCCCCGGGACGCCGGACGGCGAAGCGCCTCCAACCTCTTCCACCGAGGCTGTTGGAACCTCACCATCCACCCCTCCAGTCCCTCTATCGGATCCAGGCCATTCACCCTCACCCGCCACCTCCGCTCCCTCGATGCCACCGGCGATAGGTGCCACCGGCGGCCGTTCGGGAGGCCGAGCGAGCATGGGGGCCCCCAGCATGTTCGCCGGATCCGTGGCGCCGGCCAGCCCCCCTAGGGCAGCGGGAGCGGCCCCTTCGGCTCCGACCGCTGCGACGATGCCGATGCCCGCCGAGGAGGAAGAGGAGGCCTCTGAGGAGATGAACGAGGCGCTGGAGCGGTTGCAGGCCGACAACGCGAGACTCAGCCAATCACTCAATCAGGCCGTGGACATGGTCCGCTCTATCGACGAACCATCGATGCCCCCCGTCGTCGGTGACGGTTTCGTTATCGATGCCGGGATGGTCGGTGACTTTGTCCGCATCGGAAGGCTGCTGCAGTCGGATGGCCTAATCAGATCTTCACACGGCTCGCTCGCAGCCTTATCCCCTTCCAGTGCCGGCCTGATGCATGGTACCAGGGATGGCTGCTTGCTGCCTAGGATAGGTGAGAAGGATTTGATGACGGGCCGCCTCGGTGATGGACCACCCCCCGGCGCTGGCTCGGATTGGCGCCTCCACAGCGTCCTCCTAGCCCACGGCGCCCTCGAATTCGGCAGCGCGTGTGCGACGATAGCTGCACATGGTCCATGGACCCTAGCTGCATCACTGGACCCGGATGCGTTCGTCCTCGACCCTCTCGATGGAATAGATCCCGGGCTCGCCAAGGTGGCGATAATCGAGGAGTCAGCTGAGGACCCCGACCAAGTACTCCGAGAACTGAAGGAGGCAATCGACGATGGATCAGGAGCTGCACTAGTCGTTCGTGGCCGAGTAGCCCTCGCACTTGGCCGGACATTCGACGAGGCGGCACGAAGACTCGCCTCGTTGGAGCAGGCGATGCAACTCACTATGATTGCTAGGATGGCGGGCTACGATGCTTGATTGAATTCCGCACCAGTGTTCAACCGAGTAAGTTAGCGGGGGCGGTTTTTATCCCAACCGCACTTCACGGAACGCCATGAACCGGGTTGGGCCAGCCGTTTTCCTTTCATTGCTCATGCTGATGATGGGCCAGACGATGCTTTTCCAGAACCCCTATCCTGAACCATCCATGCTCGAAGAACCTACCGAGATCAGGAGTTCAGGAACGGTTTTCACCGGTAATGGAACCCAATGGCAACCTCCCGGCGTGGCCAACACAACATTAGCCCCTGTCGGAGGATCGTGGAATGGAATGTTTTCGGGAGGCGGTGGAGGGGTTGGGGGAGGCGCCATCCACCCTATTTCGGATGACATGGCCATTTTCAGAACAGGTAGT
>CAZPCY010000019.1:31480-33553 GCA_964585295.1 uncultured Candidatus Poseidoniales archaeon | reverse complement strand
CGCAACCAAACACCATACATCGGAGCGCTCCCCACCGAAGCGTGCAGGCGACGCTTCTCTCCGCTTTGTTCGCGGGCCTCGTCGCCATCCTCGTCACGGTCGCGATAGAGCGTTGGGGTGGCTTAATCGGCGGCATCCTAGGGACGCTCCCCACGACCATCGTGCCGGCGACGATCGGTATGATGGTGGAGGGCGGCGAAGCGAATCTGGCGACCAGTCTCGCTATGGTTCCAGCTGGCATGCTGCTGAACGCGCTGTTCGTCGGCGCTTGGGTCGTCTATCCGCGGTGGCGTGGCGAGGTCTCCGTCGGCCACATGACCGCTGTTGCTCTGACGCTCTGGTTCGGCCTTGCGATTCTCCTGACTATGCTGACCCCGCACATACTCGTCTTGGCAGGTGAGCAGATGTTCGCGATTAGCGGCACGTTCTTGCTCATCGGTCTAGGACTCACGATGACATGGCATCCAGCCCCGACTCCTAGGGGACGCAATCCGGTCACCCTCCGCATACTGCTGCTTCGAGGACTCGCCGCAGCCATAGCCATCGGAGTGGCAGTGGAGATGGCCGCGACCGGGGAGCCGGTTATCGCCGGACTCGCCTCGGTGTTCCCGGCAATCTTCCTGACCACGATGGTCGCTCTGTGGATTGCGCAAGGTTCGGAAGTCCCGACCGGAGCGGCAGGACCGATGATGCTCGGTGGAAGTTCGGTTGCCGCATACTCGCTGCTCACGCCGTGGGCACTAGCCAGTCACGGCTTGATTATTGGTAGTATAATCACCTGGATCCTAGCCGTGCTGACGACCTCTTTGCCGGCCTACGGCTGGATGCAGTGGCGGCAGACGAGATCTCCTCCCTCGCCAACATCTGTGTAGCAGCGGTCGCCGCTCACTCCTCTTCCGAGGCCGCCTCCCGCAACCGTGGAGCGAGTGCCTCCCAAAGGCGCAGCGCCTGATTGTCAGGCGTCATCCCGATCTTCTGGATGGATTCAATCCCCGACTTGCTCCACCTTCGTCGCACCTCAGGATCGGCTGCCTCTTCCAGAGCCGCCTGCCAGGCGGCGTGGTCACCGCGAGCCAGCAGCCGCCCCGAGATTGAGTTCTCGACGGTGTGCTTGAAGCCGCCTTCGTCGACCATCAGCGCTGGCGTTCCGGCCGCTTGCGCCTCGATTGGGGTCAAGCCGAATGGTTCTCCGCGCGCATGCGAGATGACGGCACGAGCGTTGCGGACCAGCACGATGAGTTCGGCATCGGTCAGTCGTGGCATCGCTACCAGTCGCACCCCCTTCGACTCAGCATGCTCGGCAGTTGCAGCATCGATGCCGCCTCCGACCTGTACGAGAGCGAGTCCGGATCCCTGCAGCATCGATATTGAATCCCAGGTCCCCTTGACGTAGGAACAGGCACCAACGGTGACGACGAAGGAGTCAGGTTTGAGGTCGTGATCCTCAGCCAGTGCATCCCAAGCACCGGTGGGTTCGGTTCCCCAAAGAGAGAGGTCGACGCTCGGTAGCAGCACCCCGCAATCGAGGTCGTAGATCTCACGAACACACTCCTTGACGTATGGCGAGTTGGCGCTGATGACCCCAGTTCGAGCGAAGTCGCGAACAAATCGCTGATCGCGACGGCGCTGCTTTCCCAGCAACCATTCGGTGATCAGCATGTTGCGCTTTGGACGGCCATCCGGGTTTCTGTGCAGGACATCCTCGTAGAGCCCTCGATGTGGTTCCAGCATGTGGAGGTGGAGGGGCATGTCGTCGGGGATGAGAGGAACGATCTCCAGCGACCCGACGCCGCTGGTCACAGTCACCGCATCGACCGTCCTCAACAGCATTTCGAGCCCAGGCCCCTGCTCTGAGATGCGCATCATCCGCATCCACGCCCAGACCGCCGACCTGCTCGCCTTCGCGCGTGCCTCCGCCCATGCTCCAGTTGGTTTCGTCCATGGAACAGCAGGGGTGATCCATGGCACCCCTGCTGCGTCGGCAATCGCTCGCCCTTCGTCCGTGAGATTGAGCGATGCGAGATGTAAATCGAATCGTTCCGACCAGGCTGCTAGGTTACGGAGCAGGTCGCG
>CAZPCY010000019.1:16051-31470 GCA_964585295.1 uncultured Candidatus Poseidoniales archaeon | reverse complement strand
AGGCTCCGGGTTGATTGGGGTCCCGTTCACCGAAGATGGCGGCTGCGATGGGCAGGGCCAGCAAAGCCGTGGGGCCGACGATACGAAAGAGGCAGAGGCCACCGCCGAGAAGTGCAGGTCGCGCTCGGCTCCACCAAATTGCTCGAATGTCCCCTTGACCACGAGTAGCCGGGGCTTCGAAAAGCTGGACGCATCGACCGATGCCTCGGAATCGCCGTCCATGCCGACCGCTACGCTCGGCCGTTTAATATCGGCATGGGTTCGCGAAGACGATGACGCGTCGAGTTCTCGTCGCGCGGGGCGGCGCTCTGCCGCGTCAAAGTGGATTGGGACGCGCACATCACGCGCTCGTCGCCCGACTGGAATCGAAGGGGATTTCGGGTTGGGAGGCGGTGGGAGTCGTCGAACATCCTCTCGGCGGCGATCCGGTCACTCGACTTCGCCGCCGCCGTTCCAGCCATCCGAAGGCGGTCCGCACTGCTGTCGAGAGAGCGTGCGAGGAAGGAGGCCTAGATTTGTTGCACATCACCGATCAAGAGCAGGCCCACTTGGTGCCGGATGACTCCCCAGTTCCGGTCTGCGTCACGGTCCATGACCTGTTCCACCTGCGGCCGCGAGAGGTTCTCGGTATCGCGGTTGGAGAGGTGTCTCCCGGACGCATTCGCCGGCGCGACCTCGCGGAACTGGAGGCAGGTCTCGGTCGCGCCAACCTCTTGCTCTGCATATCCGAGGCGACAGCGTCGGAGTGCCAAGAGATCTGGCCGGAGAAGCCAATCGTCGTCGTCCATCACGGCATCGACCCAGATCCGTACCGTATCCCATACCGGTTTGAGCGCTCGGGTTTCCTCCTGCTAACCGTCGGTAGCGATGAACCGCGCAAGCGTCTCGACTTCCTGCAGAAGGTCGTCGATGCGCTACCGCCAACGATTCGCACCGATCTCGATTGGGTACGGGTCGGCGCCGGTGAGAAACTCAGCGATGAAGATCTGATTGGCGCCTATCAGAGGGCCGAGGCGCTGCTCTTTCCCTCGGTCGGCGAAGGATTCGGTCTCCCGGTCCTCGAAGCTATGGCTGCCGGCTGTCCCGTCCTCGCCAGCGACATGCAGGCTCACAACGAGGTCGTCGATCCGAGCATGCTGCTTCCAGCCGATGATGCGTCCGCTTGGATTTCTGCGATCACATCGCTGCACGCCGCATGGGTGGGACGAGGAGGTCGCGACGGCGTTCCACGCGAGCCCGATACGATTGCGTCTAGCCGGGCTGATGCATTCTCAATCGAATCTTGGGCGTCGAAAGTCGCGGCCGCTTGGGACTCCTTCTTCTGAGCGCGGGCAGGCGCCCGATTCAATCATGATTCGACCCACAGCGGGCCGATTGAGTTCTATGGCGTTATACAATGGACTATATGGTTAGGCGTGGCATTCATTACCCCCTAGCCAAGGCGCCTAGACATTCTAGGAAGGTCACCGAACAGGGGGTCGTATACATGTTGAAGGTGTCTGATCTTCGCAAGGGATTCGGTTCCGGACGAAATCGTCTGGAGGTCCTCAAGGGAATCAATCTCAGCATCGAAACCGGGGAACTTGTTGCATTGATGGGGCCTTCAGGGTGCGGAAAGTCGACTCTGCTCAACATCATCGGCGGCCTTTTGGCAGCAGATTCCGGCACAATCGATCTAAACGGACATTCGTACGGCACCAAGAATCCCGGCCAGGTTGTGGATGTCCGTCGACACTCCATAGGCTGGATCTTCCAAGACTTCCATCTCCTCGACCACCTATCCGCGTTCGACAACGTGGCGATGGCCCTCGAGATTTCAGGAGTCACCACAACCGATGCTGAGGAGAGGGCATCCAGAGCGCTGGCGAAGGTTGGATTGGATGATCGCCATGACCACATCCCTGACCAATTGTCAGGAGGCCAGCAGCAGAGGGTAGCAATCGCTCGGGCGATATCCGGTGACCGACCGCTGTTGCTCGCCGATGAACCGACCGGGAATCTCGACATCGCAGCCGGTCACGATGTGATGAGGTTGTTCAAGGATCTCTGCCATGCGGAGGAAGATCCGATCTCCATCCTGATGGTCACCCACGATCCAGATCTCGCTGCTCAGGCAGATCGCATGCTGCTACTGCGTGACGGAGTTACAGCTGCGAGTGACATCAAGTCCGCGTGGGGCGCCGCCGCAATCTCGGGAGGTGAATCAGAATGACCGATGAGAAGGTCCCCGGTCCCGTCTCACAGCGGATGCGACGTTTAGGCAACCGCATGAGGGATCTGCCAGACGATGTCCGTCTAGCGGGATTGGGTGCATGGCGCGGCCGGGAGCGTGGCGTCGCGGTTCTCGCAGGCGTGTTCCTAGCGAGTCTAGTAATCACCACCGTTCTGTCATACGGAGTCGGCCTCTCGCAGATATTCTTCCAAGAGTCTCTAGAGGCTGAGCCCTTCGATGCGAAAATCGAGTTCCGAAGAGCTCCCGCTCCTGACGTCGAGGGTTGGACGAATGACACCGACGCGCTGGTAGAAGCGTGCGGTGAATTGACCGAACGGGTCGAGATCAGCGACTGCACCGTGATTTTCGGACGGCAAGGGATACACGGTGGCGGCTTTTTCAACGAGGACTTCATCGTCGCTCAACCACTTGAGATGCGCTCGGTGACGTCCACCGATGGTCTGTGGGACAATGTGACATTCGACTATCCCGATCCGTCCGAGCAAGGTCCTCCGATATCCGACAAGCGTGGCGTACGCATACTCGGGCCGGGAGCGTTCGATGGTGAGATTGCCTCCAGACTAGGCGAGCAGATTATCTTCGGGATGGGAAATTGGTCGTCTCCGGCGGTCGTGGAAGCGGAGCGCGGCGTGTTCCTACCATCCACAGTCGCCTCGGAGGCGGAGGCCGAGGTTGGCGATGTACTAGATACGCTCACCTTCGCATACGTCGTGGACTCGAATCCGACGATTGAGGGGGGCATACCCGATGAGGAGTGTGTTGGTGAGGTAGACATCTCCCAGAGCCAAATTGAGTACTGTCGGATTGACATGACGATGACCAATCTGACCGTGCTCGGCATCTACGAGCCTTGGGCGATTGGCAACCCGACCCTAACAGCGAACCCGATTTTCACGACTTGGACTGCTATGCCGGATGAGGATCGACGCGCTCTGATTGATCAGGACCACATCTACCTCGGCGTCACCATCGATCGGACCCTGCTGCCCACCTCCTCTACGGATGCCGCAGCGGAATGGGTGCAGGATCTCGGCAACGACATCGAGGACAGCAACTATTCCTCGGCGAACATCGAGGTGTTCTACTTCGACATAGTCGGTGGGACGATTACATTCCTCAGAATCTTCCTCGGGCTGATTCAGACCTTCGATTACATCATTATGATCCCGATTGTCATTCTCTCCTTCTCAGTCTTGATTTACGGACTGGTGCTCTCACTGGAGCAGCGCCGTCGCGAGATCTCGATCCATCGGGTGATAGGAGCGACATCGAAGGGGCTGCGATGGATGGTGCTGCTGGAATTGACGGTGATGGCATTCTTCGCGTGGCTGATCGGATATCTGGTGGCCATGGCAGCCGTTCCAGTCGTCCTCTCCAGCGTCGGATTCATGGTGTTCAGACGAGGTGAATACAGCGTCGATCCGAGGATCAGTTTTGCAGCGACGGCGCTCACCGCAATCGCGACTCTCGGCCTCGCGGTGATGTTCGGCCGGGCGCGGACGAAAGAGTTCATCGAGATGGAGATCGATGAAGGAGTCCGCAAGGTGCGAGCGCAACCGAAACCGAAGACATGGCTCCATGTGGTCGCCCTCGCGATCGGCTTGATTGCGATGATCGACACCTGGATGGAGATGAACGGGAGCGAGAGCGGACTGAATTCGAACTTCTTCATCGAGGGATTGCTCGGCATATTCGGGCCGTTCCTTCTTTGGATTGGCGGCTCTCTGCTATTGGGACGCATCGGAGCCGCCGGTCCGCGGATGATGCAGGCAATCCTTGGACGGACGACGCTGTTGAAGGATGTCAAGCGCGGACTGAAGGGATCCGGTTCAGCGGAATCGGTGAATCGCCTAGCGGTTATCGTCATCTTGACACTCTCGATAGTCACACTCGCAGCGGTGCAGGGACATACGGGGACCATAGTCGACGAGAGGACCTCATCGGCGACTGTTGGATCGGACCTGCAGATCATCATGGAACAGCCATCGAACGCATCGGCGGTCGAGATTGCCATCGAGGAGGTGCATGGTGTTGAATTGTCGATGATCTCAACGAACGTACCCACACTCGCCTTGACTGGCCCGGAGGGGGACAGCATCCAAGCATGGGTGTTGTTGAATTCTAGCCAACGCGCTCTCGACTGGACCGAGCAAGCAGTTCCGGGAGAGGACATCGATTCGGCTCTGTCCGCATATTCCGGGCTGACCTTCTCGGCTGGAGAGACCGCTGCTTACAACCTCGACCTATGGGGTTCTGGACGAAGGGGCGGCGATCAGGGTGACATCCTGCTGGATGTAGAAGACGACAGGACTGACAACCTCACCTTCACCTACGAGGCAATCGAGTTCGTCATCTCTGGCCTCGAGGTTCCTGAGGATCCTTCGGATCTCGATCTTGAGGGTTTGCTGGTGAACTACTCTGCCATGATGGATGTGAATCTATCCAGCCTCGATCTCACGGGACAGAACCTGAGCGGTCGCGATCTGAGCCGCACTGATCTGTCGGGCGCAGATCTCAGTGGCGCCGACCTTTCTGGTGCCAATCTGAGCGAATCGCTACTGTTCACCACCAACCTGATGGGCGCGAATCTCAGTGGAGCGATGCTGAACGATGCGATTGTTGTCGAGTTCGGACCGAGCATGATGGGAGCCAACCTGAGCAGCGCCAACCTATCCGGTGCCTTCGGCGCGTTCGACCTCTCGGTCGTAGCGAATCTGCAGAACGCCAGTTGTCCTGATGGAAGCGTCGCCAACGAGACCTCGTGTGCGAACGCGAGCAGCGCAATGCCACCTCCCATGGCTGCCTCGCTGCTAGCCGGAGACATCTCGCTCGATCGCAACTCCACGGTCACCAACGTGACACTACGGTACATCGGAGTACACTGGTTCGTGCCGGGGATTTCGATGTCTACGATGGAGGATTCCATCGTCATCGGCGAGGATGCTTGGCGACGATTGGTCGGTGAGGATGCCGCCGCCAACCACACCGCTACGACTTGGATTGTCTCACTGGACGGCGTTTCCGGGTCCGAGCTAGAGGCACTGCGTGCCAATCTGGAGGCGGATTCCCGCGTCGCCAGCGCGATGGACTGGTCGAGCGAGCACAAGGAGGTTGAACGCAATGGGGGCCTAATCTTCGGCACACCCGGGCTGCTGAGTCTCCAGTTCGTCGTAGCCAGCGTAGCGGCTGTGGCCTCGTCATTCGTCTTCCTCTCGCTGGTCCTCAACCAGCGTCAGAAGGAATTGGCGATTCTGCAAGCGGTTGGTGCGAGCAGCAACCAGATTATTCGTTTGGTTCTCTTCGAAATCGTTTCAATCGTCAGCGTCTCGATGCTGCTGGGAGTTGGCTTGGGAATTGGAGTCGCCCTCTCATTCAATGGTCTGTTTGAGGTGTTCGGCTTCATCTTCCAGATCTTCATGGGTTCGACCACGGTGATTGAGAGGAACTTGGTCTATCCGTGGATGCAGTTGGGCATGGTGGCCCTGACCGTCTTCGCAGCGGTGGTCGCAGCCCTGCTGCTGACCACCAGAAAGGCGCTCGGCTCTGACCTTGCGACGGTCTTGAAGGGGGAGTGATGATATGGACAGACGCGAGATACTCAGCGCTTCCGCCCTCTATCATGTGTACGAATCGAAGGCGGAGGATGGCAACGTCGTCGCTCTTCGAGGTCTGCACATCGAGGTGTCCGAGGGCGAGGCGGTCGCCGTGGTCGGACCGTCAGGTAGCGGCAAGTCTACCTTGTTGAAGTGTCTAGGTGGTCTGATGAAACCGAGCGCTGGAAATGTCTCTCTAGCTGGCCGCAACATGACCCGTCTCACCGGATCCGAGTTGGTGGAACTGCGGCAGCGAACGGTCTCCTTCATCTTCCAAGAGGGCAACCTGCTGCCGAATTTGAGTGCGATTGACAATGTTGCGCAGCCGCTCCGGCATCAGGGCGTTCGTCCGAAGGAGGCTAAGCGAAGGGCGGCCGAGTTGCTAACGGAACTCGGCATGGGCGAACGCGGACAAGGTCTCCCGGCCATGCTCTCGGGTGGCGAGCAGCAACGGGTGGCCATCGCGAGGGCGTTGATTACCGATCCGGAGTTGATCCTCGCTGATGAGCCGACTGGCTCTCTGGATCCGATTACGAGCCGCGATGTGCTCGCATTGTTCCGAGAACTGCATGAGGAGCGCGGCGTCGCCTTCCTCATGGTGACCCACAGTGCCGAGGTGGCTGATTTCTGTGACCGTTCCTTGGAGTTGCGAGATGGGAGGTTCGTGGCGCAGCACGGCAGCGATTTAGATGTCGAAGAGCTCGCCGGTTCACGTGAACTCATAGTCGACGACCTAGGGACAGTCGCATTCCCACCGGACATCCTGATCGAGATGGGAGGGTCCGGCCGTTACCGAGTCGAGGAGGTTGGAGATGGCAAGGTGGTTCTTCGAACCACCGAGGAGGTTCAGAGCCTGTTGGCGAAGGGATTGGCACTCGCAGCGACATGTCCTGCCTGCAAGCATGACTATGGAGAGAGCACGGTACAACTCTGTCCGGAATGTGGTTCATCGAGACCCCTGATCGGGTTGTCCGATGACTCGGAATCGTTCGCGGAAAGCAGTGACGAGGAATCGAATTCCAATGAATCGAGTCCCCCCCGTGGCCGTCGTCGCCGGGTGGCTCGTCGGAAGCGCTCCTGATGAGGCCCAGCATCTGTTGTTCTCAATCTAACACCCCTAGCCGTCGGCAGGCCAATGAGGAAGGCCATACCACGAGCCATATGTGCAGGGAGCAGGCAGACCGGTGGAACTCCTAGAGACGCTCGCCATCACACTGATTGTCATCACGACGATTGGCCTCGCTCCGATTCAGAAGATGGAGGTGGCCGAATCCAGTGTTGAGATGCAGCGGCTGTCGGGAACTGTCACCCTCTCGACCGAGACTGCGATGGATGCCCTCGGTCTCTCGGAATTCAAGCGCGGCGCTTTGGCGACTATCGATCTTCAAACCGATCCTGTGAGAAGCCCTTGCGAAGGGTGTGGGGAGTGGACCGGATGGCGCTTGCATGGTAGTGTCGTAATCACCAATCTCGTTGACGATGCCGGTCGATTGGGGCGCGTCGAAGCGACCATGACAGCCACCTACCTCCTGTTGCGCAACGAGACTGGTGCCATCGATAGGGAAGCCTCTCATCTAATCTGGACCGCAGGGGGGGAAACCACCGAATTGTGGTCGATCGCAATCCACGACCCGTCCCGCTGGTGGATCGACGGCAGGAGCGATGCATCGTTTGTTGAGGATGGGGCAAACAAGAGGAGTCGTAACGGCCCACACCTGACGGTGACGACGCTCGCTGATGGCGATGAGCGAGTTGTGGGGTGTCTTCCGGGGAGTTTCGCCTGCACCTCCCTGACGACTCCCGATGTGGAACTGACTCGCCACATGGCGCCTATTCAAGTGACCACGGCGATCGACCCGCCGGCGGAATGGGAATCGATTGCGGTTCCGAAGGACTCGGCGGCAGCAGTACTGCGGTTGGAGGGGATTCGCTCATCCTTCGGTTCGGGAACACCCGTCACGCCCGACAGTGTGTTCTGCCTTTGGCCGGGATCGACCGCTTCGTCAGGAGACGCTATCCGCATCGACGGGAATCAGGGAGTCTCGCTCGCACCGCTTTCGACTCATCTCATTGCACTCGGTCTTGACGCCCCGTCATTCCGCCTCTCTTCGGGAATCTGGACGGAGGCGGATGTCGGGGGCGCGAGTTGTGGTTCATTGATTGATGATGATGGTCGGTTGCACATCGCAATGGCGATTAGATGATCATTCAAGGCTATCAGGTGGCCAGATTTGTGAATGTCGGTTGGAGTGAACCGTCCCCTGCCACCCTTCCCATGTGTAATTCCACGAATAATAAGGGGGCCTCAAATCGGAGCCATAGGCTCCGGAGTAGGTGTTATGACCTTTCCACTTTCAGACGGTGACCATGAAGCGCACCTCCTTGAGCATCGTAGCCTTGCTGCTGTTGATGTCGCTCTCGACCGGAATAGCACAGATTGTCTCTCCGAATGACACAGTGACGAGCGGTGGAACCACGATTACCCTGAGCATCGATGGCTATGTGCCGACCAAATTCGCGAGCATCGGCGGCGAAGTCGAAGTGCACGCACTGACCCGTGGTCACTCCAGCGCTACTATCGTCACTGCAGACATCCTCCGTTACCCCGGTGTCGATCCGATAAGCATCATGACCAACGCTCGTCTGCCGACGAACGGAATCGTCCTCGACACGATCGCCTTGGTGCAGGCCGGAGTGCATGAGGAAGATTCGGATACGATGACTTGGCAAGGGACCTACACGATTCCAGTCGGAACGATGGGAGGGCTGTTCGGCGCCAGCGTCACAGCTCAGGATGGCAACATGCGGGTCACCGACGACAATGTCCAACTCCGACAATTGATCGAGGGCAAGTTCGAGGTCGTGCTAGCTGGAATAGACGACGCTTGGGACGAAGCGAATCCGCTAGGTGAGATGAAGGCGGAATTCGAGGAACTCGATTCGCTGGCAGAGGATGGTGGCGGCTGGCCGCAGTTCGTCACCGACGCATCGAAGGGCGGTGGTACCGGAGGCAGCGCACAACTTTGGCAGGCGATGATCGACGCCGGCCGTGACGACTACGATATGGAGGCCGGCGCGAACTTCCTTGAGGCGCTCATGGAGCTCTGCGACTCCGAGGATGTGGATGCCGGCATGGCTCTCGCGATTGGGCTTCTCGTCTACGGTGACGAGTTTCCATTGCCTCGGACAATGGATGACTTCGATGAGGTTGTCGAATACATCCAGAAGGTCGACCCAATCCAGAATTTCACCCGCTTTGAAGGCACAGGAGACTTTGAGGCCGCTTACAACGCATTGGTCGGAAGCAACGAATGGGCTAGTATCAGGTCGGCACTCGATGACATCGCCAACGGAACTCGGGAGTTCGCGGCCATCCAGACGATTATGCGGAACATCGCTCTGCTGACCATCTCGGCTCATCCGAAAGCAATCGCTGACGCCTTGGAGGCTTGGATCGAGCCGCTGGCAGAGGGAGATGTAGGCAACATGACGCCGGTGCAGAAGATGCTCGTCCGCTGGGCACAGATGGCTGAGGAAATAGACAAGGAGACCGATGTAATCGACTCCAACGGCGACGAGGTCCCGGACCGGATCATCTGGGAGTACGAGAAGCTAATGCAGACGGCGGAAGGACAGGCGTGGCGAGCGAAGATGAATGTCTCTTCCCCGTATGTTAACGATGTTTTTGCCGATTTCGATATGCTTCCCGAAGATTTGCTGGCTCACGGTTTTGATGCTGTGAACCATTCCGCATGGGATACCGCCGGTGGCATTGTCATGGATTTCGCCTATTGGCTTGAAAATGCCTCAGGAATTCACCGATCTCACGAATACCGGCCATCTGATGACTCCGATGACGGCGATGAGGGCGAAGAAGGAAATGACGAAGACTCAATCATCTTCTCGGAACTACATCAGATTCGGACCACTAGATTCGATCCGAATGTCCTCGACATGGGTATCGAGATAGGGATATGGGGCCCGAGCGCATCGTCTGCTTATCCACCTTCCTTCGATGTTCAGATGACCAACAATCACGGCGTCACTGTCTCATCCTCGGTTGTTCAGGTTTTCAATGACCAACATACCTACAGAGGAAGAATCACCGCTTCGAACATCGAGAATGCAATATGGACATTCGAGCAACCCTTGGAGGACTACGCATATGCCTCGGAGGTGGACCGAGCAAAACTCGAGTTTGAGTCACTCCGTCCGTCGATGCTTGAAATGCTAGGTGTCGAGTTGAATGACGAATCGTTCGTCGTCTCGGCCCTCGGCGTCTTGGTCAAGCAGGAAGAAACCGTCCGCAACTCGACTTCGTACACCGTGGATTCAGTTACCTACGACGGCTCAGGGGCAGTATCTGGAGCGGAGGTCGACATCGCGATAGTGCGAGTTTCACCGCAGCAAGGCGAGGTCGCAGCCGCTCAATTATCTCCCGAAGGAGAGGTCGAGGTCACTATCGACTCCGATTCTATCACTGCTGTGTACAGCGGTAGTGACCTCGTCGGCAGCCTCGATGGCCGAATCAGTCGTTACGACGACGACGAGAATCGGCAGGGCGTCAACGTTGCCGATATAGATGGTGAAATCGAGATTACCGGCACCGGAAACCAGTGGCGCGCGACGACGGCTCTGCCGAACGAAACCGGAATCGTATGGCTCACCTCGACTGGAGAGAACTATGACGGATTGGAGTTCCGATTCATGCAACCAGCTATCCTCCCTGGCACGCCAGGTTGTGCCCACACCAGAGGAAATCAGCAGGGTCAAGCTCACGAATCGAATTTGGTCAGCATCGATTGGAAGCATACCCAGTTCAGGATGGAGAACGAAGAGGGAGGTCCGGGAGATGATTTGGACGACGACCACCCTGAACTGATGCAGGCGTGGATTGACTGGGGGGATGGGCAGAAAGCCGAGGTCAGTGATGCAGGGAACCTGACCGATGGCAGTCAATGGCATGATTACGGCAGCGATCAGATGGAACGGAACATCACGGTAAGTTATCAAGACGAAAAGGGATGGACGAATCACTCTCTCCCTTACCAACCTGGCCTCGGTTTCTTTGACTCAGATGGTGAGCCGGCGCAATCGACCGGGAGAGGTCGGTGCGAGCTGCCTGGAGTAGAGACCGCCCACATTCCGTCGCCAGAGATAATCGACAGTTTCCTCACCACCGGACCGCTCGAGGTCATGACGGAGACCATCCTGACTTCTGATGAGAACGGTGGTGCGAGCCTAACATTCCAGCCGACCCTTCCCGGGGTCTATGTGTCAATCGTCCAATCGAAGGTTACTCTCCCGGGTGTGGGGAACCATCTCACAGGAGTCGGATTCAATGTAGTGTTGGCGACCGAGGGCACTCTCTCAATCGAGGGTCCGACCTTGATCTCACACTTCGCGGGCCTACCAATCTATTCGGTGGCTCCTGATTCAGGAGGCCTGACCTCGATCTCTGTCGTGGCTGAACAGATGCCGGAGGACGAATTCAACGCCAAACTAGTAATCGTGCCACTCAACATGTCCGAGGCATTCCCAAGTGCACCTGAAGATGCGTTCAGAAACTTCGATGCTGAGGGGGAGAAGGAAGAGCAGGAATACGATCTAGAGTTCGAGAGCGGTGATTTGAGACGGACGCAGGAGGTCCGGATCAGAGCCCCGATTTCGCTAATCTTGGTCGCGGAGGATTCTGAGAGCCTGTTCCCCAAGGCAGTTCATCTCGGGCTAATCCTCAATCAGCCGCAGGATTTGGCATTCAACGGGACATTGGGTCCGGGTCAGACCACCAATGTAGCGCTGGCCGATGAGAACGCTTCCCGAATTCTGGCGGTCGCATCCCCGGAGCAAGGCGTGGATCCGGCTTCTGTCGACCTATCGACATTCACTGAGCTGATCTACGGCGAAGCGGCGAGGGAGGAGATTGGCTGGATCGCCTCAGAAAGGAAATTGGAGAGAATCTGCGAGCAAGTCGAAGCGCGTCACGAGGAATCTTGGGACGGGGCCGAGATGGAGAGCAATGTAGTGATCGAAATCCATCGATATAGCAATCGGTTCCTTCCCAACGCACCCCTTCCCGACACCAGCAACACCGTTTTGACAGATGAGCATGGAACGGTAATCTCCCCACAGGATGATTGGAAGGAGAGCAATGGCCGGATGAGAGCTGAGTTCCTAGTCGCCAAGGGAGTCAATCACACGCTGATGACTAGCACAATGTACGAAACGACGGGAATCTTCCGCCTCAACCAAGAACACGGATACATGGAATGGCATGAGTCTGAAGAGCGGTGCTCTGATGAAACGTGGGACTCTCTCAATGAGACGGAGGAGTTCGCCCTCCTAGACGATTTGCTGAGCGATCTCGGATCCGTGGCATGGGGTCAGGGATCCAGCGCCGATTTGCGGCTGCCGGTACTTGCATCACCGATCGAGGAGTACACCGTGCTCGCCGTCGCCCAGATAGGAGGAGAGGGATCTTCCAGCCTGGTAGCTGCGATCGGCTCGCAGGAGTCGCAACCCAATCCCGAACCACCTAGGATGCAGAACCTCACGGTTAGTTTCAGCCCGTCAAATCCCAGACCGACCGACACCGTGGTAATCACGGCCTTGGATGAATCGAGCCAACCGGTCGAGGGCCTATCGGTCACTCTGATGCGAGGAGAAGACCGGCTGTTTGGCCAGATAACCGACCAGGACGGTCAAGCGTCGTTCCAGATTGAGACCGGGACGCTGATGTTCAGAGTTTCAGGAGGGATGTACTATCCGACCCAGATCATCCTGCTAGTATCGGATGCTGGAACATCGACCGAGGGTGGCGAGGTGTTGCCAGCCGACAGCGATGGCGATGGCACTCTCGATCAGGACGACGCGTTCCCGAACGATCCTGATGAGAACAAGGATACCGACGGCGATGGTGTCGGTGACAACGAGGACGCATTCCCGAATGACGCCAATGAGACCAAGGACAGCGATGGCGATGGGATAGGAGACAACGCGGAGTTGGCAAACGAGGCAGCGGAGTCGATGTCGCTGCCGATGATGTCGATGCTCATCGCAGCCGTGGTGGTGATAGTAATCCTGCTCGCTGGTGCAGGCCTGCTGTTCATGCGCAAGCGAGACGACTCTGACTACGATGACTACGCTTCTGATGCGATGTGGAGCGATGGTGGTGGGAAGACGAGAACAGACCCCATTCCGATGGGCCCACCGTCCTCCGCACCTGGAGGAGGCGTGCCACCGTCAACTATGAGGGGGCAGATGCGGGATGGATACGAGGTCGTTGAATACCCGCAGAACTCAGGCTCGTGGTGGTGGCGAGACCCGAACAGCGGCCAGTGGAACGAATGGCAATGAGGACGAAGTCGGCGAAAGCGCGGCTCGCCTTGTTCCTAGTTCTCCTAGGCTTGACCTCGATCTTGCTCCTTGATCCGGTCGATCCGGAACTATCTACGGATGTTGTATTTGATGATCCAATCGAGCGGCGCCTTGAGCAGGAGGCGAGCAGCGAGCCGCAAAGCCACCTGCTCTTGCGCATCTCGCACGATGAAGGTGGTTCGCTCACCGGTGATCTCGCTAGGGTGCAGGATCTGCTGGAGATTGAGCGGCAGATGCGCGGCCTAGCCGAGGGTGAAGGGGTGTGGACAAGCGAAGAAGTGAGGATAGCCGCCATCGAGACGCCATTCTATCACTGGTCGAGCGCATTCTCATCTCGTAACAGGTCTCTGGAGAACGCCACCAGATGGGCCGATGTGCTGCAACCGGAGATAGATGGTGGATGGTGCGCGGCCGGAGCCACTACGGAAGAGGGGAAAGCGTTCGAGGCAACCCTACTGATGCTGCCTCGGGAAGCCAATCCCGGAGTCGCTTGCCCCGCCATGCCCGGCGCTTCGGTGAGCCAACCACCATCGGCCAATGAGATCCTATGGCTGTTGCAGTTGGAAAGCGATCAGGACCATACCGATTGGAGTCAATTGTCGATGTGGGCCGACCGTACCTCCGACACGACGGCCTACACCTTCGAGGCGGTCGGCGTCAACCTCCTGATGGATGAGGCTAGGACGATTGCCGAGGAAGACCTTCGAAACCTATTGCTCCCATCGGCCGTGCTGCTACTTCTCGTTCTCATTGTAGGCCTGCGAGATTTGGTCGCTGCGGCCGCCACTCTCGGTGGCGTATCCCTCGCCATAGGATCCGGACTCGGAATCCTGTCCGTGTTCGGACACAACCTCTCGGTGATCGACGGAATCGCCATGCCGATCGTGATGGGGGTCGCCGTCGATGGTGCGTTCTGGTATGGGCGATCATCGAGGGATCGCGATGAGGTGAGACGGATGCTCCTTGTGGCGATGCTAACCACCGTGGCGGCTGTTTCGCTCGCGTTCGCCTCGCCAATCAGGGCGCAGCGGTCCCTCGCCCTCGTGATTGTCATCGGGATCTTCCTTGACTGGCTCATCACGAGGTTCCTGTTGGAGGACATCTACCTGAGAAGACGAGACGAACGAGCCGGCCCGAGTCGGCCTTTCGCTCCTCCCGAATCGGTTCGCAAATCGTTCTGGCCGGTGGCGCTGACGATGCTCGCTGCAATGGCCATAATCGCTCCTTCAGGCGTCGAGGTGCTCGACATCGAGCAATTCCTACCCGAGGATTCACCTTTTCTGGCCGAGTTGGAGGATCTAGGGCCGCGCTACCTCATGATGTCGACGGCAGATATGTGGTTGGTGGTCGATGCATCTGGAGATGACCCTGAGGATCTGCAGAAGGTTCTCGAACTGCAACGACAGTTAGGCAATCATCCCAGCGTGGTGGCGTTGAACACCGGCGTCCATGTTCGGCCACTGGTGTTCGGGATTCCTGCAACATCCGATCCAAACGCCACCATCAATCAGATCGGTGCCAGTGGCGCCGAATCCCTGCTGATGAGTGACCCGGTGCTACGGCGGGATGGCGTCACATCAGGGGTTGCCATCGCGATTATGATTGATGGTCAAGATTCCAATGCTGCACTTGCTCTAGCCGAAGACTTGGACGCCCTCATGGAAAGGATGGATCTGGAAGGAGAAATCGGGGGCGATCTGTTAATCGGCGCATCATTGTCTCGTGACTTCGAAGAGGCTAGATTCGGCCAGATTATCGGCGCCGGTCTCGTCATCTTACTGGTGTCCTATTACCTCCTGCGATCGCCGCGCGCTTCGGTCAGGATTGCCATCGGAGCCGTAGCCATTGGAATCGCCGTCGATGGCTTCGCCAGCCTTTCGGGGGGTCGGGGAGTTGACACGGCCCCTGCGGTGCTGCTCGGCATGGGCTTCGCAGCCGACTACCTCTCGCACGCTAGCGCTGCTCACGCTCCGACCTGGAGAGACACATCCGCCCGTTGGCTCGCCGCAATCTCCTCCGCCTCCGTCTTCGTCCTTCTCGCCCTCGCGACATTCCCGCTCGCCAGCAGCACCGGACGCTTGCTGACATTGAGCATCCTGCTGTCAGCGATCTTGGCGACGGCGATGTCGTTGCTGGCCAATGAGAATCCTCTGCCGAAAATCCGACCGGACGACTCGGTAGCCGAGGAGTGATGAAGTAAACACATCATCGTGGCG
>CAZPCY010000019.1:0-15951 GCA_964585295.1 uncultured Candidatus Poseidoniales archaeon | reverse complement strand
GCGCGGAGCAGTCAGTAGTCTGGATGGAGTGCTATGAAACATCGTATCGCAGCAGCATTGTCCTCGCCCGCAACTGGTGCTTGTATCGGAGTCCTGCTTGGATTCAGTTGGCTGATTCTGGGATTGGCATCCGGTTCAAGCGTCGAATCGGTTCTCTTCTCGTTCACTCTCGGGATTGTCTACGCTGCCCTGCTCCTTCGCACCCTAGTCGGTATTCTGGCATTCATGGGATTGGGACTGCTAGCACTCTCCGTCGTCATTGGCTGGCGATCGTATGGCACTAGATTCGCCGGTCGCATCAGATGGATTACGGCCTTCGTCATCGGAAGTCTATTTCCCATTTCGTTGACCTTTCAATTGCTCAATCCTAAGGTCTTCCTCGATGCTTTCCCATCGGTGGCCTTCGTGCTCGGTTCGCTGATGCTAGCAGGAGGGATAGGTAATTCATTGACACATCCCGTGGGATTCGGGAGAGATGGGAAATCGAACATCGACAGGTCCCAGATGCCAGGACTAGCCGCCTTGGCTGCCACAATTCTGCTATCATTGGTATTAGTAACTCCTAATCTAATCCCAGTTGCCGGAATCTTACCATCGCCTCCGGATAGACCTGAGGAGGGATACGGCAGCGGTGAGACGATTTTCGAAGTGATCCACTTTGAGCGGTCGGCGTCCTATCCGAATTCGATAGCCGAGTGGTGGCCAGAGGAAGTGGAATCACGCGACTGGAAGGTGCACATATTCCTACCACTTTCACACGAGCAGGACTCTCTCGGATTGGCAGTCCTCCTGCACGGTTTCGAAGGCGAGGATGTAGCCTACTACGAGGATACCTTGCATTCCCTTGCCGGTCAAGGTCTGATTGCAATATTCCCGGAACATGTATCGGCAGTGGACTACTCATCTGTGCCATCCGACTTCGATCTAGAAAGAGCGCGTGGAGGAACCAACGACCCAGCTCATCTTCCCAGATATTCCATGGCCATGTCAGGTTTGGAGTCAGCGCTGGAATTGCTGAAGCACGATGTGGAGATCGTATCCGCATTGGACAACGCTACAGTCGATCTTAATCACCTCTGGATTGGTGGTCACAGCATGGGGGCTGGCACAACATTGCATGTATCCAGCGAACTATTGGCGCGCGGTTGGGGGAACGGCTCTCTGGTATTGAATTTGGAAGCGCCATGGATTAGTGCCCTTCAGGATGATCTACGAGGAAACATGAGTCTTCTTCCGGATCACGCCCAAGTGCATGTGGTAGAATATCAAGACGATGCCGTCGTCGCTCCGTGTATCGGTAGGTGGCATCACGATCGAATCTCAAGCCGAGATGGAGCCGAACCTCTGCCATTGGAACAGGTCCGAATGATACAGGTTCCCAGCGATCGCCATGGTTACCCGCAATTGGTGGCTTCACACTACGCGCAGGTGACCCTTCTACGCGACTCTCTAGCGGATCGGACTTACTATCCGCGGATAGAGGCGCAGGCGGACTATGTGGCATCTATGGCTAGAGACGATCTCGAAGGCGCGGATTCAGCACGCTATGCGTTCATGGAAGAAGAGGGAGTAGCACTTGATGCCGGCTTTTGGTCGGATGGCACCTCCGTCAATTCGATATCTTTCCTCGCATCTCCTCTGAAAGACCCGACCATAGATTGGAGCCCATGCGAGGGAGAATGAAGACGCTATTCCGAGATGTTTGAAGGGTGGATGACTCGGCATCCGTACAATCAGGTATGCATTAGTCTGCGTGCTCAAAGTGACGGCAGTTTGTAGGATTGCGGTGGCGCGATTCCTAGGTCATCCGGCAGCGCACGAGTGGCCTTCGGCAACTCCACCGGCACCATCTCGTGACCGATTAGTGCCACCCTGCTCTCGCGTCGATCAGAGAGCACCTCACGCCCAATCATCGGCGCCAATTCGTTGGAGAAGTCTAGGATGTCGGCGTGGCTCGGCATGTGGTCGATGGTTAGGTTGTTGACGCTGTGACCGACATGGACATATCCCTTCGCTTCGATGAACATCGGATCCGCAATCCTATCCAGCATAGCATAGTCCTCCACATGACCTAAGCTCTCGTGTTTAATCAGGGTATGACGGCAGACCGTTCTAGTGTCCAATGACGGGAGCAGTTCTAGGGTCTCCAGCAATCTTTCCCAAGCGGCGTCCGAGAACTTCGGTCGGCACAATCGATTGAACAGCGTCTCGTTGGGCGCATCGACGCTCACATAGAGTTGCGTTGGCAACGGATCCAATGACTCGATCACCTTCGGTAGACTACCGTTGGTGACGAGGAAGGTGGAGACTCCATGCTTATGACATACGTCAAGGAACTCTCCGAGTCGGGAATAGAGCGTCGGCTCGCCATTCAGGCTAATCGCGACGTGCTTTGGATCCTGCGCTTCCTCCCAACGCTCGATTGGGACGTTGGGATGACCCTTGAAGCCGGTTAGTAGTCGGCGATGGGCACGGACCGATTCTAGGAAGAGCATCTCAGGATCGTCATCGATTCGGTTCAGAGTCTCCGAGTGCGGTTCCCGCCAGCAGTAAGTGCAAGCGAGGTTGCAGGTGTCGACATTGGGGGCCATCTGCATGCAGCCGCCGCTCTCGATTCCGTAGAATGTCCCCTTGTAGCAGCAGCGTTCGTGCTTCAGGTTCTCTTTCGTCCAGTGACATACCTTCACACCTCCGTGTTCTCCCACGAGGTGGTAGGACTGCTTGGCCAGCTTAGCAGCAATCGCAGGCTCGATCTTGGACACAGGACTCTGCATAGCCTCACCTGCTGACCACGAATCCCACAGCGGGGTCGGGTCGCAGCGCTCCGCCGAGCGTCCTATCCGATTTCAACGCGCCGACGGCAGCGATCAGTCACTCAAGTTCGTCGAATGCATCATCGGGTGCATCTAACGGGATCGTTGCGAGTAAATCTCCGTCGCTCATCCATCGGATGCCTCGCTTCGCCCACTTGTCGATCTCCTTGATCCTCGATCTCGGAACATCGGCAGCATCAGCGATCCGCATCACATTCTCAATCTCGTTCTCATGAAAGTGGCCATCGATTCTCGCCATCAGGACCGCGTCTCGAAGAGCGTACATCAGGGTGCGGCGGTCGACGCCGGCGAGAACCTCGTCCACGGTGAATTGCATCCGGATGAACTTCCTGTAGTCGTCTCGTATGGATGGATGCACGAGAATGTGGCCGAGTCGGCTCTCCAGAAGGGCGTACTCCTCCTTGACGACGACACCGTCCGCCATGGCGACGAGAGCGAGGATCTTGACGTACGCCTCCTTGTCGATGTCCTCGAACGAGAAAAGCGTCGCCATGGCACGGCTTCATGCAGACTCGATTTCAACCTTCGGTCGACCTGTAGAGCCTTCTTTGAGACCGGAATCAGGTGCCTTGGAGGAAGTAGATGGAACTGGGCGGTCGAATTGATGTATGGCACAGAGTAAGCCGGAAACTGGCGCAATTGTATTCATGGTGATGCGAGGTCGAGGACTCGGTGGCCGAGGAACAGACACAGGAGAAGTACACCACTCACGAACAGCCGTGGTGGGCGAATGACTACCTCATATTGGTACTCACGTTGGCGAATATAGCCATCATCGTCGTCGACATGGAACAGAATCTGTTCGAGAACAATCAGACGTTGTGGTGGAGACTCGCCGTCATTGATTTGGTGATGGTTGCCTTCTTCATCTGCGATCTGTTGGAGGACTACAACCGATGCCTCGACAAGAGTTGGTGGTGGAAGACGCATGGCTGGGAGATTCTCGGTCTGGTGCCCATGGTGTTCGCCCTGATACCGTTCCTCTCCGTTGGCACAGGATTGAGATTCCTTCGCTTGGTCCGCGCCTTCAGTGGCGTACTCCGACTCATAGGTGCAACTCAAAGGGTTGCTGAGGTAACCGTCGAGCGTCAGATTGGGCATCTGTTCATGATCGTCTTCACGCTTATCGTCGCCGGAGCGTTCTTCGTCTATGTTTTCGAACACCAGAACTACGAGGTCAACTGCGCCGGTAATCTAGCCTCGACGGAAGAGTGTACAGGATTGATCAATGATTTCCCGACAGCGATGTGGTGGGCAATAGTGACCACCACGACTGTTGGCTATGGCGATTCCACCCCGGTCACCTTTCCAGGAAGGGTGATCGCATCCGCATTGATGTTGGTGGGAATAGGTCTAGTTGGTACCTTGGCTGCCACATTCTCGCAACTGTTCTACTCGACGAGTGGCTCGTCTCTGGAGTTCGCGGCTCTCGGTTCAGGAGGCAAGGATCCGCTGGATGTGCTGGACCGTCTCTCGCAGCGGAGGAGCGAGCGACTGGTTCGAAAGAAGGACTACGATGCCGCCGTCGCGCTGATTAGGTTACGTATACAGGCGGAACTGCACGCTCTGAGATACGAATTGGACACGGTCGCGACGCTGCCCCTGCCACTCCAAATCGCCTCAAAGATGGAATTGGGCGGCCGTATCAACGAACTAGAGGAACATCTGGGAGATATCGAGGAGAGGCTGCTGGCTGAGGAGGAGTGAAGGGCTCGAATGGGCTGCTCCTCCGACCGTAATCGAACGCCAACCGCGCGTCCCGAGTCCGTTCGCTCACCCTTGCAGATTGTCTTCATCACCCTGTGGCACAACAGAGTCTTCCGCCATCGGAACTGGCATGGTAACCATCTCATCCATGCCAATTTGTGCGACGGGTGCAATTGGTGCGATTGGTGCGGCTGCTACAGCCGGAGCAACCGGTACGATCGGCGCTGCCATCATGCCCATCTGGCCTTGCTGCATCATAGTGGTCTGCATGTGAATTGCGGATGCTGCCGATGGATCCATCACGAGGCCTACGATCAGGACGATGATTCCAATCAGTATGCCGCAGCATCCGCACATGCCTATCAGCCCACCTCCAGCTAACCCTCCAATTCCTCCGAATAGTAGTGCGAGAGCTTTGTCGATGTACATGACGCTGACCGGAGCAGAGGAATTCCATGTGTAGTCACCATTCTCGCATTTCATATCGTTCTCGAAGCCGCACGCCCAACCGATTCGCGTCATCCCGTCCTCGATGTTCTGATCCTCCTCGCCAGGTGGCGGAATTCGGCAGTTGAACTCAAAGAGGTTCTCCGAGGAATTCGCACCATCACGAACGACCGTCACCGTGTGGTTCTCGGAGAATCTCTCGCAAGCATCAGCTGCCCCGTTCGCGTCTTCATCTACGCTCTCCACATCGATGTAGAAGTAGAATCCAAGTTCGCCATTCCCATCCTCATCAAAGTAGGTGATGGTCCCATTGGTCGCACCCCTCGCCTCCCAGAAATCTCCAGCCGTGGCGGATGTTTCCAAATCCTCGCCAGCCCGACTGGCCATCATGCCGCCAGCCAAGGCGAGCAGCAGCGAAATCCCGGAAATCACACCACCGACAATCAATACCGTTCTGTTCACCATTGACACTAAATGAGTCAATGCATCAAGTTATCTTCTCGATGATTGGAGAATCGGATACTCTGAATCGCTTTGGACCGAACCAAGCAGGTTTGGTGCATGGAGATGCTGATTGCCGTCGCAGTCTGCACCCTCGTTGCTGCGGCACTGACCGTACCGGCCGGCTTCGGCCTCTCGACCATGTTGACTCCAATCGTGTTGTTGATGCTGGCGCCGCATGAGGCGGTCGCTGTTGTTGCGATAGTGCACGCCGCCCACAACGCGGGCAAGTTGTCGACGCTACGCGACCACCTCGACCTAGGAGCATTCCGTCACTACGGCGTCTGGCTAATCGTCGGAGCAATCCTCGGTGCTCTCCTACAGAGTCAGGTTCCGCAGCGGCCCCTTTTGGCATTGATCGGTCTCTTCCTGATCGCTCTGCCTCTAATGACCTTAAGCGAGAGTTGGACTGGTTATCGAATCCCGGAGGCAAACGATCGCATAGGTGGTTTCGGCTCCGGATTCATGGGCGGGCTCTCCGGCCATCAGGGCGCGTTGCGAGCGATGTTCCTTACCCGCCGCCTTCCTGACAAGATGGCATACGCTGCCACCGCTAGCGCCTTGGCTCTGTGTGTCGATCTCTCCCGAATACCGGTCTATCTCGTCTTCCATCATGAGCAAATCATTCCCCACCTAACCTTGATTCTAATTCTGACAACCGCCGCATTGGTGGGAGTGCAGATCGGGAAGCGATGGCTTGTACGATTGAAGTCGGAGTGGATTCACCAAGGAGTGATGATTGGAATTGTCGCCAGCGGCGTATTCTACCTGTTTGAGGCAGTTGGATGATTGGATATCTAGGCAATCCTTCCGTTTCCGAATCCGGCTTTTCTCGCAATGGTGGGAAGGTCATTGAAGGGGAATCATCTCGTCGAGAGCATGCGTGCCTCCGCGCTCGCTATCTCGATCCTGATGCTCTGCTCGTTGGTGAGCGGCTGCTTCGGGCAAGAACCCCCACCGCCTCCCGAACCACCAGCCAACGACATCCGCATCTTCGTCACCGGTGCGGACGGCTTGCCGCGCACGATTGAGCCACTTGCCATGGAGCATGTGTTCAGCGATGTCGGACAGGATGGCGCCGAGCCGAGCATAGGCATAACATCGAGTGGTTGCATGTTCTTCATTGCCTTCGAGAAGGTGATGAGGTCCTGCGACCAAGGGGATTCTTGGGAGGATGTATCCGGCCCGATGTGCGCATTCCAGACCAATGATCCTTGGGGATGGGTCGACCCTGAGACGGATCGGATCTTCAACGTGCAGATGCAGGGTTTGGAGACGTCCTGGATCTGCTGGAGTGACGATGACGGCGAATCGTGGGTGGGCAACCCACACGATTCGGGAACCACCCCGATCAACGACCACATCAAATTGGCAACTGGGCCGTGGACGAGCAGTGGTTATGGAATCGGAGGACAGTTCTCTCAGGCGTTCTACGATCAGGCTGTCTACTACTGCTACAACAAACTGGCCGGCATATTCTGCTTCACCAGCTTCGATGGTGGTGCGACCTTCGAGGCGGGAGGACAAATCTTCGGGCTTGCGACCACTAACGGTGGTCTTCACGGGGCGATTACCTCGGCACTAGATGGCACAGTGTACGTCACTCCAAGGGTGGAGACGCCGACGGTCATCGTCTCGAAGGACAATGGTCTGACTTGGTTCGATAGTTCGATGGGAGAGGATGTTGGCACTCCCAATCCGAGGAAGAATTCCGAGGTCGCAACCGACACCGAATCCAACGCCTACCACATCTGGACGGGGGGGGATGAGGGAGTGTACATGTCGAGGAGCACCGATTCCGGAGAAACCTGGGAGCAGCAGAGCATCAGGATAAGCCCGATTGAAATTATCTCCAGCGTCTTCCCGCAGGTCGATGCGGGCGACCCAGGACGCATCGCAGTTGTCTATCTGGGCAGCGAGAACGCCAGTCAGTTGGGCGAGCCTGACATTGACGAGGAGCCGTGGGACGGCAACGCGCACTACGCCAACGCCAACGTCACCTACCACCTCTATGTGACATACAGCATCAACGCTCTGGATGCGGACCCGATATTCCACACCTACCGCCTGAGCGACGATCCGGTGCAGGTCGGCAGCATATGCCTGAACAGCGGCGACTGTCGTGACATCGGCGGATCGAATCGCAACCTGCTAGACTTCAACGATCTGACCCTCAATCGTGATGGTCGAGTTCACATTGCTTTCGCGGACGGATGCACTGGTCCTTGCGCCGTGGCCTCGTTCGATGGAAATGCGACGCCCGAGGATTCGCGTAGCAGGCGAGGTTCAGTCTACTTCCTCGGCAACGGCACGAGTCTGTATGTGGATAAGGGTGAACTAATCTTGGAGGTGTGATCAACGGATGTTGATGGGCGCTGCGTCACGCTCTTCTTCATCCTCAAACTCACAATAGTGCTTGCCATTCCGGTCTAGAGCTTCCGCCCATGTTCCTCCACGGCGCTCGCAATCTTCCTGAGTCATCTTTCGATCGTGGTTGCGAATCTCGTCCCGCTCGCCCCATGCATCGTGGGCGCGGTCATCGCTGAATCGGTGAACACAGGTTCGCACCCGCTCCGCCACCTGTTCTCGGTCGATGTCTTCGGTGGCTCGGTCCTCACCTAGATGGCTCAGACAGCGGCGGATGAGCATGTGGCCGCGCTCCTTCCCTCGCTCGTGGACGTCTTCGCGGTCGTCGCCACCGAATGCCATCCTCCTCAGATCCTCCGCTTCTACCGTGCAGTCCTCGCTCTCAAAGCAGGCAGCGACCATCTCTCGCATGACGATGTTCTGATTGGAAGCGACGGGCCTGTCGACCTTTGCATCGATTGCGGAGATTCTCTCCGCCTTCATCTCATGGATACGCTTCTCGTGACCGGTCTTAGCGTCGAACTTCGCCGGCTTCTTGCACTCTGATTCGTCCGCCAAGCAAGCCTCGATTGAAGTGAGGTGAGCCCGGACCTTCTCGATCTTCGCATCGAGGTCTGCGTCGCTCATCGAGCGCTCATCGTAGTCCGAATACGCTTCCAGAATCATCAGGTGGTCCTGCCCTCGGTCGAGCGATCGCTCCAGCATCTCGGCTCGGTCGAAACGGTCGAGGACGACCTTGTCGCGGCCGGTTTCCTCCCCGATTTCAAAGTCCAGTGCAGAGACCGCATCAGGTACGGGAACGGCTGCTTCGTCGATAATCGCTCCCGAGGCGGAACTCATGAGCATCGTGAATGCAATCAACAAGTGGCTTAGGTTCAGGGCCATGGCTTGGAATCCTCCCTATGTATAGGGAGCGGCAGGGGTCGAATATCAACCTCTCTATTCCAAGGCAGACTTCCGTTCGACCCTCTTCGAGCACCGTTCACCTCATGGATGAGTGGCTTTGGTGCCTCGCACGAGGCGTTGTTGAATGGAACCGGACCTCTCGGTGATCATGAGCTCGGAAGCCTCCGGAATCAGCGATGACAATGGCTCGACCGAGATTCCGGGTGAGTCACTGAGGCCCGAGGCGTGGGCGTGGCATCTCCTTGGATTGCTGATTCCGATATCCGCGATTCTAGGCAACATAGCGGGTGACGTATGGGTTGTTTCCACAACGGTGCTGGCGCTGGGCATCTACCCTCTGCTAGATGTGGTCAGCGGCGAAGCGAAGCCTGCTCGTCCACCACGCGACAGCGGGACGCCGTTTGAGGCGATTCTGCATTTCCATTCCATCCTGCATGTGGTGGTGGTCGCGACCCTACTTTGGCGAGCGTCGCTGGACGGGAATGCCTGGCCAACCTGGGCTGCCGCCTTCAGCACCGGCATAGCGAGCGGCATCAGTGGCATCATCGTCGCCCACGAACTCGGACACAGAAAGCCGAAGTCGATCTCTTGGCGGATGGGGAGAGCGAATCTGGTGCTCTGCCTCTACACACACTTCACGACCGAGCATAACCACCACCACCATCGAACCGTCGCGACCACGTCCGATCCAGCGAGCGCTCCTCCGGGTCGTGGACTGTGGGCCCATGTCGCGCAGACGATTCCAAGGCAATTTGCCAGCGCATGGCGAATTGAGAGGGAGCGGGCTCGGAAGCGAGGCGTTTCGGACTCATTCGTCATGAATCCGGTCCTGCATGGGGTCATCGTCCAAGCAGTGGTGGTGGCCGCGATTCTCACATGGGGGGGCGTTTGGCCCGTTTTGGCGTTCGTCGGCCAAGCCGCTTTGAGCATCTTCCTTCTGGAGTATGTGAACTACATACGGCACTACGGTCTGCAACGAGCCGCTGATGAGCGGCAGACCGAGATGCATTCGTGGCAGACCGAGGTCCGTTGGAGCCGCTGGACGCTGCTGGAACTTACGCGACACCCAGCCCATCATCTCAAGGCCAGCGAGCCATACTGGCGCCTCCAGCCATATTCGGACGCGCCGACGCTGCCGAGCGGCTACTTCGGATGCTTCTGGCCTTGTCTCGTACCGCCGCTCTGGAGGCGTTGGGTCGATTCGAGAATTCCAGATCGAATGGATAGTCCTGCCTAGGCGCTGGGGATTACCTTGACTCCCTTCGGCCAGAGGACTAGGATCAGGGTCCGCTCACGCGTCTTTGGATTGTGTTGAGTCTCCGGATCCATCCAGACGATGCTGCCCGCCGGATAGGTGCCGAACTCGTCGTACACCTCTCCGGTGAGGACGAGATAGCACTCACCTCCCGGATGCATGTGCGGCATGAATGCCTCGACCTCCACTTTGGCGTCGGCATCGTAGAGCACGAGGCGACAGTCCCCTTCGCGAGCGAGCTTGCCCAATCTGACTCCCGTCCCGAAGTCTCGCCAGGAGACGTTCTCCTCCATCCAATCTTCGTCTATGCTGAATCCGAGCCAGTCTGAGAGGTTGTGGCTGAATGACATCGTAGGGTGCGTGAGGGAGGCGGTGGTTGAGAGTTGCGAATACGCGCAGGGTTCATCCATCCCACGCGCGCCCCACCTGACCAGTGATGGAAGTCCTTCGCATCCCGACGATGCCCCCTACTTCGCCTTACGATGCCTATCTGTGGCTCCTAGTGATCCCATTCGTGCTGCGTCTCGTCCTACTGCTGCCACCGATTCTTGACCTGATTGGAACATATGCACCCGCTGGATCGAGGACGAAGAATGTCAAATGGTTCTGGGGAATGCTCAGAAAGTTGCCGATTCGAGGTTTCTGGTTTCTGGTCGCCAACGAGGTTCTGGCCCTGTTCCTGCCGCTCATCGTCGCACTCTATGCCCGCCTCATCTTCGATCCGGTCGGATGGCCTTCTTGGGATGCCATGCCGGCGTGGGGCGCACCAGCTCTGCTCGCAGCCGGAATTTCGTGGATTCTCGTCGATTCGTGGCGGGTGTTGCGATCGAGGGAGCGAATCGTCCATCTCGCCCGGCAGAATCTGCGGGTCGCGAAGATAGCGGTTGCTGGATTGGTGACCGGCCGCTCATTCCTCGACCGACTCCGTCGAGTCAGGATTGAGGTACCTGAGGCCGGCAGCGAAGAGGCTAATCCAATCCCCAAGGGGGATGTTGGTGCAGCCATCAGCCGGCTGGGGAAGTTGGTAGGGGATGCTCCAAAGGCGGTGGGTGCCAAGATGACTCAAGGTGCTGCGGAGGTTGCCGACTCGGCGCTAGAGGGTGTACGCCTACTCGCCGGCAGGATGGTCGGCAGCATAGACGAGAAGATCGATGAGACGGTTCAGGCCCAAACTCGGGCCGCCATAGTCGCGCTGATTCGCGATGTCGCGATGGCACTCGGACCGATTGTGGTTCTCGTCGCTCTGCATCAGTATGTCTGACGGAACATCGCTGAGTAGGGTTCTGGACAGTACTCCTGATTCTAAGCCGTGGTGCTGGATTTCGAGGCGCCCGCCGCCGCATCGCGCTTCTCGCCCGGCAGCATCAGCAGGAGCCACAGCAATCCGGATGCGACCTGTCCGATTGCGAACCAGAGCAGCATCCCCCGGAGGTCCATGCCGCCGTACTCAATCAATAGGCTCGCGGCGAGAGCGGAGAGTCCGTTGACGCTCGTCATCATCAGGAAGTCGGCACCGAACACCCTGCCCCGCCAGTCATCCTCGGTCCGCTCTTGGAGCAAAACCGTCGAAATCACCCAGTTCGCACCGCTAGCCGCATGACCAGCGGTGACCAGCAGCACCAACCAAAGCGTCCAATCGAGGAGCGCCAGCATCAGATAGCAGGCGCCGCAGGTGGAGACGAGTAAACCGATTAGCATCGGCCAATGGCTTCGGTCGCGGAAGAGGGCGCGAGCGATCAGCGGCCCAATCCCAGTGCCAATTCCACGAGCGGCGAATAGGATCCCTATTCCCGCCGCGACATCACCGACCCCAATGTCACTTCCCAGTAGCACGAGAAGGTAGACGAGGCCGCCGCCGAACATCGACCAGAGCGCCTTCGCGGTGAGGATGCGGGCAACCGGCGGTGTCGCTAGGATTCGCTGGAATCCATCGATGATCTGCTCAGTTCCCTCGCGCAGCACCGAACCGCGCCGCTCTGGCTGCTCCTGCCGAATGTCGAGCAGAGCGATAATCCCCGCTGCGGCAACGAACGTAACACCGTCGAGCAGGAATGCGACATCTACCCCGTACGCCGAGACGGCGAAGCCACCGAGAGCACTGCCTAGGGAGAGAGCGATAGACCAAGTAGCGCTGTTCATCGCGTTAGCCGTCAGTAATTCATCCTCGCTGGTGATATTCGGCATCACCGCGCCCTCGGCCGGAACATAGATCGCATGCAGTGCCATCATCGCAGTAGATAGAGCGTACAGAAGCGGCAGATCGTCCGCGTGGTCTATCGAGACCATCGCGAGAGCACACGCAGCGGAAGCGAGATTCGAGAGCACCATCAACCACTTGCGACTGTATCGATCGGCGAGCATCCCGGTGAACGGCTGCGGTAGCGCGAGCGCGAACATCCGGAGAACGAAGACGATGCCGAGGCCCAATTCGGGCTTCCCACTGAGTTCGGTTATGGTAACGAACAGCGCTATCGTCGTGAACCAGGTACCGAGATTGGAGAGGCCGTTGGCGAAGAAGTAGGCACGGAAGGTCCGATTCCGGCGGAGCAGTTCGAGGTATCCGACTTCCCTCTCCACCGCCATGTCCCCCGCCACCGATGCCGCGTTTTGAGTCTGTCCTAAGCGGTCTGGAACCACCTTCCATCCAAGCTGTGGTTGACCGAGTGCGAAGGGTGAAGTCGGACCATCCGACCGGCAGACCATGGGCGAAGGACGTCTGGTGTGGATCGACCTCGAGATGACCGGTCTCGACCCGGACGAGAACCGAATCATCGAGATCGCCACAGTTGTCACTGACGACGATCTCGAAGTTGTCGCGATTGGCCCATGCCTCGTGATTCACCAACCCGAGGACGAACTGGCGAAGATGGACGATTGGAACGTCGAACACCACACAGCGAACGGTCTGATTGAGAGGGTGCGCGAGAGCACGATGAGCGAAGAGGCGGCGGAACTCAGGACCCTCGAATTCGTCCGTGAGCAATGTTCGGATGGATCACCGCTGCTATGTGGTAACACAATCGGTCAGGATCGCCGATTCCTCAGGCTTTTCATGCCCGACCTGCATTCGTTCTTCCATTACCGTAGCATCGATGTCACGACCGTGAAGGAGTTGTGCAAGCGCTGGCACCCCGAGATTCCGAGATACGAGAAGAGCGGCGGCCATCGTGCTCTGGATGACATCATGGAGAGCATCGCCGAACTGGCTCACTACCGAAGCCAGCTCTTCGGTGATTCATGATCCTAGAAATGGGGCGCGACCCGTTGTAATTCATCCGAATCGGTTTGTTGATACATCGTATTCATCTCGGTTAATCGTGGAGAATAGGAAATTATTGATTATCATTATTTCAGTCATCACAATGATTGTTGGACTGGTATCCATGTTCTATTTTTCGAACGAACTTGATAAAATAGGAACTTACGAATCGATTAATCTACTCTATATGTTGATATCTCAAGCCGTATGTGGAGCGGGGTTAATTGGATTGATAGTAGGTTTAGTAATGAAAAAATCAATTCCATAGAACTGATTATATCAATCCAGCCTTGCAAGAACATCTTGGGAGAGCGAATATCCCTCGCACAGGAATCGAATATCTCCTTCTGCTTCCAGCACTAGGCTGGGGAAGGAAGTTACACCAATCCGCCGCCTTGTGTTGAATCCCTCCTGCATCATCGTTTCTACCTCAGGTGAGGCGATGTCCACAAGGAATCGATCACCATCCAAACCAAGTTCAACAGCAAGCGAACATAGAACGTCGAGATCCGAAGGGTTCCTCGCCTCCAAGTAGTACGCCTCTTGGATTAGGTCAAACATTTCGGGACCCTTTTCCCCTGCAACGATGACCGCACGGCAAGCCGGGTATGTGGACCTGCGTGGTTTGCAGAGAGTCCAGAAGTCCCAGTTGAATTCCGCTCCGGTCTCGGCACTAACCGAACGCCATGCACCCTGCACGTAGGACTTGGTCTCCTCCGTCATTGGTTCGTCTGAGTCTCGGGCCAGGCCGCCCATAACATACTCGACCTTCATATTGGTAGGGAGGGCCTCTAGAATCTCGTCTCGGGCTTCTCTGAAGCCCCAGCACCATGAACACATAGGATCAGCCACGTAGTACAATACAGCAGTTTCGGGAATCGTCAATCACCTCGTGGTTTCCTCATGGTGGGATGCATCAAACTATCCTGAGTAGTAGATGCATAACCTTTGAGTATTGAGCATCAAAGTAGATTCATGGTCGAGGAAGGGATTTTGAAGAGCAGAAGTAGCGCCCTCAGATCTACGCTTAGGGCCCTTGGATGGAACCTCGCAGCACCCCTGAACATTGAACCTTGTAAATTTGGCCTCAGCAATCACAACTACAAGATATCCTGCGGCGACCATGGCCCACTCCTTTTGAGAATGTTCGGGCCTATCATCGGCGACTCTAATCCGGATGAGAGGCACATTCAGAACTGTGGGTTTGGAGCTCAGGTAGTGCACCTCATGGATTGGGGTAGGCTAGAGATGTGGTTGGCGGGTCGGCCAATGCAGCGAGAAGATTGTGACAACAGCGAAGTGCTAGCGGCGCTTGCCCATGAATTACGCCGCCTACATATTGTAACTGGCCGAAACCATAACGATCTGAACTTCACCAATATTCTTGTGGTCGACATTGATGATTCCCCCAATACTCATCTTCTTGACTTTGAGTACGCTGGCCCACTTGATCCACCCTTCGATGTTGCCAATTTCTTCTGCGAGTGGATGTATGATTACGAATCGCAACGGTGGTTTGAGCCGAAACCAGAGCGGTTCCCTTCTGTCGCACAGGCTCGCTCCTTCATTGCACAGTATTTGGGAATCGTCAATTGTGCCGACGATGAGGTGACAACCTTTCTTGAGGAGGTTCAAGAGCGGATTCCAAACGTGCACACATTTTGGATTGACTGGGCCATGAAGAATTTCTCAGACCGAGATGAGTACGTACAATACGCTGAGAGACGACAAATCCTCACGGATGATCTCTTCAGTGTCTAATCCTTGTGGTTTAACAACAAGATTACTCCCTCAAATCTACGTATTGAACACCAACCGTTTCTGCAATCAGTGAGGCGGACTCTGAAGGAATCTGTATGTATTTCCAAAATGGCGGTGTTCCTGCAATAATTTGAGTGACAGGGTTTGAACCAGATTCGTATCCGTCTTCTCCGTAGGAGCCATCCGTTCCAGCAGTTCGCTCTATCCTCTGTATTTCATCAAAATGAATGGTTGTTGTTTTCAAAGTTTTACCATAGAATATAGTTCTTCTTTCCACGACCCTTTCGGATTTATTTATTCTAATTGGTGATTTGCTACTGAGGTGTATACCGATTGGTGCTAAAAACAAAAGCCCGCAAGATCCCATAATCACTGGCAATATCACACGCTCAGAAGTCCAAGTTTCCGGGTAGGGACCAAACAACTCGTAGATGGCCATTTCAATGAAGAATGCAAACCAAAAGATACCAAGGATGATAAAGAAACCACCTACTAATTTTGAATCATCTGATTCTATTTCAATTACTGATTTTGAATTTTCATCTTTAACACCAGTCTTTGAGTCCCCCATAATTTTCTCATTAATCAGTATTTTACAAATCTTACTGCGCAATCATTGTTCAAATCAGGGAGTATACCCTTGTGAGTCTAAACCTCTAATCGCATGGGCCCCCCTTTGAAACGCCCGCATTACATAGGGTACCCATGCGACCACGGGTAATCGGAAGGGGGGCCCTTCCGATTTTGGGAATTCAGGATTTTAAATCGCCTATAATTCCAATTTCAAATGTCCATAGAAGCCACATAACACCAAGCCAAACAAGGAGGCCGAAAATGATTAAAATTGGGCCAAAAATTGCATCATTGTTTTCCGAATTTTCATCACCCTCAGATTCGTTTTCTTTAGGTGGGAA
>CAZPCY010000018.1:0-37356 GCA_964585295.1 uncultured Candidatus Poseidoniales archaeon | reverse complement strand
TACGGACGAACTTTTCCCTTGGTGAAGGATTCCCGCACCCTCTTGTCCGGATTCGGGCATCCTGCCGTCCTCACGGTCGCCGCCGTGCTGGTCATCAGTCGGGCCCTCCGTAACGCAGGAGTGGTCGATCTTCTCGCTTCGAAGAGCTGCTCAAGGAAGCCCCGAGCCGAGAGGCGTTGGCTGGGATAGCGCGCTCCTACGAGTTCGCCCTGATGCTACGAATGATCGGTCCACACCAAGGAATACGGTTGGAGCGTCTGCGGGCCGAACTAGATGACTCATTGGAAGCGCGTATCGGCGAGGCATTATCCTCATCGGCGGGTAAGTCTAGAGAAGCCTCGATGCCCCCTCTAACCGCAACCGGAGGAATAATTCCCCCTCATATGACGGAAGCTGGCGTTCACAGTGCGGATGGCTACGAGTGGTTGACTAGGGAAGATGGGACCTCATGGTACCGACGCTCTGGTATGCCTGCGGAGTGGGAATTGTGGAACGGTTGACTACAGTTCAAAGAATACCTAACTAATCCCTCAGAGCTCACAAACGGTGAGTCAAAAGATTTGGTCGCCGTTTCGGATTCGCGCGGCCATAATACTCACTTAATCGATTAGTGGAAGGTGGGGCGCTGAAGTTCCGGAGCCCCAAAAAAGGGCAGTTTTCGGTGAGCGGGTGAGTCAAGCAGTATCACGATTATGGGGGGGGCGCCGAGAGAGGGATTTGAACCCCCGCGTCACAGGGACAGTGGATTTCGAATCCACCGCGATACCGGGCTATGCGATCTCGGCAGCGACCCGGCGACCAACCCCGTTCGGATAAGCCTCACCCACGACTCACACGATTCTCCAAGAGCGGTCAGTTGCATTGATGGGGTAAGGGTGCGCGCGCCCAAGCATGCTAGTCGTGCTGGTCGTCGAAGGCGAGGAACGCCTCATTCAGGCCGTTGGGCCGACTACCGTTGGCGAACTCGTGGAGGGAGAGGGAATCCACCCTTCGACTGTTCTAGCATCTTCAGATGGTGTGGTTGTCCCACTCACGACCGTAGTGAAAGGGGATTCGAGGATCGAACTGATCGTCGTCTCATCGGGTGGATGATTGGACGGTCGCTTTCCATCCATACATGTACGCCCCTTCGATGAAGGGTCCTTCACCAAGGAGGAAGATCGTGCGCATCTCGAAGGTGAAGCAGCGAGGTACCAGGTCCGAATCGGACTTGAGGTCGGCCAGCGAATTCCCCGATCTCACCGTTCACCACGGCGATCCAATCGCCACGCTCCACTGATGGCGCGGTGCTGGGTACGAACGATTTGAAGGCGACCAAGCCACCGATGCCGCTCTCATCGACGAGAGTGACGGACCAGCGCGTCGACGTCTCTCCGTTCGGCAACCTGCCTCGGACCGCATCGACTGACCAGACCCGGCCAACGACATTGGTTCGCGTGTGGATATCGATTATCTCCTCATCGTCATCACTCGGTCCATCGGCACGCTCGATGACGCTCCTATCGTCGATCTCGATCTCCAGCCTGCCGCGCCAGACTCGAGCAATCCCATTCACCACCCGAACCTCGGCGTCCTTGGCCAGTCCTCGCCAGATTCGCCTCGGATTCGACCCCCAAGCACGCTTGACGGTGGCGGAATCGACTCCCTGTCGGAGTTCGAAATCAAAGTCGACGGCGCCATCCTCGTCGAACGACGGTCCTCGAATCGAGAACACCGTGCCTAGCACAGTGCAACGAGGATCGAGCGTCGCAATCGGCGATACCGCGTGCTCAAGTCCCAGGTGCTGAACAGTTTGGTGATCGGGCAGGTTCGCATCGTGGTCGGTCGCCTCGCACAGTGATCGGTGAGCGCAGGCACCGCATCTCTTCTCCGATGGTTGCGGATCTCCTTTGGGTATCCCGCCGGCATCATGCGGCTGAATCGTCCGTGGTCTTGGGGGACATCCAGCCTCATCTATCCCACCACCGTGCAGCTTCTCGTAGAGCGTGCGCAGATCCTCCTCCATCACCCGCATCTCATCCTCGGTTGGCGCCTCCACCAACTTGCGTGCCGTGCCGCCTGATTCAGGCGCACCTAGGTACCAGATCTCCAACCCGTCCACCGGCTGATTCGGGTGTCTCCTCCACCAGAGCCAAGCGTAGGTTCGCAATTGATTGACATAGTCCGTGGAGCGGTCACCCTCGCCCACGCTCGCTTTCAGATCGACGATTCTCGTGGTCCCGTCCCAGTCGTGTATGAGATCGTATTCTCCTTGGAACCACTGATCTGGATGCAGAGTCGTCTCAGTGAATGGCTTCGCATCAGGGTCCACGAACCAAGGTCTGGTGATGGCCCAAGCTTCGACATAGGTGACATCGCCACCCGTCTCCGCCTCCAATGGCGGACCGTGGCGCTCTCGTGGGAAACCATCTGGAGGCGGCCACTCGTCGCGTCGGTCGCCGGACCGCCACTCGGTGAGATTCGGACCACCATCAATCTGCATGCAGTGCACCACTTCCTCCAATTGCAGGTCGATTGCAACATGTGCCATCCGTCGCGCGCTCTCACGATCTAGATCAGCGGCGTCACCGACGCGATTGGAGAGACTGAGCCAATCGTCCACCGCCTCTTCGAAGCAACGATCGAAGTGCGCGTCAATTCTTGCGTGGGCCCATGCAGCGAGCGTATCTAGGTCGCTAGGCCATGACTCCCTATCCAACGGTTCGATTGTCGGTCCAATCCAACCATCCGAACAATCCAGTGCGACTCTCCCTTCCTCGTCCAACGGTGATATCAGGACGCGATCGGCAGCATCCGCATCGATTAGCACGGGACTCTCTCGGAGAACCCTGCAGACGCACGCCTCGACTGCGTTCCCCCTGGCAATCACCGGTGGCAAAGGCGCTTTCATCTTCAGGTGTGCTTCGTACCACCAGATACGCGGACAGGTCCGCCACTTCGCCACCTGCGACGCTGAGAGGCGGGAGAATCGAGAGACGACGACCTCGTCATCGGGTAAGCGAACGACCGGCACGCGCACTCCATCGCGGCCGCCGTCTATCAACCATCCCGGCTCAGTCTCGCGGCTCAAAGCCGCGCTTGTCCAATCTCTCCTCGCTAACTGGCCGGTTTGAGAGCCCCATCCTGATCAATCAGCGTGGGGTCAGTGATACTATCCTAGTTGACCTCGAATCGATGGTCAACTGTGGCGCCCCATCTCTCCAGGTGAGTGAAGCGTGTTCCAGCCGGACATCCTGACCGACCTTGATCTCCTCAAAGGAACGTGTCCTGTCCCTGCCGAAGGCGACCACCTCGATTATCCCGGTCCCATCCCACAGGTGCATCGATCCAATCGACCATGGCCGGCCGCGTGAGGAGACTCCCTTCGTACCGCCTCGGGAGATGACTCGACCCGCGACGGTTGCTCTAGTCGGCAGCAACCCTAGTCGAGTCGGTTCAGGATGAGGCTCAGTCCCTACTCTATTGTCGTCGCTACCTAGATCTAGCAACCGGCTCCTGCCATCGACTAGGATTCGCGCTCGGCCTCGATGCGCTCCAGGCGCGGCGTCGATTATCTTCACCTCACCACTCCATGATCCATCGACGACGCCGGGTTCCGCTTCCTCGATGGTCACCACCTTATCTCCGGCTCGCAACCCGTTCACCAACACCGTCTCCCCCCATCCGTCTCGGCTCTCGATCCACTCTCCGGCGATAGTTCCCCGGACTGTGATCCTGCGAGGTAGATCGCAGATTCTGATTGCCTCACCCCATTCCTCGATGTCGGAATCATCGATATCTGGTGCGAATTCCCTCATCGGCCTCGCTCCGATTTCCGTTGTCCAGCCGCAGAACGATCGGCCTTGGCAGTGTGGGCAGTGGAGCGGGTGTTCGGGAGGTAGTGGCGAGTCTTGCAACCAACCCCATGCATCCTCATCCGAAGCGAGCATCCTCTCCCTGATTTCGACATATTCAGAGGTCAACTTCCTATCCTCTTCGTTGCGGAGAGAGGACATCGAGTGCCTATGGCCATCCTTCAGGTACCAGCCCTCCAGAGATCCAACAATCAAGTCGTTGGCATCCCCTTCGATTCGAGTGCGTCTCCAGAGCCAGTCGTAGAATCCAATCTGCGCCTCAAGACTTGAATGGTCGCGTCCTTCACCACGTCCGGACTTGATGTCGACGATTACCACCTCACGTCTCCATCGTAGCACCATATCCATTTCTCCACTGGCCCAACCTTCTGGGTGATTGAGTCTCTGTGGAGTATCGATCCTCGGGTCCTTCATCCAAGGTCTGGCAATTGTCCACGCCTCCCACCAGGTGACGGGCTTTCCACGGCCCCCGATCCTTGCTATTCCACCTGAGTTTTCGTTCGATGCCGATCTGTGAGAAGGACTCGCATCCCATCTCGGAGCGGGCGGATCGAATGGGTCACCGATTTTGCGGAATGCCTCTAGACGATCGCCACCGCCCGCCTCTAGGCAGTCGCGCGCCTCCTCAATCTGCAGCGCGACGCCGTTGCTGAGAAGGCTTGCGAGTAAATCGATCGGGAATTCGTCCATCGAACGTTCTTCGTCTCTCCAGGGCGCCGCCTCCCAATCAGCTCGCAACCTGCGGGAGACTTCCTCCGCGGCGTCGGTAATCAGGCGTTCGAGCCACGCCGCCAGATCATTGAGAGAGGCGATATCCTCGATTAGCCCAACTGTCGCGGTCTCTACGGACCCCTCATCCAACTCCGAATCGATGTCCGGTAATCGGCCATCACTCGCGAGCGGTTGCAAGCCATCCTTCGACCGAGACCAATCGACCCAATGACCGGACGAAGGAGGAAGGTGGCTCACTCCTTCTCCATCCGGGACGGGCGGCTGTTCCATCAGAAGTCCAACAAGTGCCTCCTCGACGATGGATCCGAGCAGCATCTCCGGCCTCACGCGATCGCGGAGTCCGAGTCGTCTGCGCACGAGCCACGCTCGTGGGCATCGCCTCCAAGTCGAGATCGCCGAACCTGACAGACGATGTCTCCTGCGCCTCGCCACGCCACCTCCGGAAGGGTCGTTGACCGGCATCGCATCGCCTCAATCGGAGTAGAAGTACTCGCCCGCCGCCTTCTGCTCGCGATCCTTTCGGCTGCCAGGTTTGTTGATCCTCGGGCGCTGGCTGTCGGGATCGCGCCGGAAGGTCACTCCCACGCTCTCTAGGAATCGATTCATTCCGCGGCGGAGTGGCAAGGGTCCGACAGCTTCACCGTGTTGGCCTCCTACTCCTTCGAAGACGACTAGGGAATCGCTCACTATGTCGATGAAGTAGATGTCATGGTCAATCACCATCGCCGCCTTCTCGCGCGACTCCATAGTTCGTCGAATCGCCTTTGCCGCCTCCATTCTAGCGTTCGCGTCCAGATGCGCGCTCGGTTCATCGAGCAGGTATAAGTCGGCGTCCCGGCCGAGGCAGATAGCGATCGAAACCGCCTGCAACTCGCCGCCGCTCAACTTGGTCGCGCGGAGATCGACTAGTTGGTGCACGTTCAGAGCTCGAATGACATTGGTGTGGAACTCGCCGCTCCTCCACCGGCCTCCCAATTCGGTATCGAGCCATTCCGACACCTTGCCTTCGAACTCCGCCTTCACATGCTGGGGCTTGTAGGAGATCTCTGCATCCATTGTCACCCAACCAGCGTCGGGGTCGAACTCGGCGGCAATCAATCGAGCCATCGTCGTCTTGCCGGTGCCGTTAGGACCGACCACTCCGGCGACCTCGGAGGAGTGCAGCACCCCCTCACCAGTCTTCAGATGGAAGTCTCCCATCCGCTTCTCCAGACCCCCCCACTTCAAGATGGGGTCACCTATCTCTTCGCCTCTCTGTCGACCCCTAAGGAATCTAATCGGCTTATCGCGGATACGGATATTCTGCTCGGGAAGATGTCCGTCGAGATATGTGTTAATCGCAGTGCGAGCGGGCTTTGCTGGAGTGAAGATTCCGTAGGCTGCTCGCTCACCATAGACGATGTGTATCAAATCGCAGAGAACATCCAGAATAGCGATGTCGTGCTCGACGACCAGCACTCGCTTGCCTGCTGCGGCCAACTCCTGAATGATGTGGGTTACGCGGACGCGCTCGTGGATGTCGAGGTAGGATGAAGCCTCGTCGAAGAAATAGAGATCCGCCTCTTTCAGCAGCGTCGCACAGATAGCGACTCGCTGTAACTCCCCTCCGCTCAACTGCGGCAATGTGCGATTAAGGAGATGGTCGATGCCTAGTGCCTCCGCGCGTTCGGCCATCACACCGCAATCGTCAACTCGGGCAAGCAGCGCCGACACTTCTCCATCGAACACGCTGGGCAATTTGTCGATGTACTGCGGCTTCACAGCGATTGTCACCTCACCTTCGGCAACCAGCGCCATGTGATCGCGTAACTCGCCTCTCGGGAATGACTCCAGGACCTCATCCCATTCTCTGGTGATGGTCCAGTCCCCGAGGTTCGGACGCAGAGAGCCAGAGAGCAGATTGAGAGCCGTAGATTTGCCCATTCCATTCTGGCCGAGGATTCCGACGACCTGTTCCTCGCGAGGTGTCGCCAATCGGAATAGGCGGAAGCCGTTCTCGCCGTAACGATGGCTCATGTGGTCCTGCAATTCCTCTGGCAGATTGGTGATGATAAGAGCGTCGTGCGGACACTTGTTGACGCAGATTCCGCAACCAATGCAGAGCGGCTCGCTAACGAGCGGTTTCCCGCTCGACTCGTCGAGGACGATACACTCGATTCCGTTGCGAACCGGTGGGCAGAAGGCGTGGCATTCTGCGTTGCACTTCTTCGGTTGACAGCGATCTTCGAGTAGCACAGCGACTCTCATCTCCTCTCCTCCTTCGTTCTCCGGGGTGCCCCTTCCGTCCTTGACTCCTCGCCTCGCGGACCGCGGCGGAACCGCGGTCTCGCGATTCCATCAGCGCGCTAGGAATCGGTGCTTCGCGTAGACACTGGCCGCGAGCCACAGCTTCTCCGACTTCGAGAGCTTGACCCTCTCGCTGAAGACATCTCCTCCACTTCTTCGGATGCGCTTCAGGATGGAGTCGTAGAATGCCATCATCGCTGCCGGGCTGTAACGGCTCCGCTTGTCCAGCAACGGCAGCAGGCGCTCGGCGCGGACTCGGTATGAATCGGCTAGCGCCGTGAAGTGCTCGATGAACGGCGTCCATCCCGGGTGATCCATCACCGAGGCGCCGGCGAGAATGTCGTCCTCGCTAATCCCGAATCGGGCTAGGTCATCGAGCGGCAGGTAAATCCTGTCCCGGGAAGCATCCTCTGCGACATCGCGGATGATGTTCGTCATCTGCATGAATATGCCCCAAGCCTCGGCGTGGTCCCTTGCCGCAGGGTCATCGTATCCGTAGATCTCGATGCAGGTGAGGCCAACCACGCTCGCTACCCGGTAGCAATACGTATAGAGGTCCTCAAAGGTCTGGTATCGGTTCTGGAAGAGATCCTCCTCCATGCCGGTAATCATGTCGTCCATCAAGGTCTTGGGGATGCTGTTGCGAGAGACGGTGTCCTTGAGTGCCATGAAGATTGGATCGGTTGAGGCGAGGCAGTTGTAGGCCGTAGAGAGCTTCTTTCGGAAGAAGAAGAGTTGTGACATCTTCTCCTCAAAGTATGCTCGGTCAACGACGGGGGTCGATCCTGATAAGTCCTCTATGCCAGCGATGTACTCCCTCGCCTCGGGGTCCTCGATGCCGAGCGATCCGGGAAACCTGTCATCGTAGTCATCGTCGGCGATATCGTCGGCCCGACGGCAGAATGCGTAGTACGCACAGATCGAGCGGCGCTGGTCGTCTGGCAGATACTTGAACGAGTGGTAGAAGTTGCCCGCCTCTCGCCGCGTCAATTCCTCACAGTAGTCGTACGCCGACTTCAGTAGAGGGTCGGGTAACTCGGGTTCTAGCCAAACGGGTGCATCGACGGATGCGAATGGATCGATGAGTTCGCCTCTGCTGCCAACGACACCCATGAAGCGAGCCGACTCTCGAAGTGCTTCAAGGGCGGTGACGCTGACCGCCTTCACAGCGTCGACACCGAGGTCGACCGCGGCTCGCATCCGCTCAAGACGCTCGTCCACCGTGCGTCCGTGTTGACCCTTGCGTACGCTCGGTATATCGAGCGTGTGTAGTCCGGTCCGGACGGTCTCCGACATCGCGAATCGGTTTAGTGGAGAGTTCACTTGCTTTCAAGTCCTCCGCTGAGACGCGCGCTCGACGCTCATCGGGCCTTCGGCCCGTAATCCAACCTCTGGAGGGGCTGATAGATAGGACTGGCCCGACTCGTCGCAGGTCTCGCCCCCATGCATCAACCTTCGATTGCGATACGGAATCGAGGACAGGTGTTTCTGATCAGGAGGTGCGACGGTGAGCACGCATCGCTCTCCTCCAAGCGATTCTCGCCTTCAGGAGCATCACTACCTGCCTCAACTTCGACACCTTCGGACGCTTCCCCCAAGTGTTGTATCGCTGGCTCCTGATCGCCGCCAGCACCGCCTCTCCTCCCATCGTGAACATCATCAGGTCGACGGCGAGCCTAGGATCGCACTTCTTCCACAGCTCCTTACCAGCATCGAACTCGGATTGCGCTCGATCGACTTCGAATCTCATCACCGATCGCCAGCGATCGTCAACCACCTTTGCACGGTAATCATCCAATGTGTAACCGTGCTCCTTCATCGTCTCGATGGGCATGTAGATTCGATCCTGATCCAGATCCCTTGAGACATCCTGCCAATGGTTGGCCAACTGGAGTGCCGTACAGGTATGGTCTGCGAGCGCTCGCAACTCGGCATCATCGTGCCCGTAGACGTAGAGGAACAGATGGCCGACCGGGTCGGCGGAGTTGCGACAGTACTCCTTGAGTTCGGTCCAGTCCTCGTAGCGCTTCTTCCTCTGGTCCATCTTGAATGCCTGGATGAGCCTCCAGAACGGCTCGTGAGGGATGCCCTTGTCGCGAGCGGTTCGCTGCACAGCGATTAGTATCGGGTGTCTTGGAGAGCCTCTCCAGTCATCACTAGCAGCCTCGGCCAGATCGCTCTCCCAAGCATCGAGGAGCCGCCACCTACCCTCGTCATCGAAGGGAGCGTCGTCACCTAGATCGTCACCGTATCGACAGAAGGCGTAGATGTTGTGGATGTGCTGTCGCATTTCCGGAGGCGTGAACCAGTTGGTGACGACGAAGTTCTCGTAGTGCGCGTCAGCGATCTCCGCACACCAAGCCTCGGCTTCGGCCAATGACTGCCGAGTACCTGATCCGGCTAGATGAATATCTTCACCATCCAGCGAGTGACCGCCCCAGTCAATCTTCTCTCCCAACAGATCACCTCAAGCTCCAACGGTCCATTCCCGCCAACCACTGTCGCCTCTCCTTGGATTGGACCCCCAATCTGGCCACGGATTGCGATGGTTCCATGCCGACCAATCAGGATCATCGCCGGCCGTTCGGTCCAAGGTACCGTCGCTGCCCGCGCAGAGGACTGAGGCAGCGGCGACGAGGCCACTGCGAACCGCGCTCTCCATCGTGGAGGGCCAGTCGGTGGCCGTATACGAGCCTGCGAGGTGGAGTCCCTCCGCAACGGCATCGACGGCGGGGCGCAACGAGTGCTGTCCGGGAGTCGGTGCGAAAGTCGCTCGCTTCGATCTGATTACGTGGAAAGAAGTCGGCTCGCATGCATCGGGCCAGATCCCCTTGACCACGCGTAGATAGTCTTCCTTCAGTTTTTCATCGCTGCGCTTGAGCCATGGGTCGGCACCGCTGACCGGTATGGAAATCCATTGCTGGCCATCGATCCTCTCCTCGGGATCCAGTTCGGAGTCGCGATCGAAGATCATCTGAATTACGGGTTCATCGATGACCGCTGCGAAGGTGAATCCATCCGGAGTGATGCGTTCCGGATGCAGCGCGTGCAAACCGATGAGCGCGCGAGTTTCCAGTGAACCTAGCATCCCGGCCACCTCCGAGGCGCTCTGCGGCGCACCTTCCGAATTGGCGAGAATTCTGGCGGCGAGGGTGTGAGGCGTGGCGAGAACCACAGCAGCGGCAGGAATCAATCCATCCTTCGTCTCGACGCCCACACATCGGTCTTCTTCGAATGACAGTGCGCGAGCCTGGGTTGTCAGTCGCACATCGACGCCAGAGGTCTGCAAGCATTGCAACGATGGGGTGCCGATCGCCTTGCTCAAATCCTTGGTGAAGCAGGCGACATCGAATGCATCAGCATCTCCGAATAGACCTTCCCGGAAGAGGAAGGCTGCTTGCGCCGCACTCGCTTCCTCGGCTGGTAGATTGAGTGCGGCGAGCGTGAAGAATCCCCAGAACCTTCGGATGGCGCGTTCGCTCTGTCGATGATCCGCGAGCCAGTCGGCGAATGACGTTCCATCCAAGGCGATACGCTCCTGTTCCGTCATCCTCTGGAGGGATTTGATGCAGCGTCGCATTCCCAACTTCTCGCCAAGCGAGAGGAATGGGAAGCCGAGCATGGACTCTGCCAAGTGGTTTGGAGGGGATAGTCGTCCACTCCTCAGGGAATGGATCTGACCGCTGTCCGGGTCCACGAATGGTAGCAAAGTCCTCGGTTGAATAGCTATGGAATCACGAGCGTCGATTCTCTCGATAAGTTGCATGAAGCGCCCGTAGACTCGGAACGCAGCGTGCTGGCAATTGTCGAAGGTGCGACCGCTCTCGGGATCTGTGACGCTGGTCACCCTACCCCCAAGCCGATTCGTTGCCTCTAGGAGTACTACTTTCCATCCTCGGTCTGAGAGAGCCAGCGACGTGGCAATCCCGGCGAGACCACCGCCGACCACGACCGCAGCACTCGCATCCACGAAGTCCGCCAAGCCCCCACCTGATCTTCGCGGTGACGAAGGTGCATTTCAGCGTCGCCCGTGCCTGTACCGATTCAAGTGCTTAGACATCGCTCGCGTTGCCCATAACGGGCAACTCTTTTTCCGGAATGCCGAGGCAACTGCCGGGGGAGGGGTAAGCGGATGCTATGCCAATCGTGCGAGGAAGAGATTCCCGATGATTCCAATTTCTGTCCCGAATGCGGGACTCGTCAGGACCTCTCTGCCGTGGGATCGTTCGATTCCGAGCCTACCAATTTCGGAGGCCAGCCGCAGAATCCGGAACCACAAGCAGCCCCCATGCCCCAAAGCCAGCCTCAACCTCAGAATCAGGTGCCTGCGCAGCAGTCTCCTCAGATTCAGGGAGGACTACCTGGACAGGGTGGACAACCGCATGAATTCCTGCAACACATCGCCTCATCTATGGGTGGACCAGGCCAGCCCGTTACGCACCAACAGGGGATCGAGACGATGGAGCAAGCCACCCAGAATCAACCGATTCAAGGGGGTGTCGTTCCAATGGGTCAACAACCGGTCTCGGGCGGCGTCGTTTCTATCGGAGAGGATCCGGGTTTCACCGATTCAGGGGTGGGTCGGCAACCGGCCACAAAGACCGACGCCGTTGTCGATGCAATCCAGAACGCGGAGAAGGTGAAGAAGGCCGATGCACGGAGTGCCTGGTTGTCGATGAATCAAGCGGCAGCGAACGAGTTCCTAGACAAGATTGATCCTGGAATGCCTGCCCACCTGAGAGAGGAGAAAACGAGCCAATCTGCCACTCGTTTCCTAGATGAGCCAGATCAGGTCGAGAGTGTTGCACCGACCTCTGCACCTTCGCTCACATTGCTGCGCAGAATGGCCGAGGTGGCCGTCCGGAGGGTTGCTAGGAAGCGCGGAGTAGCGGTTGATGCACCTCAGGTTGCACTGAAGGATGGCATCGTCCGCATCAATGTCACCTACATCGATGACGGTCGAGTTCTAGACAACCCGAGCGATCTCTCCAACGCATTCATCCACGCCATTGACACGGAGATGAGGCTGAAGGGATACGACTTGGTCAGCCAATTCTCACTCTTTCGTTCGAGGGAGGGGGAGGTCGACCATGTCTGGGGAGAGTTGGAAGATGAACCCGAGGAAGACGCGGGGGACCTCTTCGCCTGTGAAGCGTGCGGCCACTATCCGGTGAGGGAGGATGCCCCGTCCTGTCCATCGTGTGGGGCGGAGTTCTTCGATGAGGATGAAGAGGAGCCGGAACCGATGCCAGCGGCTCGAGGTCCCGGCGGGCCTAGAGGGGGGCCGAGCGGAGGTCCCGGCGGTCCGCGGCATGGCGGTCCACCTGGAGCATCTCGAGGCCCTGGAGGCCCTGGAAGTCCGGGTGGCCCGGGTGGTCCGAAGCGTGGCCCTAGTGGCCCTGGTGGCCCAGGAGGACCTTCCAGAGGCCCTGGTGGTCCAAAGCGAGGATCAGGTGGTCCTGGCGGCCCTGGAGGAGCGAAGCGAGGTCCTGGAGGTCCGGGCGGTTCGTCCGGTCCGGGCGGCCCATCCCGAGGGCCAGGAGGTCCAAAGAGAGGCCCAGGGGGCCCTGGTGGTCCTTCACGCGGCCCTGGTGGACCAGGGGGTCCGAAGCGAGGTCCAGGTGGCCCATCCAGAGGTGGCCCGGGTGGCCCTTCTAGAGGTCCAGGTGGTCCCGGTGGCGGTGAACCGAAGGGCCCAGGAGGGCCACGGCGTGGTCCAGGAGGTGGACCTAGCAAGGGCGGCCCCCCCGGACCAAGAGGGCCGAAGCGAAAGGGACCGCCGAGTTGAACCGATCATCCGGCGCTGCAGATTGCCTGCGGAACGAAATCAGAATGCCCGTGATTTCTCAAAGAAACAGATACAGTGACCTAGGCTTCCTTAGTGTCCGGTCAGCGGAGGCCGGAATCCTGCAATGCCTGCAGGAGAACCGAACCGATTTCCGAAGGGTCGCGAGCGACGTGTATCCCCGCTCGTTTGAATGCCTCGATCTTCTCTGCAGCGGTTCCCTTGCCACCACTGATGATTGCTCCAGCATGCCCCATCCGCTTTCCAGGAGGTGCAGTCGCACCGGCTACGAAGCCGACGATTGGCTTCGAGACATTGGTATCGGCCCAAGCCGCAGCATCCTCCTCGGCCGTACCGCCGATCTCGCCAATCATCACAATCGCCTCGGTTTGATTGTCAGCCTCGAACGCTGCTAGGCAATCGATGAATCCGGTGCCGTTGACGGGATCGCCACCGATGCCGATGCATGTTGATTGTCCCTCCCCTATGCTAGCTGTCTGTGCAACTGCCTCATAGGTTAGGGTGCCTGACTTTGAGATGACACCGATGCGTCCCTTCGCATGGATGTGACCTGGCATTATGCCAATCTTGCACCCTCCAGAATCTCCTGGTGTGATGATTCCCGGGCAGTTGGGGCCGATTAACCTGATACCCGGTCTATCCTCGACATACGCCACCGCACGGACCATGTCGAGTGTTGGGATCCCCTCTGTGATGCAGACGATGACCCCCTCACCGGAGAGTTGGTCGAACGCTTCCGCTGCCTCCATTATCGCCTCGGCAGCGAACGGCGGAGGGACGTAGATGACACTCGCCTCAGCGCCAGTGGCCGTAATCGCATCTCTCATGCCGTCGAATACCGGCGTGGTCCTCGATTCCAAATCGACGGTGCGGCCGCCCTTTCCTGGGGTCACCCCACCGACGATGTCGGTACCATACTCCACCATGCGGGTGGCGTGGAACATCCCCTGTTTGCCAGTGATACCCTGAACAAGGACCTTGGAATCCTCAGCGATCCAGATCGCCATCAAGAATCACCTCCAACCAAAGCAACGATTCTCTTGGCTCCTTCAGCGAGTGTCTCAGCTGAGTGGATGTTTAGGGTCGTCTCATCGAGAAGTCTTCGCCCCTCTTCGAAGTTGGTACCAGAGAGTCGAACCACCAGCGGCACCTCCAGTCCGAGATTCTCAGTGGCTGCGATTACGCCGCGCGCTATGATGTCGCAGCGCATAATCCCGCCGAAGATGTTGACCAGGATTCCCTTTACGTTTTGATCCTCAAGGATCATGCTGACCGCCGTTGTCACTGCCTCCTCGTCGGCACCGCCACCCACATCGAGGAAGTTCGCAGGCTCTCCGCCGTACAACTGGATGACGTCCATGGTCGCCATGGCGAGTCCTGCACCATTGACTAGACATCCAATCTGTCCATCGAGCTTGACATATGATAGTCCAGCCTCGGCTGCTCGCACCTCGGTTGGCTCCTCCTCGCCTAGATCGCGCAAATCATCCCTAACCGAAGCGTGCCTGAACTCCGCGTTGTCGTCGAATCCAACCTTGGCATCGAGGGCGACCACATCATCATCCTCGGTTAGAACAAGGGGGTTGATTTCGACCATCGAGCAATCGGATGATACAAAGAGGTCGTGCATCGAGCCAATCATCCGCATGAATGAGCGCAAAGACGCGCCAGACAGACCAAGAGCCATTCCCAAGTCCCGCTTCTGGAACCCCAACAATCCAGCCGATGAATCAACCCAAACCTTGTGAATCGCCTCTGGTTGACTTTCAGCAACCTCTTCTATATCCATTCCACCCTCTGTTGATGCCATGATTAGGACGCACTTCTTCTCACGGTCGACGAGAAGTGCGAGGTAGAACTCGTGCGCTATTCTACAGCCCGCTTCGACGTAGAGATTGCGTACCAGCCTGCCTTCGGCACCAGTCTGCTTGGTGACGAGGATGTTGCCGAGAATGTCCGAGGCGAACTCCTCTACCTGTTGCTTCGAGGTCGCGATATGGACTCCTCCCTCCCGGACAGGGGCACGGGTATCCGGATTGAGCAAGGTCCCCTTGCCTCGTCCACCGGCGTGAATCTGGCTCTTCACGGCAACGATACCGCCACCTAGCGAATCCCAAGCCGCCGAGGCTTGCTCTACGGTGGTGCAGTGAAATCCGTCTTGGACAGTGATTCCAGCTTCTCTGAACAGTTGCTTCGCCTGATACTCGTGGATGTTCATGGAATCCGCCTTCCGCGCTTGCAGCGACCGTGGAGCGCTCCTTGAATGATGCGCCATGATGGAGTCCTGATCCAATCGTGCACCAAAGCTGCTTAGCCACTCCCAACCGGTCTCGATAGAACGTTGGTAACCTGCTAATCGGTCAGGGTAAGCCGTACAGGAAGCGCAAGCGGCAGCAACGCACATGAGGTGGTAAGGGGGCGGTGTGCCCATGGACGTCATAGTGCTGGCCGGCGGTTTCGGGACGAGGCTTCGTCCTTGGACCTCACATAGACCGAAGCCTCTGCTTCCGATTCTCGATCGGACGATGATAGAGCATGTTGTGGATATCCTACCTAGCGGCTCGGTCGACAGGGTTCTGGTGGCGGCTGGCTATGGAATCGACCAAATGCGCAGACACTTCGAGTCGAGCGACGTTGGATACGAGGTGATTATCGTCGAGGAAACCGAGCCTCTAGGCACCGGGGGGGCAATCGCGAATTGCCGAACCCATCTCAGTGGCGGGACCTTCTGCGTGATCAATGGCGATCTGCTTACCAGTCTACGGGTCGACGACATGTTGCTGCAACACGAGAGCAATGGCGGACTTGCGACGATTTCCCTCTTCGGCGTCGATGATCCGAGCCGATTCGGTGTCGCCGACTTCGATGAGAAGAGTCGCAGGATTGAACGATTCCAAGAGAAGCCGAGCATCGAGGAAGCTTATTCCAACTTGATCAACGCAGGTACCTACCTTCTCGAAGAGGAGGTTTTCGATCGGATGCCAGATGGCGCATTCAGCATGGAGCGCCTTGTCTTCCCGGTCCTCGCAGAGGAGGGCCTGTTGCACGGCTTCACCTTCGACGGTTGGTTTGTTGACGCTGGGACCCCTTCCTCGTACATCGAAGCGATGCGCCTCTGCCTTAGCAACGCGAGATTTCATCGAGGCCGTCGGGAGGCTGGGAATTGGCACGGTGGCGGGGTTTCCATCGACTCCAGTGCTTCCGTGTCAGGATCCGGCCTAGAAGCCGGAGTCACGGTCGAGGGTGGTGCCAAGGTTCTGGACTCGATGCTTCTCGATGGAGCCTCTGTCTGCGAAGCAGCAGAGGTCCGAGGATGCATGATCGGTCGAGGCTCAAGGATTGGTCCGATGGCGCAGTTGGATGGCGTGGTGGTCGATTTTGGTTCTTTCGTGCCGGCCGGACACGTCCAGAATGGCGGCATCTGGCCAGAGCCCGAGGAAGAATGACTTCGGAAGGGGTCAAATCGAGGTGGAGCATCGCCAGTCCCATGGGCGAGCCACTGATTGTGATTAATCACAAGACATACGAGACGGCGCATGGATTGGCTTGCGAGGATCTTGCACGCTCCATAGCCAAGGCCGCGCGCCAAGGAGTTCGTATGGTCAGCGTCGTATCACCCTTCGATCTCGCTGCGACAATTCAGGCCACCCCCAATCTAGAGGTTTGGACCCAACATCTCGACCCGGTTGGTTTCGGTTCAAACACCGGACATCTGATGCCTGCCACCGCGATTGAGAGGGGAGCCAGTGGGACCTTGGTCAATCATGCTGAACGTAAGGTTTCAATCGACCACGTGCGTGACCTGATCGCATCTCTTCCAGATGGCTTCCCCGTCTGTGCCTGTGCTGCGGATGTCGCGGAAGCGGAAGCTCTCGCCGCACTATCTCCGACCTTTATCGCTGTGGAGCCGCCGGAACTGATTGGTGGTGAAATCTCCGTGACTTCCGCCGATCCAGAGGTGGTCAGGGGAACTGTGGAAGCCGTACATGCCATCGATTCGAAGGTTCGCGTGCTATGTGGAGCGGGCGTGAAGAGCGGCGAGGATGTGGCGGCAGCGATTGCCCTCGGATCAGAGGGGGTCCTCCTTGCGAGTGGCGTTACCATGGCGAACGATCCGGCAGCCGCGCTATCCGATCTGGTTCGGTTGATCTGAACCGATTCAAACGAATGCTAACTTTGGTATTGAAGCCTCTGAAATCAAGCAAATCGACCGTACAAAGGTCCCGCGATAATAGCGGCGAAGTACCAGACTCCCATCACTAGAAGAAGCGTCCCCCATAGTCTCGGTCTCGCACCTTGGCTGAACATTCCGCCGATCCTAGAAAATGGACCCGCTATCGCGGCCAAGCCCCGAACTAATAGGATGGAGATTCCAGACATCAGGAGGAATCCTGCCAGCATCGCGAGCGCGGTGAAGGCATTGGGAATCCCAGTCATAGCCCGGGCCGAAACTCCTTGAGCCAGCATCAGAGGGTCGATCAAGAAAGTCAGCCAGGCGAGCCATAGACCTAGTGCCGCATCTTCTTCGAAGGCATCCAGGCTACGCCACTCGCGGAACCCCTTCGGGAGTTTTCCATGCACTTCTGAGACCACCCATCTCAATTCAGGCACGCTGCCTCCTCGCATGGTCGAGAAGGCGTGCCAGACGAGCCAACCTGCCAAGACTACCTCGACATAGACCCAACCGGAGCCGCGCAGTACCAAAGCACAAGCCACCATCGGCAGGGCGATCATCGCGAAGCCCAACGCAGCCGCGCCAGCCGTGCCGAGAAGCCCTGCTCCTGGGAGCAGAACTGCATCCGGAGCTGTTCCCTTCTCCCTTGGCAACGCAAGCAGAGCGAGCGGGAGTATGGCGAAGCTCCCGAAGAGGATGGTCGAGAGCAGGTCTATCGGGGTTCGTCCAGAACCGCTGGCTGCTGCCTTCGCCTCGTTGACGATCCGGTTGTGGTCCATCGAACCTGCAGCCCAGACTGAGACGAATCCACCCTTGTCGATTACCACGACCGAGTCGGCCGCCCCAGTCGGCAACTGCGATGCGACTCCCCCTCCCGCTTCATCCATCAGCAGCGGCCATGATCCGTTTACCAGGTCTGCGTAGCGATCTAGATCGACTGCCGCGACCTCATCACCAGTTGCCATCTGTGCGAACGCCACTGCATCACCCGCAGTAGCGCTGGCGTTGATGAAATCACGGCGTTGTATCTCCGCAGCAGGTGAATCCACCTCGAATATTCCTAGCACCAGAACATCGTTGTCCTGCATCAGGTCTGAGAGGCTGACATCACCTCCGCCGTGAGCGAGGAGCGTGAACGGCGGAGCCGCCGCCTCGTCGCGAACTGATCCTACGGCGATGTCCGGCAATGCCATCGCTGGTGCAATTGAGCAGATCGCCATCATGGCTAGAACAAGGTAGCCGGGCCAAGGTAACAGACCGATCCTGAGCGACGCGCCTAGCCAGGCTAGTAAGGCGACAGGAAGAAGGATAGCCAGATAGAAGTCCGGCAGAAGGGGAGACGGCTCTGGTGGTGACATGAATCGGTCGACTCCTATCACATGGCAATCTTCGTTCGGATCCTGATCTCGAAGTACGATGCAAGCATCGACGACATGGATCCCTGAACCGACGGTGCCGTTTGCGGTCCAGGTCCATACCGTCCTGTTACCTTCGCCGATTCTAGTTCCGTGTGGTTCCTCGAAGTGGTCGAGATGAATCGCCTCTTCGTGGTTGCCATGGACCGCATCGATCCAGTCCGGATGCGGTCCTACAAGCTCGATTCGGGTTGCTAGATAGTCATCTGGACCCCAAGGAGATATGGGAGTAAGTTCGACTCTGGCGACCCGATTCAGGTCAACCCGGGCACTCAATTCCGGTTCAAATAGGTCGCCTTCCAAGACGATTCCCGATGCGGCATCGTAGGCATTCCAGAATAGATAGCCAGCCTGCAGGCAGTTGTGATGGACATCAATCTCGAGTCCGATCACGTCACCCGGTCCGAGCATGAACTCGACATCGGGGAACTCGACTGTGAATTCGTGTGGCTGCTGCCAGTCGAACTCCATCACCTCTCGATTCGTCTCTTCGACTCCGATCTCGGCTCCACCGGCGGTCATGCGAACCGTGAAGGATGTCATGGCATCGATAGGAGAGTTGGGGACTGGATTCGTCACTCGGCAACCGAAGTTGTCCGACTCAAGGGCGGCGAAGAGACGAATCGTCACATTACCACTGAATTGGGTTCCATCGATTACCGGTAGGCTCTCTGCGGTAACGATTCTTGGAGCCACCGTGCTCTCGGTCCTGTCGAACCGAACTCCATCCGGTTCGCCGGTACCAAGCGGATAGGTGCGTCCCATCGATGCTGTGCTGTTGAGGAACAGATGGTGGGTCTCCGGCATGAACCAGGAGGTCCCCTCTCCCGCAGGAATCTCGTTCGTTGGAGGCTCTCCAAGAGAAGACGGCAGAATCAGAAGGAGAAGAATCAATCCCATGACGAGGGGGCCTCTTCGCACGTGAGTGCACGCCACCTGCGGTCGCTCTGCGACCGCAGACCTGACCGAGCCCATGAATCGGTGTGACCTTCATCCGTTGTTGAATCCAACGCCCATGGGCGCATGCCAATTCAGATCAGTTCAAACGCACCAATGGCTAGCAGCGTGCCGAAAACGGTCGCCATTAGGTTCACTTGGCTCTTCGACACCCAGCCACGGTTCTCCATCATCGCTCCGATGAGGGAATCGACCTGACATCCAGTCCAACCGATGAAAGAGATTACCGGGACCATAATCAACCATGGAGCCGGTATTCCAGGACCTAAGGTCTGCAGAAGCAGTACCCCCACAATGCCGATTAGGCCGGCACCCACCGCAGCAGCCTTCTGGCCGGTGGGTGAATAGCCTCCATTGGTTCCCTGAGGGCAAGGCTCTCCTGTGGTGATAAGACGGACATTGTGGTCGAGGACTCCGAACTCGCTGGCGAACGTGTCGGCGCAAGCGACCGCGATAGATGCTAGGAATGCCGATGCCCAGAACACAGGATCTTCAGTGAGTCCTGAGAGTATGGCAATCACCGCGGGTGCACCGCCGTTGGCGACCACATTGACCCAACCTCGCTCTCCACGGTCGCCTTCCTCCAGTCCTAAGGCAATCTTCTCCTCGTATGACCAGTGGGTGGCTATGGATCCGGAGATCATGAAGGCGAGCAGAACCAGCAACCAGGTCCAATGTCCGAAGATGCCGACAAGCAGGCCTAGCATGGCTGCTACCCAGATACCCCTGTCGTTCAAGATTCGGCGTGAACGAGCCGTAATCATCAGGACGAGAATGATCGCGAAGGTGATGACGACATTCGTCGTATCCCACAGATGCTCGAGAGCCACTCGATCAACTCCGCCCCGCCGTCGTGTGCACGACGGGACTCCCTCGGCGGCTCTTCATCAATGAATCATGCCCTGCCGAGGTGGCCCTCTGTCGTTATCGAATCGTGCTCTTCTAAATCTCGAACACCTCTGAGAACCCATCGACCGAGCATTAGCACTCCGGTGACCAAGCAGGAGATCCACAGCAGAGACCCGACGGCGATGACGAAGTCCCCGCTTCCGATTGATTCCAGCAGCCAAGGCAGGAGTGCTGCCGTGCCGTTCCAGGTTGCGTGACCCAGCATGGCTAGGCCGAGACCTGCAACCATCCGATCGCTGGGGGTCAACGAGATCGGCTCATTCGATGGACGATCCTGCGCCAATCTAGGGACCGGGACCATGTGGACCTGTCCTGTGACCGAGGTCCTAGCGACCTCAACGATCTCTATCGATTGACCTGTTATGGAGGCGATGGAACCATCCTGCATCGGATACCTCGCTGTCCGAGGAAAATCGGCACCCATGATTCCAGCGTCTTCTTCCCCGGATTGCGAGGCGTGGGTGATGAGTTCACCGGAATCCGGGTCAACCAGTAGCCAGGGTGTTGCGGCATCACTGCTCTTCCCCTCAGGTGCGAGGATTGGGATTCTCTTCGGCAGACGTAGCGATAGGGCGCCGAGGGCGAAGCCTGTGAGTCCGGTCCAGAAGGCGTGACCAGGTATCGACCCGAGTCCTCTGATGAGAGCGGTGAAGGTGAATCCGGCGTAGCCGTCGCCGAAGGAGAAAAGGACGTATTGCAGGTTTTCCAGCATCGCGAAGCCTAGACCGACGGTGAAGCCAATCTGGAATCCGTGCTTCCTGCCTCGCATCCTTCCGATGAAAAGCGCCGCTGCTGCACCCTTGCAGATTTCCTCTCCGATGGGGGCGCTGAAGGTCAGGATGAGAAACTCGGACATTCGAATCGAGGTCCCATCGGGAATCAGGGATGGTGCGATGAAGCTGTTGACTATCATGGCGGGTATCGCTGAGAGCATCCCCGCGATCAACCAAGATTCGGCATCCCTCCTTCTAGTGTCGATTCCTAGCGCCTCGCTGGAGTGGGACCACCAAGCGAGGACGGGGATGGAGAATCCAAGCAACCAAGCGGGCACGATAATGAGGAATGAGATAGTGAGCACGACTTCCTCCGCCACTTCAGAGAGAAGTGCCACCGATAGTCCGATGGAGATCGACATCAGGCCCGCGAACAGAATCCAAACAGTTCGACTGGGGGGGGTATCGAGAGAGGAGTCGTCACGGATTAGGTGGTGTGCGAATCTCGTTGGGACGGGAGTACGAAGCGTGGTCCCGTCTGGAAGTGCATGGAAGATCTCGCCGTCCTTGGCCGGGACGGCGATTCGGACGTGTGCTACACGCGGTCTGGTCATGGCGAGCAGAGCCGCAACCAAGGGCAGCATACAAGCTCCTCCGACCATCGTGAGCCAACCGTCCGCCTCCGCCAGCCCAAACCAGATGATAACGGAACAGTTCGCGATGAGGAAAGTGATTATGACTACTCCCAATATGTGTCTATAGATGAGCCAAGGATTCGAAAATCGGCCGAGCCGTAACGATTCAGGAGGGGCACTGATTGGTTGCGCGGTGGCAGGGCGGTACCATATGCCGTCGTAGCCGACGAATCGACCTCCATGCACCTCCTCCACCTCCTTCCGAATCCGGCGCATCGATCGTTATTGAGCCGCTCAGTTCGCCCATCAATCCTCATTGGATCGGCTAAGGACCCTCATCATCGCGGCGGGTCGACGAGGACGTCGCGCCTTGAAGCCCCTTCGCCGCGTTACCACCAAGAGTGCTCGGACCTTCTCCAGAGATTCGGTGAAGTGGACGTGGGGGGATTTGAACCCCCGGCCTCTTCGTTGCGAACGAAGCGATCTTCCAGCTGATCTACACGCCCATGGGATTCTCTGGGACGACCGGGCCACCAAAGCCTTGCTCTTAGCCCCATCGCACCAAGGCTTGGTATTTAGCCGCCGACGAGGGATGGTAAGTAGCTCAGTCGTGCTTCGCAGCCCAAGCGTCCTCGACGCTGAGGGCCTTGTTGCGCAGCGGAACTATCTTCCGATACACTTCGGCAGGAGCGCGCAATTCTCCATCAACCGTCAGCAGCCTATTCAGGGGAATTCCGAAGTGCTCCTCATTGCTCTCCAGCAAAGGTCTAATCACATTCCAATCGGCATCGGTCAGAAGAGTGAATTCACCACCGTTGAGTTGGCTGTCGCTCAGTCGTTCCTTCGGATCACGCACATAGATTGCTCCACCGCTGGAGAGGCTGAACAGGTTGCCTCCAGGATAGGGGGTAGCAAGATCCTGCAGCTTCCCATGGGCATCGTATTCAATCCCGTTGACCACGACAAACCCTCCGGGGTTGTCAAGATCAAGCGGATCGCCCGCCATGAAAGACTCCGCGAGGTAATCGAGTGCGGTACCATTGATCACCAAGCGAGGTGATCCGACACTGTTTATCATCGGACGACCGGCGGCATTGCCCATCACGAACAGTTCACCGCCTTTCGCTCCGTAACCGTAGCACTGGCCGACATCTCCGTGCACCACCAGCGCTCCTTTGCCGTGAATCTGCCCTACTTGGTCCTGCGCGTTGCCATGCATGTGGATTGTCGCTCCATCGTTGCCGCTTCCGAGATAGTCTCCGACCGCGCCGATGACATCGATTCGGACGTCTTCCGTTCTACTGCCAAGACCGTTGCCGATGAAGCGGTGGCCCCGGCAGTGGGTGATGTGGAACCTTCTCCATCCCAACCGGTGCAGCGCCACAATCTCTCGGGCGAGGGAATCGACGCCCTCAATCGGATACGGTCGCGCATCGACGACGATGGCTTGCGCATCACCACTCGGTTCTGGTCTATGGCCGGTGGTGCGCTGACCAACGAACTGAGAGCAGGGTGATGAGGATGCAGCACCTAGCAGGCTGGCGAGGCGTGTCTCGACAAAGTCTAGCCAGCGGCTCGGACGCAGATTCCCGAGATTGATCCTGCGATCCAATAGCAAATGCAGCAACTCCACTCTGGAGGCTCGGTCATCCGGCCTAGCAGACCCCACAATCTCGTCGAGCACCGCTCGGGCTGCGGGCCAGTCCATGCCCGGCAGCGCCGATGCGATGGTTTGGAACGCTGCCATAGTCCCCTCGCGTTCGAGGGCCTGTTCCCAAGCTAGGTCACTGTCGAGACCGGCGTCTGAGACCAGATGATCGCCGACGGGATGAGTGTCGACTATGCCTCCGAATTTGTCCGACATGGTCAATTCAAATGATCCGTCATCGCATCTCATTACATCGAACACGAATGCCCCTCCATCTGTGTAAGAACCGCCGCGCGCGTTCCAGTAACGATCGCAGCGTCGCCAGAACCGGGAATCCTCAGCCGACATGCTCTCCAGCACAGCATCGATGACCTGCTTTTCAGATCCGCAGAATGCTATCCCCACCTCTCCCCGCTGGAAGGCGAACACCTGCGGCCGCAGCATGCTTGTGTCTGTGATTCCCAGGAGCCTGTGATGGCCTCTGGCAGCGGCTTGTGCGATGATGAAGAACCACGGTCCGTCGGGTGAGCCGTGTATGTGCGTGCGCTGGATCTCGGCGTAGATGCGCTGCTTCTCCTCGGGCAGCATCACGTAGTCCAACTCGCTGGTGGGCGCAAGGCTCTCGATGACGTACTCTATCGGATAGCCGTAGACGCGGTGGTGAAGGTCGAACGCCAACGCTGCAACCTCGGTATCGGTTAGGAATAGAGGCTCCATGCCCCTCTGACCGAGATAGTCCTTCACCGAGACATAGTTAGAGAAGTCTCCATTGTGGACCAGTGCAGCATCTATCCCCTGGCCGAACGGATGGGCTCCGCCGGGATGAGTGACCCTTCCTCGCGTCGGGTATCGGTGGTGTCCTATCCAGACATGTGCCGTCACGTCTTCGAGTCCATAGAATGTGATCACATCCTCGGCATAGCCGACGATTTTCAGGATTAGGATGTCCCTGCCGTGGCTAAGGACGAAGGCCTGCGTCCCCGATTCACCGGCGTAGAACTCCACATTGAGTCGATGCGTGTTGCGATAGACGAACTCCTGCAGCATCGCGTCCTCATCGGGGAAGTGCTGCTTGGACAGCCCCGCTTCCGCCTCAAAGGCGACGACGGCCTCGCTCTTCGGCGTGACGAAGTAGCAGACGACATCAGGTGGTCGCACATCGAGGGCTGGCAGTTTGATCTCCCAATCATCGATGGTCGGCATCACGTGTGCGTGCAGGATGTCGAAGACCGGGTCGATGCAGCGAGCTTCGACATCGCCCCTGACATCGGGATCGAGATACGCCACTGCGTATAGGTAGCAAGATTCCAGAGTCTCTTGGTCGACGCCAAACTGGAGCGGATCGAGGCCGACCATCGCGACGCCGCCGCCCTTTCCGTTCCCCCTGTTCCGCATCTGTTCAAGTGACTTGAACAGGTGCCGTCCAGCCACTGGTATTTCGCAGGCGAGGCCGACTACGCCACACCCGCCCTCGGCGGCGTCCTCGGTGTTGATTACCGGCTTCGGAAGAGAATCGTTGAGCCGCCTTCGGGCGGCGATGATTGCCGCTGGATCTCTCGGCATCAGCGCTGCCTCCCAAGGTATCGCAGAAGATCGGTCCTGCCACGCAGTTCCGAGATCGAGGAGAGGCCCAATTTGCGGAGGATGTCACGCACTCGCCATTGCATCGCGGTGTAGAGGTTGTCGAGTCGCTGCACCGCCCAATCTCGGGGCACCCACTCTTGGAGTTCGATGTCGGTCGTCGTGAGGCCCCAAGGACAGCCTCGTCCGGATGGTCCGCCCTCGCAGTTTGAGCATCTGGTGCATCCCATGGCGACTAGATCGGTTGTGCCTAGGACACATCCATCGGCACCTAGAGCGATTGCCTTGGCGACATCGTCGGCAGTCCTGACACCTCCAGAGGCGATGAGTGTGACGCGGTCACGCACCCCTTCCTCGATTAGGAATCGATGCACCTTGGGAATCGCCAACTCGATTGGCATCGCGATGTTCTTCTTCGCAATCTCAGGAGCTGCACCAGTGCCGCCGTAACCACCGTCTAGGTGTATGATGTGGGCGCCCGCATAGTACGAACCAACCGCCACCATGTCGACGTCGTGGGGCGTGCTCACCTTGACCGACAGAAGGGCGTCCGGATTGACCGTCTCTATCCAGTCGAGATGCTTGGAGTGGTCTTCCACGGAGTAGGTGGAGTGAAACGGGAACGGGCTGAACAGGCTGACGAATGGGACCGACCCTCGCAGCTTCGCTACCTCCTCTCCAGCCTTAGCTGCTAACAGGTGTCCACCGAGCCCCGGTTTCGCTCCCTGAGCGTACTTGAATTCCACAATCGGAGCGGCTTGGATGGTCTCCTCTTCGACACCGAAGTAACCGGTGGCGACCTGAGTGATAACGCTCTCCTTGACCTCGTATAGTTGCGGTGGATATCCTCCTTCGCCAGTGGACATGAAAGAGTTCCATCGCTTCGCATTCAGAGCTCTGGCCATCATCACATTGACCGATACAGATCCGTACGACATGCCACCGCCGTACCAGGGCAGATCGCAGACCGGCTGCCGCCTCCCATCACCACGGCGGTTGAGAGATAGTGTGGTGTCGATTTCATCGGTGTGCGCAATCCACGCTTCCTCATTGAGGAACTTGAAATCGAGTCGGTCAAAGCCGCCATCGCTCATCCCGGTCTTGTAATTCATGCGCTCAGGGACCTTAGCGTGCTCGGACATGTACCAAGTGGCGACAATCAGTTCGTCCGTCCAGCGCGCATCCCCGAGAGCTTCGGGTAGACCGTGCTCACCGCTCGTGCGCGCCTCAAACCCTTCGTGCATCAGATGCGTCGTCTTCTCGATCAGCAGTTCACTTGGCGCCTTGATTCCACTACTTGCCATCACGCATCACCTCCATCCCATCCATCGATTTCTCCGAACGCCTCCGCCTCGAGATGGTCGACCAGCATCGACCGCCCGAACTCACCTCGGAGCCTGCGGACCTCCCGGATTCCCATCGCCCCAAGGATTTCCAGCATCTGATCTCTCCACGAAGCGATGAGGTTCATCATCCGCTGTACTCCCCACTCAACGTCCATCCGCTTGGGCATGCGCATCGAAAGCGAATCCATCGCCTTCATCTCGCCTTCCGGTCTTCCCTGCAGAGCAACCAGAGCCGCTGTGTCGATTGCGACCGCATCTAGGCCACTGATGATTGCCTTTGGCGTGTGGTCGGCTGCTACAATGCCGCCACTTCCAACCAATGTCACCTCGTCTCGGTTGCCTGAATCGATGAGTGACATGTGTGCCTCCTTCAACAGGTCCATCAGAAATCTGCCATCCTCTGCTCGGCCGTGGCCATCGGCGACGAGATGGATCACCGGCACGCCAGCCGATACCATCTCATGCATGCGGTCGAGCCACCCGTCGTCGTAACTGCTCCTGACGGAGACCAATCGTCCACCCGATGAGGCGGATGCGGCGACCCAAGCGTCTTCGTCCCAATGTTCGAGCGCGAAGATTCTCGCTCGCGGCAACGCTCGCACCTGCTCTGCGACGGGAGGAGAATCTGGTCCGAGCGAGAGCACAGGGGAGACGAAAGGCGAATCCAAGCCCTCCTCGGCCACAGATTTCCCATCGATTAGAGCGATTGTCTCCACCTCCTCAGCACTCCTCTTCCAGATTTGCCTCAGCAACGGCGAATCGACTTGGGATGGAAGTTGTTCCAAGAGGAACGGAACCTGTACGGTCGTCATCTCCGGAGATGGTCCTGAGACCTCGCCGTCGGCGTCGAACGAGAGGAACATCGGCTTTCGCCCCAAGTCGACCGAGGTGCCTATGAGTTCGCGACCGTGAATCCCGTCTCGACTCGGACGGACGATCTCGGACATGTCGGTCAGCATCATGTCGAATCCCGGGCCGCCAAACCGGCCACGATAGCCCTGACCCCGCACCGGGACATTCCCCTTGCGTGCCTCCTCGTCTATCGTCCAGACATGGCCGTGAGTCATGTAGGAGTCCCCCATCGCCAAATGGGCCGGATTGTGAGTCACGGTGACGAATTCGGGGTGCTGGATGCAGCACCTGAGGCAACCGACGCACAACTCGGGTCTAGGGGCGAAGCCACCTGCAGGCCCCGAGAAGACACCGTAGGTGCAAGGCCTGGAGGTCACGACATCCAACTTCGCCTTGTACTTCCACATCTCTGAGATGATGAGTTTCGCCAACCCAATCTTCCCGACCTTGACATTGAACCGGCGCGGTATCCGCTGGCGATCCTTGGTCTCGACCGTCTCGATGTGGTATCGATGGTAACCGTCGGCTCGCTCTCTGGCAATCCGTGCCGACTCCTCCCCCAATCGTTCCATCGTCATAACGGAGGCACCCATCCCCTCGCGCTCGGGCATCTCGACCTGCAACCCATTCATCCGGTCCACATCCGGTACCATTCCGCTCTCCAGTTTGCTCCGACTCGCTTAACTCGTCGTCACCCACCACTCTCGCAGAACGCGCTCAACGCGTTCGCGTGACCTCTATAATCGTTGCATGAAGGTCGACTACCCTATTGCCTTAATTGTGCTCAAACTAACAACCTAATGCTGATTTGTTGTACGAATGCACAATCTTTCCGCCAAGACCTATCAATTCGCAGAATCGTCTAGGGGCGAGAATCACCTCAACTATCACCTTCGATGAGCCTCTTACATCGTCGCCCTCTGGACTCAGTCATCGTCGGTCATGGAGAGGATCTCCTCGATATCCAGGAGTTCAGCCGAGGCCTCGACACGTAGCTCCTCATCTAGATCTTCATCCTCAAGCAGGACTCGCAACTCATCCATGCGATCTCGCTGCACCTTGCGCTCCTCGATGATGTGCTCCTGCTCGATGCGCTCCTTCTCCTTCGCCTCCGCCTTGCGCCGTTCCTTCTCTGCATCCGCCTCTTCGCGATCGCGCGCCTCCTGCTTCGCCTTCTCCTCGTCGACCTGGTCGTACTGCAGTTGCAGGTGCGGGAATGGGATCTCGATTCCCTCTTCGGCGAATCGATTGAGCGCATTGGTGAGCAGGATGTCGCGCGCTACCCACTCGTCTGCGTAGTCCTCAACCCAGCAGTTCAGTCGGAAGGTGAGGGACGAGTCCATCATGTGGGTGAACAGTATCCTCGGTGCTGGGTCGTCTAGGATTAGGTCGCAATCGTCGACAATCTCCCGCAGCACCTGCTTCACATGGCTGGGGGACTCGCCGTAGCCGACGCCGAAGTCCTGCCGTAGATTCAGTCGCCGTGGCGAGCTGCTTGGTCCTCCCCGAGCGAAGTTGGTAATCTGTTCGGCGGCGATGTTCTTGTTCGGAATAATCACGAGGTGTTCGTTCGGTGTCCTAATCTTCGTCGACATGAAGCCAATCTCCGCCACGACTCCCACGAGAGTGCCGATCTGGATCTTGTCACCGACGGCGAACGGTCGGTCAATGAGCAACTGCGCCGAGATGATTAGGTTCGAGGCGGACTCCTGCAGAGCCATACCGATGACTAGCGACAGTATCGTGAGTGATGCTAGGGCGGCGGTGATGTCGATGCGGAGCGTGGACATGACAATCATTCCCGCCGAGCCCCAGATGATGACCTTGAGAACCGCCACGAGTGCGTTCTGCAATCCTGAGATATCGACATCCATACGGGAATCGACGGCCTCCAGAGCGGGGGGTAGGAATCGCTGCACGGATCGGGACAGGAATCGTCCGGTCATCAGCAGGATGAGGATGACGAGCACCGTTGCGCTGACCATCCTGATTGTCGATTCAACTGGCAGAGTGTAGAGGATTGTTACGTAGACTCCGGTGAGGAACACGGAGTAGTTGACGACAGGGGTTGCGAGATCGAGCAGGTCATCGTCCCATTCCACCTCGGTTCGCCCGACGAACCAACGGATTGGGCCCCATACTAGGTAGCGTACCAGAACTGCGAGGATGAGGCTCAGGACGAGACCGGCGACCACCTGCTCGTGAGTTTGTAGTGCTTCCAGGGTCTCCCACGGCGGCTCCATGCCGGGGGGAAAGACGGGTCGCGCTCTTCACCCCACCGGCTGACGGCAGCGCAGGCGTGCGAGTATGGGTCATCCATGGATAATGAGGTCCACAATCCCGCCGTCGGCTTTCAACCACCGAGAGGCATGCTTCCGCCCCTCTCGCTGTGATTGACTCAGACCGCTTCGAGGATTCTCTCAGGAGGTCGGCCAATCACCACTGAAGACTCGGTCATGAAAAGCGGTCTCTGCATGAATCGAGGGTTGGAGACGAGTATCGATACGACCGCCTCGCGGTCTTGGAGATCGAGCGTGCCGAGGCCGAGTTCCGCGAGCGCCAAATCCTCGCTCCTGACCAGATCGGCCGGCGATCCTTTGAGCAGTGCGACCATTTTACGAATCTCTTCTTCAGTCGGTGGATTGTCGAGGTAGCAAACCGTCTTGAACGGAATCTCGTTGATTCTGAGGAGTTCGAGAGCAGTGCGCGATTTTGAGCAGCGCGGGTTGTGGTAGAGGATGTTCGCCATCGCTCGGTTAGGATGGTCGACCGTATTTCGCCTTCACCCATCTATGGCTTCGATCCATTCCTCGATCAGAGGCAGAAGTATGGACCCCGCTTCGCCGAGATGGAACTCATCGAACATCTCGATGTTCTCCGGCTCGTCTAGATTGACTCCGATGCAATGTGAGCCGGCCGATCTTGCCAATGCTACGAGTCCGGCAGCTGGATAGACATGTCCACTGGTGCCGATTGCGAGAAAGACGTCCGCTGAGATGACCGCCTCCTCGATTCCATCCATGCCGAGGGGCACCTCGTGGAACCAGACGATGTGTGGTCGCATCGACGCGTGCCCGCACTCTGTGCACGGAACGAACTCATCCTCGATGAGGTCGGATTCGGCCATTCTCTCCGCCACGGTCCCGCATCCTTCGCATCTGAGCAGGCGAAGTTCTCCATGCATGTGTATCAGAGCGGTTGATCCGGCTCGTCGATGCAGGTCATCGACGTTCTGAGTAATCAGGGTGAATGACTCTTCGGGCAGCGCTTCTTCCAACAAGGCGAGTGATCGATGGGCATCGTTTGGCTCTACATCGAGGAGCTGCCGTCGCCTCGCTTGGTAGAATCGCCAGACGGTTTTCCGATCATTCGTCCAAGCCCACGGAGTTGCAACCTCCTCGATCCGGTGGCCCTCCCACAGGCCATCCGCACCTCGAAATGTCCGGATGCCGGACTCTGCGCTGATTCCTGCCCCGGTCAGAACGGCGATTTTAGGTGCCCTATCCAAGGCCAACCAGGCTTGGTTCTCCCCTCCCTTCATCCTCATCCCTCCAGCGTTCCTCAACTCGACCGTGCGTTCCACCGCACGCAAGGAGCAGAACCGGGGTCGCCCCCGATTCCAACCCCGGTTCACTCGCCGTGGTCTCGGACCCTCATCCAAGACTCCGATATGAAGAGCAGCAGGTAGAGTGAGCCCAGCCACATCGCGGGCTTCACGACGTAAAGGTCGCTGCTCCACTGGTCCGGAAGGCTGCTCAGCGCGTCAGCGAGTGTAATCTGGCCCCCAAGTGTCATCGCGGTGATTGCGACGAAGAAGAGCAGCGTTGCGAAGTCGAGCACCCAGCGAAGACCTCCCATGACCTCCTTGCTGGAAGACTGCATCTCACTGATCTCGCTTTTCGTCAATACCGCTGATAGCGAACCGATGCCCTTCTTCAGGGTGTCCAGAGCGGAGTATCCCTTCGCGAACTTCAAGCGACCCAGTTTCACCCTGTTCACTACTTCCACCACGGCGAACAGCGTAACCCATACGACGACCATCTCAAGCAACATGCCGGCTCCTTTCAGGTCGGGGCCGCCGGATGATCGCGACCAAATGAGCAGAGACCAGAGCCAAATGGCGAGGAGGTACTGAATCGAGCGAGCAAACCTCGCTATCTTCCGTTCCAGCGTCTTGTCGTGGCTCAGGAAGAGGTCGAGTGCCACGACTAGGACGACGGCGCCGGTAATCGCGAAGGCCAGCAGCGCCCAGTACCACTCCAACAAGTCCGAGTTCCAAGCGATGATTAGGGCAATCATAGTCCATAGAAGCACGAATGTCGATGCGGCGTTCGTCACCGACTGCATGATGTACATCGGGTCGCGGTTGTCCTTCAGAACCGAGAGGCCACCCATCAATCGCACTTCGAAGCCATCTTCAGAGGATTCCTTGGGGCGGTCTGATGACGCTGCGCCTTCATCGCCTCCACTCGAATCGTCCGACACTTCTTTCTCATCTTCTAACTCTGTTGGGTCATCCTCTGTAGAGTCCTCTTCTTCCTCTTCTTCCGACTCATCCTCCGATTCCTCATCCTGAGATTCTCCCTCTGATTCACTCTCCGAGTCCTCTTGGTTCGGTGCAGCGAAGGGATTGGCGCTTAGGTCGGCACCATCGGGCTCGTCGACCTCACCTTCTTCGGAGCTATCTCCGTCCTCGGCTGCACCCTCTTCGGCGCTGGCGGCGCTCCATTCGGCGCTGGTGTAAGGGTCCTCGCTGGGTATTGTCTCGCTAGGAGAGGTCCATTCGATTGAACCATGGTCGCCGATGTGCTCGTCGGAGTCCGTTGCGGCCGCAGCATCGAGAGCGTCTCCGAACGACTCGATTTCTTGCTCTTCGACGGGCATCGAAGCATCTTCTTCGGTCGGTTCGACGCCTTCCAGTGTCCCATCTTCATCCTCGTCATCGGCCGGAGCCGTCGCATCGTCGTAGCCGTCGCTCATGAAGCGGGATGTCCGTCCACGGCTTCATGCTTGCTCCCGCCTCCAGTCCCCTCCAAGACGCACCCAGTGGCCAATCTCGCTTGTCAACTCAACCCATCGCCACGATGAACGACCCCCTGCCTTTGCACCATTGAGGGTGAGCGGTTGGAGAGAGGGACGATCAAGACGGAGCGATTTGCGGTGGAGACGCGTGGAGATGCCGAGATGGTGGACCTATCTGAGGGCGTGCAACGTTTGGTTTCCGGGGCGGGCCTGCAGGAAGGGAGGGTGCTGCTATTCTGCACCGGTTCTACCGGTGCACTGACCACAATCGAATATGAACCAGGTCTTGAGCGCGACTTCCCAGCGATGTTCGACCGGATCGCGCCGCGAGACATCACCTATCACCACGACGAGAGATGGCATGACGGCAACGGGCATTCTCACTGCCGTGCATCTCTGCTCGGCCCATCCTTGACAATCCCGGTGTCCGAGGGGAGGATGCTGTTGGGGACTTGGCAGCAGGTGGTTTTCGTCGACTTCGACAATCGCCCTAGAAAGCGCGAGATCGTCGTTCAACTAGCCTCCTGAAGGGTGCCGCGTTGGAGTCGGCTACCACGGATACTTCCAGACCCAGAGCACACCATCGTTCACAATGACCTGGATTGCGAGCATCGAAGCGCCGATCAATGGCAGTACGCTGGTACCCGCATCGCCACTCGTCCAAGCGCTCCATCCAAAGATGATCAGGAGGATGTTCCCCGCGACGATGAGCCATAGGTCAGCAATCACCAACCATTGCGACCAAGCGGTCTCGGTCCTGAGGTGTAGATAGGTCAACTCGAGCCATAGGATGGATGGTATGAGAACCAGCAGCAAGGCGGTCAGGAGTCGTGCGTGTCCCCCCTCCGAAGTCTCTCCGCTCCAAGGCCAACCAACTCCCTCCACCACGGTTGGATCCCAACCGAAGAGGAGTTGCTGGAAGAGGATCAGGAACCCGGCGGCCGAGATGAACATGCAGGTGACATTGAGGCTCCTCCAGGATTCCGGGATGCCGCCCCAGAGCGCCATCGGATCATCCATTCGCTTCAATCCGATCACGTAGGATGCCAAGACCATCGGGCCGAGGATGAAGACGGTAGTTCGGACGAATTCCCTAGAAATCTCCACGGATTATCGCCTCGCTGGTTGGTTTGTAGCGTTTGTTGGAGGTATCAATCGTTCCAGAGTTGCCATTCCTCGCCACCGACGATCGCGCGGTACCACTTGGTCCCATCAGGGTGGATTATCCATTCGTAGCCATCACCTGTCTCGACTCCCTTCTCCGCCTTGCCAGGAGGGGTGGATGATGAGGTAGTGGTTTCGTCCTCACTTGGCTCACTTGAGGCTTCCACGCCAGCCGGTGCTTCGACTGGAGTGGCGACAGCTGGTGTCTGCCCTCTCGCCTTCGTCAGCATCGCTCCCTCTGCTACGGCCTCCGATACCTCAATCTCATCGTCGAGTTCAGCGCGGATTCTTTCCAAGCGGAATCCCTGATGCGGACCAAGTAGGCGCAGCATCAGAGCGAACTCGTATTCCTTGGCTACCTGTTCGAGTTCGTCGCGCGTAGTAGAATTCCTCATCGCATCCTCGAATCGTGATGCGCGCCGGCCTCTGGTCACTAGAGCGAAGGAGAGCCAAACCGCGAGCGGGATTCCAGCGAACATGCCCATCAGGTCCCAAGCACCAAGGGAGACGGAAGTCCCTGGGACCAGCACCTCAAAGCCCTCGATTGGCATCGACCCCTCATCGTATGGATCAGACCCTTCCGACTGCTCCCGGCGATCGGAGATTCCGTCATTGTCATCATCCTCGTCTTCTATGTCGGGTATCGAGTCGCCGTCGAAGTCGACCAGAACCTCGATGGTCAGTGTGTCGTTGCTCTCGCCGCCCTCGTTGCTCGCGGTGATGACCACCTGGATTGGCCCGGACGGCGTGGTTGGTGAGCCGGTTATCGATCCTCGCGATGGGTCGAAGGATAGCCCCTTGGGGAATTCGGAGCCATCGAGTACGACGTAGGACCAACTGTCCACCGGGATGTTGCCGGAGGTGAACGGGATGAAGGCGGGCATGGTCACACCTTCGACCAGTTGCAGGGAAGTCGATGGTAGAGTGAATTCCGGCGGCGGGTCCTGAATTCCGATGATGATGGTGGTCGAGACCGAGCCACCAGAGTTCGAAGCGGTGATCATGAACGTCGTCGGCTGTATCTTCGCCAGTGGCGAGCCTGCGATCTGGCCGCTGGAGGTGTCGAAGAACACCCCTGCAGGCAGAGCTGGTTCGATTGTCCATGATGCGATGGCGCCGCCATCGTCGTCAGGCGAGAGGGTCTGCATCGGTCGACCTAGGGTCAAGGTAACGACCTCCTCGTCGTATCCGATCACCGGCAGAGGCTCCAGGATTGTAATGCGGAGGACGAATTCGATCGACCCACCGCTGTTCTCCGCGCGTACCGTGTAAGCACCCTCGGTCGCGTTCATCGTCGGCAAGCCGCTGAGACTTCCATCCATGAAGACGAGACCTTCCGGCAGCGATGGTGCAATCGTCCAGTTCGCGATGACGCCATCACCGACGCTTGGCAGAAGTCCCAGCCACGCTTTGCCGCGAGTCAGCTCGATATCGGCCGAGTCGTAGAATATCTCCGGGGCCGGCTCCAGCACGGTTAGTCTGATGATAATCGAGTCGTTCCCACCGCTGTTCACAGCTGTTATGACGAACATCATCTCGGTGGCGTTGACCGTTGGAGTCCCTGTTATTCGCCCATTCTCGAAGATCAGGCCAGCCGGCAGATTTGGCGTTATCGACCAAGAGGAGACAGCACCTCCTGCGTTTGTCACCAAAGCGTTAGCGGGTGTTTCGCCACGGGTGTAGACGAGAGTCGCTGATTCGACGAAGAGGACTGGGATGGGTTCGACGACCTCTATCTGTATGTCGACCCACGATACCCCTCCACTGTTGTTGCCCCATATCCGATAGGTGGACGCGGTGCTGTTGGTCAATGGGACGCCGCTGATGACTCCGTTCAAGAACAGAAATCCCTGAGGGAGCGCTGGTTCTATCGCCCAGATCTCTACCGTCCCATCGGTCACAGTCGGGACATGCACCCCCGCATTCGCATTGCGTGTGAAGACGAACGGCGCCTTCTCGTAGGTGATGTTCGCCGCAGGCTCGTGGATGACGATCGTGATAGTAGTCGTCGCGTAGCCGCTCCTGTTGCGTATAATCACCGTGTGCAGGACGCTGGTGGAATTCTCTAGGGGGGTACCGGAGATTTCCCCCGTCATGGCATCGATGGAGAGACCGCTTCGCAGGGACGGATGGATGGTGATTGGTTCGAACTGCCCCTGTCGTACGAACGGGACTAGAGGCTGAATGGCTCGAGAACGGAGCATAATCGCGTTCGCTTGCCCGTAATCAATCGAGATGGATCCTGAAAGGATGTATTGGATTGTTTCATCCGACACGGAATTGTTGGCATGGATAATCCATTGTGTCGATTGGAAGACGGTGGTCGGAGTGCCGTAGATTGTGCCCGCGATTAGGTGAGGATGAGCTGTGGCAGAGCCTGAGAATAGGGTTCGAGTCAGGCTCAATCGCGACAGGGTCGTGGAATCGCCTAGTTGTCCGTCAGCGTTCTTTCCGATACACTCGACATCCATGGTCACCATGAGCAGGCAGGTGTGGCGACTCCCCGCAGTCACGAGGATCGCATCGAGCTCGATGGATGGGGTAAGGGCCGCAGGAGTCGTGTTGAATGCTGAACCACCACCGATGAGGCCATTCTGATTGCTGCCCCAGCAGAGCAGGTCATGCCGTTGTGTGATGACGCAGGTATGCCCCTCACCAGCGGTTATCGAAGATGCCAGTGATCCATTCGGCAGCGATATCGCCGTAGGTGTGATTGTGCCAATGGTTGTCCCGTCTCCTAGTTGCCCATACGAGTTCCTACCCCAGCAGTGAACGGCCCCAGAGTCGAGAAGTGCACAGGTGTGATAACCTCCGGTCGCGATATCCAATATCGATCGACCAATCGGCATCGAGACTGCGCTCGGAGTCGAGGAAGACTGGGTGTCGCCATCACCTAGTTGACCGAAGGTGTTGCCACCCCAGCATTTGAGTGAGTCATTGGTTAGGATAGCACAGGTATGTTCCGATCCGGCTTCGACCCGTATCGCTCGCTCGAATCCCTGCAGGACCATCAAGCTGCTCGACTGATCGGTGGTGCTGCCGATGCCCAACTGACCATCGTCGTTGGCCCCCCAGCAGTAAATCCGACCATTCTCCAACAGTGCGCAAGTGTGCCTATCACCAGCAGTGATAGCGGTCGCATTCAGGCCATTTGGAAGATTCGCTTGGACTGGATTCTCTATGCCGAAATTGCCGTTGCATCCATTTGAGATGCTGCCGTAGATGCAGATGAAACCGGCTCCCAGTTGGCCGCGATCGTTAGCCCCCCAGCACAGCCCATCGCCGTCCGCAATCCCCACACAGACATGCTCACCTCCGACGGCTACCGAGACCGGCACTGCTCCCACCGGGAGCGAGACGGTCACAGGAACACTGGAAGAAGAGGTCGAACCGATGCCCAGTTGTCCCATCGCGTTCGAGCCCCAGCAGACGAGCGTCTCGTCAGCGAGTATCGAGCAGGTCGTATCACCACCGGCATCGAGGGTCGAACCAAGGTCGAATCGATTGAACGACAATCCAGACGGCAGCGCTGGATGAATGCTCCAGGTCTCCACCGTGCCGGCGTCGTTGAACGGCGCCGCCGGTGCCATCGCAAATCCTACGGTTAGGGACGAAACTGCAGGATAATACGCGATGTTGGGGGCGATTTCCTCGACAATCAATGTGATGTTGAGCCAGTCCTCACCAGAGGAGTTCCACAAATGAATCGAGTAGGATAGCGGCATCCAAGGGATGAGCGGCGTGCCGCTGATTCTCGCGTTCTGAGAGTCGAACGAGAGACCATCGGGCAAATCGGGATGGATAGACAGGTTCCGCTCGACGATGTTGATCGTCGGATTGTAAGCGGTCATCGTGACGTTGCGGGTCAGCGTGATGGAAGTTGATGCATGGTCGATTCCGGGCAGCACCTCGACCCAGATGTCCCACCGGGAGCTGCCGAGCGAGCTGTTGGCCCAGATTGAATGAAGCGTCCGGACATGAGCGACCGTTGGGATTCCATCAATCATCCCGGTCGAACCATCGAAGCCCAAGCCTATCGGAAGCGGTGGCGCGATCTCGAATCCAGTCACCTCTCCACCGAGCAGGATCGGGATGGGGTGGTCGCGTTGGAACCCCCGGCGGTACGAGATCTCCGAGTGCGTGTAGTTCAGGATGGGTGCGATGTCAGCGATCTCAATAGATACGATGGAACGATCGGAGCCGGCCGAGTTGGAAACCGTGATGGTGTACGCGGTCGCTGTCTGGTTCTCGGTTGGCGTACC
>CAZPCY010000017.1:26595-37932 GCA_964585295.1 uncultured Candidatus Poseidoniales archaeon | reverse complement strand
GGCCAGTTCCGAGAGATACCGCCTGTGGTGTGTTCTGATTCGTCGTCGACCCTATTCCGAGCTGACCATCGCTATTTGCACCCCAGCATTTTAGCGATCCGTCGTCCAGTATCGCGCAGGTGTATGATGCTCCAGCGTCGACGGATACGGCCGTCCGACCAGACCCGAGTGATACGGTCTGAGGAGTTGTCTGTTGACTCGTCGTGCCAATTCCTAATTGGCCGTATGCATTGCCCCCCCAGCACTTCAGCGAACCATCATCGAGAACTGCACAAGTGTGGTCAGCTCCAGTTGAGATGTTCAGGGCGGTTCGGCCCGATCCAAACGTGACATTCTGAGGAAATAGCTGGTTGACAGTAGAGCCTATTCCGAGTTGACCATTGCCATTATTCCCCCAGCATTTCACAGAGCCGCTTTCGATTATGGTGCAGGTGTGGTACCCGCCAGCGGCGAGATCAACAGCTTTCAATCCCGGTCCGAGCGGTACAAATTGAGGTGTGTTCTTCTCCGTTTCCGAACCGATTCCGAGTGTGCCAGCATATCCCCAGCAATTGATTGAACCATTGTCTAGAATGGCGCAGGTGTGGTAGTTGCCGGCAGATATTGCAATCGCACTGCGTCCCGCTTCAAGCGATATTTTCTGAGGTGTGTTCTCATCCGTTTCCGAACCGATTCCGAGTTGGCCGTGATTATTAGTCCCCCAGCATGCCAATCCTCCTGAATCTAGGATTGAACAGGTATGGTAGACGCCGGCGGTAATCTTGCCCTGAGATGAATCGATTCCATCGACTGTGAACCATAGACCGCCTTGGCCGGCGCCGTGTTCGTAGGAGCCGAGACTCGGGTCGCCAGTCATGTTCGTTGGGATATCGGCAGGGAATCCTCGCACTAAGGTCAGCGTCGATCCAGAAGCCACATCCTTCGATTCCGAATCATCTTGCAAGGCGCCGGACCAAGCTGGGATCGCACTCTGTAAGAGTGCTGAGAGCAGCAGCAATACCATCCAAGTGGAGGTCGAGGGCCGTGCTACCCATGTATTGGGGCCTCTCATGGTCACGGCCCACGAGACGGCGGCGTGTGATATAGCGGCTTCCAATAGAGATGGAAAAGAGAAGAGTTTTCTCAACACTAGCAAATACGATTGCAAGCATCTAGAATGCTTGGCCAAGAAACGATATACGCAGGCCAGCGATCCGAATCCGGACTCCTGTTATAGTGGACCGGGCGAGATTTGAACTCGCGGCCTCTACCATGCCAAGGTAGCGATCTTCCAGCTGATCTACCGGCCCTTCGGCGCCGGCCACCTGCCCACCCGATTTAAGGATGCGCGCTCACCCCTAGGGCCGTGTCGAACGAGGGTCGTGACCAACCTTCCACCGCCCCCGGTTCAAGCCGTCGCCCTGCCTCCTCGATGCGCGCCGTCCGAATCGAAGCAGAGGTTCCAGATGAGTCACCACCAGACGCTACCGAGTGGATCGATAGCATCCGCTCCGTGGTCGAGGCGGAAGACCTTGCCGAGGAGACCCCGTTCCTGCAATTCCTCGACCGCTCTCTCACGGTTGAGTGGTCCGAGAGCGGCGAAGACCGGCTCGGACACACCCGATTCGAGATGAGCCACGCTGACCTCGAACGCCGTCGTATCACCCGCATGCCACCGGGACCGGTGACCATCTTCCTCCATCCTATTCTAGCTCGCGACGCGCGCCTGCTCGCGCACACCTACGTGCATGAACTCCTGCACGCCGCTGGCATGACGGGCCACGACGCTCGGCATGACGAACTGGTAGGCGCAATCGCTCCGATGCCTACTCTTAGTGAGAGCCAGATTCTCCAGGAATTGCGGGGAGTCGCCCTCGCCGAACAGCAGATTACCGCTTGGACATGTGATCACTGCGGCTTCGACTGGCCGCGTTCGACGCTACGACCGCCCTTGCGCTGTCCGAAGTGCGCTCGTCGCTTCCGTTGAACACTTCCCGCACACCCTCCTTGGCCACTTAGGGCATATTCGTCCAGTTGGCATCCAAGAAGTTCGATGAGTGGAGGCTTCATGACCAGTGGTCGCTGCCACTAGGTTGGGCGCGTGGTGTAGCTAGGATATCATCTCGGACTTCTAATCCGAGGACTCGGGTTCGAATCCCGCCGCGCCCGCTCCATTCGTCAGTGTCGGATCGCATCATCAATTGGCCTCAACCGCACAGTTCCCATTCGCCCCTTAGACGCCCCTGTCGCACTACATCAAGCCCGAGTCATGTCGCAGCGCTCAAATATGCGCCCCGGGTCGGCCAGCGTCGTGAAGCGCGGTTCCCGGGCCTGGAAGAAGGCCGGCAAGCAAAGGTGGAAGTGGCGCAAGAAGAAACTCCGCCGTCGCAAGCGCGCCCGTCGACAGGCTCGCCAGTGATCCTTCAGTTGGATTCGGCACCATGCTCTTTGAAGAATCAAAGTGACCATCCGAGCGTTTGGTCCAACCGCGACTCTGATAAGCGGGCGACAGATGGAGCGACCACCTCTCGGGGGTATAGTATAACCTGGTAGTACCGCGGGCTCCAGTTGCACGGGGATGACGACGAGTGGGTTTGCTGAGGTGGTTCTGATGAACAACTGGAGCGCTGACCCGTCGCGACCCGGATGTGCGCGGTCTCGCTGCCGCGCACGATGAGCGGAAGACACCCGCTGATCTGGGTTCAAATCCCAGTGCCCCCACCTCCTCATACCATCGATGGACATCTGTGTGGTAACTTAGGACGAAAAGCGAGATATCTCGCCAATCGAGGTCTTTTGCTACAATCAGAAGGGGTTCATCGGTTGCGCAAATCCACCAGCCGGATTAGCGGATACCCTTCCTTTCGGGTCGGCCCCGAATTGATTCTGTCCTGCAGTCCCGTCCTCGAATATCAGCCATAGTTGGTATCCGAGTGCAATCAGGCCGCCGATGAAGGGAACCAGCCCACCTACAAGTCCTATCAGCACATATGTTCCTGGCCTGTTCATGTCGTGCAGACGCTTGATTTGCGTAGCCATCGCTATCCAAATTGCCGGTATCGCTAGCAGGCACATCGTCGCCATACCTCCGATGAAAGCCTCCTCGGCCAACTCTTCCCCTCCTCCTAGGAGCATGAACAGCCAAGCCGACAGCAGAAAGACCCAGATTATCCCTGTCACCAGTGCGATGAGGCCGTAGTGCAGTCTTCGCATCCGACCTTCAAAGCCGAACAGCGCGTGGCCCAGATTGAATGGGATGGGTTGACCGACCACCATCCCTCCGACCGTCTGGACTGCGTGATGCTGCGCTGTCGTCAACGGAACGCCGCTGACCATAGACGCTGCTTGCTGGACTGAAGGACCGGGAACCATTCCTCCGAACGCCTGCGCCATCCCGACCTGTGGTGCTGGTTGCGTAGGATTCGGTTGCACGGACTGGCCAGTCTGCTCGGGCTTCTGCATATCCTCTTGAGGCTGATCCCAAGGGGAGCGGATCTTCCTCGGAGCGTCGTCGGATGCTCCCATGACCATGATGAATCAATCCCGAATCTAGGGGGTCGGGCTGCTCCGGTTTGAGTCCATTACGCGGTCGCGCCGCGCGCCATCCAAGCCGAGTTCAGGGCACCGTGCACCTTGAACACCGTGACGATAGCTCCTATTCCGAACAGCAGTATCCAAAGACCGGTCATCCAAGAGACCGTCCTCTGTACTCCGCACGAATCTTGGACCTTGCCGACATCCTCGCAAATCATGAACCAAGCGACCAGCCCTCCGAGCCCCATCACGAAGGAACCTAACGTGCTCATCAACAGGTAGATGAGCCCGCCGAAGCCGACACCTGCGTTCTCCTTGTTCTCATTTCCGACCTTGAAGATCCAAACGAAGGAGTATATTCCAAATGTGATGAAGGAGAAAAGAATCGACATCACAGGACTCCTGATACGGCCGTGACCTCCACCGCCCATGGAAGCGGCTGCGACCCCCATGCCGCCCATCGTCTGCGCCGCGCCCATCGCTGCCGCGGCCGGGGCAGCAGCTACTGGAGCCGCTGCTGGAGCAGCTGCTGGAGCCGCTGCTGCAATCGCCTGAAATCCAGGGAAGTGCTGCTGTGTGTAGCCAAGTGCCGCATCTGCTGCGTGACCCTGTGCGATCAATCCGTCGTAGTATTCCTGTCCACCAGTCATGTCCATCTCTCAGATTCGCGACTGCTGGGACATGGAATGAACCCTCCGCCTCCCTTTACGGCCCTTTCTGGTGAGGTCCGGTCGCCCGTCGGATTCATGCCAGCGTGCCGTTTCGTACTGGACGATGAAACGCGCGCCCGCCATTCCGCTGTTGCTCGCGTTGGTGCTGATTTGTCCGACGATCAGTTCGCTCGCCATGGCCGAGAGGGCAACGTCCAACACCCGTGGAGGAAACGATGTACGCGATGCGAGTGCGATTCCATTCGCTTTCTCGCTACTCGAGGGGGGAATCGATGGTCAGATGGTCGCGAAGGGATGGCACCCAACCGTCCCCGAGCAGACATCGCTGAGAGTGGACGATCGACCTTGGTGGGAGAGAACCACGCTCGATTCCGACCGCAACGGCATCCACGATTCGCTCGCGCCGGAGATCCTCGCCGGTGGTCCCGCTTGGGTCGGCATATCGTACGGTCGCGAAGTCACTTCCAAAGACATCACCTCCATCGAGTCGCTCGGCCTTCAGGTTCGCGATGAGATTCCAGCGGTCGATGCCGTGCTTCTAGGGGAGATAGACTCCGCATTGATACCTGCATTGAGAGATCTCTCAGGAGTCGTCATGGTTGAGGAGTACGGCCTGCTGAGGTTCTACGGAGATGTGCAGACGCAGGCGGTTAAGGCGCGAGCCTCGGCCATCTATCCGGATGGTGCGTGGAATCTCAGCGTCTCGGGAGATGGCGTCAACATCGCCTTGACCGACACCGGTGTCGATGACGATCATCCCGGCCTCGCGGGCAAGTTCATTGCCGGCTACGACGCGGTCTGCTACCTTCACACCGATCCTGCATGCCTGCTCGCTGGGGGCAGAGCAGAGGATGGCTCATTCAATCCCGATGATGGCAACCAGCACGGCACTGCGTGTATGGGCATGGCCGCGGCAACAGGGTTGGAGGCCGATGGATCGCAATCCGAGTTCTATGGCTCTGCCCCTAATGCGACTCTAATCGATGTCAGGATTGGCACCGATGTGGGAGCTGGTCCCTTTGAGAACTACGTTCTGGAGCAGGAGTTCTATGAATCGGCGATGAACGGCGTTCAGTGGATCATTGACCATCGCGACGACGCTTGGCAGGGGGTCGATGAGAGTCGGCATGGCATCGACATCATCTCTCTGTCGTGGGGAATCACCAGCCATGAGGGAGGCGGCAGCGATGGCGAGGACATGCACTCTCGGATTCTTGATGCTGCCACCGAGGCTGGGGTGACCGTATCTGTCGCCGCCGGCAATGATGGTCCGGACAACGACGGCTTGTCGGGGATGGGTTCGTCGTCGCTATCAATTACGGTCGGCGCGACGGACGACCAGAATTCCATAGAGAGGGATGATGACACCGTCGCGGGCTACTCGTCTCGAGGGCCGCGACGTGACAATGGCGACGGCAATCCATTGAACGAACTGAAGCCTGACCTGAGCGCCCCCGGAACCAACATCGTGCAGGCCGAGGGATGCGTCACCTCTGGAGGTTGCAACGACTTCGCAGGTGGCTCGGCTTCCGACAATACGTACACCGGACGAGGTTCCGGCACCTCCTACGCAACCCCAGCGGTCACCGGTGTAATCGCCATGGTAATCGAGGCGAATCCCGAATTGGATCCCTTGCAGATCCGCGAGGTGCTCAAGCAGACGGCGGAGAGAAGAGGCGAAGCGACCCAACCAGACGTCGATCCGTACTGGAATCGAGACTTCGGCTGGGGAATGGTCGATGCTAGGGCAGCGGTCGAACTCGCCTTGCACCTGAATGCGACCGAGCAGAGCAGCACCTTCCAGCCGACCATCCAGAACCACCTGTTGAACGCGACCGGAACCAACGGCAGCAATGGTACGATTGTCCTGCAAGGGCACGCTTGGGCTCAGAATGGCGTCGTCGACAGGGTCGAGTTCAGAATCGACGACGGTGAATGGACCGAGGCGACATACAACGATTCTTCGACCGAATTGGCCCCTTTGACGCCGTTTGAATGGATGGTCGCCCTCGACCCAACATCCCTCGATGTCGGAAACCACACCATCGAGGTCAGAGCGGTGTCCGGCGACGGTCACAGCCTTCCTGTGGTGGTCAATGTGGCCGGAGTCGGCTCGGAGATCGTCGACGGCTCTCTCGGACTCGTGATTGCCGGTGCCGCCTTCGTGCTCGCCCTGCTGGCCGCCGGCACTCTCCTCCTCTCGCAATCGTCCAATGAGACTCTCGACGACCTCGTCATTGATGCGGAGGTAATCGACGCAGCCACCGGCGGTGACGACCTTGACTATCTCACAGTGGCGCAGTTGAAGGAGAGACTCTCCGCCGCCGGGCTTCCCGTCAGCGGCCGGAAGACGGATCTCATCGAGAGGCTCCGCGATTGAATGCCCTCTCCGATTTCCCGTAACATCCCTCGCGGGGTTGTTGTCACGAGTCAGCGAAGCGTCATATCCGCCGGGTGATTCCGCCGGCCATGGGTGACTTCGCGGAGCGAGCGATTGCCATCCAGCCGACCGGCGTCCGCAAGATGTTCGACATGGCCGGCGATGATGTCATCTCGTTCGGACTGGGAGAGCCCGACTTCCAGCCTCCGCCGATAGCCATCGAAGCGATGACGCGAGCGATGCAGGATGGTCGGAACAAGTATACTACCACGGCTGGGCTGCCAGCCCTAAGAAAGCGCATCGCTGAATCCTGGTCTGATTATCAGCCCGGTTTGGACGAGCGCCATGTCTGCATGACGATGAGCGGCACCAACGCGCTCCTCAACTGCTTCCTCTCGCTGCTCGATCCGGGCGACGAGGTCATGCTGCCGGAACCCTACTTCCCGCTGTACGCGCCCGATGCGACAATCTGCGGTGCGAAGGCGGTGTTCTATCCATGTCTGTTTGAGCACGAGTTCGTCCCCACTCTAGAAGATCTCGAATCGAGGGTTACCGAGAGGACAAAGGCGATTCTCTACAACTTCCCTTCAAATCCCACCGGGGCGACTCTGACACCATCCCAGAGGGACGAACTACTAGATTTCGCACGCGCACACGAGCTTTGGCTGATCACCGATGAGGTGTACGATAGAATCGTCTACGACGGAGACCATGTCTCCTTCCTCGGTAATGGATATGACAGGCTCCTATTGGTCAATTCCTTCTCCAAGACCTTCGCCATGACCGGCTGGCGAATCGGGTATGTCCTGTCTCCCAATCTGGAGGCGATGTCGCAGGTCACGAAATTGCAGTACTACGTCACCGCTTGCAGCAACGACGCGATGCAGTACGCCGTACTGGAGGCGTTCGATACAGCGGCGGACTATCCATCACAGATGGCCGCCGAGTTTCGATTAAGACGCGACCTGATTTGCGAGCGGCTGAACGCGATGCCCGGGGTCTCCTGCCACGTCCCTGAGGGTGCATTCTATGTCTTCCCGCGCGTCGAGGTTCCGGGAATGGACTGTGAGGATGTGGCGATCGAGTTGCTGAAGGGTGGTGTTCTGTGCTCGCCGGGATCCGCCTTTGGCGAGAGCGGCGAAGGACACTTGAGATTCGCATACACAATCGGACGCGACGACATAGCCAAGGGAATGGACAAAGTTGAGGCGGTTCTCAAGCGTCTCAGATTCAATCGGTAGCACCCCCGGCCATCTAGATTTGAGTCACCTTGTCGACGGCGGATTTCAGCGTCGTCCGCATCTCTGAAGTGGGACCGACTTCTCCGCAGGACGATGTCGATGCTGGGCTCGTTGCTTGCACTCTCGATCTCAGTGCTCCTCGTCTGGATTATCACTAGACTGCCGATGGTCATATTCCCACGTCTTCGGATACGCGCCAATCGGATGGAGCCGCACCCCGCCCCGGTCGCCATTGATGAATCACTCATCATCGCCATGTTGCGGATGCGCCGCTCCTATTGGCTGGCGATTCCCTTCGCACTTGTGCCCCTTGGATACGGCCTGATTATGCTGCGATTCATCCCGACATCAATCGGCTTCGGATTGACCGTAGGAGCTGGTTGGGTGGTGCTATCTCGAACTCTTCCCGCGAGTCTTGATCCACGCCGACGCGCGCCTTACGCCCTCGCCTTGATCCACGATCTGAATCGCGTTCGTCTGTTGCCCGCTTCTTGCTGTGAAGCACCAACGACGCGATGGGAGAGCGACGCCGTTCGCTGCGAACGATGTCGCGCGGTGCACCTCGCCGAGGCGCGCCCCGATCTAGGTCGCTCCAGATGCGATGGTTGGATTCTCGGCGGCCTCCGACTGCTGCTGCTCGATGGAAGGCCTGCCACGGAGCCTACCGAGGAGTCCGAGATCGCCGCACCGAAGCAACTTGAAGCGGACTTGCCAGTACTCGTTTGATGGCGCCCTCATTCGCGGGTTCGCCTGAGCCTCGGCTCGATTCGGTCCGTCAACTTGCCAGCAACCCATCCTGAGACCCCAGGCATCCTAATCTGGTCACCATCGCCGAAGGATCCTTGAGGGAATACGAAGCCGTCGTTCGCCTCGCCCGGCCATGAAACTCCATCCTCCCCTCCGGATTCGGATGTTGATATGTGGACGTCAACGCCTCCGGTCGCATCTGGCGCCTCTGTTTTGAATCGTGGTTCTCCGGTATCTTCCGTCCCATCTACGGTTTCATCTGATGAGATGTCTATCGGCAGTGGCATCGCTTCCCATCCCGAATCACCTCTGTGCTCCAAATCGGAGAGTCTGGAAGGCCCGTCCTGAATCGCTTCGTCGCCCCGCTCATCGATCTTCTCTAGGCGATCCTCGCCCGTCATCATCCAGCGCGGAACGACGGCGCCGCCTCCGATGACCGTGACCAGAGTCGTGAAAGTGGCGACCGGCAGCACCGAGAGAGCCACCAGAAGGTCGATGAAGGAGGACTCCGGTACCTCGATGGTCACCGGAAGCAGCGCTTCTAGGAACCGTTTCTCTACCGCAAACCTCTGCCAGTTCTCGATATCGATTCCCAACTGGTCGAACGCTATCGCTATGCCGATTCGGACGAACAGCCAGAGCAGAAGTACCGGAGCCATCCAGGAGAATCTGGTGATCCGGCCAATCGCCCTGCGCACCACTGAAGCGACACCTACCAGCCGGCCTGCGTACACCGGGAAAATCCTCAGTCCGATCGTTAGGGCCAGTATGTATCCAAACAGCCCGAACTCGAGCATTCGCCCCTCTACGATCATGTTGGATGGCGTCACCTGGATCATGGCGACCGGAATCAGGACCAATGCGATTTGCAACGGTGCGGCGAGGATTTGCAATCCTCCATGGATCTCGAGCAATCCACCGCCCTTCTCGTGAACCTCTCGATGGACAATCCTGCCCATCTTCCCGAATGGACCCCTGCGCAGCCTCATGCGGGCTCGGTCGACCATCTCCGGGTCACGGAGGCGGTTTGAGAATCCAAACGAAGCAGACCAACCACCGACATCAGCTACCCGTCTCGGAATCCAACCTCCTACCAGCAGTGCGAGCAACAGGGAGATCACCCCGTAGGCCGCAGCGGCAGAGACTATCCAAGGTAGGAGTTCCATCCTCAAACTGATGGCATACGCCTCGGTGTCGATGTCGACTAGATAGGTGATCGAGAAGGCGATGATTGGAGCAATCAGAATCTGGCCTCCGACGACCACTCCAAGGTAGATCCTCTGTAGAATCGTCCGTCGGCCAGCCACGGCCGTCCACGCGCGCCGGGTATCGGATAGGGGCTTCGGCTCGGATGACCGACTAAGAACGGGTTCCGACCCCCGCACACGAGCGCCAACGCGCGCTTGTGCGGTCCGGCGGAGCCGGACGCGACCGGCTCAACCTTATACCGAGGTCGAAGGTGGACGCGTCGGTGAATCGTATGCGTTTGATTCCAGTCGTCCTTCTGGTCTCTATGCTCGCCCTATCGGCCGCAGTTCCCCTCACTTCGCCATCCGATCTCCAAGATTCCCCGATGGAGACGAGTGGCCGCGCGCTGGTGGACTTCACCGTCACTCAGATTACCTTCGGAAATGCGAGCGCACCGACGGAGTCGTGGAGCCAACCGAATGGCACCACCACCTCCTATGTCCTAGCCGCTTCGACCATCCAGTTGAACGCCACGTTCCAACAGGCTGGCCAAGACTTCTCCACCAAAGACGCAGTCGGCACGATTGAGGTATGGCATCCAATTGGCTTCCTAGTCCAATCGTGGTCGTTCAACCTCACTCTTTCCGGTGGCCAGAGCACTGTCGAGTCCGCCGAATGGACGCCGGCCGCTGCACACAGCGTGCTCTCCGATGATGGCACCCTCCATGGAGGCTACGTGATCCGTGGCACCGTTGATGGTGGCACCCTAGACAACAACGAAGCGAATGACCAGAAGCAGACTACAATACCTGTAGCCATCTACGCCAGTCTCACCGATTCTGCATACTGTTCTGATCCCGATGGTGATGGTACCCCGAACTGCCCGAACCAGTTCAAGGTCGGAACGCCGCAATGGATTTCGGGTGGATACGACGAAAACGACGTGGGAGACAATCGCGGCCATTGGCAGACCGACAACGGCGGTGCCGAGGGATCCCTCCGACATTTCCGCGTCTCAACGCCGGGCACCACATCTTACTCGGCGAACCGCAACGACCGCTTCCACTTCGCTTGGTTTGAGAGCGGTCAGAGCGCCTGCGGTGAGGACCCCGGGCATGGGATGGGATACGGCCAGTACAATGACTTCCTGACCATAGCCTACAGCCGCACGGTGTGCCAAGTGCAGATTCAAGGATTCGACTACTTGTCGATGCAAGCGCACACACAGGCGTGGGGGAGCATGGGTTCCGGCGACCTCATGCAACTCGAGGCGACGACGGGAATCGAGAGCGAGGTCCTGAATCTGACGGATTTGCAGATTTCGACCACTCAGGACGACTGGACCCCGGTAATCTGGAACATGAGCGATGTCTTCCGCAACACGAACTTCGCATTCAACCTCCGATTCAAGAGCGACAACCTAGGATCAACTGAGGGCATCCATATCGACACCCTCCGTCTGTTCGGCGTCGAGAAGGTCGATGAGTACACCATCGAACTAGACTGTGACGATCCGAATCCTAATCCGTACATCGTCATACCAGCAGGGGGGGGGGGGGGGGGGGGGGGGGGGCGGGGGGGGGGGGGGCCCCGGGGG
>CAZPCY010000017.1:10807-26585 GCA_964585295.1 uncultured Candidatus Poseidoniales archaeon | reverse complement strand
CAGACCCCAACCCCCCCTCCCTCCATTGCATTCTGACGAACAACGGCTACCGAACCAACCAACTCCGCATCGAGACGATGGTCGGCAACGCCACTTGGATGGCCGGCTATCCACTCAGAATCGACTCGACCAACCTAGGTGATCACGACCAATCCGTCTCTCCCGAGCCGGTCAAGTCCCTCGAGTCGACCGAATTCTGGGTAAATCTCTCCATACCAGAGGGAGCCAATGTCGAGGCGGTGAACTGGACAGTATGGCTCAATGACACCCAAGGCCGCGGCACCAAAGCCCTCCTCGACCTGAAGGTCAACGTCGACTCGTCATTCAGCGCCAACCTGAAGCAAGTCGTGTTAGCGACTCCCGCCGCAATCCTCGGCCCCGGTGAGAGCGCTAACGTATCGATGCTGCTGAGGAACACCGGCAACCAGCAGGCGACTTGGAACCTCGGTGGTTACTTTGGAGACGCTGCGTGGGGGGCCTCAAACCTGCAATGGACCGACCAGAACGGGACGCCGATTACTTCGGTTCATCTTCAGAAGGCCGAGCAGACAACCCTGATTGCTTCGTTCGACGCTCCGTGGGACGCCACTCCCGGAGACGTCGAGGTCAGTCTAGTGGCCAACGGCGTCCAGCCCGCCAATTTCCAGGCGGTGAAGATGATCACGCTTGAAGTCCCAGTCGTTCGCGATTTAGAGATTGACCCATCCCAACCGAACTTCGAAGCGGCCGCGAACGAGCAGACGCGAACCCTTCCAATCGTCTTGACGAACAACGGCAATTCCGAACAGGCGTTCAATCTCTCACTGCTCGCCGATCACCGATTGCAGGCTTCCCTCTCGGTCGACAAGACGAGCCCGCTCGACGCCTTTGGCGGCACCTCGACGATTCTCGTCGTTCTGCCTATGCCGTTCGGTCTCACGCCCGATGTCTATCCAATCACCGTCTCGGCGTCGAGCGCCGATGGTACGCAGTACACTTCGACGGCTGACATTATGCTCACCGTGCCGATGACCTACGCCGTTGAGGTCGAGGATCGGGTGATGTCCGAGACCTACCGCGGTGGCGAGGAGAATCGCAGGACCCTATCATGGGAGATTACGAATCTCGGCAATGATCAGGACGCGTTCAACATCACCACGAGCCAAAGCCAAGGCATGCATGTTACCCTGAAGGGGCTTACCAATGGCAGGACTACGTACATCCAGCCCGGTGAATCATATGATGTTCAATTCGAGTACTGGTTCGACAAGAACAGCGATGGAGCGAAGCAGTTCACATTGACCGCGACCAGCGTCGAGGGGCTAGCCAGCGGCGTCACATCGGAGGGAAGTGGCAGCGGGACCTTCCAGGTGGGCAGCCAAGGCTGGGTCACGATGGAGAGCGCTGGTACGGTGACGGTGGATGACTATGGCAACTTCGAGGCAACTTTGCAGATTCACAATCGGCATCCAGTCAATGAAACCCACATCAGACTCGATGTGGGAACCGATTCACGGTTCTTCACCGACGGCTTCTCCGCCACCATCGAGAGCAACGAGTTCTCCCTAGGCCCTGATGACAAGAGAATCATCACCGTTCAACTCCGCTTCACCGAGAGCGCTATGATCAACCTGCCCGACCCCGTGATGTCGTACAACATCACCGTGGAGGCGGAGGCTGGGTTGGATGTCGTATCGGCTGAGCAAGCTATTGTCGTTCATCGAATCGTCGTCATCGATGCGTCCATGGAGGAGAGCAACCTAGCGTCTTCGATCATCAAGTATGGCGGGATATCCGTTGGCGTGATTATCATCATTGGGCTCCTAGTAGTCCTTGTCCAGGTCCTAAGATCAACCGTCCAAATCGAAGATGAAATCACCTCCTTGGAGGGATACGAGACATCACTCGGAGCGACCTACGGGCAATCGATTCAACCAGCACCCACCATCCCCGAGGCGCCGACTATACTACCCGCCGCCGATGAGGCGGCCAATTCGATGTACGGCGGCTCGGAGGAGATCTTCAAGCAGAGAGTAACAGCACCCGAGGAAGCCGTCCAAGCTCCATCCGACGCAGGCCCCCCACTACCCCCCCAAGGTCTTCCGGAAGGGTGGACGATGGAGCAGTGGCAGCACTACGGCCAGCAGTGGCTGGAGCAGAACGGTCTCGCCTGAAGCAGGTCATGATATCGGATTGGGGGGTAGCATCCACTGCCTCGCGCGCGTGGCGTGGACTTATGAGGAGGGGGTGGGTCGGCCGACCCGCTCTCCGGGGCGATTCGTGGGGGATAACGACATGTATGGTGGACAGCAACCGATTTTCATCCTCAAGGAGGGCACCACCCGCACCCGCGGCAAGAGTGCCCAAGGAAACAACATTGCAGCGGCGAAGGCGATAGCCGACGCGGTGCGAACTACCCTAGGGCCCAAGGGCATGGACAAGATGCTCGTCGATTCCATGGGAGATGTCGTAATCACCAACGATGGCGCTACGATTCTGAAGGAGATGGACATCGAACATCCGGCTGCGAAGATGATTATTGAGGTGGCCAAGACCCAAGAGTCGCACTGCCACGATGGTACCACTACCGCGGTCGTGCTAGCCGGTGAGTTGCTGAAGCGAAGCGAGGACCTAATCGAGCAGAACGTCCATCCGACCGTAGTCTGCGAGGGATTCCGAATCGCCGCCGAGAAGGCGGTCGAGCAATTGCAGTCGCACACGATTGAAGTCGATGAAGCGAGTCTGCACGAGGTAGCGAAGACAGCCCTGACCGGGAAGAGTGCGAGCGCCGTCAAGGCGTTTCTCGCCGAGATCTGCGTCCGTGCGGTGATGGCTGTTGCCCAGACGGATGACGATGGCTGTATTTTCGTAGACCTCGACGATGTGAAGGTCGAGAAGAAGCAGGGGGGGGCAATCAAGGATAGCACTTTGGTCGATGGCATCATCCTCGACAAAGAGCGTGTCCACAGCGGCATGCCTCGAAGTGTAAGTGACGCGAAGGTGGCGCTGATCAACAGCGCCATCGAGGTGAAGAAGACCGAGGTCGATGCGAAGATCCAGATAACTGATCCGAACATGCTGGCGCAGTTCCTCGACGAGGAGGAGTCCTACCTCCGAAGCCTCGTAGAGACCATCCAGAAAGCAGGTGCGAACGCCGTGATTTGCCAGAAGGGAATCGATGATCTGGCTCAGCACCACATGGCGAAGGCGGGTATATTCGCAATCCGTCGCGCCAAGAAGAGCGACATGGAGGCGCTGTCTAAGGCGACTGGTGGCCGTATCGTGACCAACATCGACGATCTCTCGTCCGAGGACCTCGGCGAAGCGGCGCGTGTCGAAGAGCGGAAGATCGGCGACTCGGACATGGTGTTCATCACCGGATGTCCGGAGGCGAAGAGCGTCAGTGTGCTGCTGCGCGGTGGCACCGAACATGTTGTTGACGAGATCCGTCGCGCTTTCGACGACGCCATAGGTGTCGTCCGGGTCGCGCACGAGGATGGCGCAGTCCTGACCGGAGGCGGCTCGGTTCTCTCAGCGCTCTCCCGCGATCTGCGCGTCCACGCCGACGGGGTCGGTGGCCGCGAGCAGATGGCTATCGAAGCGTTCGCCGGCGCGCTGGAGGTCATCCCGCGAACGCTGGCCGAGAACGCAGGGCTTGATCCGGTCAACACGATAATCGAGGTTCGGAAGGCGCACGCCGACGGCAAGTCGACCTACGGCGTCGATGTCAACGAAGGTGGGGTGATGGACATGGCGGCCGCCAATGTCCTCGAACCACTGCGCGTCGTCGAGCAGGCGATACAATCTGCCACCGAGACCGCGACCATGATTCTGCGGATCGACGACGTCATCTCGTCCAAGGGAGTCTCGCTTGGTGATCCAGGCGACGAGATGGGCGACCTTCCGATGTGAGTGGGGCTGCCCTCCGGCTTCACCCGTGTGTACGACGGGGCGCCCATTGGATGCCCATCCCGCTAGATTCAATAGGCGAGTTCAGGTGCAGCGAGACACCGGTTCCGGACCGTGTGGAGTGAGTCTCCTTGGTGCAGATTGCAAGCGTCTGGATTGAGGAAGGTTGCATCACCTGCAACGCTTGCGAGGAGGAGTGTCCCGAGGTCTTTGAGGTGACCGACGACTCCTGCTTCATCAAGGCGGATGTGAGGGCCGATGGGGGCTTCGACGAGAATGTGGGCAAGGCGCCACTGAAGTCCGAGTTTGCCGGAGAACTAGCCGACGCCATCGTTGCCGCGGCAGAGGCTTGCCCGGTCGAGGTCATCATCGTTGTCGAGGCAGGTGCCGCCGATGGCGAGGCAGAAGAAACGGAGAGCACGGAAGACGCCGCCGAGGAGGAGGCTCCTTCAGTAGAGGCGGATCATGTAGCAACGGTCGACGCTGGCGAGGATGGAGAGATCGAAGCGTTCCTCTCATCTGGCGATCGATTCCTAAACATCCTGTTCGGTTCTCAGAGCGGCAACGCAGAGGGTTTGGCTGCGAAGATCGCGAAGCAGGCGTCCTCCGTCGGTCTCGAAGGAGTAGTCCACGACATGGATGGCTTCGATCTCCCTTCACTAGCCGGCATGAGTAGGGTGCTCATCTGCTGCTCCACTTGGGGCGAGGGTGAGATGCCGGACAACGCCGAGGAGTTGTGGCAACAAGCGAACGCCGAAGGCGCTCCTTCACTCCCGAACACCCATTTCTCGGTCTGTGCACTTGGCGACACCAGTTACGAGTTCTACTGTCAGTCGGGAATCGACTGGGACGAGCGCTTCGAAGCCCTCGGTGCGACGAGGCTCGTCGATCGACAAGATTGCGATGTCGATTTCGATTCTCCAGCAGCAGAGTGGACGAGTGCCGCGCTGGTTGAGATGGCCGCTGTCGATGGCAGTGGCACCTACCGCCCGGACATGGTCGAGGCGATCGAGGCGCATCTCTCTGGTGACTCGGATGCCGGTGCCGATGGTGAGGATGGATTCAAGATTCCGACGATCTCGCTACCCGAGATAGCCATCAGCGTCAAGGTGTTTCGATACGACCCAGCTTCTGGAGAGAGCGGACACGACACATGGGCTTGCTCCATTTCTGGAGACCGGTCCATCCTCGACCTTCTCAGGACCCTAAAGGCAAACGAGGACGCCTCCTTGACCTTCCGTGACGGCAGCATCGATGACCCGTCGACCGGAATCGCAGTGAACGGTAGATTGGTGCTACCTGGAAGGACTCGGATTACGGACATCGTGACCGAGAGAGAAGAATGCATGACGCTGCGGATTGAACCTCTACCCGGAAGCGAGGTGCTCAGGGATCTCGCCATTGACCACACCCAGTGTGACCACGTGCTGCCGTCATGCGAGCCGTGGTTCGTCGGCAGCACCCGCGAAGGTGCAGCGAGGGCTCAGGGCCCTATCGGGACCATGGATCCAGCCGTCGCGACGGCGCTCCATGCGAGCAGCGATATCGAGAGCGGCTCGCTGTTGGACGCGATGTCTGACACGACACCGTTCAACGACTCCTACATTGGACCGGCAAGTGTCGTCCACCTTTGGAAGCGCGCTTGCGATCCGCGCACCTCATCGAATTCCAGGGCGCGAATTCTCGCCTCTCTATCCGCTGAAGGAGGCGTTAAGGCGGAGTGCGACATCTCGGCGATTTCTCGACATCGAGGCATGGGTGAGAGGGCCGCCGGGAGCGTGTTGGAGGCGAAGACTGCGATTCTGAAAGAGGGATCCTTCCGCGATGGCCGGCATGGCAACCATGTCCGTTGGTTCACCTTCACCGTAAAGACGAGCGGCGCACTGAACGAGACCCTGCTCGCCGGACTGACCTTAGGGCCGACCGGGATGCTCGCCAACGCCAGATCGGGCATCATAACCAGAATGGCTCTAGGATTTACCCGGACTGGCGGTCCGCTGATGCGCGACAAGCAGGCGTTGCTGCTTGGCGCCGGTGTGCCGGCGAGCGTCGGCAAGATGCCGAAGCTGGTCAACCGACCAATCGAGGGGCACGAAGAGATTGTTGCAATTTACAACGCATTGGGAACAGGGGTGTGATTATGGCGAAGGCAAAGTATGCGTACTATCCTGGCTGCGTCTCCCAGAACAGCGCTCGCGAGGTCGAGGACGCCATGCAGGCGATCGCTCGTTCGCTCGACCTTGATCTCTGGCCGATGGTCGGCGCCGCATGTTGCGGTGCCGGGGTAATCAAGCAGTACGATCAGGTCCTGCAACTGTCGCTCAACGCGCGCACCTTCTCGCAAGCCGAGGCTGAGGGGCTTGACGTTCTCACGCCCTGTGCTTCCTGCCAAGGAACGATGCACGAGGATCTAGTCCGGCTGATAGAGGATGGCGATCTTCGCGAGCGGGTCAACGCCGTTCTCGAACCGATCACCGGCACCCGCTTCGAAGGCACTCTCCGAATGCGTCATCTTCTGCATGTTCTAGTCGAGGACATTGGACTCGATGTTATCAGATCGAAGGTCGTGAACCCGATTGATTTCCCGATCGCTGGTTACTACGGGGCGCCGATGCAGCGAGAAGGCGCCTGTGGTGACGACGATGCGCATGACCCGCGTTACTTTGAGATGCTGATTGACGCCCTAGGTGGCGACGCCGTCGATTACGGAAGCAAGACCCAGAGCGTCGGATTCCCTAGCCTGCTCGCGGAGGAGCCGACCGCGTTGGAGATGACTGCTCATGTCATCGACGATGCGAAGAGCGAGGGCGCTAGGATACTCGCGACCGCCTGTCCTCTATCTCACATCAACCTCGACGTCTATCAGGTCAAGGCGGGTCGCAGGAGCGGCAGGGATACCGACATGCCGGTGGTCCACCTTCCCGAACTGATTGCCTTCGCTCTTGGTCACATGACCGACAGGCTGGCGATGCTGAAGACACGCGTTCTCGTCATCGGAGATTGAGATCTCTCTCTACGAACCCGCCACGATTGCTCAGGTCCGCTCCCCGGTCAGTACCGATTGGATAGAAGCGGCGGTCGCAGGACCTATTCCCTCCACCGTCTGCAGTTCGTCGATGGACGCTGAGGCGATGGATACGATACTCCCGAACGACTCCATCAGAGCATCCGCCCGGATTCGACCGACATCGGGAAGAGAGGCGAGCAGATCGATTGCATGTGCATCGAGGATTGCCCGCTCCCTATCGACAAGAGACGTGTCCATCGTCATGATCCTATCTAATGCTCTCCAATCCTCTTCTGCTTCCCCAATGCCCGTCTCGATATCATCCTCTGAATCCGACAGTGCACTGCCTTCCTTCTGCGGGAAGGAATCGAGACCGGATTGTCCTGGAGATCGCATCTTCTCAGGAGGAGGTGAACCCGCAGCGCCACTCTCTATCTCCTCACTCGTTCTATCTCGTTTTGCATCAATGCTAGATCGAACTGATTCTGATCCAGCCTTCGATTCCGATTCTCCCGCTTGCTCCTTCTCTGACCGTTTGAGTTCGACCCTGCAGCGCTCCCTCTCGCGTTGAACGAATTCCAAGGCTGATTCCACCCCTATCTCATCCTCTACCTCGAAGTCCGACAGGGCAGCCAAGTCGTTGTGCGGTGAACTGCTTCGACGCCTCCGGACCCGTTGCAAGGCACGACTCATACGCGCCTCTCTAGCCTCCGCCGCTGCTCGCGCTCCTTCGTCGCGCGTTCCGATCGCGACTAGGACATACACCGAACCACCTCGATGTCTACCGGTCCTGCCGCGCCTCTGAATCGTCCTGATTTCGCTTCCGACCGGTTCGTAGAAAACAACCAAATCGGCGCTGGGAACATCAAGCCCCTCCTCGCCTACGGAGGTGGCGACGAGCACGTTCACCTCGCCCTCTCGGAACTCCTTCAGCCTCGCTAACTGTTCCTTTTGGGTCATCCCGCTTCGCCCATCGCGGCTCGCTTGCCCGATGAAACGCTTGGGGCGCACGCCGTCCAATCCCTGCAGAATCTCGACCAGCGCTTCGACAGTGTCTCGATAGTTCGCGAAGATGATTACGCGACCCCCGGGGACTCTACGGATCTCCTGACGAACTATGCGTCGAGTGAAGGAGACCTTGGAGTGAATCTCGTCCATATCTGATAGGGACTTCGCAAGGTCTCGCATCCTGCGATCTCTCAGCAGTTCGCGAACCGCCTTTCCATCCTTCTCGGACCCTGCTCGCTGCATCCTCTGCAACGATTCCCGAGCCGCTGCCACGCCTTGGCTGAGAAGAAGGTTGACCACATTGTTGATTCGGATTGCTGAGGCGACCTGCTTGGCGGAGGAGTAGGCTACCCTCTCGCCGCGTTGAATCGCAGCACTGATCCGCTCCATCGCCTGCTGCAGGCCGCCGACGGTTACCCGCCCTGGCCGGATGTAGTGGCCTAGCCGGCGCTCCCGGTCGACGATGGCATCGAGCCATTTCTGCAAAGGCTCCGCGAGTTCGGTCAGCGCTTCGGGGACCGGTACGGGGACATCTTCCACCTCAAGTCCCGATGCGTGCTCGATCAGCATTGGCTCATCCTTCCGCCTCGCGTGTATCCCTTCGATTCCAAGCCGCTCGCATACCTCCTCGATCTGTTCCTCGGTGGATCCCGGGCTCGCTGTCGCTCCGAGCACCAAGGCCGAAGAGGCTAGGTCACGATACATGTCTGCCAACTGCGCGACCGCATGCGAACCTGTGGCGTGATGCGCTTCGTCGACCACCAGCAGCGAGACCTTGGAGAGGTCGAGAGTGCCGCTAACCGCGTCGTTCCTGACGACCTGTGGAGTAGCAACGACAATCGCTTGTTCCTCCCACATCAATTCTCTCTTCGCTGGCGCCGTCCGGCCGGTCATCGACATGATTGTTCCAGCTGTATCGGTTAGCACGCGCCGTAGGTCTCTCAGATGCTGGTCAACGAGTCCATTGGTCGGCGCGACGAGGACGACCATTCCTTCCGGAGATCGCCGTCGCACCTCCGCTAACGTCATCCACTCGACAGCGGTCTTCCCCATCGCCGTCGGCATCACGAGGAGGGTCGATCTCTGTAGTGCGGAATCGACCGCTTCCAGCTGATACGCTCTCGCCTCCACCTCGCCCGGATGGATAAGAGGATGGCGGATGCTCGCCGGCACGAGGTAGAGCCTCGGAGCCGCGGTTGAAAATGATTCCACGCTGAGCCGCATCCAGCCGATGATGCCGGATGCATCGACATCCAATCCCACCTCACTACGATCAGGCATCCTATGCAACCGTTACGGCAACCGCGGAAACATCGTACTCACCTGCCGGAAGCGCTCGTGCTCGCGTACATGTGCGAGCGCTAGCGAGCGCGAGTCGCTCGCCTTCTGGTCATCGCAAGATAGCCCTGACTCCAGACTTCTTATTGCGTCTACGTCAGTCGAAAATGTAGTTTATTGATGTCCGGACCATTCAAATACACCTCCTCGGTCGGAGGGCCGCTCGTTCCGCGGGCGACCAGACACCACCGGGCCATGCAGAAGCAACCCGACACGCCGCAGAGGCACTCGCCGAAGCGGCTCGGTGTCACGGTCACCCCGGTGCGGAACGGCCGGCCGACGCCGCTCCGGCGGCCTCTCGACCGTTTTGGAACCCCCAACAGGAGGAGTGAGACATGCCAGACAGGCACCGACCCCGCCGTGGTAGCATGGCGTACAGCCCACGCAAGCGGGCCAAGCGCCATTTCGGTCGAGTCAAGTCATGGCCTCAGACCTCTGAATCCGAGATTAGACTGCAGGGATTCGCCGGCTGGAAGGCGGGCATGACCCATGTTCTGGTTCGAGAGACTAATCCCAATGTGGAACATCGAGGACAAGAGGTCCGCAAGGCGGTCACCGTCGTCGAGGTCCCATCGATGCGCGTACTCGCGGTCCGTGGCTACCGGATGACCCCTTACGGACAGCAGACTGCTGGAGAGGCATGGGCTGATCCATCCGGCCTCGACGACGATGTCAAGGGAATCTTCCCCCGACTCGCGAATCGAAGTCGTGCTGAACGGCGAATGGTCATCGGTCGACAGCCGGAGAAGCGCGGCGGTAGGATCGCGCAGCCGAATCGGTACGCCATCAACGTCGGTGAGGAGGATGACCCGGAGTTGCTACGCGCCGACGACGGCCGCCGCCTCCGCTTCAACCGCCGCGAGGATGCCGAGTCATCCGCCAAGCAGAACGGTGGCACAGTACACATCATCACGGAGCACGACCAAGAAGCTCATTTTGCTGCCTTGAATTCGTCAAACCTAGTCGAGGTCCGGCTAATCGCCGCCACCCAACCGACTCGCGTCAAGAGCATCCCTACCAAGGTCCCGGAGATCATGGAACTCTGTCTGACCGGCGGGGATATCCCCTCGCAACTCGCATGGGCGCGGGAGAGGCTCGGTCAGGAGATCGGCTTCGAAGATGTCTACCAAGAGGGCCAGGACATCGATGTGATTGGTGTCACCAAAGGCAAGGGGTTCCAAGGAGTAATCAAGCGGTTCGGCGTCAAGTTGCTGTCGCACAAGAACAGCAAGAAGCGTCGACAGATTGGCAACATGGGTGACTTCGGCACCGGCTATGTCCGGAAGACGATCCGCCAAGCGGGTCAGATGGGATATCACCAGCGCACCGAACTGAACAAGCGGATCCTGAAGGTCGGAGACCCAGAGGAGATAGGCATCACCCCTGACGGTGGCTTCCTCCACTATGGGGAGGTCACCAACCCGTACATCCTAGTCCAGGGCAGCCTACCGGGTCCGGCGAAGCGCCTGCTTCGATTCCGCGACGCTGTCCGTCCGCGAGGCGTCGACCACCCGATCGACATCACCTACGTGTCGACATCGAGCAAGCAGGGGGTTTGATTGATGAAGGTGAAGGTGCAGAACGTCTCTACCACCATCACCGAGTCGTCCGACGACACGGGCCTCGTTCGGCTGTCCATCGAGACTTCTTCCAAGGCGGGTAAGAGTATCTCTCTTCCCAGTGCCTTCTCAGCCGAGGTTCGCACCGATCTCATCAGACGAGCGGTCCATTCGTCTCGAGCCAATCGGCGACAGTCATACGGCCACCGAGAGCACGATGGCAAGCGCAAGCCTCAGCCCGGAATGAAGCACTCAGTCGAGTGGTGGGGTAAGGGTCGGGGCGTGAGTCGGATTATGCGTAAGACCGGTCAGAGGACAGGTGCACAGAATCCCCACACGCGAGGAGGCAGGAGAGCGCACGGCCCCTATGTCGATAAGGACTGGAGTCAGAAAGTCAACTCAAAGGAGAAGCGCATCGCGCGCGACGCCGCGATTGCCGCAACCGCCGACGCCGAACTAGTTCAAGCGAGGGGTCACCGATTCAATGACGGCGTCAAGATGCCGATAGTCCTCGGCGACCTGACCGAGAGTGTGGATGGGGAGGAGTCCAAGGGAGACGTCGAGAAGATGTCCTTGCAGCAAGGAACTAGGAAATTCATTGCGATGATGGAGTGCCTCGGACTAGGCGGCGACTTGGTCCGCGCTCGCGAAGGTTGCAACATCCGAGCCGGCAAGGGCAAGATGCGTGGTCGCGCCCGACGCACCCCGAAGAGCCTACTCCTCGTGGTCGCCGAGAAGGCTGACCTCGCGCGCGCCGCTCGTAATGTCCCCGGCATCGATGTCGTCGCCGCGAAGGATCTCTGCGCCGAGGACCTCGCGCCAGGCGGCGATGTGGGCCGTTTGACGGTTTGGACGAAGAGCGCGATTGCATCTCTGGAGTGATTGGAATGGTGGACCCGTACGAGATCATCATGATGCCATGGATCACTGAGAAGACACTCAACGCGAGGCGGCGTTCCGATCCGGAGACGGGATGGCGCGAGAACAACAACCGTCTCGAGTTCATCGTCCGCCACGAGGCAACGAAGACTGAGATTAAGGAGGCAATCGAGCAGTTGCTTGAAGTCAGGATCTCCAAGGTCAACACTAGGATCACCAAGGTCGGTAAGCACGCGAGCGTTCGCTTGGCCGACGGCTACGACGCCGAGGAGGCAGCGCTGAAGCTCGGCGCGTTCTGATCTAGGGGGTGTGAAGGATGGGCAAGCGAATCCGTGCACAGAGGCGAGGGTCCTCTCCGAAGAACCGTGTGCGCAGCCACCGGTTCCCCGGAGCCAACCGACTACCGCGTGTCATTGACGAGGTGGCCGAGGTCGTCGATTTGATTCACAGTCCGGTTCACACCGCACCGCTCGCCAAACTGCGCCTCAACGACGGCAGCGAAGGACACATCGCCGCGACCGAGGGCGTCTCGGTTGGTGATTCGATAGCCATCGGTGAGCGAGCGGCCCTGAAGCCGGGCAACATAACCTCGTTGGCACAGATTCCCGAAGGAACGCCAATCTGCAATGTCGAGTGTCGACCCGGTGATGGTGGCAAGTTCGCCCGCAGCGGTGGTAACTCCGCCTACGTTGAGACCAATATGGGGGACATCGTACGAGTCAGACTTCCAAGTGGTAAGCTGAAGGAGTTGCGATCCTCCTGCAGAGCGACCATCGGAGTGTTGGCTGGACATGGCCGATCAGACAAGCCGTTGATGAAGGCAGGTGCGGCATTCCACCGAGCGAAGGCGCGAGGCAAGAGCTACCCTACCGTCAGTGGAGTCGCCATGAATCCAGTCGACCACCCGCACGGCGGCGGCAACCATCAGGCGGTTCACGGTCCGAACTCGGTGAGCCGCCATGCACCACCTGGACAGAAAGTTGGACACATAGCGCCGCGACGAACAGGTCGTGGCCGTTCGAGGCGCAAGGAGTGAGTGATTCATGGCACGACGAAAGAGCAAGGGCAGCGTCCGAACTCCGAAGGCAGCGCGCCGTCAGGCGCGCAAGCGCCGCTCGACGATCGCTGAGCGGAGGAAGAAGGAGTTCCTCTACCGTGGTTACACCATCGAGGAACTGAAGGCGCTGCCGCTGACCGCTCCCGAGGATGATATCGACGCTCTCTCGGTTGCCGCACTGATGCCATCACGGGTCCGTCGCACTCTCGACAAGGGACTGCCCGAGGATATGCAGCATTTCCTTGACCGGATCCGATCCGAGAGCGGCACCATTCGCACACATTGTCGATCGATGTACGTCCTACCTGAGATGGTCGGCCGCACGGTCGGCATCCATGATGGAAGAGTGTTCATTGAGATCGAGATCAAGCCTGAGATGATTGGCCACGCCCTAGGCGAGTTCGCTAGGACCCGTCGCAGCGTAACACACACCGGACCGGGCGTCGGCGCAACGCGGTCGTCGAAGCACGTCGCACTAAAGTGAGGTGAAGTGATGGGTCGGAATCGAAGGAAGTCGCAGAAGGGATACACCCAACTGCTCCAGAACAAGCCGGGATACGGCAGTCTGGCCACGGCCCGTTCCGTCAATGTCGATGTCCACCACAAGCACTGCTATCAGGTTGCAAAGTTCTTGCGTGGTAAGAAGGCTGGCGCCGCAATCTCCTACCTGCATGGTGTCATCAAGGCAGATGGATGGATCCCGCATCCAGAAGCTCCGAGCGGCTTCAAGCGACTTGATAGCCAGACACTACGCCGCCAAGCGCTCGCGATTCCGTACACCCGACGCTCACGAGGGGGGCGCGGCGGCAACACGATGGCAGGTCATCGGAAGGGCAAGATGGGTCCCGGACGATACCCGGTCAAGGCGTCGATGGCGTTCATCCGACTCATCGAGAGTGCGATGGACAATGCTCGGCAGCACTTCGAAGACCTAGATCCCGAAGATATGGAGATCACCCATCTAGCTGCCCACCGCGGCAATGTCGCTCGCGGTTGGCGAGCTCGCGCACGCGGACGCTCTTCCCCGAAGAACCACTATCAGGTGAATCTCGAGATTTTCCTTGAGCATCCCGAAGGCGAAGATGAAGAGGATGAGTTTTGAGGTGTGAATGATGTCGTCGAACAGTCCCCCGAACAATCTCGTCCGCACCTTCGTGCATCGCAACGTCGAGCGTCAATTGGTCAAGGAGTACTTACTCCGACAGACCGAGAACGCCGGCTTCGGCGGCCTCGACTTTCAGCGCACACCAGAGGGAACCAAGGTCACCCTCTTCGCCGAGAACCTAGGACGCGTCATCGGTCGCCGAGGACACAATATCAACGAACTCTCTCGCCGTCTGACCGAGGACTTCGAACTCGACAATCCCCGCCTCGAGGTGGAGGACATCGAGGAACCTCGACTCAACGCACAGGTGATGGCGAGCAGACTCGCCTCCTCGCTGGAGCGCGGCTGGTTCTTCCGCCGCGCCGGTCACAGCACCGTGATGAATGTCATGACTGCTGGAGCGAAGGGCGTTCTTGTCGTCCTGAACGGAAAGATTACCGGCGCTCGACACCGCACCCAAAAGTTCCTCGCTGGTCACATCAAGTTCTGTGGCGAGACTGCCCTCGAATGCATGGATGTCGGCTATTCAGTCGCCGTCAAGAAACTCGGAACGGTCGGCTGCACCGTCGCAATCATGCGACCGGGCACCAAGTTGCCGCACGAGATTGCTGTACACACGCGAGAGGAGGTCGGTCTTGAGCCGCTGAGCGCACTCGCCGTCTTCCAGATTCATGAATCGTCGAGCGACGAGAATGAACCACCGATCAACGAGGAGGCGGTCGTCGCCGACGCGATGGAACGCCTCGCCGAGTTCGAGGCAGCCGGAGGTGAGGAGGAATGACTCACCTGAGATCGCGCGAGATCGACGAGATGAGCAACGAGGCGCGCGACAAGCGCCTCATCGAACTGCGTGATGAACTGCTGCAGATATCCGCCCAGAAGGCACTTGGCGGATCAGTTCAGAATGCGGGTGAATTCAAGCAGACGCGGCGGAGCATCGCCCGTCTCCTCACGAAGATGAATCAGAAGGAGTAGAAAGGATGGCAAGCATCTGCAACCTGTGTGGACTCCCCGATGAACTGTGCATCTGCCAGGAGATAGCGAAGGAGCAGCAGAAGGCAATCATCTCGACGGTAAGAAGGAGGTATGGGAAGATGGTGACCATCGTGGAAGGCATCGACGATGCGGCGATTGATATCGGCCAACTGGCCAAGATCCTCAAGGGGGCGTGCGCCAGCGGCGGCACCGTCAAGGGCCGGACCATCGAACTGCAGGGTGATCACAAGAAGCGCGCTTCGAAGGTCCTTGAGCAGAATGGATATCAGGTGGAGGTGCGCTGATGGACGTCATTCACATGCCATGGCTCGACCGAATGCTCAACGTGCTTGAATCGAGCGATCCGACTTTGGTTGGGGCAATCGGCCCGGTACTCGCGGAGACGCGCCGGACGATAACAATCCAGGACGCGGTAGGCCGGCGGACCCTCCCCAAGGATGTGATCAGATTCCAGATCGACGGCGAGCCGCCTATTGACGGTAAGAGTGTCTGCCAAAGGCCCGAGGACCGTATCCACCGAGTGAGGAGGTATTGAGATGAGAGACATCGGAGTGGATGTGCAGACGCCCGAAGGCGAATGGGACGGGGATGAGAACTGCCCGTTCCATGGCTCTCTCAGGTTGCGTGGCCAGATTATCGAGGGTCGTGTCGCTAAGGTGGGGATGCACCGTTCAATCGTGGTCGAGCGTGAGATGATACGGCACATGAAGAAGTTCGAGCGATACGAGAAGCGAACCCGAAGCTACAACGCTCATCTACCATCCTGTATCGGGGAACTGGCCATCGGCGACTCGGTCCGGATTATGGAATGCCGTCCGCTCTCCAAGACGGTGAAGTTCTGCGTCATCGAGAAGGGGGCTTCGGCATGAAGGGAATCCCCGGACGAGTAACTAGGGGTCTTCCGACCCAGGCGAAGCTGAACTGTATCGACAACACCGGTG
>CAZPCY010000017.1:0-10797 GCA_964585295.1 uncultured Candidatus Poseidoniales archaeon | reverse complement strand
GGAAGTTATGTCTGTGAACGAGGTTGAGATCGACAACACCGGTGCGAAGATCGTGCAACTGATTTCGGTCAAGAAGATCGGCGGTGTAGCCCGCCGATATCCTTCTGCTGGCGTCGGTGACATGATTCGCGTGACGGTCCGCCGAGGTACGCCAGAGACGCGCCGTCAGATCTACGACGCGGTCATCGTCCGGCAGTCACGACCCTTCCGTCGCGAAGATGGCGTTTGGGTCCAGTTCGAGGACAACGCCTGCGTGCTCACGAACGAGCGCGGCGAGGTGCGAGGTACCGACATCAAGGGTCCAGTCAGTCGCGAGGCGGCTGAGAGATGGCCGAGGATCGCCGCTACGGCGAAGCAGATTGTTTGAGGAGGAATGAGAATGACTCGAAGCAGCAAGCCGGGAAAGCAGCGCAAGGGCGCTGCGAAGGCCCCTATCCACGTCAGGCGGAAGCGCGTGCGCGCACGCCTACTCACCAACGACCCGACTTTGGCGGGCATCCGATCCGTCACAGTCCGAGCAGGAGACACCGTAGCAGTCCTTCGAGGCGACTTCTCTCATCCGAACAGCGTCAAGAGCGACACTCGCGGCAAGCGAGCCGGGCAGAAGCGCGGCCGAGCGGGCATCGAAGGTACCGTGATAGGAATCGACGTCGATAGCGGCCAGATTCTAGTCGAAGGTATCTCGGCGACGAAGGGAGATGGCAAGGAAGAGGCGATGCCGTTGCATGCCTCCAATGTCGTCGTCACCAAATTGGACGAGGGAGACCCAGCGAGGTTGGCTCGTCTAGCAGCGCGAGGCGAGGGGGGCGACTGATATGAGCAGCAGCCACATGAAGCGACTGACAATGCCACGTAGTTGGCCTCTGCCGAGGAAGACCACGATCTGGGTCCAGAAGCCAGACCCGTGCGGTCATCCTCTGGAGTTCTGCATGCCTCTTGGCATCATCCTACGAGATGTTCTGGGAGTCTGCAAGACCCGTCGAGAGGCGAAGCGAATCGTTCAGGATCGCAAGGTGATGGTCGATGGCCTGATTGCGACCTCGATTGGTCGCGGTGTGGGTCTGATGGACGTGCTCACCGTCGGTGAACACAACTACCGATGCGTGCTCGATCTAAAGGGCCGTCTCCAGTACCGGGCCATCTCCACCGATGCGGCCCTCTCCAAGCCTTGCCGAATCAGTGGCAAGACCACCATCTCCGGCGGTCGGATTCAGATCAACCTGCACGACGGCCGTAACATCATCGCCGATGATGCATCTGGTTACTCCACTGGAGACACATTGGTTCTCTCGGTCCCTTCGCAGGATATCGTCGCTCACCACCCTCGCAAGGAGGGGTGCGCGATCTACCTGATTGGCGGCAGCCACGTAGGTGACCTATCCACACTCACATCCTACAATGTCAAGCGGTCCTCGATGCCGAATGAGGTCACCCTAGATGGCTACGACGCGATTGCCGACCATGCCTTCGTTCTCGGCGCCGCTAGCGACATCCCGTTGGAGGTGAACTCTTGAGCGAGACCGCGAACCCGATGTCAGCGCCGCGCATCATCAAGGTGACCGTCAACATCGGCGTCGGAGAGGGTGGTCAGCGGCTGCTTCTCGCCGAGCGGGTGCTTGAACTGGTGACGGGTGGAACGCCGGTTCGCACCATATCGAAGAGCACCAACCGCGATATCGGTACGCGGGAGGGTGCACCGATAGGCTGCAAGGTCACCCTGCGCGACCAAGGTCGAATCGAATCCTTCCTCAAGGACGCTCTCTGGACCCGTGAGAACACGATTCACGATTGGTCCTTCGATGCTCAAGGGAACCTTTCCTTCGGGGTCAAGGACTACACTGACTTCCCGCAGCAGAAGTACGATCCCGAGATTGGCATCTTCGGCATGGACATCAACATCGTTCTTGAGCGACCTGGTCACAGGGTCAGCCGAAGGCGCCGCCGCAGCGCGCGCGTCTCGCACAGCCATCGAGTGACCAGAGAGGAGTGCATGGCGTTCTTCCGAGAACGCTACGGCGTGACGATAGTGGAGGAGTGAAGCATGGCGCGGGATCATGGAGAGAGGATTGGCCGTTCGGCCGGCTGTCGTCGGTGCGGCCGCAAGCGAGGGATGATTCGACGCTACGGTTTGCGGCTCTGCCGCCAATGCTTCCGGGATGTCGCTCCCGAGATTGGATTCAAGAAGTACGAGTGAGGTGAGATGGATGCAATTTGACCCCCTGAGCGACGCCTTCGTGCGCATCTACAATGCAGAGCACGCTGGCCGATACGAGGTATCGGTCAGCCCGGCCAGCAAGTTGCTGGGCAATCTGCTGGAGATTATGAATCGACACGGCTACATCGGCGAGTACGAGCGCGTCGATGATGGTCGCGGGGGATCCTACAGGATTGAGTTAATCGGTGCGATCAATCGCTGTGGCACCATCAAGCCGCGCCACTCAGTCAAGCGCAGCGACTTCGACAAGTGGGAGTCGCGCTATCTTCCGGCACAGGACTTCGGACTGCTGTTGCTGACGACCAATCGCGGTGTGATGAACCACTACGAAGCGAAGGAGGCCCGCATAGGCGGTCGCTTGCTCGCGTTCGTTTTCTGAGGTGATGGTTATGGCTAGGATAGACCGGATAGAGCACAACATCACACTCCCGGATGGGGTGACTTGCTCGATCTCTGGTGACCATGTTACGATTGCGAAGGACGGCTCCTCCTTGAATCGGGAATTTCGGGATAGGAAGGTCACCGTCGTCTCTCAGGATGGTGCTGTGAAAGTTGTCGTCGATTTGCCGCGCCGCAAGGAGAAGGCGCTGGCGGGAACCTGGGCAGCACACCTGAGGAACATGGTCAAGGGGGTTGACGAGGGCTTCACCTACAAGCTGAAGGCCGTCTATTCTCATTTCCCAATGACAATCTCGGTGAATGGCAACGAGATGCTGATTACCAACCTGTTCGGCGAGAAGGTTCCACGGCGAGCGAAGTTGCCTTGGAGTCCCGCGCAGGTCGAAGTCGAGGTAAAGGGCAAGACCGAGGTATTCGTCCGTGGGGCGGACATCGAGAAGGTCGGTCAGACCGCGGCGAACATCGAGCGCGCCTGCAGGATTCGTCGGCGCGACCGACGCGTCTTCCAGGATGGGATTTACATCGTCGAGAAGGCGATCTGAGGAGGTGATTTGGAATGAGCGAATACGAAGGACTCACCGTTGCCGAATTGAAGGAACTGCTGTCCGAGCGTGGATTGACGGTCTCCGGCAAGAAGGCAGACCTAATCGCCCGGCTCGAGGAGGCGGATGATGTGCCCAACGAATTAGAGGCGGATTTGGCCGAGGAGGATGCATTTGAGGACGACTTCGATGACGACTTCGACGAATGGGACGAAGACGAGGAGACGGTCCACACTGCGAAGCAGAAGCCGGAACTCGACGATGCGACGAAGGCCGCGCTCGCCATGCGGAAGGAGCAATCGAAGAAGCAACCGAGGTTCCGACGCCAAGAGTGGTACCGATACAAGAGGCTAGCAGGGACGGGTTGGAGGAAGCCGAAGGGCATGCACTCCAGCCAGCGACTCAACCGGAAGTACCGCTCGCCAATGGCGCGGGTCGGCTACGGTAAGGTCGCCGATGCACGCGGCCTCCACCCATCCGGCTTCCGGGAAGTGCTTGTGCACAATCCAGCCGAACTCGATGGTTTGGACTCTGCAACCGAGGCGGTCCGAATAGGTGGGACAGTCGGCGGCCGCAAGCGCATGATCATCCATCAAAAGGCGGACGAGTTGGGACTCAGAGTCCTGAATCGACGCGACATCGAAGAGCGAGGTGAGGCTTGATGCAGATTACGAACCAGCGACGCATGGCAGCGGACATCCTCTCCAAGAGAGAGAGTCGGAAGGTAGGTGTTCACCGAGTGTGGATCCACCCTGACTACGTCGACCAGATATCGGGCGCCGTCCAGAAGGATGACATCCGGGAGATGATAGACGAGGGTTACATCCGCGCTCGACCAATCAAGGGAACCAGCCGCGCCAGAGCACGCAAGCTGGCTGAACAGCGTTCAAAGGGACGCCGCCGCGGCCACGGCTCAAGGAAGGGCAGTGCCAACGCAAGGGATCCACGTAAGGCGCGCTGGATGCGCACCATACGTGCCCAGCGCCGCGTCCTCAAGGAGATGCGGGGTGCCGAGACGATCACCCCTTCACAGTACCGCTACTACTACCGAAAGGCGAAGGGTGGCTCGTATCGTTCGGTCGCCCACATGCGAGCGAATATGGAACTTGAGGGAATCGATATCGGGGGTGAAGTATGATGGCGAAGGGGAAGAATCAGCGACTGAAGTTCAAGCGGCGCCGGCACGCTGAGACAGATTATCGTCGGCGTCTGAAGTTGCTGAAGTCCGGCAAGCCACGAGCCGTCGTCCGCATCACCAACACTCAGGTAATCTGCCAGTTGGTCGAGTACGAAATCGAAGGTGACCGCGTAGTCACCGAGGTGACCGGCCGCACCCTTGTGGATTCGTTCGGCTGGCCCTCAGATGCTTCCCGCAAGTCGGTGCCGGCTTGCTATCTCACAGGAATGGCACTCGCCAAGCGAGCGACCGCTTCGGGATACGATGAGGCCGTTCTCGACATCGGCCTAGCGGCATCCACCCGTGGGAACCGGGTCTTCTCCGCATTGAAGGGGATGATCGATGGAGGTCTGGAAATCCCGTACGGCGAAGATGTCCTGCCCTCCGAGGAGAGAATCCGAGGGGAGCACATCGATGACGGCCTCGCAGCCGTCGTGGAGTCGACCCGCAGCGCAATCGAGGAGGCGAAGGCATGAGCGACGACATGGTCCCCATCGAGGAAGACGGAACGGCGCAAATTGCGCCAGGGCTCGCTCTCGCCTGGGCGCAGACCGAGATCGATTATGACGACGAACGCCAACGCCGACGCCGAGGCCCCGATCCAATCAAGGCGCTACGTGAATGGGTCCCCATCACCCGTCTCGGCAGGATGGTGTACAACGGCGAGATTACGACCTTCGAGCAGGCTCTTGCCTCAGGTCTCACGATCCGAGAGGTCGAGGTAATAGACGCGCTCCTTCCAGAATTAGAATCCGAGACGATTAACGTCAACATGATCCAGCGGATGACCGACTCAGGTCGGCGTGTCAGATTCAACGTCATGGTCTGCGTCGGCAATGGCGACGGCATCGTCGGGATCGCGATATGCAAGGGCAAGGAGGTCGCGAGCACCATCCAAAAGGCTACTAGGAAAGCGAAGCTCAACCTGATACTGGTTCACCGTGGTAACGGTTCATGGGAGTCGGGTGGTGGACCCGCGACTAGCGTTCCAATGAAGGTCACCGGACAAGCGGGATCGACTAGAGTCACCCTGATGCCTGCTCCTGCTGGCAAGGGTCTCGTCATTGGTGAAACTGGCCGGCATGTGCTTAGACTCGCCGGAATCACTGATGTCTGGTCGCGCTCCAAAGGCCAGACCCGCACCACAATCAACTACGCGCGTGCGACTTTCAACGCACTGGGACAACTCAACCGAGCGCGCATCAGCCGCTCCGATCGCGATCGTCTCCATATCAATTCAGGGAGGATGATGTCATGACCTTCTTGGTAATCCGCGTTCGTGGCGGCATCGGCGTTGATCGCAGGATTAAGGACACGATGGATCACCTCAACCTGACGAGGGTCAACCACGCAGTCCTGATCCCGGAGACAGATGCGTACCGTGGCATGCTGCAGAAGGCGAAGGACTACATCACCTGGGGAGAGATTGGCGCTGATGGAATCGCTTTGCTGATTCGCGACCGGGGGCGCATGGCTGGTGGATCCTCAATAGATGACTCCGCCGTCGCAAATGGCAGCAGCCACGCTGACATCGAAGAATTCGCGGCCGCCATCGCGAGCGGCAATGCGACCGTCAAGGATCTGCCCGGCATGAAGCCGGTTTTCCGCCTCCATCCGCCACGCGGCGCCAAGGGATGGGGCGGCATCAAGCGGGCCTACACAGTCGGTGGCGCGCTTGGCTTCCGAGGCGAGGCGATTGAGGAACTAGCCGCCCGCATGATCTAAGGTGATGAATGATGGTATCCCGCACCAACAAGTTCAGAGGACGTAGCCGTTACCACGGCCGCGGCAAGAAGGCAGGTCGAGGCGCTGGCAAGCGCGGTGGCCGAGGCAACGCAGGGCTCAACAAGCACCGCTTGATGACTCGGCTAAAGTACATGCCCGGACACTGGGGCATGCACGGCTTCAACCGGCATCCTTCGCTACGCAAGGTCAACTCTTCGATTAATGTCAACCAGATCGAGACGCTCGTCGGCGAGGACGAATCGATCGATCTAGGCGCGCACGGCTACGACAAGTTGCTCGGCAGCGGTAAGATAGGGCGCGCCGTCACCATCACTGTCGGCGCCGCAAGCGCTCGAGCCGTAGAGAAGGTCGAGGCTGCTGGTGGCAGCGTGGTCATCAACGACGGCGAGGAATGGGGCGAGTGGGAAGAGGAGTGAGGTCCGCTCCACTGTTGCATGCTAAGGTGAACGGAAGGAATCAGGGGGTGGACTGAGTGGCTGTTCGCAGAATCCAGTGGAAGGGGTTCACGGCTCTCGCCATCATCTACTTCGGAGCCTTGCTCTACTGGAAGTGGGAGCCTCTCACCGGGACCGATAGCGCCGAGTCTTGGAAGGCAGCGATAATGCTGCTGACCAGCCTGCCATACATCGCCTTCGTGATGTGGGGTTTGAATCGCGACCTTCCCGAGTCGGTTACCGATCACCCTGTTGGTCGCTTCACTAAGCCGTTCATCTGGGCCCTGATCATCCTCGGCCTAGTCGTCTGGGCATACTTTGAGCCTGGCAATGTCGGATTCCTGCTGGTTGGAATCGGGCTGCTAGGACTCGGAGCCGCAGCGGCGTTCACCTGTCTTCTCTACACTGGTGAGGAGTCCAGTCGTCTCTATGCGCTGCGGCGCATGGTAGATGTCTACCCATCGATAACCAAGCCGGATGGACACGTCCGATTCGGCCAGAAGCTGTGGACCACCACTCTCGTTCTGATTATCTACTTCATGATGACCAATGTGATGGTCTATGGTCTCGCCGAATCGACCCTCGACATCTTCTCCTCGTTCCGTGCGATTATGGCCGGCGCATCCGGTTCGATTATGCATTTGGGAATCGGTCCGATCGTTACCGCGTCGATCATCATGCAGCTGTTCGCTGGTGCCAAGATCATCAATCTCGATTTGCAGGATTCGTCGGACAAGCAGATGTACCAAGGAATCCAGAAGCTGCTAGTCCTGTTCATGATCCCAATCGAGTCGATTCCACAGGTGTATGGATTCCTTGATCCACACCCTGACCTAATCCTCACCTTTGGGGAGGGGTGGGCGAACGCGATAATCGTCCTGCAACTGTTCGTGGGATCATATCTCGTCTTCTTGCTGGATGAGTTGGTCAGCAAGTGGGGAATCGGATCAGGAATCTCGCTCTTCATCGCCGCCGGAGTCGCCCAATCGACTTTCGTCGGAACTCTATCGCCGTTGGCGACGGTCCAGGATGCTCCACTGAGCCTCGACAACCCGCCGGCCGGTACCCTACCGATGATCTTCTACACATTGCGGTCGGCATCGAATTCCGACCTAGTCAGCCAGAATGGTTTCGAGATGATGCTGTTGAACCACGCCAATCCCATAGCAGCATTGGTTTCGTCGGTCGTCGTGTTCCTAGTAGTCGCTTATGCGGAGTCTAGCAAACTGGAATTGCCGTTGACGCACGCCAAGATGCGAGGTCACAAGGGCCAGTATCCGATCAGGCTGGTCTATGCTTCGAACATCCCGGTCATCCTGATGGCGGCTCTGCTCGCCAACGTCAACATGTTCACCCTTCTATTCTGGTCTCACCCTGTCCTCTCCACGGTTCCTGTCCTGGGGCGCAACGGCGCTTGGAGCATAGCGCATTGGCTTGGGGCGTATGACGTTGGTGCGACGACCCCGATGGATGGTTTGGCTTGGTATACATCGATGATTGGAGGGGTCGGTGACTGGCTAATCCCGCTGCTCAACCAGAGCGGTGACGCCTATGGTCACGAGCTGTGGCAGATTATGATTCACGTATGCGCCTATGTCGCGGCGATGACGCTAGGGTCGATGATGTTCGCCAAGTTCTGGATCGAGACTACGAACATGGGTCCGAAGGACGTGGCTAAACAAATCGAGCGGACCGGAATGCAAATCCCAGGGTTCAGAAAGAATCCGAAGGTGCTTGAGGACATTCTGAAGCGCTACATTCCACCTGTGACCCTCTTCTCTGGAGCTTTCGTCGGATTGCTCGCTGCAGGAGCTGACCTGCTGGGAACGGTAGGGAACGCTACGGGGACTGGATTACTGCTTGCCGTAGGCATCATCCTTCGTACGTACGAACAGATACAGAAGGAGCAGGCGATGGAGATGCACCCCATCCTCAGAGAGTTCTTCGGTGCTGAATGAGCCGCTTCGGAGCGGCTTGGATTTGAAGCAATAGATCTTCAACATCTCTGCTCCGAGAGGTCCATCATAGCATCAAGGGAATCAGTCACCAGCCGAGCCAACGGGTCGAACGGTGACCAGAGTAGGAGTATCGGGTGAGTGGGAATTCTCAGGCAATCCTTGACCTGACCATGGCGTGATCGTCTTGGCCGGATGCCGGGTCGGTCCAATCCGGATCGCCAGGCAATACGAGAGTGCGGCCGATGCGATCGAGACTCTCGGCCAGTTCGCGCTGCGCCTCCGATAGTTCGTTCCACGGTACGCTGCCGTCCCGCAGTCGCGCCCAGCGTCGCACAGTCCTAGCAGCGCGCACGCTCCTCGCCCAGAGCCTGAGGTGTAGGCGGGCGCCGACCGCCCATAGCGGCATCAGGATGAATGACAACAGCAACCAGTGGATGCTGGTTAGTGTTGGTTCTAGGAGCGGTAACAGTCCGTAGAGTGAGAGGTCCCAGAGAGGGCTTGAGGTTGAGGCGAGTAACCAAGCGACAGGGAACGAGATTAGAATCCACCAAAGCGGCAAGAGCATGAACGCAACTCCGATTTTCTTAGTCCCGAGGGCGTGCGGTTCGTACCTAGCGCTTTGCGCGGCTATCGGACCAGCCAACCTGTAGGGCGGGTAGGAGCCAATCAACGCGCTCCAGGTTATCAGTCCGAGCATCATCACCCAACAGAGTACGAACTGTACAGCTGCCGAAGCTAGGTGGGTGATTCCTGGGCGAGTGGAACGATCGTAGAGCTCATGCTCCGTGAGCCCGTATCCTCGCATCGTTTCTGCATGTTCAGCCACCCTCCTGCGGAGGTCTTCCGCCTTCTCCCGATCGTTATCCATCAGGTGCAGCCATGCAGCACGCATCCTCCTAGCCCCGACCACCGCTTCTGCGTATGTGGCGCGAGTGGTTCTGCCGACGGCTCGATTCCGATGCACCGACAGCAGGCTGCGGGCACGCCAGAGCAACTTCCGGTCCTCCCAGGATTCAAGACCCTGACTCGTACGCTGCAGTTCAGCTCCCAAGTCGCTGGTCACCGCGACGACCCAAGCCCTGTCCGCCGCTTCTTTCTCGCCGTGTTCGGCCACCGCATCCGTGTCCGGGATGGGGGCGCCATCTTCACCCGGCAGCGGTGGCAGTGACATAGGTGGGTGCACCTCCAGCAAGGCGCGCTCCCGGAATCGGTTGGCATCGGTGTAGTGGAGCCCCACCGGCACTAGGGACGGCTCGGGGACCCTCTGCTCACGCGCTCTGCGGATCGCCAGCAGTAGCATTCTAGCTGGCCCAGTCTTGACCCTCTCGGGCTGGCTCTCCAGATGCGATACTCCCTCCGGGAAGATGGCGCATCTCCCTTGATCTACGAGAATATCGGCGACGGTCTCGATGACCGCTTGATTCCCCTTCCTCCGGTCTCCCTTGACCTCATCCTGATCAATCGCTCGATAGATTGGCCGCGCGCCAGCAGCGCGCATGATGTGTCCGAGGACCGGCATCGCGAATAGGGTGTGCTTGGCAATGAAGGTCAGTTGGCCAGGCAGCGTAGAGGTCATCAGCAGTGGGTCGATTAGCGAACCCGGGTGCCAAGCAGCGAAGAGCACACCACCTTCGTCCGGCACATTGTCGATCTCGATTGCCTCGTGTTCGCGGAACCAAGTGGCGCTAATCTCACGCGCCAACCATCGCACGGCCCGATACGACCTCGTCACCTCCGCCATGACGCTCTAACGGCCCCACCGCATATCCTCGCTCATAGCCCATCCGTCGCATCTCGGTCGCAGCGGGGTGTGATCGCACCGTCCGACGAGCAAAGATGAGGGTTGGAAACCGGCTCGATGATGTCTCCTTGGACCCGCCCTCTAGCTGCTCTGGTCAAAGAAGGTGGTATATCCGGCGGCCGATCTCAGGAATCGATGGACTGCTCTCCATCACGTCGCTATCCTAAGCCCTTCTTTTGCGTCATGTTGATAAATCGGAGGCAGGTCGCCGGCTTGCTGCGTCGAGCCGACGGCGTTGGAGACGGAACCCTAGGGTGATGACGACCTCCATCCGGTGAGACGCTAGCCGAGGAAGTGCGGCCCCGAGCGAGGCTCGGGGCTTAGAGGTGATATTGTATCGACTTGTTCTAGGTAAGAGCAAGGAGCAAGTGCGATACCGTTGATTCTACAACGATCAGTCAAAGCGACAACAATTCATCAAGGGATCAGGGTGGCCTTGGGCCACTACGTGATCAAACGACGATTCAACAGACTCCTAAGGATCAGAGATTTCTCAAGAAATCCGGTTGATCCTGCCGGAGGCGA
>CAZPCY010000016.1:0-39951 GCA_964585295.1 uncultured Candidatus Poseidoniales archaeon | reverse complement strand
GACTGGTCCATCCCCGTGGACCATGAGAGCACGAATCGCAGTCGGTGCCGTGTAGAAGGTGGTCGGCCGGTGCTTGGCGCAAATCTGCCACAGTCTGCCAGCGTCAGGGTAGGTGGGAGTGCCCTCGAACATCAGGGTGTGCACTCCATTTGCCAGTGGGCCATAAACGATGTAGGAATGACCGGTTATCCAGCCAATGTCGGCAGTGCAGAAGTGGAGATCACGCTCCGGGTCTAAATCGAAGACGTAACGACATGTCGTCGCAGCCCAGACGAGGTATCCAGCTTGGGTGTGCATGACGCCCTTCGGTTTGCCCGTCGAACCCGATGTGTAGAGGATGAAGAGTGGGTCCTCAGCCGCCATCGGCTCCGGCTCGCACTCGATTGATGCCACAGCCATCCCCGCGTCCATGTCGACATCCCGACCATCCACCCATCCGGGTACTCCCTCACCGACCCCTTCGCCGCCTCGATGGTGGACTAGACAGCATCGAACCTCGACACCCTGCTCTGCGGCAATCTCAATCGCCGCATCGCCAACGCTCTTCAGTGGAATCGTACGACCCCCTCTAATGCCAGCATCAGTGGTGATTATGACATCGGATTCGCAATCGACAATCCGCTGCGCGAGCGCCTCGGCGCTGAAGCCTCCGAATACCACCGAGTGAATCGCACCGATCCTCGCACAAGCGAGCAGAGCGAATGCGAGTTCGGGCACCATCCCCATGTAGATCGTGACGCGGGCCCCCTTGCCGACTCCATGACTCTTCAATAGATTGGCAAGGCGGCAGGTCATCTCCATAGCCTCAGAGAAGGTGTAGCGGCGGACCTTGCCGTCATCACCCTCCCAGGTGATCGCGGGTGCATCGCCTCGGCCGGCCGCAACATGCCTGTCCAAGCAGTTCACGGAGACGTTGAGCACTGCGCCATCGAACCATCTGATGTCACCCCTAACGAAGTCGTAGGACATCACCTCGTCCCACCCTTGCATCCATTCGAAACCACCCGCAATATCCGACCAGAAGCCGGCTGGGTCCTCGATGCTACGGCTCCACATCTTCTCGTACTCCTCCATATCGGAGATGAGCGCCTCTGCGGCGATGGAGGGCGGTGGCGGGAATCGGCGTTGCTCGTCGAGCAGGCTCTCTATCGAATCGTGGGCAGGCATCGACGCTTCGACTACAGTGCCCCGACTCAAGGATACCGGTTGATCGCACCGGTCATCGACGACAGGAAATGGTGGCGGAAAGGCACGAGGTGGGCTCGGCCAGAATTGAACTGGCGATCTTCGCCGTGTGAAGGCGACGTCATGACCCCTAGACCACGAGCCCGTCGAAGCCACCGAGCCACGGATTTCGCTTAACCGTGCCGCACCTGTACCGAAATTGGTCAAGCGATAATCCCTGCGATTATCTCGGTCTGGGTTAGGTATACGAGCAGTCCGATACCAGCCATCATCATCATCCAAGCTCCGGCGCTCTTGATCAGGCCGGTCGCTGCCCTCAACCTAGCTAAGAGAGCTTGCCGCCCGAGGCCGACCGCTACCGTGACTCCGATCATCAGAAGGGAAGCACTCAGGATGATACCGGCGAGCCCAGCGACCACCGCGCTGCCGCCGAATATCGCGAGATAGCCGATGAAAGGCAGCACGGCAGCGGCCGTGCAATCGCTCGATGCGGCGCTGTAGCCTATCCCCCAGAGATACATATTCCGCCTCGGGGTGAAGGTGTCATCTGCCTCGGTCGTCTGATAGCGCGAGATAATCTTCTGTATCCATCCGAGCAGGTGTGCGGTTCCACCGAGCAACATGAAGGCTCCGAGAATGATGAGCAGCACCGCGATTGCCTTCGCCAGCACCGCGAGGTGAGGTGTCAGATCGATGAAGGCAGAGAGACCGTAGACGATGATTCCAATCGTCGCGAAGAAGGTGAATTGTCCAAGGGCGGCGAGCGAGCCAATCTGCAGGTGTCCGGGCAATCTCCCCTTCAATTTGCCAGCGTCGCGCAGTTCCTCCTCTCTGACTCCGAGATTGATGTAGTAGGTGATGTAGGAAGGGAGGATTGGGAAGGCGCAGGGAGAGAAGTAGACCAACACGCCCATTAGCAGACCTACAACGAAAATCCCGACTCTGGAGTCGGTCTCCTCGCGCAGACCTATCCGGAGCGACTCGGCTTCTCCCACATTCGCCTTCTGCACCGCGTCGTCGAACGACGACCACGCATCGAGCGGCGTGCCGGTCGATTCCCTCGCGACGACGTAGCCCTCATGGTCGAGGACCACGACGACCGGCAGCACATGCGCTGCATACGCTCCCTCCAGAGTGCGTCTCGTGCTGTTCTCCGCATCGATTGCGCTGGTGGCTGTTGATGTGGCTACTGTCCACGGCATGTGCGTTGGATTCGTGGTCGTGCAACCACCAGTGTTGTTCCACTCCCTGCAGTAGGTGCCGAAGTGCTCGTCCAAATCATCGAGATCCTCTAGATCGTACCATGAACCGATGCTGATAACGGTCACTGGATATGGTCCTGACAGGTTGGTCCACTCATCGTAGCGCAGGTCGATGTGCTCCTGCACATAGTGGCAATTGGCGCACGCTATCGCCATGAAATCGATAATCACCACCTCACCTTGATGTTCTGAGAGGGTGAACCATCCTGTGGAATTCGTCGTAGAGTTCGGACCCTGTTCGATCCAAGATCTGTTCACGGTCTCGACCTCGAAATCGGCCGTCGGCCGAATGTCATCGCTGGTGCCGTAGAGATCGCTCGCTCGCTCAAAGAGAGATAGCGAGGAGTAGCCGATTACTGTGAAGAGGAGGGCGGCGATGCCGAAGGCGACCCAGGTCTCGCGCTTCGAGAGAATTCGGATGTCGATACCGAACCGAATCATGAGACGATCCGCCAGTGGCTGCTTCGCCTCCTCTGCCGGCTCTGTTACGATTACCGCACTCGTCGTTGCGACGGCGTTACCATCTGCGGTTGCCACGGACTCCGTCGCGGTTGGAGAGATTGGTTGGGAGGATCGTGGTTCGCCAGTTGCGGCCTCGAGGTCGTCCTGCTTCGGCCTCGGTGGTGCTCCATTCGGTAGGAATGGAGACACTGAGTCCCCGTGATGCGCTAGCAATTGGTCCGCCGTCCAACCGGCCTGTAGGTAGGATGAGACCTTCGCCTCGTCCCACGATTCGTCAGACATCAAGGCGGGGTGCCGTGCAGAGCCTTTCAATCCATTCGACCCCATGATGCTCTTCCTTGGTGGAACATTATATGCGAAAGGTCGCGGGGTTGATTCAGAGCAAGGCATGTTTGGTGCGAGGTGAGACCATGTTGTCGGCTGACAAAGAGTACCTAACCCCTGATTCGGATTGTCCCGACACTTTCCGAACCGTCTTCATCTCCGACGCGCACTTGGGATACAAGGGTGTCAGAGCTGGCGAGCTCCTGCAATTCCTGCGGGGCATCCGATGCGAGCGTCTAGTAATCGTCGGCGACCTCATAGACGGCTGGGTCATCAGGAAAGGATGGCATTGGACGGTCGAATGCGACCTCATCGTTCGCCGCCTGCTGAAGATGGCAACCAAACATGGGACCGAGATAATCTATGTGCCAGGCAACCACGATGACCCAATCCGACGCTACGACGGCGTCTCCTTCGCTGGTGTCACCATCCATAGAGAATACATACACGAGACAATCGATGGCAAGCGACTCCTCGTCATCCATGGCGACGAGTTCGACATGATGATGCGACAATGGCAAGGGGTCGCCCACCTGAGCCACTGGGCATTCGGTTGGATGCGGTTGGTGAACAAGATGCTAAATTCGATCAGGAGATTCATCGGGTCAGGATACTGGAGCTTATCCGAATGGACCAGACGAAGCATCCAGAGGATGGCCAAGACCGAGCGCAACTATGCGATCGCCGTCACCAACGCGGCTCGGCACAGGGGGCTCGACGGAGTGGTTTGCGGTCACATCCACCGAGCCGAGCAGAAGATCATCGACGGCATCGAATACCACAACACCGGCGATTGGATGGAGGATACCAGCGCCATCTGCGAGATGGTCGATGGAACAATGATGCTCATTCGGACCCACTCTCCAACCGCTCACCCCTACCCGAGCATGTCCAGGGAGGAGATTGAGGCTGAGTTCTCCGAGATCGACCAGCAGTCCGTCGAGCCGATGCTCGATGTGGAGGCACTCGCTTGAGCACCCTCCGGATCGCCTACGGAGTGATGGGGGAGGGTCGAGGACACACGGTGCGTGCACTGGCCTTGGGGCAGCGTCTGATTGATGCTGGTCACGAAGTCCGTTTCTTCACCATGGGTCAGTCCGAGGACCTCCTCAAGAGGCATTTCGGTGATGATGCGGTCCAACTGACCGAGACACCTCGATTCGTCACCTTCCGGAGTCGTCTGTTGGTATCCCTGACCGCGCTTCGTGGCGCTTGGTACTGGTTGCGCAACCCGATTAGGGTGCGACGCTGCATAAACGAGATGAGAGGGTGGAGACCCGATGTCGTCATAAGTGACTTTGAGCCGACGATGCCGAGGGTCGCAAGACGACTCGGAGTGCCTTGCATCTCCTTCGACAGCCAGCACTTCACCCGTGCTTGCGACCTACGGCAACATCTGCCGATGAATCTCAGGATGCGCCTTGCCGTGCTCCCTCTATTGACCTGGATCTTCGATGTGAAACCGTCTTTGGTGGTAATCAGCAAACCATTCTCATTGCCGACCCGCAGGGAGGGCATGCACATGGTGGGACCTATGTTGCGGCCGTCTCTAGAGAGGGCCGAACACGACCCTTCCGGAACCCATGTTCTGTGCTATTCCAGAGCAAGGCTGGACCGTGCCTTGACAACCGCCTTTGAGCACGCTAGATGCATCGGACTTGAGGTGCGCCTCTACGGCCACCATCCAGCGGAGGTTCCAGAGAATGTGCGATGCATGCCAATCTCCGATGAGGGATTTGTTCGCGACATGCTATCCGCCGATGCCGTAATCTGCACCTCCGGCAGCCAACTGATCGGTGAACTGGCCGTGCTCGGAATCCCTTCCGTTCTGCTGCCCGAACCAGGGCAGGTCGAACAGGAGGTGAATGCTCGTCTTGCTGCCGCTGCTTACGGCAACTTCGCCGTGTTGCGACCAAGGAAGGTGCAGGCAACCGATTTCTCTGTCGCCTTCGATGGATTGCGCAGCCAGCCAAACCATGATTTGAGAGGCGGAGCGGACCGCGCGGCGATGTTAATTCTTCAGCATCTCGGCACGCTTGCGGACTGACCAATCCCCATCTCGCTCTGGAATGCGCGGAGCATCGACTCAGAGCCGCCGCTCACTCCGACTCGGGAACCTCATCAACTCCAGATAACCATCCGAGAATCAAGGAGAGTGTGATGGTGACGGCACCCGAGCCGATCAAGGCCGCTAGGAATACTCCGAGATTCGCCAATCCCCACTCATTGGTCGGCGATGTCAGATATCCAACGCCGGACGCCAGATCCGCGGTGACCGCACCATAGAAGACTACGGACAGCAGACCGAAAACGGCGCCTGCGAGGGAGGCTCGTCGATCGATTCGATGCCAGAGCGTCAGCAGGATCGGCAGCACGGTTGCGGTCGCTAGGAGATCGGCGAACAGGAATATCGCGAAGACGCTGGTAGCGTTATTCGCCCCCCAAACAGCGAGACCGACGGCAATTGGAATCAATGATAGCGATGCTATGCGAGCCGAACGGACATCCAATCTACCATCCGCGAGATCTCGCGAAATCGATGCCACAATCGCGTTCTGGAGCGTATCGGCGCTCGAGCACACAAGGGCGATCCCGAGGACGACGAACGCCGCGACGATTAGAACTCCTGCATCACCGATGAGATAGAAGAATGCTGATGAAGGGTCTTTGACGGCTCCTCCTCCGGCGACCACAGTTCCCATGACGCCCATAAGCAGCATCAGGGGGAACACGAGAGCGGCAGCGAACCACGCCCCCTTTCGAAGCGCTTGCGAGTCCTCGGAAGCATAGGCTCTCTGCCAGTTACCCTGACTGAACATCTCCGCTGAGGTGATGGCGACGACTAACGCCAAGCCGGACATGAAGGAGGCCTTGGAGACGTGGGTGATCGACCCGATGCTCCATTCATCCTCCGGATTGAACGCCTTGGCATCCGAGAGCAACGAGCCGACATCCCGACCGAAGACGATCAAAAGCAGTGCGACCAGCAACCACAGTGCCATCCATCCCTGCCAACGGTCGGTCTGCAGAGAGGCGGGAAGACCACCATAGGCGGTGTATCCCGCAGTTACCACTGCGACTAGGATTATCGGCACCAGTGGATCCATTCCAGAGAGCAAGGCCATCGCCTTGCCGATAGCCGTGAATTCCGCGAACAAGAAAGTGAACATGTAGAGGATAGAGATCACTCCAACATAGATCTGCATCGGTCTCCCTATCCTCGAGCGCACATAGTCGGCGAGAGTTATTCCATCCGGGAGGCGGCTTCTGATCATCGGCCCGACATAGGCAAGCAGGAGGAATGGGGTTGCAGCGGACAGCGCGTAGCCGACGACATCCCAGAAACCGCCGTAATAGCCAACTTCGGATGGACCGAACAGGAGCCAGATCCCCATCCCCGAAGCGAACAGACTCAGCCCTATCCGCAGCCAGTCCTGAGAGCCTCTTGCCGACAGGTATTCGTCAGCCTCGATCTCCTTGGCAGCCGCCGCTCGGTAGCCGATGTATCCGAAGATACCGAGCGTTGCAATCATCAATCCAAATGCGATTATCGTATCGATTACAATCCCTCCGCTGGCATTATCCAGATCAGGTATACGGGTCGTCGCCGGAAGGCGACCTCTCAGCCTGAAGCTCCCCGATTCAAAGCAGAGAGACGCGGATAATCAAACTTCGCAACTCACTCATCCGGCCGCATGAAAGGATAGGTCCATTCCTGTGGGATCGCATGGGTGTGCTTGACGCTTCTCGGGCTAATCCATCTAAGCAGGTTGAGGGGGCCTCCAGCCTTGTCGTTGGTGCCCGAAGCGCGGGCGCCTCCGAAAGGTTGCTGCGCGACCACGGCACCCGTCGGCTTGTCGTTGATGTAGAAATTCCCCGCCGTGAATCGCAGTGCATTGTAGGCCCGCTCGACATCACCCTCATCGGTAGCGAATATCGATCCCGTTAGGGCGTAAGGACTCGCCGAATCGCACATTTCGAGTGCTCCCTCAAAGTCATCGTCCTCGTAGACATAGACCGTCAACACGGGGCCGAAGATCTCCTCGACCATAGACTCGTACTCTGGGTCACTGGTGACGATGATGGTCGGCTCAATGAACCAGCCGACCCTGTCATCCGAGCCACCGCCTACCAAGATCTCGCAGACATCGCTCTCCCTCGCCCGTTGGATGTACCCGGTGATTGAATCGAAGGCGCGCTGGTCTATCACGGCGGTCATGAAGTTGGTGAAGTCGCGCGCATCTCCCATCGAGATTTGTCTGACCTCCTTACACAACGGGTCGCCGATTCGGGACCACACCGATTCTGGGATATAGGCTCTAGATGCGGCTGAGCACTTCTGGCCTTGGTATTCGAAAGAGCCTCGCAGCAAAGCGACGAGCAATCCCTGCTCGTCGCAATCAGGATGCGCCACGATGAAGTCCTTGCCACCGGTCTCACCGACGATTCTAGGGTATGAACGGAGTTTGGGCAAGGCGTTCGCGATCGACTGCCACACCCCCTGGAAAACAGCGGTGGAGCCGGTGAAGTGGATTCCTGCGAGATTCGGATTTGAAAGACAGACCGTGGAGATGTCGGGGCCGCTGCTTGGGACGAAGTTGATGACTCCCGAAGGAAGACCGGCTTCAATCATCAACTCCATCAAGGCGAAATTGGAATGGATAGAGTTCCGGCTCGGTTTCCAGACCGCGGTGTTGCCGAGGATGGCTGGAGCGCTGGGGAGGTTGGCCGCGATGCTCGCGAAGTTGAATGGTGCGATCGCCAGCACGAACCCCTCCAACGGACGAATCTCCGTCGAGTTGGTGACTCCATCTGGTGACACCAACGGCTGGTAGATATCGTGGAACTCTCGCGCGTAATGACAGTTGAAGTTCCAGAAGTCGATCAACTCACAGGCTGAATCAATCTCCGCTTGGAAAGCCGTCTTGCTCTGGTTGAGCATTGTCGCCGCATTGACCCTCATCCGCCAATCGCCGGCCAGCATCTCGGCGCACCGCTCGAAGATGGTGCACCTCCTCTCTAGACCAAGAGCGATCCAATCTGGCTGTGCATCTGTCGCAGCTGTGCAAGCATCCTCGATCTCGGCGGGACCTGCGAGATGCACCTCAGCGAGGATGTGACCATGGCGGTGGGGGATGACCTGCTGACTGGTATTGCCGGTGAAGACACGTTCACCGCCGATGATGCAAGGTATCTCCAGCACCTCCCCCATTTGCCGGTCGAGTTCATCTTGCAGCGCTGCTCGCTCTGGACTTCCTGGTGCATAGCCGAGGATGGGCTCGTTCACAGGTTGGGTTCTCGTCATACACCACGCTCCGGAATCGGCCCCTTGATGGTTGCGAGGAGGGGAGTTCACACCTATCAGGGGCTGAACGAGGTGCGACGACTTACTCCTCGGACGGTGTCGAAGCCGCGAACGCATGGCTGGCCCCTAATGCCCTCCAAGAAACTCCTCGGACCATTGGGGAGGTACGGAGGTGCAACCAGAAGAAGCCGATCGCGACGGCGCAAAGGATGTGCCATGCGGCGTGCCATTGGAAAACACTCTCAGGGACGCAGGCCACTGAGTCCTTCCGACCAAGATTCCATGCGCCATACGCTGCTAGGAATGAGGCAGTGCCGGCGAACATCCATCTGGAAGGCGCATCAATTCGCCACCAGGCAATCATCTCCAGCGTCATCCAAACGACGATGATGACGCGGTATGCATCTGCCACTCCGACCCCCTTGGTCAGATGGAGATATGTGGTGAATCCCATTGAGCAAGAGACCCACATTGCAAACCAAAATCGACGGCTGAAGCCGAGGTTGCGCCGTGCGACCCAAAGAGCCGGGATGAGGATCCATGCGAGCATACCAGCGTGGTCGTATGTCGAAGCAATCGACATCTTCGTGCCGTGCGCGGCGAATGCACCACATCCGACAAGGATAGAGCCGACGACGAAGGCTGCGAGTTCTGGGGATTGATGATTGAATGGCGATGCGACTGGGTGACCAAGTCCGACCGAGGGTTGCTGCTCCGAATCAGGCGAAAGGCTGGGCCAGCGATGCAGGATCACGAGTGCTGGGACGCATAGCGCGAGGGAGGAGATGGCGTTGACCGGCTCGCGCAGCAAACCATCGCGGTTCAATTCGCAGAAACTCGTCACTTTCCCGACCTTTCTCTCGCTACGCTCGTCATAGTATCCATCCAGACCGAACGAGAGAGTAATCGCACAGAGGATGACAATCGAAGCCGTTCCGATTATTAGAGGTAGGTGATGCCTCCAAACCGGCTCCTGTTGGGACACATTGCGGCGAGATGGCATCTCCGCTTCAAGCAGCCGCCGGCGCCCAGGGTGATTAACTCGGAGGGATGTGCGCCGCGCGTTTCAAGTCGAAGCCATCGCGGCGTCCAATCGAGGTGGAGGTCAGATGGACGAGGGAGAGAAGCCGGTGCGCACCACACTCTACGAGGCGCATGTGGAGGCTGGTGGGCACTTGGTCAACTTCCACGGCTTTGAGTTACCAATCCGTTACACTACGACGCTGGAAGAGCACGCATCGACCAGAAAAGCAGCCGGTCTGTTCGACGTCTCGCACATGGGCCTGTTCCGATTCTCGGGTCCACGCCTCCTCGATTGGTTCGATGGCGTGGCGACGCAGCGGGTATCCACCCTCGATTCCGGCCGTTGCGCATACACCCACTTTCTCGATCACTCGGGGATGATTATCGATGACATGATTCTCGCATTGACGGATGGTTCGGAAATGACCCTGAGCGGATGTGGCGAGGGTGCCACGAAGGAAGATTCCGGTTCCCGAGACGAGCCATGGATCCTCGGAGTGCCAAACGCCAGCATGATCGGCACGATGTGGAAGTGGTTCTCAGAACTCCTGCCCAATGACGATTCGGTGATGATTGAGGATCTGTCGAATGACACTGCGATCCTAGCTCTGCAAGGTCCGAAGGCCCCATCTATCATCCAGAAGGTGCTCGGAACGGACAACGCCGTCGGGCGGTTCAGAGCCCAAGCCATCAGGGATAACCGACTCGGAATCGATGGGTGGATCCAGGGGACTGGATACACTGGAGAGAAGGGATTCGAGGTGTTTGTCGGTAACGACAGGGCGAGGGAACTCTGGGACGCCTTGCTGGCGGAAGGGAAGGAGGACGGCTTGGTTCCGGTTGGGCTGGGCGCTCGGGACACCCTACGGATGGAGAAGGGATACCTGCTCTCAGGTCAGGACTTCCTATGGCCTCCATTAATCGACTCATATGATGAACACGCAGCCGAACTCGGGCGGGACACTGCTGAGACGCATGTGCTCTTCGGGCTCGACATCGACCACGATTTCATCGGTCGGAATCGAGTCGTCAAGAGTCTAGAGGCGCAGAAGAGCGGGAGCGGCGCACGTTGGTTGGGGGTGCGCTATCTGGAGAAGGGGCCATTCCCACGCCCTGGTCATGCGGTTTTCGCTGACGATGGCGGTTCAGAACCCCGTCATGTTGGGACCATAACCTCGGGTGGTCCGTCGCCCAGCCTCGGCCGGGTCGGAATCGGTCTAGCATACATGACCGGAGTCGAGGTTGGAGACGAAGTGTTGGTCGCACCCAATCCCCGAAAGCGCGTGAGAGCAGAGGTAGTGCGACCACCGTTCATCTGATTGGCGACAACAATGAGCGAGGCAAGGCGGCTCATCGTGTCAAATTCGAGGATGCGAGGATTGACGGTTCGACACCCTTTCCGACTGGTTGATGTCACAGCAGATGAGTCAGCAAGAGGCGATCTCCCAGATGCTGGAGGTGGGTCGGCTCGTTGGCGTCGACATCGACATGAAGGCCCAAAATGCGGATGCGGAACTGAATCGGGTAGACTCTCTCGTCAGAGATCGCGTGAAGATGATGCCGGCGGGGGTGCAACCAACCCTAATCGGACGATGGGAAGAGGCATTTGACCCCATCCGCGCAAAGGTCGATGAGGTGATTGAATCGCGGTCGACCGAGGCTGCCGAAGTCGCCGAGACGGCCGCGGTCACGGCTGGTGGCGCAGCGGCTGCGGCGGCGGCGGTGCGGAGCGTTGCCAACACCGCGACGGAGTTCGCAGCCGCTGACACCTCAGGCGCTATCACGAGCATCGAACGCAACCTCGGAGTCGGCCTAAACGATCTAGCGACATTGTACCATGAACTTGATTCAAACGGCGATGGCGCGCTATCAGCAGAGGAGGCTGCAGTGCTGCTGAAACATCCCAAGATCGGGGCCGAGGCAGATGTCGTCCGCTCAATCATCGCTGATTCCGACCGCAACGACGATGGGAATCTGGGTGTCACCGAATTCCTTGCTGCAATCACCGCGGCTTCGGCTCATGTCGAGAGTAGAGCGTTGGAGAAGGAGAAGGCAATCCTGGACGAGAGGAAGAGGTCTGAAGCCGAACGCTCTGAAGAAGAGGCGCAAGCAGCAACGGAGGCAGAGAAGGAAGCCCAAGATGAAGATTCGGATGGGCTGGATGAGTTGGAGTTCCAGGATGGTGGAATCATGGAAGAGAGCGAAGCCAGTGGGACTCATCCAACGGAGAACGACGCCTCCGATGATGGCGAGGAATACTCCACCCTCACGGGCCTTCCATCAATCGAGCCTCTACTTGACGAACTGATCGCAGAACGTATCACCAGCAGACGGATATCCACCGCTGCAAGACATTCCGGTGAGCGTTACTTCGTTAGTGCGGTCGCAAATGGACCAAACGAACCGGCAGGTCCGACCGCCCCTGCCCAAGCGATTGGAGGTGCTAGGACCAGATGTGATCTGGGATCAGGGCGCAGCATACTCCTGTACCGTTCATCCGATCAGATAGATGATGACAACGCGAAAGGCAGTTCCCGTACAATCGAATGTGATGCGATGATTCTCGGATGGGACCTCGCGAACGACATCCTTCTCTGCCTCGTCGATTGATTGGTACCGACCGAGGACGAGACCTATCCTTGCGGTGGAAAGGCATCCATCAAACCGAGACTCCATCCAACCAGATTCTACGAATCGAGTCTCTGGGGCGAAAGGCAAGCCGGAAACATCCTGATTCCCGTCGCCAAGTTACGGTGCGCCGCGCGCGAGAGTGCTCAAAGCGTGGAGACTCCCCCCACACTCTGATGCGAGGTTTAGGTGGACTCCGGAGGCGGACATTCCAGAGCGTCCTGCTCGCGCTTCTCATGCTGCTCTCAACCACGGTCAACATCCTAGGATCGAACGGATTCGATCAGAGGGAAGAAGAGTCGATTGAGATGCATCTTAGGGGCTCCGAACATCATCTCTTCAGTGGACCCAAGGCGTCGACAGACTGGTTGCAATCCTTCGGTCCACGCACTACAACCAACGGACCGGACGATATCAACTCGGTTCGCATGTCTGGAGTGCTCATCGATGATGTCGGGGACATCTATGTCACGGGATCGTTCATGGGGGATGTCACGATTGGTGGTACCAATCTCGACTCGGATGTGAGGCGACACGCATTCATCGGAAAGGTCACCTCCTCCGGAGTATGGGAGTGGATAGCAACCACTACCGATGGATTGAGTCAGAACGGGAATGCGGAATTTGAGGGGGTGGTGTCCGACGGCAACGGCACTCTCTACGCATACGGTTGGATGAACGGGCAGATCGACCTCAACACCAGCCAGTTGATCATGACCGCTCCGGGGTCGTTCCAAAACAGCGGACCGAATCGCGGCGGCCTGATCGTGAAGATGTCATCTACCGGCGTCTTTGACTGGGCTGTGACGATAGACGGAAGCGACGGTCACGACGCGGTGCAAGACGCTGCACTACGGAGCGATGGGCACCTATACGTTGTCGGCCAGTACTACGAAGAGGCGTTCTTCAACGAGACGCATATCAATACTGGTGGTGGATACAACGGATTCTTTGGGTTACTGAACACTACTGATCTGGGCTTCGACTTCGTGCGGGCTGTAGGCGGTACATCGCACTCTTACGCAGACGACGTAGCAGCGATAGTCGTCGACGCACAGGACAACGCGATAATCACGGGTTACTACTCCGACAACGCAGGGAACGCATTCGGTAATGGCCACATTTCGTTTGCGGCGAGACCGACGGCTGGCTTCGTCGCGAACCTCTCCAGCGAAAACCAATTCAATTGGGTCTCGACATTGGTGAGCGGAACCAGCAGTAGCCCCTCCACGATAACTGACATCGAGATGAACGGGGATGCGTTCGTCGTCATCGGGTCGATGGGAGGCGTCGTGGAATACGACTCCGTCATCTCCCACACATCCAATGGCACGAGCCAACACGCCTTCATCGGTGAATTGAATGCGATGGGTGATTGGCTCTATTCGGTTCGCTCCGATTCCGCCAATAGTCGTGTCGCAGCCGATTTCTCGTGGCAGGTACCACTAGGACTCTCGGTCGATTCCACGGGTGTCGCCGTGGTCACCGGGCAGTTCTCACAGCCAGACGACCCCTTTGTCTCAAACGCCTCATTCGGTAACTATGCCATCATTGATGGAGGCTCGGGCGGCTTCCTTGCAGGATTCGACCTATCCGCGCAGACTTGGAAATGGGCCGTCTCATTTGGAAGCATGGGGGGGGAGGACCGCGGAGTCGATGTTGAACACATGGCCGACGGAAGAATGCTGACGGTAGGCAACATATGCCTCACTGAATGGTGCACGGCCGTAATCGACGGAACCGCCGTGATGATGGACGCATACGAAGGAGGAGGTAGCATTCTCTGGGCCACATATCCCGATACCGATCTGGACGGAACTCCAGACAAGGACGACAACTGTCCTACGATTTGGAATGAAGACCAATCAGACATCGATGGCGATCTCGATGGAGATTCGTGCGATGACGACATCGATGATGATGGTATGAACAACTATGACGATGAGTGCGACGGGCCAACCGTCCTCTGGAACTCCTCCGTCTGGGCACTGGACAGGGATGGCGATGGCTGTCACGATGCGACGGAGGACGATGATGACGACGCGGACGGTGTCCTGGACGCATCCGATCTATGCAACGACGCCACCAAGCAGCATAATTGGACATCGACCAACCTATCCGACTGGGATTCCGACGGCTGCAGGGATGGAGTAGAGGATGATGATGACGATGCAGATGGCGTACTCGACGACGACGACCGATGCGCCACCAATCCATCATGGAACAACTGGTCCTCGAATGCCTCCAACGATCACGATGGTGACGGCTGTCACGACGAAGGAGAGGATGCGGATGACGATGACGATGGATCCTTGGACGACGACGATTCATGTCCGAAGATGAAGGTCGGATGGATCAGGAACGCCACGACCGATCACGATGGTGATGGTTGCCACGACACCGATGAGGACCTCGATGACGATGATGATGGAGTGGTCGACGTCATCGATCTCTGCCCGAGGAACGCGACAGCGTGGACGAGTCTCGACATCACCGACAACGATGGCGACGGATGTCGCGACGCCGACGAAGACGATGATGATGATAATGACGGACTGCTCGACGCTTTCGACAGTTGCCCGGAAGGGGAGCATGGATGGACCAGCGACTCGAACTCGGATCGGGACGGTGACGGCTGCAAGGACGAGGGGAGCAGCAACGACGGCCACGGTGAGGACACCGACGACGATGGCGATTTGAAGCACGATGGAGCCGACGATTGCCCACAAGGATTGACGGGATGGGTGTCGACTGGGGCTACTGACAACGATGGAGATGGTTGCAAGGATGATGGAGAGGATCCCGATGATGACAACGACGGTTTCCGTGAGGACAACGGCGAGGATCTCTGTCCTGGCACCCCGATGGATGACTTCGTCGATGGATTCGGTTGTTCGACCAGCCAAGGCGACGATGACGGCGACGGCATCGCCAACATGAACGACGCCTGTGCACAGGAGAACGCAACCGGTTGGGACGAGAACGGCGATGGTTGCATCGATGACATCGATGACGACGGTGTGAAGGATTCCTTCGACGATTGCATCGCAGAACCAGACGGATTCTCCGTCGGCGATGATGGATGCACCCAGATCCAACGCGACGACGATGGCGATGGAATCGCTGGCGACACCCATCCACACGGCGAGGATCAATGCGCCGGCACTTGGCCGAATGAGACAACGGTATCCTTTGGTTGCAGTGAGAGACAGCTTGAGGGGCTGCGCGATGATGATGAAGACGGACTGATGAACGATGACGATCTATGTCCAGACACACCCGAAGCGGATCTCGAGTCAGCCGGTGGTGAGGGTGTCGATCACGATGGTTGTAGTTACACCCAACGCGACGCCGATGGAGACGGAGTCTCCAACGGAAAGGATGTCTGTCCGGGAACACCGGACCTTCACGAGGTAGATGCGACTGGATGCTCCGCTTCGCAGTTGGGTGTCGGTGAGAGCGGCTTCTCCTCTGGTGCCATGCTAGCCGTCTTCGGAGGCGTCGGCGTGGTGTTGTTGGCAGGCGCTGCTGCCGCTTTGATCCTACTCAAGGGCAAGAGGAGTGCAAAGCCATCCAGACAGAGCCGGCGACCCGCAAGCCCCGCAGGTCCGACAGCCGCCCCGATTGGGCCAACCGGCGGACCGAAGATGGTCGGAGCGGAAATCGATGAACCGAGTGAGCAAGGTGAGTTAGTGGAGTCATCTGAAACGGATGCTTCGAGTGCGAAATCGATTTCCACGAATGACGGCGTCACGTTAGATGAGCACGGCACATCTTGGTACACCGACGATCAGGGCTCGTGGTGGTACCGGACGCCAGAAATGGCCGATTGGGCGCGATTTGAGCAATGATTTGACCCTGACTAATTCGTTACGCCCTTCGCAAACACAGGTGCGGTAGACATAATATCACCCTAAGCAGGAGCCACGATATTGGCATGAGGGACTGCAGGCGGAAATGGTTCCAGCCAGTCTTGGCGGTATTGATTCTATTCGCCGGGGTGTCGATTGCAAATACCGTTGCCGCTGCAGATGGTGATGGGGATGGAATCGATGATGCGGTTGATGATTGTCCATTCGCCCATGGCAACAGCACCATCGGATTGCGTGCATGTCCTGATTCAGATGGCGACGGGCATCCTAATCACGCAGGATCGAGCACGGGGGATTGGAACGGTGCTGTGAGAACGCTGTATGTCAATCAGGGTGATTCGCGAGCGGTATCTTGGGCACCTGACTCGGTTCATCTTGCCGGATCCGCAGATGGTTTTGTCACACTGTACACGATTTCCGGTGCAACGGTTTCGACGCTGTTCGAATTTGATGAGAATGTCAGGGGACTCGCTTTCTCGCCAAACGGCAGCTACCTTGCAGCCAGCGCCTACTACAGCGACTCCGAAGAGCACTCTTGGGCTGTGGTATTGGAGATGGACTGGACGACTAGATCCGCCACGGTTCTACGGAATCTGAGTTCCATGCATACCGACGATGTACCGAGTGTCGCATGGTCTTCTGACGGATCCTACCTTTTCACAGGAGATGGGGATGGACAACTTCGACAATTCTCAGTTCATGAGAACTGGTCTTTGGTCAGGAACTACTCGTTCCCATCCGGTTCGACCGTCTGGAGTGTGGATGTTAGTCCCGACGGGCGTCTCGTTACAGGATTGAGTGGAGGCGGCGAACTCAGGGTATTCTGGACCAGCAACGGTTCAGAATACATGAACTTGAATCACCATCAAAGCAACTACGCTCTAGACGTCACTTTCAGTCCGGATGGGCGCTGGTTGATGACGGGCGCATTCGACAACAGGGTCAACATCTACAATGTCACAAATTCTTCTCATCTCGCCACCATCGAAGAATCCCGAGACATTTACTCCATCTCGTTCGACCCAAGCGGTGCTTTCTTCGTGGTTGCTGGGGGTGATGATGAGGTACGAATCTACAACAGCCCCGACAACCAAATGGATCTGAATAATTACTCGGATATCTATGAATTCGGATCATTCGGATCAGGCAACTCTAGAGGTGTCAGAATCATGGAATGGTCACCGGATGGAATGAAGGTGGGGTATGGTCAGAATCGGGGGAGGACAGGGGCTTATGTCCTACCTGAAGGATTCCTTCAACTGAAGGGAGACTACACCTCAATGCGGATGATGGAAGCCGGTTGGAGAGATTACTCACCTGCGGACAGCGGACGACCACTCGCAGCTTTCTGGCACGAGAATTACTCCACAGAAGACCTCGTCTCCGAATTATGCAATGGAGAGGAGATAGTCGGCACCCTCATCGGTGGGTTGCCTCACCATCTAGTCACGCCCAAATCGAACTGGTCTAGCAGTGGCTTGATGGAATGCTTGTCGAGTTCCGTGGAATTAGTTGAGGTTCCCATCGGTAGAATGCCCGCCTCTCTGTTCGTCAAGGCGAACGGAAGCGCCGAGAACTGCCTTTCGACCATAGGTGGGCTGTCGATGGGGCAGTTACGATGGATCTTCTCAGGTGGTTCGGATTTCGTCCTATCTCAGGATAGTTGGGCACCTGGGATGGATTTGGGGTCAATCGCACCGAATGATGATTCTGACGGGATTCGCGAATGGTCAGACCTTGATTCATCATGCAGCGAGATACCATTGCATGTTTCGGGCAATTGGGATAACAGGTCGATTCCAACGATGATCGAGCGTAGGTTGACATGTGGTGAATGCCAGTCCATTGAGGGTCTATTCTACAGCGACAATACCTCGACGAGATTCCGGTTCCGCGAAGAGGATCGGAGTCAGATTACATACGGCATTTCCCTCAACGACAACATCCTAGGATTCAGCGAGATGCGCGATGTCATCAACAGGACCGATGTTTGGAACGTTCCAATACTCGATAATTGGACCCATGGTGCAACCGACGCATTGAATGATGGTGGCAACGCCCTAAATATATCGATAAACGGTAGTGCCGTCGGGTTGTGGCCGGTTCAAGATGATTATGTGTTCGTTGTGAATACGGCACACCTACCAGAAATGGTTCCGCTCATAGACTGGATGCTGACGGATGCCGGTCAGGCAGCATGGGACGACGAGGATTTCGTTCACCTAGGTCTGATTGCTAGGGTCGATTCATGGGCGAGAATAGGTGTCGACGCCATCGACATCCTTCCAGATATCGACAACGATGGTCTTTGGGATGGAATCGACGACTGTGACGGACCCACGACTGATTGGGATTCAAGCATCTGGGAACTGGACCGAGATGGAGATGGGTGCCATGATGCTACCGAGGATCAAGACGATGATGCCGATGGTGTACCTGATATCGATGATTCATGCAATAGCCTCGACGACGATATGAACTGGACTTCGACTGCAATAACCGACAATGACGGAGATGGCTGTCGGGATGACACCGAAGACATTGACGATGACAATGACGGTATCGAGGATCTGCAGGGGGATGACTGCCCGCGAGGATTCTCTAACTGGACATCGAACCAGACTACGGACCACGACGGAGACGGATGCAAGGACGATGTCGAGGATGCCGACGATGACAACGATGGCATCGAAGACGTCAGTTCAACCGGGCAGATTCTGGACTACTGCCAGTATAGCAGACAGGGTTGGGTTTCCACGACGAGCAATGACCGGGATGGTGACGGTTGTGAGGATGAAGGCGATGATTCCGACGATGATGGAGACGGGATTCTGGATGGGGATGATGCCTGCGACGGCCCGGATTTCAAGTCAAATTGGAATTCTGACTCAAGCACTGACCATGATCGAGATGGCTGTCATGACGAAGAGGAGGATGACGATGACGATGGGGATGGTATCGCGGATGCTGGGGGGGATGTTTGCAGCAGAGGATTGACTGGCTGGATATCAAATGCCTTCACCGATTACAATAGCAACGGATGCAAAGATGACGGTGAGGACTATGACGATGATGACGATGGTAGGCCAGACGATGAAGACGATTGTCCTCGTGGTGAAATGGGCTGGTTATCATCTGCCGAAACGGATTATGATGGCGATGGCTGTCGTGATGATGGCGAGGATCACGATGATGACGATGATGGGTTCTCAGAAGAAAATGGTGATGACCGATGTCCAGGCACTCCGTTGGGAGCATTCGTAGATGGTTTCGGTTGCGAGACAGTGAGCCTTCAGGACGATTGGGACGGAGATGGAGTTCCCGATTCATTGGATCAATGTCAGAATGAGAGCGCTACGGGTTGGGACTCGGATCAGGATGGCTGCATCGATGATCTGGACAGCGATCAAATCAAAGACAACATCGATGATTGCATCAATGCCTCTCTTGGGGAAGCCGTGGGCAACGACGGTTGCACCGATTTGCAACGTGACGATGATGGAGACGGAGTTTCAGGGGACTATCACCCTCAGGGTGCCGATGAATGCTCTGGAACGCCGACCGACGAAGAGGCCGGCGCTGATGGCTGTAGTCAACAACAACTGGATGCGATTAACGATGATGACGATGATGGTATCGTGAATGTTGATGACAGCTGTCCAGATACTCCAGCAAATGAGGTGAAGAAGGGCCAGATTGACGATGGCGTGGACGATGACGGCTGCACATACAGTCAACTGGACGCTGATGGTGATAGCATACTGAACTCAATTGACCTATGCCCCGGCACACCAGACTTGCACCAGGTGGATGAATCCGGCTGCTCCGCTTCCCAACTATCCGGCAACTCGGAAGGCTTCAGCAGAAGCGTCTTGATAGGTGGCTTCACTGGAGGGGCGATTCTGATCGTCTCTGCGTCCATAGGAGCGGGGGTGCTGCTGAAGAAGAGGGGCAGGCAACGAAATAGGAAACGCAGGAGACGTTCCAATCCAAATTCAGAGAAGGTTGCCGAGTCTCGCTCGGCCACTCAATCAGTCGAGACGCAGTCGACTTCCACCGCAAATCATGATGATTCAGACCACGGAGTCAGCGTCGACGAGCACGGGACCGAATGGTACTCTGAGGACGAAGTTTGGTGGTACCGGACACCGGAAATGGTGGACTGGGAAATATACGAATCATGAGTTTGGATTCTTAGTAGCAACACGAGCGTGCGGCAGAGCCAAAGGTGGGACGATAGCCTCGCTATTCGATGGCTGTCTCCGGGAAGCGATGGACTGGGGCGCCAGTCCTAGTGGCACTACTTCTCGCATCAACTACAGCCATCAGCATCACCTCGGCAGACGACGGGGATGGCGATGGCATCGACGATGTCGTCGACGACTGTCCGTTCGCGGCCGGCAACAGCACCATCGGCAATATCGGTTGTCCCGACTCCGATGGCGATGGGGACACGGACCTCTCAGAGGGCGTGACCGGCGACTGGAACGGATCGAGGCGGACGCTCTATGTGAATCACGGCGACTCACGAGCGGTGGCTTGGGCACCTGATTCAATCCACTTGGCTGGCGCTGGTGATGGCCGTATCATGATCTACGCTCCGAACGGTCGGACTCTCTCGACGCTGCACGAAATCACCGAGAACGTCCGGGCCCTCGCCTTCTCCCCGAACGGATCCCATCTCGCTGTGGGAGGATACTTCGATGACGACGCGGGCCACGCATGGGCTCTAGTTCTGCAGATGGATTGGAGCAATCTGTCCGCCACCGTCCTGTACAATCTCTCTTCCAACCACACGGGAAATGTATTCGATGTCGAATGGTCGCCCGATGGCAATTATGTCTACACCGCATGCAACGACCAAGCAGTCCGTCAGTTCCACTCCTCGAACGGTTCCCTGAATCAGACCTTCACCTTCCTCGACCCGGTCTACGGCATAGATGTCAGCCCGGATGGGAGATTGATCGGCAGCGTCCACGGGCAGGACACATCGATCAACTGGACTTCGAATGGCACCATGTACCTAGATCGTCACGACCATTCCGGCACCACGCTTGCAGTGGCCTTCAGTCCCGATGGTAGGGTAATGGCGACCGGCTCGGACGACAATCGCATCTCATTCTACGATGTGGCCAACGCAACCGCCCTCAGCACTGGTAACTCGGATGGATGGCGAGATGTCAAAGACATCTCATTCGATCCGAGCGGCGCGTTCCTCGCCATAGGAAACGGTGGGGATAGCGCTCATATTCGCAGAGTCGATAACTTCTCTCTGGTGAATGATTTCGGATCGTTTGGCTACAACCAGAACACCCGTGGGGTTCGCGCGATCGACTGGTCACCAGACGGAACAAAGATCGCTCTTGGCCAGAGCCGAGGCAGGACTACAGTACATACCTTGCAGGAGGGATTCGCGACCCTGAAGGGGGACTTCATCGGTGAGCGATTGGAACCGAACTGGTTCACCCACCGGCCACTAGACCCTCGCTTGACGCAACACGACAACATGACCGGGGCAGCGGTGCCATACGAACTCTGTTCGAACAATGGCACGATTGGCATAATGGTGCGAGGTGTGCCACAGCACATAGCGACACCTAGGTCGAACCACTCCACCAGCGGCCTACTCGACTGTCCAGCGGGATACTCTGGTGAAATCCTGGAGGTACCCATAGGCCGCATGGCTGCCACTTTAATCGTCCAAGAGAACGGTGATGCTCAGGCTTGCATCTCGGCGATCGGAGGAATATCGATGGCCCAGTTGCGCTGGATTCTCTCATCGTACAGCGACAACAACCTCGCGCAGACCACTTGGGCCCCTGGTCTGAATATCGCCAGCATCGCTCCGGACGATGACGACGACGGCATCAAGGAATGGTCCGACCTCGACTCCTCATGCGTCGAAGAGGGTGTGCATATCTCGAACACTTGGGACAACCGAAGCCTGTCAACCATGACCCAACGTCTGCTACTGTGTGGAGACTGCGAGACACCGGAAGCATCGTTCAGCACCTCAGGACTGAGATACCACATCAAGGAAGAGTTCGAAGATGGGATTCCGGAAGCAGTCGCCATCAGTCCGAACAGTGCTATACTAGCCTTCTCCGAGATGCGTGAATCATTGGGGCAGGCAGGCGTCTGGCACGTACCTGTAATCGATAACTGGACCCACGGTGCTGCTGCCGCCTTAGCTGCTGGTGGCAGTGCGATTACTCCTTCCATCGCCACCAGCGAAGATGGTACTTGGCCGGTACAGCAAGATGTAGTTCTGGCTATCGAAGCGAGCGATCTCTCTGAACAGTTCGCGGTGATCAACTGGATGCTCTCCGACGAAGCACAGGCGGTATGGGATGCCGCCGGCCTCGTCCACCTAGGGCCCATGGACAGGGTATGGGCGTGGGCACGCATCGGGGTCGATGCAATCGACACACTGCCCGACATCGATGGAGACGGAAAGTGGGACGGAATCGATGACTGCGACGGACCGACCAGCGACTGGGATGCATTCGATACTTCTCTGGATAGAGATCAGGACGGATGCCACGACGCCACCGAGGACGACGATGACGACGCCGACGGAATCTCCGATCTGGAGGATGATTGCGATGACATCGATGATCTGATGGGATGGGTTTCCGATTCGACCAACGACCACGATTCAGATGGTTGCCGCGACATCGACGAAGATAACGACGATGACGATGATGGAATACCAGATGGTCCTAATGATAGATGCCATCCTGGGTGGAGCAACTGGACTTCTTCGTCTCTGACCGACCATGACGCCGATGGTTGCGCCGATGATGGTGAGGATGGCGATGACGACGATGACGGAGTCTCCGATGAAACCGATGCTTGCCCGAGAGGTGAGGTGGGTTGGAGTTCGACGCCCTCTTTGGATCGTGATGGCGACGGCTGTTCCGACGGTCTAGAGGACGATGACGACGATGGCGACGGAGTCCTAGATGAGAACGATGATTGCGATGATGCTCTAGGTGCATTGGGATGGGTCTCGAACTCCTCCAACGACCACGATAGCGACGGTTGCAGAGACTCCGACGAGGACTCTGACGACGATTCGGACGGCGTGCCAGATTCGCCATCGGATGCTTGCCCTCTCGGTTGGCGGAACTGGACATCCGACTCTACGACCGATCACGATGGCGATGGTTGCGCCGACGACGGTGAGGATGCGGATGATGATGACGATCTCCTCCCCGATGACGATGATGACTGCCCTCGAGGGACGCTCGGCTGGACTAGAGATACGACGACAGACCATGACGGAGATGGTTGTGAGGATGCGGGAGAAGACCAAGATGACGACGACGACGGGTTCTCTGAGTCGAACGGAGATGATCGCTGCCCCGGCACGACTTTGGGGGCGTTCGTCGATGCTTTCGGATGCGCCGAAGATCAAGGTGACTCGGACGGGGATGGAATCGAGAACGTCGACGACCTGTGCCAAGAAGAGAACGCGACCGGATGGGATTCCGACCTCGATGGATGCATCGACGATTCCGATGAGGACTCGGTGAAGGATGATACGGATTCCTGCGTCGGGGATACCTTCGGGCTCGAGGTCAACGACGCAGGATGCACTGCATTGCAGATCGATGTCGATGGAGATGGTGTGGTCGGTGACCCGCACGAGAACGGCACGGACATCTGTCCAGAAACCCTGGAGGGAGAGGCGGTCAACGGCAGCGGGTGCAGCATCGACCAGCGAAGGGCGAGAATCGACACCGATGGCGATGGTGTCATGGATCTCGATGACGCATGCTCTGACACGCCGGATGATGATCCTTCGACCGCCTTGGACGAGGGAGAGATCGATGAGGCGGGGTGCAGTTACACTCAGCAGGACGCCGACGAGGATGGAATCGCCAACATCATCGACGAATGTCCGGGGACCCCACCGCTGCACCAAGTCGATGCAGTCGGATGTTCAGCATCCCAATTGGGCATCGGAGAGGGGATGAGCAGCGGGGTCATCCTCACTGGCATCGCCGGGATAGGCATCCTAATCGTTGGTGGTGCTGTTGCGGTGATACTCCTCCGCGGCAAGGGAAGGACTCCTTCTCCCAAATCCAAGCGGAGGCGTTCGACTGATGGCCAGAGCGTAGAGCGAAGCGATGGCACTTCCCAAGCAACTCTACTGGAGGAGGGAGGCGAAGCAACAACGGCGGGGATGGCCGACGACGAAGGTGGCTCGGCCGATGATGGGATCACGGTGGATGAACATGGGACGGAGTGGTGGCAGGATGATGCCGGAGCATGGTGGTACCGAACTCCCGAGATGAACGACTGGGCGATTCACGATTCCTGAAGCAGAATCAACGACATTCGGTTGCTAGGTGGAAGAACGGCTCGCGCGGGCGGCATAGCCGCCCAGTCACGGCAGCCGAGGGTTGAAGAGGCGGAGGGTGGGGTCGAAGCGCATGCATGGAATGCGTCGTTTCGGCATTCTCTTGATCGCTCTCGCAATCTGGTCCTCTGGGGCTGCGTCGGCAATCGTCCAATTCGATGACGAGACGATTGACAACTCACTGACGAGCGCCACTTCTCCGTTCGCCGCACCGAAGGTCGCGACGACCGAGTGGGCGCTTGCTGCCGGATATCAGAGCGGTGGTACGCTCGCGGCGGGAGTGGTGATTCCGAGCGGGGTCGCCGATAGCGGAAATGGTGATCTGTACGTTACAGGGATGCTGCTCTATGAGGCGGTGTTCGGACAGACTAGGAACAACGGACAGGATCAGGTAGGCTTCGTTGCCAAGGCGAGCGCCAGCGGCCAATGGTCATGGCTCAAGACACAGCAGACCCACGCTGGAGGAGGATTCTCCAGCTACACCTCAATCGAGGTTTCGGGCAACGACATCTACGCCTGCGGCTGGTACGTCGGCAACATCACGATGGGGAGCGACCAGCATTCTAGCGCCAACGACGAACAGGACATATTCGTGGTCAAGATGAACCAGAACGGTGATGTTGACTGGTCGGCTGTCGCAGGTGGGTCAGGAGATGATGAGGCATGCAATGACATTGTGATCGATTCCAACGGCGACATTTTCGCCTTGGGTGAATTCAACGCCTCCACGACCGCGACCTTCGGTTCACACGCTCTGAACGGAGCGGGGGCAACGGATGTCTGGGTCGCCAAGCTATCTTCCAGTGGGGCTTGGCAATGGGCGACCCGAGCAGGAGGCCAGACCAGTGACTACGGCAGTGCTCTGGTACACACCGGAAGCGGGCTGATCGCCACTGGAACCTTCACCGGCACGGCTGATTTCGGGAGCAACCAGATGCAATCGATAGGTCAAGGCGACCTCTGGATTGCCCATGTATCGACTACCGGGGCGTGGTCGAACGCAAACCAAGCGGGGGCGACCGGAGGGTTGGTCCAGGCCTTCGGCATAGTCGAGGATAACGGCACCGCATATGTCTCAGGCGACTTGGTGGGAACAGCAAATTTCGGCTCCATCCAAGCCTCATCCTCAAACAACGGTCAAGACCGGACGGCGGTCGTCGCGGCCATAGGACCGAACCAGCAATGGAGTTGGGTGACCACTGCTGTCGGATACACCACCGGACGCAGCATCGATCTCCAAGATGGGCTGCTGCTGATCTCTGGATCGTTTGCCTCAGTCTCATCCGGGCAGTATCAACAGACCGGCTCTTCGACCTTCGGATCGACGACGCTGCCTGCGAACTACGACGAAGGATACGCAGCCATCATGGACACAAGCGGGAACTGGCTCTCCGCCGAAGGTTCTCAGGGCTCGATCAGGGAAGCTGGCATCCAAGCGGTTTGGCGGACCCAGGGCACCATCGCCTTGCTCGGAACCTTCTGCGGTGGTGGCTTGCAGAGCGGCGGTTCCTGCACTGCGACGGTTGGCAACCAACAGGTTTCCGCGACTGGCGAATTCTTCAGCGAGAACTACGGAACCCCGGGGGGAGTCTTCCTCTGGTCGATGCAGGCTGACAGCGATGGTGACAATGACCCGGACGTGAACGATAACTGCCCATCCATACACAATCCGAATCAAGAGGACATCGATTCCGATTCGTTGGGAGATGCCTGCGATCCAGACATCGACGAAGATGGAATCCTCAACGAAGCGGATGATTGCGACGGCCCCGCTACCCATTGGGATCCGACCGACCCTTCCCTCGACCGAGATGGCGATGGGTGCCGGGACAGCGACGAGGACATGGATGACGATGCAGATGGAATTCTCGATGCAAGCGATCTCTGCGATGATCCTGGCGACGAGATGAACTGGTCATCGACCAGAGCGAACGATCACGACGAGGACGGGTGCCACGACCAGAAGGAGGACGACGATGACGACAACGACGGCATCGGCGACCTCGACGGTGACATGTGTGCCCGAGGATGGTGGAACTGGACATCGGATGCAACCACTGATCATGACAGCGATGGCTGTGCAGACAATGGTGAAGACAAGGACGATGACAACGACTCCGTTCTGGATGTGAACGAGAATGGTGAATCCTTGGATCTCTGTCCAAGAGGAGATCTAGATTGGATCTCGACACCTGCTACCGATCGCGACGGAGACGGATGCCGGGATGAAGGCGAGGATCAAGACGATGATGCGGACGGAGTTGATGATGATGCGGATGGATGTAACAATGGCGCAATCGGCTGGAACAGCAGCGTCGACACCGACATCGATGGGGATGGGTGTCGCGATGCCGACGAGGACAACGACGACGATGGAGACGGTGTACTGGATGATAACGACGGCTGCGCCCAAGGCATGACCGGATGGACAAGCAGCAACGCGACGGATCTCGACGGAGACGGATGTGCCGATCTGGGCGAGGATGTCGATGATGATGCGGATGGCATCCCTGACCTTTCTGATTCATGTCCCAGAGGAGAGACCAATTGGTCTGCTACATCCGATCAGGATGCGGATTCTGACGGATGTCGCGACGCAACGGAGGACAGCGACGATGATGGTGACGGCGTGGATGACTCAGTCGATGCCTGCCTTGGAACCCCCAAGGACGAGCCGGTGAGCGATGATGGATGTGGACTCTACACACAGCAGGATGGAGACGACGATGGAGTCTACGACCTCGATGACGATTGCCTCGATACGCCGAGCGTGACGGAGCGGACCAATCCACAATACTCCCAATGGGGCGAGAAAGTCGATGGGTTCGGATGCTGGTCCGGCGAACTGGACGAGGACGAAGATGGCAAGATGAACTTCTTAGATTTCTGTCCCAACACACCCCCCAACACCATCCCGGACCCCCTTGGTTGCATACCGGGACAGTACGATCTCGATGAAGACGGAGTAGAGGGCGATCGCACCGGAGCTGACCAATGCCTTGACACGAGCAATGCCGAGATCAGGGATGCCCACAGAGAGTTCGGGACCGTTGACAACGTAGGCTGCTGGCCGGGCGACTTCGACACCGACGGTGATTCATTTCCCGCCTACATCGACCGCTGCGCCGGAACGAATGCCGGAGCACCGGTCAACACGACCGACGAAGCTAGGATGGGATGTGCGGATCATCAGTTGGACGACGATGACGATGGCGTCACCAACGACGTCGACCAGTGTCGTGCAACCCCATTAGACATGCAAGTGAACAGCGAAGGGGAGTTCGCCGGCTGCTCGCTCGACGAGCGATTGGAGGCGGGCGACTTCGCGGCGATGACGGAGGCCTACGGCGTCGCGATGGGAGGAGGCGCCGTCCTAATCGTGATACTGATTTCCCTCCTGGTCCTGATGTTGGCGCGGCGTGGTGGAGAAGATGACCCTTACGCATCGCCACAGGCTGCCTCGTTCCAAGCCACTCCGCTTGGCACTCCAGCTTCATTGGACCCGTATGTACAGCAACTAATCGATCAGGGGTACACAGCGGAGGTGGCGCAGGCTGCCGCTGCAAACTACAACGAACACTCGCACGGGGTTCAGGCCGCTGCGGGACCACCTCCAGCCGGTGCTTCACAGGCTGCAACCTACGCTCAAGACTACACGAAACTGCCCTCCGGTGGGGACTACCAGACCGACATGTACGGCACAACGACCTACCATGCGCCGGATGGGAGCCAGTGGCGGATGAATCCAGACCAATCATTCGACCGACTATGAAAGCAATCAAACAGGCGATGATGGGGGCTCACGAGCCGTTCACTTCGAACGCTTCCTCGACCATCGCAGCCAGATTGATCTGCATCTCATATCCGAGTCTCTCCGAAATCTCGACTGCGTCGACGACGCCCCAAACCTCCGAGGCATCGTTCTGACCAAACTGAGGCTCGCAACCCGTACGCTCGGCGAACATCGTCACCAGTTCGCTCATCGGAATACCGTGTCCGGTGCCGACAGCGATCGCCTCACGTGTTGGAGGCGGGTCTCCTAGAATTCCTAGGATGACGCCGACGAGATCGTTCACATGAACGAAGTCCTTCACCTCCTGACCATCGCCGGGAACGCTAACCCAACCGAAGATAGAGTCGCGTGCCCACTCGTGCAGCAATCCGTGTCCAGTTCCATCGCCCTTAACCACACCCTGTACATTGGAGGCGCGGATGATGCTGACCGGACGCTCCGCCTGAGCACGCTCCAAGGCGTACTCCTCGACCCAGAGTTGTCCTTCGGCAGCTACATCACGAGGAGCAAGGCGCGTGCCACCGTAATAGTAAGGGTCGTTGGGAGTCGCTTGCGGATGGACGCGTAGGGAGCCAACCAGAACGAGGTGGAGCGACTCGTGACGGTCGACAGCTTGGAGGATAGGATTCGCAGATGAACGCATGGAAAGCAGCGCGTCACGGTCGCTCCGATCCACATTTGAGTCGGGCGATGCGGAGTTGAAGTGGACGACGGCATCGCAAGACATCAGCAGCGCATCGAGCTGCAGCGATTCCTTCAATGCCTCCGGAGGGATCTCCACACAATCGTCTCCGAGCGCCTCAATCAGATAGGGTGCGACGAAATCGTCGGCAGCACTGACCGCGACCCTCATTCCTCTCCCCTCTATCGATTCAGCCACAACGACCTATGAGATTGACGGTCATTCAACATCATTCCGAGCGAGTGGGCACGGTTTCGATTTTGGGGCTAGTCAATCGATTCGGCCACGATTCGGGGAGGTCGGGAGAGGGTTGATGAACGAGTGCAAGGCCACCGCGAATGAAGGGGTCCTAGGACATCACATCCCCTGCATGGGTTGTACACATGTCGGATCAACGCGGCATGCGGTCCAGCGAGATGAATCGAGGGCTCAGTCTACTGCTTGCACCCTATGTGATATGGCGCGACCTCATCGAGTATCGACACCTTATCGCGCACTTCATTCGTCGCGATCTAAAACTGAAATACCACAAGTCATTCTTCGGTTATCTATGGTCTCTAATCGAGCCTCTAGTCCTCACTGGGACTTTCTACCTACTGTTCGTGGTATTGGTCGATTCGCCGAACCAATTGTTGGCTCTGAACATCATGATCGGTCTGATGACATGGAGTCTATTCAGCGGCTCTTTTGGCGGCGGTACTAGGGCTTTCGAACAGAATTCTGGACTGATCCAGACTGCTTGTCTTCCAAGATCGGTGTATTTGCTGTCAAATTGTGGTTACCAAGCAGTCTGCTTCGCGATGAGCATGGTTGTTGCATTGCCCCTAATGGTATTCTTTGGACTGCCACCAACACTGAATCTTCTTTGGCTGCCTTACAGCGTTCTGATGATAACCATCTTGGCACTCGGTCTGTCGATGATTACCTCTGTTATTCAGACGCGATTTCGGGACATCGCCTTCCTAGTCGATCTCGTACTCAGAATAGGTTTCTTCCTATCCCCAGTGTTCTACACACTTGAGACGCTCTTCAACAACAGGATACCAATGGAGTACGCAGAACCATACATGATGGGCAATCCGATGGCGGTCTATCTTACAACGATGCGCTCCAGCATAACAGGTGTAACACCAGTGGTTCCGATGAACATTCTGGTCCTCTCAACGATATCCAGCGTGGTGATATTCTTGCTCGGTTCGATGTTCTTCCAGTGGCGTGAGCGTCAGGCGGTGAAATATCTATGATTGATGATGTGATTATCGTCGAGGATTTGATTCTCGATTACCCCCTGCACAGCAGTGGTCCAAGGGGATTCAAGGAATGGATAACAGGTAGGTTCAGACCAGATGATCGTGAGCCAAGAACTCACCGAGCATTGAATGGAGTATCTCTGTCGGTATCTGCTGGTGAGGTACTGGGAATACTCGGCCCGAATGGATCAGGAAAAAGCACCCTACTGAGAACCATAGCTGGAATCTACGCGCCGGATGGAGGTCGAGTTCTGACTCGTGGCCGAATCTCCCTGCTCGCCGGACTCGGAACGGGCTTCAACCTCGGCTTGACTGGTCGTGAGAACATCTACCTCGGAGGATACGTACTAGGTGTTTCAGCGAGAGAGATGGAAGCGAAAGCGGATGAGATAATCGAGTTCTCTGGAATTGGATCATTCATCGACCAGCCCATTCGAACCTATTCATCGGGTATGCGCGCTCGATTGGCCTTCTCGATCGCCGCTCATATTCAGCCTGAGATTCTCCTCATCGACGAGGTCTTCGGTGTCGGCGACCATGAGTTCGCACAGCGTTCGAAGGAGAGGATAAAGGAGATGATCGCGGGTGATGTGACGGTCGTCCTGATATCACACAACATAGGCATGGTTCGGGAAGTTTGCGACCGGGCACTGTATCTTACTAAGGGCTCTCTCCTCGGAGGTGATTCGGTGGAAAGCACAATCGAGTCGTATCTCTCAATGGATGACTCATCCAAATGAGGATGGTCTGCCGCAGTGGCATGTTTCAAGAAGCGAGGATTATCAGGGCTGTGCATGGGTTGGTCGCTTGAGTTCACCAACAGGATCAACTCACGCCAATTGACGGTAGGAGTAGTCGGTCTGGGATATGTCGGATTGCCGACGGCTCTGGGATTCCACGATGCTGGATTCTCTGTGAGAGGCGTGGACCTGAACCGTCGTTTGATCGATAACCTACGACGGGGACTGAACCCTGGTGATGATCCAACCATCGACGCTCTACTTCCTGATTCCGAATCTGACCGATGGATGGTCGGGGTCGAATCGGAAGGACTCTTGTCTGAATGCGATGTGATTCTGATTACGGTACCCACACCGGTTGATGCCAACAGATTACCGGACCTGTCCTACATCGAATCTGCCGGACGATCAATCTTCAGCAGCGTTGAGCAGGGTGAGAGAACCATCGTCATTCTTGAGAGCACGGTCTATCCAGGCGTGACGAGGGAAATCTTGCTCCCATTATTGCAGGAGAGCGGCCTCGAGATAGGAGTCGATATCGAGCTTGCGTACTGTCCTGAGCGATTTGTACCGGGAGATCCTGAACACGGTGTCCGACAGGTGCCTAGGGTCATCGGTGCCATGGATGATAATATCGGAGAGGACCTGGTGGCACTGTATTCGACACTGACCTCTGGAAATGTTGACTATGTTGGAGGCCTGGAGGTTGCGGAAGCAGCCAAGGTGGTTGAAAACGTCCAGCGTGACATGAACATCGCACTGGTCAACGAGTTGGCTATGATATTGCCACAGATGGGTTTGGATGTCGAAGCGGTTCTGGACGCGGCAGCGACCAAATGGAACTTCCACAGATACACACCGGGAGTTGGTGTGGGGGGACATTGCATACCGGTTGACCCGCACTACCTCATGAGGAAAGCAGCAGTAGCAGGGACTCCTGCAGAATTAATCACGGCCGCTAGGGCAGTGAACCAATCGATGCCGAGTTTCGTATCGCGACGCATCATCGATATCTTAATCCAGCATGAAATCAATGTCATTGGAAGTACAGTTCTGATTATCGGATGGTCTTACAAACCAGGGATAAGCGATGCTCGAGAAACTCCTGCTGAGCCTCTAGCAGCAGCCCTTCGCACCCATGGAGCAAGGATTCTCGTTTGGGATCCTCATGTGGTTGCCGAGAACCTACCCGATCATCTCGTGGAATCCGTCGAGGATCTCGATCAGACTCCGTCATTCGATATCGCAGTCATTGTTACCGCTCACGATGAAATCTTTGAGATCGATTGGACGAACCTAATCGAAAGGGCGCGCAATCCCCTACTGTTCGACGGACGCCGAGTTTTCCAAATCGGTTCTGGCCCGCCCGGATGGACCCTCCACTCATTGGGATCACCGAGTCCGTGACGCCAAGTCAATAGGCTCGACTCGCTTGAATCGCTGATTGGGAAACACATGATGGATGCACTTCGATGGGCTCCTCAAATCATATTCATACAATTGAGTTTGATTCCCACGGTTTGATGGGGGGCTGGCATGGAGCACATCTTCGGATCGTTCGGCACCATATCTCGCACACATGATTTCACAGATGCGATATCGATTAAGGATGATCCAGACACCGAGGTCGAAATCCGATTGCGTGGATTGAATCACTTCCTGATGACCTTCGGTAATCGAAAGCAAAGTTCATTCAAATTGAATCAGAATGAACTAGGCACATCGTTCCAATTAGGTCAAGTGATTCCCATCGGAGAGGATTTCGACTCGGAACGATCCTACGACCACACGGATACCAGAGAGGCGGATGGATGCTTCGTTTCAGGATGTATCGATTCCTCGGAAGACGCTGCACGACTCTGTACTGATCCGTTCGGGCTCCATCCTCTGTACTACATTCGATTGTACGATGGGGTCGTGTTCTCTTCAAGCCTTGATGCATTAATCCGATCTGGAGTAACAGAATTGACTCTTGACATGGTTGGAATATGCCAATTCGTTCACTACGAACACTTCCTTGGCAATAGGACCTTCTTCAAGGAAGTGAAGAGATTTGAACAAGGCAAGGAACTGTCCTATGATATGGAGCTCCATGATTCCAGTTGGGATTGGAATTACCAATTGCCCATCGTAGAGAAGGACATCACTGAATCGGAGGATGCATTGCCACTATTGGAACGCAGTCTCAAGCGAGCCGTTCAGAGAAGGGTCGCAGGTGCAGACCATATCACATGCCTACTTTCTGGCGGCTTCGATTCTAGGGCCTTAGCTGCGATAATGAAGAAACTCAAACTGGATTTCTCCACGCATACTACCTATGGGGACGAAGGCCGAACAGTTGATGCCATGGCGGCCGAAGCAGTATCCTCAACATTAGAGATAGACAACCATTACCATGACCTACAAACGGATTATCTTGAAGCGTTTTGGAGACGCAAGGCCTCTCTAATCCAACACGAAACGCAAATGCATACATGGATGTACAAGATGGCAGATGAACTTCCGAGTGACGCACTCAATATCGATGGGTTGGGAGGTGATCAGTTCCTTACCACTCTGAAGCCAATAACTCACGATCGGTTGTGGAAAATCATCGATGGAGGATGGGAGGGCATTCAGAAATCCAGTTTCAATTGGTATTGGCCGAACCACAGTATAAATCGGATTTTCAAGGACCAATTCTTGGACTCTTTCAACAGAAACCTATTGGAATCCCACGAAGAAGAATTTGCATCAACCGGAGGAAATGAGGGGAACTATCTTTTCTTCTTCCTGAGGAATCGAAACCGTAGAGGTATTGGTTGTTCTCCAGCACTGATGTTATCGCACCAAGGCACGACCATGACACCCTATTACGACAAGGAGTTCGTCGAACTTTGTCTTAGATTGGATGAACGAATAAAATTCAGAGGAAGGCTGCATAAGCGACTGATTGAGCATATCGACCCATCCTTGTCCGAGATTCCATCAAGTCACGACTCCGAGTGGCCAGAACCCTTCGCATTTGAACACAAAGAACGCTATTGCCTGAGTTCATCGGAGCCTTTGGATTCCTATTTAGAGGAGATAAAGGGCGCTCACCCAGCCATTGATAGATTCATTGATTCTGATTGGATCTCGCGAGCAGAAAATGCCAGAGATGCTGGTCCTCAGGAGCGAGCGGAATTTCTCAAAGAAGCCCAATCCCTAGGTGAAATCTGCTTTGTGGTCAAGACTTATCAGGACTTTCTGGAGAGATCCTTCGACCATAATTACTGCCCCGCGATTAGATGCGCCGTTAATTCACTCCTGCGAAGGGGGGATTCAATATTGGAGTTCGGTGCTGGGCAGGGAACCATTGAGTTGTCCCAGGACTATCAAGTGCACACGATAGAACACGACCAATACTGGTTGAAATTCGACCCTCTTGCTAGGTATGTCCATGCACCAATCAAGAATCTTGAACAACCACTAAGTTGCGATCCTCAGGGACTTTGGTACGATGTTCCAAGCGTCATCGATGGTTTACCCGAAGATTATGACCTTATGATAGTTAACGGACCGAATGGCACGGTTGGACGAAGCGGAATTCTGACGGTGATCGATTCAATAGATCAAGGAATTCCATGGATTATCAATGACACAATCAGAGCCGATGAATCAAATCTTGCGAGAGACATATCCTTGGCCACTGGGATGAATGAATACCGATTCTGGAATTTTTCTATCCTATGCAGGGATGTCATTCCCGAATCGGTTGTGAGGCGGATATCTCTGACCTCTGAACATGTGAAGAACTACAGTCATTCGCACATCGTTCGCAAACATTCTCTCTTCTTCGATTCGAGGTGTAATGAATGAGGTTGAAGGATAGTATTCGGAGAAGGATGAAAGGCCTACATCGAACACCTATAGAATTCAAACATGTTAGGGCATTAATTGACCTAGCCGTCTCTAGGCCTGTTGACCTCCTTTCGATGCAAGATGAGATAATACGATTGGCAGCAAATTCCTCAGAAGCGACGCAATACATCGAATCAGCATTACAGGTTATGGATGGGAACGAGAATTGGGAGGCAGAATGCCGCAATATCGTCGTCGCTACCATCAGAGCAAACGAAATCATTGATGTCAACTCAGCGATGGACTTTGGGATGATGGCGATTCCAAAGTGGCCGGATCAGCGCGGTATTGCGTCTCTCGTTACGATGCTTGAACGAGAAGGAAGACAACACCATGCGTTGGATATTCTGGAATACTCTCCCAACCTAGAATGGGCGAACCGCAAACGGGATTCCATCAACTCCGCTATCGGTCTGCTCGGCATGGATGAAATGGAGTCAATCGAGAGAATAGAGAAGGTCTACCTCAATCATGTAGGAATGGATTACCTGAAGATTGATCCGGCTCCGGCAGTCATGCTGTACGCCGATGTCAACATGAACATAATCGATGGATCATCGGTATGGTTGTCTTCAATTGTCGAAGCATTCTCTGGCACTGGTTTTGAGGTTCATGTCTTGTTGAAGAAGAACATAGAACGAGATTTACTGGTTGGTCATCTGAGTGGGATGGATGGTGTTCGTTTACTGGAACCACACATGTTCGGACTCCCGGATGAAGAACTCTCAACAATGAAAGCGGTAGACATCATCGAAGTATTGGATGGAATCCATGGTGGATACAGATGCATTGTTCTGAGGGGCATGGACCTGTGCACGAAAGCTGGAGCGAAGAAGTCTCTATGGCGTAGGATTTGGGCGTATCTCACCGACTATTATCAAGTCGATGAAATCGATGGCTTGATTGTTCCAGAAGAAAACCAAATCCTATTGAACGATCTAAAGCATGTGTTTGAATACTTCCTGATTCAGACTGAAGAACTCGGTAGGAATCTAGAACGCATCGGAGTGGAACCTTCGATGCTTCGACTATTGCCTCCCGTAATACCAGATAGGATGGTCAACACCAAGACTCCCAAGAGTTCCAAAGATGGCATGAAGCCGTTGAAAATAGGTTACTGCGGGAAAATGGCGCCGCTTTGGGGAGTACGGGAGTTGATTCAGAAGGCAGAGGATTCGACAAGACTTGGCAAACCCATTGAGGTACACATCATCGGTGACAAGATCCATCGCAGTTGCGAAATGCATCCAGACTTCAACCAGGAGATGAAACGGTTGCTCAGAGAATCTCCAGTCGTCACTTGGCACGGGGCTATGGAACGTGATAGATCAGTCGAGATGCTCGCAACCATGGATCTGGGTTGGTGTTACAGAAGCCCACTTCTGGAGAATCATACGCTTGAACTCTCTACCAAGCTATTGGAGCATCTAGCAATCGGACTACCATTCATTGTCACCAAGAATCGGGTCAATGAAGAACTCCTCGGCGCCGATTATCCATATTTCGTTGATGATGAGAATGGGATTGAAGATATGATTGAGCAGATAATTGAGCATGGCGTCCAACATTTCGACTCCGTGGGCAAATTATCCGTACACCTGATTTCATCGGTTACCAACGATATCCTTACCCCCTTGTTGATGTCGGGATTCAACCCGGAGCAAAGAGGTCATCGAGTCGTAGTCGCAGGGAACGACCTCAAATTCCTAAGTCAGTTCGAATCTCATCTCAAAAGAATGGGCTGCATCGTCAGAAGGGATGAATGGGGATGGGGCGAGCCACAATTCATCCAAAGATCGAAAGCACTCCTCCAATGGGCGGAATTCGTTTGGTGTGAGTGGAGTCTTGCCAACGCCGTATGGTATTCCAATAATTTGAGAGAAAATCAGAAGATGGTAGTTCGCCTTCATCTCCAAGAAATTGGAGAGCGAGCGAGCAAATTCTCGAAGGAAATCGATATCGATCGAGTGGACAGAGTGATTATCGTCGCCGAACATGTCAGGCAGGAAGCAACCAAGTTGTTTGAATGGGATGACGACAAGACAGTATTCATCCCCAATTTCATCGAGAGCGAGAGATTGAGGCATGACAGGATGGGCCAAGCGAACAAGAAGATTGGAATCATCGGAATAGTCCCTCAACGGAAGCGGCTAGATATCGCACTCGATCTATTGGAGAAGTTGAGAGAAGAAGATGACGAGTGGGAATTGATAATCAAGGGCAGAGTCCCGAAGGATTACCCTTGGATGTTTGGACCAAGCAGAAGGAAGGAGATGGAGTTCTACGATGAACAGTATAGACGCATGGAGAACAATGAGAGGCTTAGAGGTGCTGTTAAGTTTGAAGGGTACACCCTAACCATCTCTGAGTTCTACACGAAGATAGGTTATGTGCTATCCCCAAGCGATTTCGAATCCTTCCACTACTCCATTGCGGACGGAGTCTCATCTGGATCATTCCCTGTCATCTGGCCTTGGGAAGGTGCCGATGATCTCTATCCTGAAGAATGGGTGGTGCAGGATACCAAGGATGCGGTGAAGAAAATGGTAGCATATGCAGAAGAGACAGTTGATGAGCGGAATCTGCAAGCCTCAATCCGGGCAGAGATTATCCGAGATCGTTACGACTTTGAGAAGGTCTTCCCCCAACTGACGGAGGCACTGCTAAGCCACCCGTTCCAATCACCCTCGACGAATAACCCAGTCGTTTCAACATCAGAGGATTTGGAGGGAATCGAAGATGAATGAATCACCAATCATAGTAGTGGCTGGTGCTAGGCCGAACTTCATGAAAATCGCACCGCTCTACAAAGAATTGCATCGGCGTGGAGCAGCAATCAAACTCCTGCATACCGGACAACATTACGACGAGCAGATGAATTCGGTTTTCTTCCGGGATTTGGGGCTCCCTGAACCGGACATCAATCTCGGAGTTGGATCTGCAAGTCATGCGGTTCAGACTGCGAACGTCATGGTATCATTCGAAGAGATTTGTCAGAGAATTAGACCATCCTACATCATCGTTGTCGGGGATGTTAATTCAACTGTGGCTTGCGCGATGGTCGCTGCGAAACTTTGGATTCCTTGCGGCCATGTGGAAGCGGGACTGAGGAGTAGGGATCGTAGAATGCCTGAGGAGATCAATCGCCTAATCACTGATGCGATCTCAACGGAACTCTATACTCCTTCACCCGACGCGGATGAAAATCTCCTTGCGGAGGGCATCTCCAAGGAGAGGATAGTTCGGGTAGGCAATATCATGATTGACAGCCTGTTGGAAAATCTTGATCGTTCCAAACAGAGTGACATCCTCAAACGCTGTGGAATCGAGATTGGCTCCTATGCGGCGATGACTCTCAACAGACCTTCCAATGTAGATGAAGAAGGAGTATTCGTGAAAATCATCGAAGCGATGGAAAGAATCGGCGAATGCCTACCGATAGTCTTCCCGATTCATCCCAGAACAAAAAAGCAGGCTGAAAGATTCGAATTGGGAGAGCGACTCCAATCGATACCCAACATGGTATTGCTCGAACCTCAAGGGTACCTCGACTTCCTTTGCCTCTTGTCGAACTCGAAATTCGTGTTGACGGATTCCGGAGGATTGCAGGAGGAGACCACCGCGATGGGAGTACCATGTCTGACGATGAGGGAAAACACGGAACGGCCAATCACAGTGACAGAAGGGACGAACAAAATCGTCGGAACCGATCCCGATTTGATCGTACAATCAGCCATGGAGATAATCCAGGGTGGTGGGAAGAAGGGCAAGGTCCCAGAGCTGTGGGATGGGAGAACCTCGATTCGAATCGTTGACCATATCGAATCGATCCTAGGCGAATGAAGTGGGAGAATTGGAATGGGCAATGAACCTCGAAGAGTGTTGCACGCCTTGGCGAACAGCAGACCAGACTTCAACGGATATGCCATCCGTAGCCACGAAATCCTGAGGGCGCAACGTGCAGCTGGAATAGAAGCGATAGCGGTCACATCTCCATATTATCCAGAGCGGGAGACGATGATAGAAGACCAGATCATAGATGGAGTGGAGTACATCCGCTGCCGTCACCCAGTCCACGATCAGCCGAGATCCATGACAGAAAATTGGCTTGCCAAATCAACGAGAAGGAAGCTTTCGAAGCCGAAATCGGTAACGAAATCATCGGGAATCGAGAGGGTCATCCGAGGAGGCGTGTCCATCGCAATAAAGCCAATCCGGTTGCTCGAGCGATGGGTCGAGGAGAGAATCCTCTTGCGAAGACTGAGGAATCACTTGGTGCAAGTCGGAAAGGAAAGGGGTTCCGAGGTAATCCATGCCCATACCCCATATCGGGTCGGAGCGGCTGCGGCTGCAGCAGCGAAGAGACTTGGTATACCGTTCATCTATGAGGTCCGAGGTCTATGGGAAGAGACGGCGATTACGAATGGCAGGTGGCGTAGAGGGGGGCCTTTCCACCGTAGGTTCCGAAGATTGGAGACGAAGACCATGCTTCGATCAGATGGTCTCCTCTGCATCTCAGAGCAACTCAAGAAGGACGTGATAGATCGGGGTGTGAATCCCGATGTAGTGACAGTGGTACCGAATGGAGCAGACCCTAGTATTCGGAAATCTCCACCAGCGATGAGAGATGAAGACGAACTAGAACTCGAAGAGACTCGTCGAAAAGTCAACCCGGATGGTGAGGCTTTCGTCGTAGGATACATCGGCAGCATCCAAGTTCTCGAAGGAATCGATACACTCGTTGAGGCGATGTCCTTAATGCGTCTACATCGAGATGATGCTAGACTCCTCATCGTAAGTGGTCACTCAAATCGGGATTGGTTGAAGCAACTATTACGAACTCATGAAATCGAAGACATCACCACCATAGCAGGGCCGGTATCTTGGGAACATGTTCCTAGATACCACGCCCTGACGGATGCATTCGTCATCCCTCGACCTGATGAACGCGTCTGTAGGATGGTGACTCCTTTGAAGCCCTTCGAAGCGATGGTACTCAGGAGCGCCGTCGTCGTCTCCGACCTGCCGGCACTACGTGAGATTATCAAAGATGGTGAGACTGGTCTGATTGTTCCTCCACAGGACCCTGATGCACTCGCCGCCGCTCTCGCAAGACTTGCTGGCGATCCAGAGGAGAGGGGGCGACTCGGTCAAGCGGCGTCCGACTGGGTAGAA
>CAZPCY010000015.1:0-39976 GCA_964585295.1 uncultured Candidatus Poseidoniales archaeon | reverse complement strand
GAAGGGGTAGCGTAACACTGTTACGAATGCCTTCGGTTCAATGGTTCTCCTTTCAGTCCTATACGAATGACGAAACTTCCAGACAACATCAAATCCCGTCAGCGCACCGATTCTCCCATGAGCCGACGACGGCGAAATGCTCAGCGTCAGGTCGCATCCCTACTACGCCGCTGGTCGGATCCACACGGATCTGGATACGCCGACGAGGCGGTCGTCCGCGGTGTCGAGATCGACGATGAAGGAGCCGTGAGACTATGGGTCCGACCGCCGCGGCCGCACTGCCCTTGCTGCCTCTTCGATTTGGAGGCTCTTCGAGACACTCTGAAGGATCAGAAGGCGGTCACCTCGGTCACGCTTCGTGTAGTTGAAATCCCCGACGCTGATCGATGGACTCGCGCCCTGACCTCCAAGGCATAACAGGCGGGTTAAGAGCCGAGCAATCGGGTTGCTTCAATCACCTGAAACAGATGTACAGTACGTATCGCTCCTTGTCCGAAGCGAGACCGCCGCCGCCTCTAATGCGATTCGCACTCCTAGGGTGGCTGCGGAATTCCTCGATGAGGGCCCTCTCGACATTCTGGCAGAACCTCAGGGATGTCGTTCGATACAGTAGGTAGGTCTCCGGACAGCCGTGTTCAAAGTACCTGTGCAGAACCCTATCCTCCTGATTGCAGCCGATGTAGAACTCCATTTCGGAGTGATCTGGGAAATTGATCAAACCGTCTATCAACGCCGAACAGCGATCGACCGCGACTCGCCAGCCCTCGCTCTTCACCAACCTGACATTCAACTCTCCCATGGTAAAATGCAGACCTGTATGATCGATTAAGTCGATCGGTCGATTCTGCACGGTCCAATCCCTCGGATGTTCAGGGTATTGGATCCTCTATCGATGACGGTCGGATTCAGGCTTGTCCTGCGTCCGATTCCGCTTCGGCAAGGGTCAACTCCCGGAGTCGTCCTTCGGCCGCATTGAGCGCTTCGCCGCACGCCGCGAGATGCTCCATCCCCTCCTCGAACAGAGCGAGCGTCGCCTCCAGATCCTGCTGACCCGCCTCCAATTCCCGAACAATCGACTCCAATCTCCCGACCCGCTCCGCATAACCCATCTCGCTCTCTTCTGTCTCACTCATCTGCATCCAACTCCTGTTGGGTCACGTCGGCGCTAAGTGAGCCGTCGTGGAATCGTATTCGGATGGAGGCGCCGGCTGGCGCGGCGGCGGCTCGGGTGACTAAGGCGCCTGATTCGTCGCGGACCAGCGCCCAGCCGCGCTCAGCGACCCTATTCGGATGGAGGGCATACAGGGTCGCTTCGGCCCTCTGCAGTCGGCCATGTTCGCGCTGCACTCGCTCCCTGCTCGCCGCGGCCATTCGAGATGATAGCGAATCGATCCGGCTCCGACCACGAACAACTCCAGCCATCGGCGCATGACCGAGCCTCGCTCGAAGGTGCCCCATCGAATCGCGTATTCGGGCGAAGCGCCTGAGCGTCGCGGTCTCCATTCCAACTGCGTATTCGTCGCATCTCTGCTCAAGATCGAATCTTGGCGGGACGCAGCGCTCGATTGCGTGAGAGGGGGTCGCGGCGCGAAGATCGGCTACCATGTCACTGATCAGAACATCGGACTCATGACCGACGGCGCTGACGATGGGGACCGGGCATCCGATGAAGGATCTCGCCACGGGCTCCAAGTTGAACGCCCAGAGGTCCTCAGGGCCGCCACCGCCTCGGCCGCAGATGATCAGGTCGACAGGCGGCACTCCGCGAGCCTCAGCCCACGCCGGATCGCTCATCCGAGACGCCGCCTCGACACCTCTGACAATCTCTCTTGCCGCTCTCTCTCCCTGCACGAGGACGCCGATGACTGTCCGCCTCAAGCCGGGCCACCTCTCATCGATGAGACGCTGCATGTCTGCTAGCGCTGCCGAGCCGGCACCGGTCACAAGACACAGGTGACGCGGGAACGCAGGAAGAGGATTACGCGGCCGGTCGAGCAATCCTTCGGACCTCAAGGTCTCGACCAAACGACGCTTCGTCTCCTCAAGCGCCCCTAGGCCACTCAGGGTGCGCATCTCGGAAATGACCAACTGGATGGATCCCCGGGCGGGATAGACATCGAGGCTGCCTACGACCAGCACCTCGTCGCCCACCTTAGGAGGATCACCGATCCGCGCTGCCGCGCTTCGCCACGCGACGCAATTCAGCAGCCCATCGGCGTCCTTCAGATCGAAGTACCAATGGCCAGGGCCTGAAACGGTGATTCGACCGACCTCGCCGGTAATGACGACATCCCGGTATCGACGATCCTGCTTCATGTCGCTGCGCAGCATCACGACGAACTCGCCGACTCGCATCGCCGCTGGCGTATCGGTGATCGACATCCGCGGCGACTCAGGCGCCGCGGTCTTTCAATCAATCCTGAATTCAATTGATTCCATCGCGTCGCCGTTCCTGCCTCTCCTCGACCTCGGCAATCTTCGATAGGACACGAAGGACAAGCCATCGACCGACAAACAGCAGAACGACCACATCGAAGACGACCACACCGACCAGTTGCCAATCCAAGTCGCTCACCTCTCTCCAGCGGTTCCCCTATCATATCGGAGGTCGCACATCGATGTCGCACGCTCCTTCCGGCATCTGGATGCAGCAGAGCACTGCCCCTTCGACCACCAGATCTTCATCTAGCCCAATCGGCAACGGATCCAGCTTCAAAACCGAACCGCGCTTGACAGTAGCCATGCAGGTACCACATGTGCCGGAAGTGCAGTTGGATGGGATTTCGACGCCAGCCGCCTCGGCCACCTCTAGTAGAGGTGAGCCGGGCGGAGCTTCCGCCGATCCCAGTAGCAATCCACCGCGATAGAATCGGACGACCGGGTGACTAGACATCGATTCGCTCCTCTTCCAACGCGAGGCGCCTTCGACCCTTCAATCCGCGTCGACCATCGGTGATTCAATCCAACCTAGGTAAGCGGAGAATCATCGGTCTTCCCAGCGGGTCCATCGCCCAGTCTGCTTGTTGAAGTGCAGTCCGGCCTTCTTCATCCACTTGTTGAACTTGGTAGCCCCAGCTCCGGTGCTGATGATGAAGTCCTCCCGGTGCTCCTGTGCCTGGATATAGCCCTTGGCTGCCAGCGTCTGATCGATCCACTCCTCGATGCTCATCAGACCTCCAGTGAGGTTCGACTCCTCGACCGCCGCTGCAAGTTCGTCCGCGCTCGCTCCCGTCGCCTCCAGATCGGCTCGCAACAGGTCGGCGAGCGACTGAGCGGTCGCCTTCTTCGGTGGTTCGTGGACCGGCAGTCGTGGTGCACGATCGGGATCAATCTCGATTCTGTCATTGGATTCCAAATGCCCGTCCACAATCCCTGAGATCATCGGGGTGAACTCATTCTCACACTCCCAACAGATGAAATTGAAGCTCGAGCGATCCTCAAGATTGACGTTGCCACCGCGTGGATCCATTTCCTCTCCGCATTTGGGACACGAATGGAATGTGATAGCTGGCACTATGTGACGACGGAAGTCGACTATGTCCTGCGGTGTTCCGGCCAGTTCCAGCATCTCATGATCGCGAGCCGCCTCTAATCCACGCGTCTCCAACTGATCGCGAATCTTCACCTTCTGCTCGTCCTTGGATTCGTCATCGAAGTTGGTCTCGAGTTTGACGATGAGTTCGATCGTCTTGCCTAGCCTGGTCATCACCTGCTTATGGCCGCGGAACTGCTCGACTCGGGCAATGCGGAGTTTCTCCTTCGCCTCCTGCAATTCCTGCATGACGTCCTTCTGCTTGCGCTTGAAACGCTGCTTGTCGATCTTGTCCATCTTCTCGGTCTTCTGCTCCGAGAGGACACCGGCGAGGAATCGTTCGCGGCTGGCCGAACGAGGTCCTGACTTCACGGCCTCGATGACGCCTTCGGCGATGCTCTTCTTGAGGCCGTAGTTACCGATCATCTGCTCGATTGACAATTGCTTAATCTCGCCGATCTTCAAGCCGGCATCGGCCAACGTCTCGGCGGTCTGCTCGTCGATTCCGCGCCTGAGCAGCGCCAGATAGGTGTCCTTCTTCGCCATCCAATTTCCCCCTCTATGAAACGGTTACCATCCACCCCATTTGAACTCGGTCGTACACGCCCGATGGTCGGTGGCGAGCAACGCGACAGGGGCGTCCACCTTGAATCTGACTTCGCGAGCCCTACCGCGCGATGATTCCAATAACGGAGGTCAGGTGGTTCTGATGCCACTCACGACGATTCTCCGGAGAAGAGCATCGATACCAATACCCAGTCGGTTGGTGAGAGCATCTCAGGACGCAGATCAAGCCACCCTTTTGGCAGTTCCAAACCACATTCGGATGAGATTCCTCCACCATCCTCTCCGAGAACTGTGACTACGCGCTGCCATCGATCGCGGTTCCAACCTTTGATACGGGCGATTCTCGATGGGGTGCGGCGCAACCTGTTCCGAATCTTCTTTCGCCGCTCAGCGAAGCAATGCGAGACGACCATTCGGAACAGACGCGCATCGAAACCGGAGACCCCCGCCTCCTTCCGAGAGGCGGGGGTCAGCGTGACGAGGCGAGAGTGGACACGAGGTGACGGTGCGAAACAATGCGGCGGCACTCGGCGATCGACCTTGACATCGTGGTCCAGCCAGGTATTGATTCCGAGCGGGCCGCGGTCAATTGGACCATCGCTCATCGCAAGACGTCGGGCAAACTCCTCCTGCAGCAGCAGCACGATGGCTCGGTGTTCGGAAGGATCGCGCCGGATACGCTCTATCAGAGGACTAGATATCGAATACGGGATATTGGCGACGACATGGGTGGATTCCGGCCATGCAACCTCCAAAGCGTCACCTTCGATGAGATTCAGGCGGCCGGATGAGATCTCTTCTGGGAACATCCTACCGAGGTGATCGATTGCCTCAGCATCGATCTCAATTGCCGTGATTGTGGCTCCGCTGCCGAGCAGCGACAATGTCAGAGATCCGGGACCTGGTCCGACTTCGATGACATGCGCTGAGGAATTCAGAGGAGAGGCCGCTTCTAGGCAGAGTTCGACTGCGCGGTCCGCAATCGAGCCGTCGTGAAGGTAGTGCTGTCCGAGCTCCCTGTCGGCGCGCTTCCGATCGAGCAGAAGGTCGGTCAGGAGCCTCGCATCGAGGTCCATCCCGGCACCTCCGGGAGCCTCATGCGGCGCGGACCAGCAATTCAAGCAGGCTTGGCCGCGCCGCCGGATCCTGCATCTCCTCGGCGAGGCGCCCGGCGAGGGCGGCGGCGGCGTCGATGTCACAGTCCGCACTCACCGCGTCTAGATCGGTCCATCCCTCTCTACCGCGAGCCTTAACCATCTGCTGAGCGGTAGATTGGCCAATGCCTGGAAGCAACTGGAACGCGTGCATCTTCAACGAGACTGGGCCGGCGCGATTGTAGAATCCGAGATACACCTCGGGGTTGTCCTTGATGATCGCGGTAATCGAATCGGAGAGTTGTGAATGGCTCCGGGGGGAGAGGTCGCGGTGACGGACTGGTCCAAGAATCGAATTCACTGATTCGGCGATCTTCAGTCGGGCGCCCGCCTCGTTCGAGGCTGCTCCTCCTTGGCGGACCCGTACTAGGTGAAGGCCCTTCTCAGTGATCGCATGGCAAGTGCCGGCTGGCACATTGCGAGGCGACGGATCGAGCATCCGGACATGCGTCTCACCCTCGTATGGGTCCTCCTCGTCGGCGCCCGGGCCGATCGCTGCCGTCATCTCAATCACTTCACACAGATGGATATCCACTCATAACAGGACCGGCGGACTTGTAGGATCGGGTTTGAGCGCCTTCAGAGGACGTGCTGGCGGACGAGGGTGATGATTGCCTCGATCTCCTCGGTCTCCATGGCGACTCGCTTGGTCGCGAGGACGGCGCGGACATCCGCAACCCGCATCGGCATCAGCTCGGCAATCTTGGCGCACAATTCTGGGTGCTCTCCGAGTTTATCGATAGTTGCAAGTTCACCCTTGAGTGCTTCGTACACTGCAGAATCGGTGGTGACTCCGCCGCGTGAATCAGAAGCGGCCCATTCGGCATGCTGCAGAGCGAGAACCTGTTCCCAACCTAGTTCTCCACGTCGCGCCTGAGCATCGATGAGCAGGTCGCGGACGCGGGCAAAGTCGATGTGTTCCTTCTCAGTCATGTCAATCACTCTGCGGGTCGAAGGTGCTCGGGTCGGGCGATTACGGTCTTCGCCTTATTGCCATCAGAGACTCGGACGACATAGGCCCGACCCTGACGGCTGTCGATGACTCCGGTGCGGCCCTGGAATCTGCGGTGAGGCATGCCTCGCTGCTGCGCTCCGTCAAGGACGATGGCAACCCTGTCACCTTCCTCGAAAGGATGCATAATCCGTCGGATGTCGATCCGACGGCGCTGCGTCTTCGACTTCCTGAGGATGCTCCGGGTGCCTTGCCTCGTTCCGTGACTTCGACGCATGGCACGGCCTCCCTATAGCGGATTCGCGCGACCTGCCGCCTCTTCTTAAGCCCGTCGCAATCGGAACGGCCTGCTAATCGACGGACTGCGCTCAATAAACCTGAATCTCTGGGTTGAAGCGAAAATTCGAATTCCTAAAGCCGCATTCTATCCTCTCGTGCATCTCGCAAGATCATTCGAAATACAATAGCGATGAAGATAATCGCGCCGAAGAACGCAAAGGTACCCACAGTTGCTCCAAGAGGTTCGCTAGGTTCGGAAATCTTGAGACGCCAGACCCCGGGATCGCGATGGACTGGATTGGTCCCCTGACCAGTAGTGAGAATCAAAACCTCCCCCATCGGTGAGATTTCCATGTCTGAAACGCCTCCGCGAGACCCTAGTGGGACGCTGTTTGTTGTATTATTAAGATCTAAGGAGCGAAGCCAACCAGATGGGAAATCGCCAAAGATCAATGTGTTTGCATATGGGGTTGGATAGAGATCATTTTCCGGAATGACTTCGCCAACGAATACTGCGTATCCCTGATACGGTTTGCTGATCAGTGCATCTGGCTCCTCTTCGTAGAACCGATGAATGGTGCTGTGAGGATATGTCAATATTGGATTAGTGAGATGCTCGCATCCTTCTGGACATTCACCGGTCTCATACAGTTCTGACTGACCTCCCACCCCCCAGTATCCAAAACCGAAGTTCTGGCCCGGCGAGTCAACAATGTCGATTTCCTCGATAGAGTGCGCACCTACATCTCCGAATGCCCACTTATTCTCCGAGATTTCTGTCGCTCTCCATGGCATCCTGATTCCTTTGGCGTACACGAATTCATTCCAATCGGAACCCGTAGAATTTGGATTGTCGATAGTTGATGAAGGAATGCCATCCGAATCGACATCAAACTTGAGTACACTACCACTGAGGCTATGATTGTCTTGCGCTTGTGGAGCCCAGTCATTGTAGCCGGTGAATACCCACAGCGATCCGCCGGAACCGAAATCCATGTCTCCTGTCTTATGATAATACGAAATATTGGCATTCGTGGTTCTAACCTCTAGGACAGTCACCTTGGTCGAAGCATCGACCAGCATGTTCTCATCGAGATGATACCTCTCGATATCGTGCCCTCTCATTGAGTGGCATCTGTTGATGAATAACTCAATGGCCGATCCAGAATTCCTTATTGCCATCGGTAGAGGACATTGATTGTAACTCCTATTGTAATCCATCGTACCCAGAGGAGGTAGGATTACGGATCCCTTCTTCCAAATTTCCTGACCATCATAGAACCAAGTCGAAATTACTGGCGGATCCAGGGGTATCTGCGGCCATTCGGACACCAACAAGTAACTGGTTCCTGGAATGAACTCAAAATCCATTGCATTGTATAGAGGAGGAAGATATTGGATTGCTCCTGGCCCGAATGTATCTATTCGTTCAAATTCAACAGTGAAATCTGCTGTTTTCTCTGAATTATTCGCACCTACCGCCACACTAGGAAAAAGGGACACTGTAACCAAAATAATGGTGATAGTGATTACGCGACGAAAACGTAGAGATGAGCGCTTATCCCGACGATCTCCGGACACAATCACTACCTAGTCATGATTCGGCTGTAGTCTTTTCCAGAATGTACCACCTCTAACTTGACTATGACGGGTCATAATCCCTGCAGCGCCGAAGGAGGTGTTCGACTCCGCTGGAAATGAGTAACCCGATTGAGAAATCTGTTAGTGATGTATTGAGAGATGGAACGCAGAAAGTTTTGATTCTCGGAAGTTCCGCAACTCAGCCGATTTATCCAATAAATCGACGGTCTGCGCTCAATCGGCGTGTATCTCCTCCACATCCAGCGACAGCACCTCGCAAGCGGCGCCTAGGAGTCCTGCCACGCTCGGCTTGGTCCGGCCGTCATCGGAGTGGACGAGTTCCTTGACGTAGGTGCCCGCTTGGCAGCGCACCCGAAATTCCAGCTCATCGCCATCGATGGTGACATCGGAAACGGCGACCACGGTCCTCTTCCGAACCATGTCTGCTCTACGATGCGCGACCCTCTTCGGAGTCTGCTGCGACAACTCGACTCCAGCGAGACTCTCCATCGCGGCAATCGCGGTCGCTTCGTCTTCGATTCCTCCATCGACCGTGAACCGTATCGTGTACGACTTTTCCGCCCTAGTCTCCTTGATGCGTGATACCTCATTCCGCATCGACATGCGCAATTCACTCACCGAAACCTTGCCATCGGCACTGTTCACAATCGCATCCGTCAGCACCTGAAGGTCGGTGGTTCGTCGGCGCGGCCGCTTCAATTCGAGGACGAAGGGGCGCCCTCGGCCGAGGCAACGGACATCGATGTCCTCCCTTCCCATGCCGTGGAAGGATGTCTGCTCAGCATCGAACATCTCGCGCGCCGGCTCACCAATCAAATCCTGTACGGAGTCGCGGTACTGCAGACCGCTCCCCTCGCATGACTCGCATCCACCATCCCTACCTCGGCACGCTCTGCATGGCCAGCGAGTCTGAGGGATGCCTCGGTCGAGTTTGCGGTAGCGACCATAGACGAAAACCGGTCGGACGTCTACCTCCACCCTAAGGGTCAAGGAATCGATCAACACCATGACCTCAGGCCTCTCCTTCACCATCTCGACATCGGGCAACGCAGCGCTAAGGGCGTGTTGGATCGCCTCGACGTAGGACGACTTGAGCGGTCTAGAACCGGTCGCACCGAATTTCGTACGAAGACGGTCCTCCTCCTTGATGAGATCCTTCGGCAGATGGACGCCGATCTGCATCTGGGAGAACGACCACTCCTTGAATCTGGAAAGGAGCCGGCCGACGACGGGTTCCACGTCGTCGAACAAATCTTCGCAGAAAGGACACCACTCGGCTGCCACTCCTTCTGCGAGATCCGGATCGCGCTCTATCATCTCGCTGCGTACCGCGGCTCCGTGCTTTGCCGCGGAAATTCCCTTTCGCGCTCTGCCGCATATTCTAGAGAGGCAGTGGTCACAGGCGCCGAGCCTGATGACATGGATGACGCCGAGAGGTGCGGGGCATGGCGGCGCATCCAGATTACGGATGTCGATCTCGATGTCGTAATCGTCGTCATCGTGGTCTTCGAGGTCGTCATCTTCGCCGTTTCCTACCTCAATCACCTCGAGATCGTCCCATGGATCGACCGCTCCTCCGTAGTCGGCACTGGCCCAGTTCTGCCAGTCGTCCTCATCGTCGGTATCGCCCTCCTCGGGCTTCGGGGCATCGGTGGAGGTCATCGCATCGCCTCGCCGACGACGCAGGACGACCCGCGCCTTCGGCTGACTTCCCGTCCCAAGACGCACTCTTGACTCTTCGCCTTGGTCGCCGGCTGCCATCTGCGTGGACCAAAGGTGAATCCAAGGAATCCTCTCAGAGTTCAGATTGCCGTTCCATCGGCGATGCTACGCATATGCTCGACGGCATAGATTCCAGATGAACAGCCAGCGGTCCAAGTGAATCGTACCCCGTACCTTCCCACCGCTTCCGCCTTCGGCCTCTCCCGCGGCATCCTCGCAATCTCATCAACAAGTTCCAAGCGTCCGTTCGGCTCTTTCCATCGAGGTCCGCATTTGGCACACGGGCAATGGAGTCGCAGGTCCTCGTAGGAGATGCTGGCTTCGCTTCCATCCACGAACCTGAGTACCACTCCATCATCGGTCCGCTCCAGTTGCTGCAGCCCCGAATCGCCCAAGTACATCTCCTCCTTGCCATGCTGAGCCACCATCCCACCTTCAGGTATCCGCCAATCCGACCAATCACGGTGTGAGTGGACCAACATCAGCATCCGCTTCCGAACCAATCGTTTGTCCCGCTCTAGATGCATCGGGGACTAGGTCGGACGCGAGACCGCCGCGCGACACCATCTCCGCCAGACTCAGAGCGGCGGGGGTGATGACCATCGAAGCGATGAGCGAAAGCCCAATCATAATCGCACTGAAAAGACCGAAGGAGGAGAAAAATCCCATTGCTGAGCGGGAGATGACTAGGAATCCAGTCATATCGCTAACGCCGGAGCCGACCAGCGCCAAGCCGCTTGCGGCACCGCAAGCGGTGAGCGCATCCGAGTGGTCGCGTCCGTAGTGCCTCTCCTCGCGATAGCGAGCAACGACATGGATCACATAGTCGATGCCGACGCCGAGGGACATCGCGGCTATCGCCACGGTCACCATGTTCAGCCCATAGCCAAACCATGCGATCATCCCATAGAGCCAGACGACGACTATCAGAATCGGCACGGTCGAGAGCAGTGCGAGAGCTAGGGCTCGAGCCTGCCAGCGTACCACTCCGAAGAGCAGCGTCGCCAGTACGATGGCTGCTGGAATAGACGGAATCCCTGACCACGACATGAAGAAATGCGCCGCGATGACGAAGAGCAGTGTCGCTGCAATCCCAGCCAGCGTCTTATTCGACGGTTTGAGACCTCGATTCATTCCCCCGCCGCCGTCGTCCCAGATTCTAGGTTCTGGTACTGTGAAGCGATCACGGATGAGAAGAGGTGGCGCGGCTATTTCTCTCGCATTCGACCTGACCGGACGGAATCCCCACCACAGCGTCAGTATGCAAAGGAGAACGCCGAATCCCAACGAACCCTGCAACTCGTTCTGCATCCTCGAGGCGGCCACATAGCGCATGATGGGAGAACCGGTCTCCATCACCCAGGTCAACGGAAGGGTCTCGTTGTCGTATGCGATGTCGCTCCGCTCGCGCCACTCTCCGGCGGTGATGTTACGCAGTGGCGCCATGTCTCGATGGAGTTCGGCGAGCGCCAGTTCGACGGTCGCGAATTGCTCCGGCTGTCGTAGACCGAACTGGAGCATGGCACGGTGGAACCGCGCCGGCTCTCCGTCGACATCCAACCAGGGACTGTTCGGGTCGATCGGTCGCTCCGGCTGGATGAAGGCTGATGCGATCTCAGCCGATACCTCAGGATAGCCGCCCGCGGCTGGAATACCGTGCGTGACCATCGCTCCGAGGAGGAAGGTTATGCAGCCGCGGTGCTCGAGATCGGGCGCTCCAATGCCGGAAATCGGACATCCCACTCCGGCATCAGGCTGCGAGGCATTCCAGCCAGCCGATGCGTAGGCACTCGGATTCTCCAACACCGCGTAGAGAGAGAAGGCAAGCATTTCATCGAAGGCAATCAATTCGACTCTTCCAGTCGCTTCTCGGCTGAATTTGTCCGGATCCTTCGGTGAAATGGTATCCATGTTGTTTCGCAATTCCACAATCGCCGAGGCCACCCTCGGATTCGCGATGTCGCCCTCCAGCAGGATGTGTGCGATCTCGCCTTCGCTGCTGAAACGTTCGTTGACGAGGTTCACTCCGAGAACGGTGTCCGAATCTTCGTCTAGGAAGTCCTCGATACGGAAGTCGCCCTTCAACGACAGCATGGCAGGGGTTGCGATGGCACTGACGATCAACGCCAGCACCAAAACCACCGGCGAGAAGGCCCCCGATGTTCTGGTTGTCGCTGCGAGCCACGAAGCTGGAACTAGGTTGAGCTCGTCTGCTCTTGGCTCGGGTAACTTTCCGCGTCGCTCAAGAGCTGCATCGAAGTCGAGCCGTAAGAGTGGCACCCAGATACCGGTCAGGACGAAGGCCGAACCTACTCCGAGCGCCGCCTCGATTCCGAACGAGCGCAACGCTGGGATACCACTTACGAGATTTGCCATGAAGGCGGATATCGTGGTCAGAGAGGTGAGCATAATCGCCCGGCCAACCTTGGAGACAGAAATGTGAGCGGATTTCTCTGGCGAGCGACCTGCACGCCTCTCCTCCTTGTACCGATGCAATGCGTGAAGGCTGTCGTCGATTCCCAAGGCGAGAATCAGTATAGGCAGCAGGTTGGAGAACTGCGAGCGCTCGATGATCCTGATTCCAAGGCCATCTCCGATGATAATCCCCCAACCGATCAGCCCTTGCATCCACGCGAGGGCACCGACCAGTCCAACCCCAACGATCGCGACATCGGACCAGCGCCGGAGGCTCGCGTAAAGAAGAACGACGATGGCGACACCCATCAGCCCAATCAGCCAAAGGCTGCTGTACAATTCTCGATTTACCTCGACATTGGGACTCTCGCCGATAAGGACGGTCGCCGTGAACTGGTCCTCATTCCTCATCTCCCTCTCCATCCAAAGGTATAGCCACTCGATTGAGCACGGCCCCTCCCCTGACTCCACGCGCTCACCGCACACCACGGGGGTGAGGTCCGGTGGATCGACAACGAAGCCGGTCCCTTCTCTGACATAGCCCGAATCGGAAGCGGCGTCGGCCCACTGGAAGGTCCAGCCGCTCTCCTCCATCGCATCACGGTCGAAGTTCACCAGCAGCCATGAAGCGGAGGCTGACCATCGCCCCGCCCCCCAAATCGCGCCCTCCCAACCCCCATCTACGCGAAGAGTCCCACCAATCGGTCCGATGACTGGTGAGGTTGGATCGGAGACAAAAGCCCGGTCGTTGGCAATCCAGCGGAGGAAGGCGCCGTTCGAATTGTTCGCCATCCGGTGAGCGGCGAGGTCAATGTGCGCTTGGGTGACATCGGGGTCGTCGAACGAGAGGCACGAGAGGGAGCCGCAATCGGTCCAATCGGTCGGCGGAGGCACAGGGATCATACCAGGTCCGAGGCGCGGTGAGGTAAGGCGCGATTCGTTCGACATGAAGGAACGGAACGTCTCGGTGATTGATAGCACTCCATCGACCGTGTCACCGGTCGTGTCGCTCACTATGGGGGCGAAATCATCGGCGGAGGGATGAGCCTGCAGCAGGGCGGTCTTACGATCGATCTCGCGGAGAACGGTGAGATTCAGAATCCCGCCAATGGGTGAGGTTACGCCTACTCCCTCACCAGGGTATGGGGCGATATCCGCGACCGCGGCTGGTGTAGCGGTCTTCGGAATAGATGAGGCGTCTCGAAGAGCGATGATGTACCCGACCATGAGCCCGCCGCCGCTGAACTCGTCGTCGATCACCTGCCACGCTTCCAACTCGGGAGACTCAATGTTGTACGCCTCGATGTCGGCAGGGGTGAGGCTCACCGGAAGGCCGACCAGCATGAAGATTGAGAAGAGGGCGATTACAGCGTGCGCCTTTCGTCGGTGCGGCACGAGTATGCGGGCGACGCGATCGAAATCCCGCATATTCGAAGCAAGCCATGAATCACCCCCTCATGAACGCTCGTTCGCGTCCATGTCTGCGCCTTGGCTGAGTCGCTCGATTCGACATCTTCGGATGATGGCTCGGAGTCAAAGACCACTATCGCGCAAACCCTCAATCGCCGAGCGCTGTTCGTCGCTGATCTCATCTGGCTCAGAGAGGGTGAATTCCACATCCAGTGGCCCTCCATCAACGCCTTGCCCACCAAGCCTCCTTCGGTCACCAATTCGGCTCCCCTCACCAATCTCCAAATCGACCGTGACTCCCTTCGGAGTGACGATCCGCACCCTTCCTCCGAGCAGCAGCGTCGAGTAGGGGATCTCGACGGTCTGCACCAAGCGTCCATCCTCCCAACGCCTCCCCTCTCCGGCGTCGATCCGCACCTCTAGAGTGAGGTCGCCGGATTTCCCGACCGGGTGTTCGTCGCCCAACTTTCGCAGCCTGAGCAGATGCCCATGTTCAACACGAGCGGGGATTCGTACGGTGACGCTGCTCGACCTTCGCTCGACGCCCAAACCATCGCAGGATGCGCAGCGACGGCCAGTGCCGAAGACGCTCCCTTCACACGACCGGCATCTCCTGAGACGGCTGAGGCGGAACGGCACATCTCCTCCTACCGATGCCATCTCCAAATCGATGTCCAGGGGTAGTTGCAGGTCCCTCCCACGCGTCTGGTCCGTGGCATCAGTGGGTCCAGCCGCACCTCGGCCATGCCCACTAGCTCCTCCCATCGGTCCAAATCCCGATGTTGACTTGGGCCTTCCATGCCGATCAAAGATGGTGCCCCCACCGGCACCTCGGAACGAATCGCCGCCACCCATCATCTGTCGCACCAAGTCCTCAAGGCCGCCTCCACCTCCGAAGTCGAAGCGAATCCCATCTCCACCGATTCCTCCGAACATCTCGTGCATCTGCTTCTGCTCATCGTGTTCGCGCCGTGACTCTGGTGTGCCGATTGCCTCTTGTGCCGCTTGAATCGCCTTGAATCGCTCCTCCGCAGCCGCATCTCCTGGATTCCTGTCGGGATGGTGCTGGCGTGCCAAGCGCCGGTAAGCCCGCTTGATCTCCGCATCGGTGGCATCGGGCGATACGCCGAGCGCCCGGTATGGGTCGTCGCTCGACATCATCGCTGCGGCGACCGCCGCCCTCCATCAATCTGCGCGCATCCTTGAGTTCCCTTGAGAAAGTGAATGGGCATCCGGTAGGACCGGCGCCATTTGAGCGGCTTAACGAGTGGTGAGCGGGGTTGATTTTCCCTCTACCTAGCCTTCGGTACGCGATAGTGGAATGACTAAACCTGAAGTCCTGTGTGGAAGATTCATGCAAGAACACCTTGAATTCAACCCGGCCTACACCCTTCTCACATTGGCGATGGACCCGAACGAGCAGATCAACGCCGAACCGGGAGCGATGGTCTCTATGGCTGGCTGCGAAATGCAGACAAAGTCCGGCGGCGGTCTGCTGAAGGGTCTGAAGAAAGCGGTCCTCGGCGGTGAGTCGTTCTTCCTCAACACGTTCACTGCAGGCCCGCAGGGCGGCTGGATCAGCCTCGCCCCCGGTAGTCCGGGCGACATCCAATGGGCCGATCTGCAGCCCGGTCGCCAAATCTTCATCCAGAGTGGGTCCTACCTCGCCAGCACTGTTAATGTCCAGACAGACACCAAGTTCCAGGGCTTCAAGGGATTATTCTCTGGTGAGTCTCTCTTCTTCATCCGAGCCTTCACCGAAGCGGGTCCAGGTCGAGTCTACTACAACTCGTTCGGCGCCATCAAGGAGGTTCCCGTGCAGCCAGGACAGGTCGTCACCGTCGACACCGGTCATGTTGTCGCCTTCGAAGATGGATTACAGTACCAGATCAACAAAGTCGGCGGCATGAAGTCGCTGATCTTCGGTGGAGAAGGACTGGTGATGAACTTCAGTGGTCAAGGAAAAGTCTGGATCCAGACGCGCAACGTGCAGAGCCTCGCGCAGAAGATCATCCCGTTCATTCCGAGTCGTCGTTGATGGAATCGCAGCCGAATATGATCTAGGATTCAGAGATATTGGTGCAACCTTATCGGCTAATGAAGTTCAAGAGATGCGATCGAAAGACTGGTCGTCGTTCATTTTCCATGAAGTACCATCAGTAGTGGTGTAAATTGTGGCGCCGCTCGAATCGTTAGAATAGGCACCATTAGGCGGCAAGCCGGTGTAATCCATGACATGACTAGACTCTCTGGATGCAGTGGGGGACGGAGTTTCTCCAAGTGGAGGCAATTGATCGGCGGGGGGAGCTGGTGCAAACGTTGGGCCGGGCACATGGCTCGCTGCGTGGGCGCGGTACTGAGCAGCGGTCTCCATGGCGACCTCTGGAGCATATCCCTGTTCGATTAGTTGCTGGGCGTACGGATCGATGAAGGCATCTGCTGCTGGAGCATTCAGAGGTGTCGCGATTGGTGCTGGGGTGTCTCCTATCGAGGGTGCTTCTGCGGGCGGTGGTGTTCTATCCTCGTCGCTGTTAGACCGGATCGCCAGCAGGCCTAGGAGTGAAGATAGGATGATGACGAACAATATCCCTCCGATGAAAAACGGAGTCTTGGAGGCCGGCTGCTCGACACTCAAACGGGCATCCAGTGGATAGAAGTCTCCTTCATCGGAGACTCCGTCGCCGTCCCTGTCTAGACAGCCGAGTAGATCAATAGTGGAATTGCCAGCCTCCAGTGGACAGTCATCGGAGAGATTCGTACCCTTCTGATCGGCGTAGCCATCGCCATCGCCATCCGACCAAAAGCGCGCATCGTCCGGATGTGAGTCTCCAGCATTAGACCAGCCATCCTCATCACGGTCAGGACAGCCGAACCGATCTCGGCTGGATAAACCTGGTACATCCGGACAGGCATCGGGATTTACACCGGTAGGTGAATCACCGTATTCGTCACCATCCGAGTCATTCCATTGGGTCCAATCCTCATCGAAGGCGTCTCGTGCGTCGGACCAGCCGTCGCCATCGGAGTCTAGGCAGCCCAACCGATCGAACCTTGAGGTGCCAGATGTGTCAGGGCAGGCGTCCGCCTGCTCGCCCCAATAGTTGTCGCCGTATTCGTCTCCGTCGCGGTCGGCCCATTGAGTCGCATCATTACGGAAAGCGTCGGCGCCATCCGCTGTAGTCCAACCTCCATCAGGATCTGACCTGCCATCGCCATCTGAGTCGTAGCAGCCAAAACGGTCAGTGCTGGAGTTCCCAAATCTCGTTGGGCAAGAGTCGCCCTCGGTCCCGGTTAAATTGTCTCCGTACAGATCTCCATCGCTGTCCGCCCACTGAGTGCTGTTCACCGGGTAGACATCCTCGACATTGGCCCAGCCGTCGAGATCAGCGTCGACGCATCCAATCATTGATCCCTCAGTCGCCATACCTTCGATCTTGGGGCATGCATCGGATGTATCGGGCACCCCGTCGTCGTCATCGTCTAGGTCCTCCGTCTCATCTTCGCAGCCATCTTGGTCTTGATCTACGATTGTGGTTGAACGGAACCCTGCGCGGCTGAATGGACAGCGATCGACGCCAGGTGAACCACCGATGCAACCACGTCCGCCATCTCCGATATCACAGATTAAGTCAGCATCGTCGTCATCATCCTCGCTTGAATCAGCGCAGCCATCGCCATCGTAATCCGTACCGGAGTCGCTCGTCCAATTCAGCACACCTTTACCGCAAGAATCGTAATTGTCGACAACCCCGTCATCATCGTCATCTCCGTCCTCGGAAACATCCTCACATCCATCTCCATCATAGTCCGTGGCCGGCGTCGAAGTCCATTCAAGCTCGGTCATTGGACAGCGATCGATATTGTCGGCCACACCGTCACCATCGTCATCGGAATCGCAAATGTCGCCCAAACCGTCCACATCTAGATCATCCTGCCTAGGATTGGCATGGGTGGGGCAATTGTCAACATCATCGGAAACGCCGTCCTCATCGACATCCGAGACTGGATCGATGCGAACAACCTGATTCCTTCCATTGTCGACATAGTAGAGGTGACCTTCCGGGCCTATCTCCAGTCCCATAATCGAGTTCGCCGATGTCTGTATGGAGTCAATCTCCGTGGCGCTGCGGCCGTTCAATGAGAGATCATACGAGATGATTTGGCCATTCCCATTGAGAGACACGAACAATCGTCCCGAATCCAGAGCGATGCCGGATGGTAGGCTCAACCCTGAAGCTAGTACCCCCCATTCAATGCCGGTGATTCTAGAGTATTCTGCCAATGGTTCCAAACGAGAAGAATCACCCATGATGTTCTGAACATTGTAAGTGGAATCATCGGTGTTCACCCATATGATTCGATTCGCCCCTGCATCAGCGATGTAGAGAATTCCTGATGCATCATCGAGAATCATGTGGCCGGGGATACCTGCTGCACGAGAGAGTGAGATGTCGCTGTAACGACGTACAATCCCATCGGAGTGATCATCCATTCCAGTATCATGATCCTCTTGAAAATCGTAGTATACCAGTTCGCCATAATAGCCATCATTGTACCAGTACACGTTGCCAGAATCGTGTGCGATTCCCATGCCATTCGGTGACTCATGGTTCATGTCGATATGGCTTCCAAGGTACTGGTCATTCTGGTGCTCAACAGTGAAGTGAGAAAGGGACGAAGGCCATAGTGTCGGTCCCATGAAATTATTCGCTGAAGCTTGACCACAGTAGGTGTTCCTCGTCTCTTGAGCGGAGCCCCATGTGTAATCGAATTCGGGGTGATAATCTCCGAATGCGATTGCGCTTACCTCTTCTAAGAAATGATTTCGATGAGAATCAATCCTGCGCTCGGATGTCTGATTCTCGAAACTCGTATCGTGTATGATGGTGATGCTGTCAGTGGCTTTGTTGGCTATCCAAAGCTCGTTCGACCGGCTAGGATGGAACTCAAGGTCCACCGGTGAGGACAATAAATCAGAGGAGTCTGCGATGACCACTTCTTCAAATGCGGTCCCGAACTGAGGAACGACCACATCCCTTGGCTCGCTTCCTGCCACAGAAGCTAAGCTGAGGAGGAACAGCAGGACCAGTAGAACCGAACCATCGATGAAATGATTCTTCCTCCGCATAGAATGGCCTCCCAGACATGCTTATTGGTTCCATCGCCATTATGATGATTGAGGAAAATACATGGATTGATGGCATCTGAGGCCCAGATTTGATTCTGGGTGATTCCCGTAGTTCCTTCCATTCTCATCGGTCTGGCCTCGAATACGAGGAATTCAATGCACAGTTGCTATGACTGATGAGCGGTTTCGTCGAGCCATGCAGGAACACATCGAGTACGGGCCGTCCTACACGCTGGTAACGGTCTCATTGGAACCAGGGGAGCAGATCAACGTCGAGCCGGGAGGCATGTGCGCAATGGCTGGATTGCAGATGGAAACCCGTTCATCTGGTGGTCTCTTCGGTGGTCTGAAGAAGGCGCTGCTCGGCGGTGAATCGTTCTTCCTAAACACTTTCACGGCTGGCCCTCAGGGTGGCTGGATTTCCCTTGCCCCAGGCGCACCCGGTGATGTCTCTTGGTTCGATCTACAGCCGGGCGAGGAACTGTTCATCCAGAGTGGTTCGTTCCTCGCGAGCACGACCAATGTGCAGACCGACACGAAATTTGAGGGATTCAAGGGATTCTTCAGTGGTGAGTCGCTGTTCTTCATCCGCGCCTACGCGGAAGGCGGTCCCGGCCGTATCTACTACAACTCGTACGGAGCAATGAAGGAGATACCAGTGCAAGCGGGTCAGATGGTGACCGTCGATACTGGTCATCTGGTCGCATACGAAATGGGACTACAGTACCAGATCAACAAGGTCGGTGGCATGAAGTCGCTGATGTTCGGAGGCGAGGGGCTCGTCATGGTGTTCAGCGGTCAGGGCACCATCTGGATCCAGACCCGGAATGTGGAGTCGTTGGCCAATCTGATTATCCCCTTCCTGCCGCCTCCTCCCTCCAATCACTGATTGATGATGCTGGTGCGAGCGTTTCGTAGGGCGTGGCGGTGAGGTCTTGGCAGACGATTCCAAGGGAATATTTCGACTCACAGATGCCCGCTTGATTGACGAGGAGGGGAAAGTCCACGAAGGCGATATCCTGCTGTTCCCCGAGGGTGGCTGGGCGACCTCCGCTGGAGATGAGGACGTCGCGGAGACGATCGATGCCTCTGGGCGGATTGTCACCCGCTCTTTCCAGAATTGGCACACCCACCTTCCCATGGTCCTGAACCGGTCGATGGGGGAGGGCCTGACTCTGATGCGTTGGCTGAAGGAGAGCATCTTCCCCACCGAGCGCTATGTCACTCCGGAATTCGTCACCGTAGGCGCTCGGGCGGCGGCGTGCGAGTTGCTGCGGACAGGCACGACATTCGCTTGCGACATGTATCACATGCCTGGAGCGATAGGGCCTGCTCTGGCCGACGCTGGTCTGAGGGCGATTGTTTGCGGTCCTACGACTGATTGGCCGCCCTCCGAGGATGACGAGGAGGACTCCGGACGAGTGATCACCGAACTGACTTCGCTGATCGAGGAGGGACCAATAGGTGGAGGTAGAGTCGAGTATGGAATCGCCACCCACGCCGTCTACACATGCAGTGAAGAGGTGCTGATGCGGGCGAGTGACCTTGCGGAGCGGACCGGTGCGAGGTTGCACATCCACACCTCGGAGACGAGATCGGAAGTGGCGGAATGCCACGAACGGACCGGCATGTACCCAATTGAATATCTCGATTCGATCGACTATTTCCAGCCCGGAACCGTGTGCGCGCATTGCGGTTGGGTCACAAAACGGGAGATGAGGATCCTAGCCGAGCGCGAGACACACGCCGTCCACTGCCCAATCAGCAACCAGAAGTTGGCGACCGGTGGGACGATGTCGTATCCGGCTATGCGGGAGGCAGGAGTCGATGTGCGACTCGGAACCGACGGCGCGGCCAGCAACAATTCACTCGACATGCGCGCCGAGGCGAAGGCGGCGAGCCTAATCCAGCGGCACGAACACTGGGACGCGACCATCCTCCCACCCCTTGATGCGTGGACGCTTGCGACCAAGGGGAGTCGAGACTGGGTGACTTGGTGCAGCGATGACATCAGGATGCGCCCGCATGGTCGCGATGGGCGGAGGCTGCTCAGTAATCTACTGTATTCGAACGCTCATTGCCTCGACGTCTTCGTCGATGGACAGGCTCTTCGACGCGATGGTAAGACAATCTCGATCGACGAGGCTGCGGCGTGCGAGGAACTGGAACGCTGCTCGCAAGCATACTATTCACACATCTGAGGTGATTCTCCTGAACAGACGGCTGCGCGCGACTATTCCCACGCATCGACTCCTAGAAGGAGGTGGATTCCCGGTCCGAAGACCCGCCGCCATTGGTTCTGAGATGAGCCCCTTCCTACTGCTGGACGAGATGGGTCCGGTCGATTGGCCACCCGGTCATGCCATCGGTGCTCCTGCGCATCCACATCGTGGCTTCGAGACGGTCACCTACCTCCTGCAGGGTCGTATGAGGCACGGAGACAGCGCCGGTCACAGCGGTGATCTGGGACCCGGCGATGTTCAGTGGATGACGGCGGGTCGAGGGGTCATCCACGAGGAATTACCCCATCCCGACTTCAAGCGCGACGGAGGGAGGATGCACGGCTTCCAAATCTGGGTTAACCTGCCCGCTAAGGAGAAGATGAGACCGCCGCGCTATCAGGACATACCTTCCACCGAGATTCCAAACTCCTCGGACAAAGATGGAATGGTGAGAGCCCGGGTGATTGCCGGCACCTGCCTCGGGGAATCCGCCGTCATCGACACGGTAATCCCGGTCACACTGCTCCATTTGACCATCTTTCCGGGTGGATCGATCTTACAGCCGATTGCATCAGAACTCAACGCGATGATATACTGCTTCGATGGCTCCATCGAACTGGGACCCGAAGACGGCACAGAACCATTGCTGGATGGGCAGTTGGGTCTGCTGACTGAGGGTGACGGTATCCGCATCGCTGTGCCCGATGAGGCGGAAGTGGCGGCCGAGGTTCTGCTTCTTGCCGGGCCATCGATCGACGAGCCGATTGCTCGGCATGGCCCATTCGTGATGAACACGCAAGCTGAGATCAGGCAAGCAATCGATGACTATCACGCTGGAAGACTGGCCGCTGATTGAGCGTCCGTGCTGGGCTCGCCGCGCATAGGAACTTGGGAAGCCAATGGGAATCCTCGCATCAGGGATGGAAAAAGAACGCAATCGCGAGGATGGCGTAGGTGCCGAGCAACATCGCACCCTCAAGCCAATTTGACTTGCCGTCGGATGCGATCGAATTGGCGATTAAGACCGCGATGAAGGTGACCACCGTCTCAAACAATCCGAACTCAAACGTCATGGGCACGCCCAGCGCCCACGATGCGAGCACCACTAGAGGTGCAACGAAGACGGCAATCTGGGTCGATGATCCGACGGCGATAGTGAACGAGAGGTCCATCTTGTTGCGACCGGCGACGCTCACGGCGGCGAAATGCTCCGCCGCATTGCCAAAGAAGGGCAGCAGTATGACGCCGATGAACAGATGTGGCAGACCAATCGATTCCGCCGCCGATTCGACGGAATGGACCAGGATCTCAGCCATCCAGATGACGCCGAGAGTCGAAATCACCAGTAGCGCCATCGCCGCACGCATACCCATCTTCGGCTCCTCGCCGTGGTGGTGGCCCTCGCTTGAGAACAAGTCATGATGCGTCTTCAGCTGGAAGAGCAGGAAGAGGGCGTACAATCCAAGCAGCACGAAGGCTACGAGACGTGACAGATTCAGCACCCCAGTTGTCGCCGCATCCCCAGATGTCGTCATCGCGAAGGTAGTCGGGACGATGAGTGCAATCACCGCTAGCAGCAGAAGTGAGCTGTTGGCTCCGACCGCGTCAGGACTGAAGCTCTGGACGCGATGCCTCAATCCTCCCCAGACGAAGGCGAGACCAAGCACCAGCAGCAGATTCCCGAGGATGCTTCCGATGAGGCTCGCCTGCACTAGGTGGACCATCGTGTCGGCGGTATGCTGCCCTTCTACGGTCCCGAGTGCCAAGCCCTCGGAGGCTGCGTAAACCGCCATCAGCGCGATGATAATCTCGGCCGAGTTGCCGAATGTCGCGTTCAGCAGGCCGCCAATCGTCTGACTAGTCCGCAACGCAATCTCTTCGGTCGCTCTACCCATCAAGGAGGCGAGTGGCATAATCGCGGCAAGGGAGAGCACGAAGGCGAGTGTGGCGTCGTGCAGACCCACCGAAGCGAAGGCTGCGAGTGGCACCAGCAGCAGCATCCAATTCAGTTTGTGTTGGCGAGGGTCGAACGAACCCGTCAGGCCATCCCAATCTGCTGGTCCGCCGACTCCCGAAGTAATCGAATCGCCACTCTCCTGTGAGTCGGCTGCGTCCTCTCCGGAATATGCTCCGTTCGCATCCTCACTCTCATCGCTCTCCGTCATGTCACCCCTGAGGTCAGGACGGAGGGTCAACGTTGCGCTCATGGGGATTGGTTGAAGCGCGCCGACGCAGCGCTTGGCATGAGGGAGGCTGAGGATGCGGATAGCGGTCACCGGTGCGCCGGGGGTCGGAAAGACATCTCTGTGCGATGCCGCGATTCGAGCCGGTTGGCTTGTCGAATCACTGCTTGATCTGGCTGAGGAACGCGGTCTCGCTGGATCGACCGATTCTGAGGATGGCGCTCGTCCAATCGATGTCGATGCGCTGGCTGAAGTGCTGTCTGAGGATTGGACGCGGGGTGTTCTAGGGGAAAATCCACCTACTCTCATCGATGGACACATGGCGCATCTGTTGCCTACCGATGCAATCTGCGTGCTCCGCTGCGATCCATTGGTCCTCAGCCGCCGTCTGAGCGAGCGTGGTTATCCGGATTGGAAGGTCGAAGCGAATGTCGAATGGGAACTGATGGGAGGCGCTTGGTCGGATGGAATCGGAGGCGGCTACGATTCGAGGCCGGTACTGGAGATTGATGCCACGTCAGCGACCATCGAAGCCTGCTTCAATCATCTATCCGCATGGGTCAATTCCGGCACCCCCGCAATGGTGTCATCCGATGCCATCGATTGGATTGCGCGACAGAGCGAATGACTGAGCCAACGCGAGGCCCCCGCTCCAAACAACGCTCGGATTCTCGGTCGTCGCCTCTCAGCTAGTCAGACTATTCCCATCAGAGGGCGAATAAGAGCCAGCATGGCTGGTATTGCGATTTTCTTGAAGATGATCGTGATCGAATTGATGTCAATCGGGCGAATCGCTTGGATTCGCTCCATCAGCAGCATGTCGGCTACCTTTCGATCATCCATCTCAGCGTTCAGCATCGCATCGATGTTGAGGGAAGAGAAGCCGCACCTCTCGGCCAATTCGCCGATGAGATTCTGCTTACGTCTCTTGACGGAGCCGGAAATCAGCAACAGAGGTCCCATCGATAGAGCGACGGCGAGGAGCAGGAATGCTACCGCTACGATTACCTCACCCATCGCCCGGAATGCATCCTCCTCTCCGCCACCACCTTCACCTAAGATTAGGAAGAGGTAGGATCTGATGATCATCATCATCGCGAAGTAGACCGGAACGCCGGCGAACATCTGCAGAATCTGGGTAATCGAATCGATGCCGGCGGCCCCTCCGGGATGGAACGGCACGATGTTGATGTTCTCGCGATGCTTGATCAGAGGCATGATACCTGCAAACAGGGAGAAGGTGTCAGCCAGCAGAACTGCTTGCAGGGCATAGACGGGCCAAAGCACCAAGACTCCCATCAGACCGAACGAACGAACGTCGAAGTGGGTGAACGTCCCCCAAGTCAGGAATACGGCCAGATAGAGCCAGAATACCGCCTTGCGCACCTTCACGGAAGGACTCATTTGCAATGCGGCTTCCCTCTCTTCAGATGAGATTGACAACTGGTCGACGATTCCTCTCGCCTTCTCCCTTACCTTCGGATTGAGAATCACCATGCCAATCCACGGTGTACACCAGATGATTTCGGCCCAGATTCTCTTCTGAGTCCACCACTCAAGCCAAGGATCGCCGCACTCAGCGGCAATCCAGACTCCACAGGAGCGGCCGAACCATGCTGTTCCATCAGCATCGGAAATCGCAGCGGCAATTGTGACGACGAGGTACCATGTGGTGTAGATAGCCAAGGTCAATCCGAGTGGATTCAGACCGACCTGAGCCATACGCTCCGTCATCGTGATGCCATTGATTGAGAGGAGACCGCGCAGGTTCCTCGGGTGGAAGGATGCGCGCGGTGGATTCTGCTCCACCATTAGAGACTCCGGTGCCATCCCGACAGCTGCTTGACCCGTCGGGACTAGTACGGGTAGGGGTTCGCCCCCGTGCGCGGGGGCTGCCGCCATCTCTGGCTGGATGGGGTATGGAGTGCTCATCGCTGAGGCATCGGTTGGAGCGGCGACTGGTTCTGGTTGGATAGGAGCTGGAGCGACTGCAGGTTGATTCTGCGGGACGCCATCGACGGTTGGCGATGTCATCGCCGGCTCGATCTGTTCGGATGCTGCTTCCGATGGTGCGACATCGGTCCAGCCATCGCTAGGAACATTGGGGGCTTCTTCGGTCGGAGGCGCCGCAATCTCGGGTTCTTCGGTAGAGTCTAATTCGCTCGCCGCCGCCTCCAGATCGGAGAAGAGGTCACCCTCAGCCTGAAGGCCCATAGTCTCGGGAGGAGGTAGCGGCGATTCCGGCGGCGGTGGTCCACCCACCGGTGGAGGCGGAAGGGTGGTGGCAACTGGTGGTGGCAAAGGTGGGGGTGGAATTGGTGGGCTCTGCATCGGGGGCGGAGGTGGCCCTGGAGGTGCTGGGAGTGAAGGTGGTGGTGGTAGGGCAGCATTTGGGGGAGATGGCAGAGGGGCCCCGGGGGGGGGGAGGAGGTGGTGGCATCGCGGCTGGAGACGGTAGATCCCCGGCGTCATCTCCGTCACCCTTCCACATCGGCGCCACCTCCTTCGCGCACGGTCATCGACCTGATGATTAATTGCACGAGCAGGGCGGCGCTGACGACACCACCACTGACGATGGTAATCGCCTCAAAGTACGCGTCGTCCGAGACATCGGCCAATTGGTAGTAGAGAATCTCATCGGCGACGAACAGAGCGCCGACCAATACCGCTGCAAACGACAATCGCCACGCCCAGACACTTCCACCGATGAACACCATAGAGACCACTGCGGCCATCAACAGGTACTGTCCCTCAACCAGATGATGGATCTCATATCCTTGAATCAGTAGCGAGCGCTCCGCGTTCGGGACATCGTGACGAAGCATCGCCTGACTGACATGGAAGAACACCAAGCCGCCAATCAAGACCGCTCCCGCGATGATGTGGTGCTTGCGCTCCAGTGGTGGCATCGCCTCGCGCTTGCGGCCCGCTCGGGAGGCGGCGAAGGTGCCCGCTGCCAAAGCGAGGAGCCCCGCAGAGGAGGCGATAATCGAGGGCATGGACCAGTATCCTACCTGCGGCGGCGAATTCGGCAGCAAGGGAGGATTCCTGACGATTAGCCACAGCGTCTCGTCTAGGATTACCCCGCTGCAGGCACCGAATGCGACAAGTCCTCGACGGTCGAGGAGATCGTCGCCTCCAGCTAGAATCTCGATCGCAATTGCGCACAGCGCAATCATCGCCAGCAACGAGAGATGCAACATGAACGGCCCGATTGAGAGCGGCAGCAGCAAGGATGCAATCCGGGTGATGGCAGCGCCTAACAGCGCTCCACCTACAATCGAGACGAAGCGTGAATCGCCAACGGACGTCCGCCAATCGACTGTTTCGGCCACCGAACCTCGCCTCAAATCATCGCCGCCGTAGACTGGTGGCGATTCCCGAGAGGAATCGTGGCTGCAATGACCCTTCCGGCTGGTCAGAGGTGAGCGTTGAGTTACCGTATCGGAGGATTCGTCGCGAATCAGAGTAGAATCACCGAGCATCCGTCAAGGCGCGACGCAGGCGGATGCAGTAGTCGATGCCGGATCCCAGAGTCAGGGCAAGGGCGAGCATCACTAGACCGAAGGCGACCGTTGCAGAAGCAGCGGGTGCGGAAGCGGCTAAGGCCGGGACGACGAACGCTGCAAGTATCGCTACTGTCTGTGAGGCGGTCTTCGCCTTACCGAACGGCGATGCGGAGAAGTCGAGGCCCTCGGCTTCCGCCCAGCCGCGCAGACCGGTAATCAGGACCTCGCGCGCGAGGATTAGGGCAACCGCCCATGCGGGCACCGTTGCACTCGTCTCTGGTAGCGCTGCGAGCATCACGAACGCCGACTGAGTCAGCACCTTGTCGACGAGTGGATCGATCATGCGACCGAACCTAGTGACGCTGTCTAGTCTACGAGCGAGATAGCCATCGAGCGCATCGGTCGCCATCCCAATTCCAAACACCGTCGCCGCGAGCCACCACACCGCCGCTGCGACATCGTGACCGGTAGCGTAGCAGGCGAGCATTAGGACCAGAAATGGAGCAAGTGCCAATCGACTCAGGGTGACGACATTGGGCCAGATGCTGACCTGCCGCTCGTCGTCCATCGCGTTGCCGACGTCCGCCCACTGATGGTGACTCTTTCGGCAACGCTATCGTTCGTTAAGCCTGAATGCGGCGTGGTTCGTGCTTGGATGATGTACATATGCGACCATTACGAGCCATCAGATGACATTGAAATAGCGCAAAATCGGCTACCACAGTGGAACTGTATGCATCGGGGGCTCGCGTGCTCGGTGCGCCCGCACGAAGTGAAATGCTCCTCAAAGACTCGGCGTCAAGTTCATTGCGGGATGCTGGGCACCCCGCGATGGGGATGACCTTCGGTGTTCAGAAGACATCGATTTGGAATGGTGCTCATACTGCTCCTGTTCGCACCCTTGCTGCCACTGTCAGAACAAGTCGCCGCGGATGGTCATTGGACCATTGGCGATCACGGTGACACCGCCGATCTTCAAGCCCATGACATACTCGTCGTATTCGACAATCAATACGAGCAGACGAGGATTATGTGGCGCAATGTTGGAACGAGCAACATCGCTCAATTGCAGGACCTCCAGACCGCTGAATACTCGATTTATCGACATGACTCTGAGATTAATGCCTCCGTGGTCGAGAACGAGAGTCTGATTCCAATCGCTACGGTCCCTGCCTGCACGACGACATTGGTCGGTTGTCAGGGCCTGCAACACGAGTACACCTATGCCCTGCCACCAAGCGTCAACGGCTCCTTCTTCTACGGAATAAGCACGGAATGCACGGGTTGCAGTGAGGGTAACTGGCTCAATGTCACCAGAATACACCACTTCGAACGCAGCGTGTCGAATGTCTATGACCCCATAATCGAGAGCACCCACGCCATAACCGCCCCATTCCTGTTGAGTGGGGAATACGATGTCGCGAGAGGGATGAGTGAACTGACTTGGGTTAACCTGAACACGATTTTGCCGGGCAGCATACCGGATAACGGCTATGCGATCAAAGTCTACAAGCATGAAAACAAGGCGAACCGGTCCATCTGGCCTATGTTGGGTGCGGAACTCCTCACGATGCTGCCTCCTAGCACCACCTACTACGAGCATCCGGTTGCGGAGGAGACCGACGGCGACTCGTACTACTCGGTAACCTATCAGTTGCAGAGCGACATGTACGAGGATCTTCGATTCATCGAGTCCAACACGCTGGAAGTGCCAATCCATGAGGACAATGTTCCACCAGGCAACGTGACCACCATCTCAGCCCAGTTCACACCGACGGCGGAGGAAGGGACCGGCGTCACATCCGTGTTCTGGGACGATATCGCCGGCGAGAGCGGCGAGACCTACCACATCTGGCGCTCCGGCGCTCCATTCGACAACACCAGCCACCCGGATGTGGTGGCTATCGGCACCTCCGTCGAAGGAAATGAGCGCTTCGACTACGAACTAGAACGTGGTACGATTGGCTTCTCCTACTACGGTGTCACTGTATCCGACGCGCTAGGCAACCACGAGAACAACATCTCCGCGACCGCAATCACCGGTCAAATCAGCGAGGACACCTTCAGCCCATGGGTCGCAGAGCCCACCGATGTTCAGGCCGTATACATCGGCAATGGGCAGACGACGATCACTTGGACCGACCAACTGGGTGTCGAGGGAGAGATTTACCATGTCTGGTTCTCAGAGGGCATCCAACTCACTGCTAGCAGCAACGTCAGCCGGGACGCCACCTTGATCGACTCGGTTCCCGATGGCGTCCAGACTGCAACGGCAACCATTCCGATGAATGTCGCACGGAAGTCCTACTACTGCGTCACCACGGAAGCGCGCTATCACACCAACGCCACCTACGAGGACTTCCGCTTCCAGCAGAACTGCGCCGCACCGGTGGACGAGGATACCCTCGCCCCGAGCGCAACACTCCTCTCAACCCCCTCACTGCATGTTCAAGGTGATTCCAAGTTCATTCTCTTCCAATGGTTGAACAATATCAACGAGAATGACGAATCCTACACCCTCTACAGACACGCCGGTGAACCTTGGGAGAACGACACCACTTCCGGTCAGATTTCAATTGACGACGGGTGGGAGGTCGTGCTCGGCCCGATCGCTGCGCCGGAGAACACCGAGCCGTCGATGATGCGCCAGCGGTACCTAGAGGACAATGTCGACTCTGAAGCTTGGTACGCGCTGACAGTCACAGACCTCTGGGGCAACGAGAACACCGCTGCAACTGCTCCTGGTAACGCCTACCTCGTGCGTGAAGACACTACACCCGCGACTGCGACGGTGCATGTCGAGAGCGAGGACGAGGATGGTGAGACGATCATCGTGCAATCTCTGAACGAAGGCGAATACGAGATGATTTTCACCGTCGACGAAACTCTGTCGGAACACCCAATCATCAATGTCACGACCTCGGACATCTCCTACGATCCAGAGACCGGCGCTGTGGTTGCGGGCTACGCCTTCACCGACCAGATCTCGACAGTTCGCGCTGATCCGGTCCAGAACAAGGAGAACACCTACCGACTGCGGATGACCGTACCCTCAGGACTTGAGACTACGCCGTTGAATGTGGAGTACACACTGTTCGATTCGGTCGGTAACGTAGCCACCGAATTCCTGTCGAACTGGACAATTGATTCGGTCTCGCCGATGATTACCCTATACGCGCCGAGCAGCACGAGCACCTACCTCTATGGTGAATATGTGCGCGTTCACGGCGCCGTGGTCGATGATGTCGGCATCATGGAAGTGAGACTGAAGTTTGAGAAGGGGCTCGACTCCTATCCGACGACGAAGACCGAGTGGTTCACCGTCAACGATTTGACCACCATGGATGGCGACGGTCGAACGATGGTCTTCGAGTGGAGCGACCCCGCCGCCTCATGGCCGGTGAAGGGCGCGCAGTTGGTCACAATTGAAGCGACCGATCTCGCTGGCAATCGAGAGCAGATGTCGGTGATATTCCAAGTCGACCTCTGTCAGAGGACCTCATCCGGCATGACAATATGTTCGACGGAAGTTGACGAGTTGAAACCGCAGGACCTCGATTTCGATGGCATTCCAGACACGATGGACGAATGTCCTGATACCCCGGACGGGGAAATCGTGGGGGCCGATGGATGCGCACCCGCCGGGCCTTTCAGCGGCACCTATCTCCTCGTATACACCGTTGGTGGAATCAACATCCTGCTACTGTTCGTCGCCATCATCTCAGCAATCCTAGCAGGTCGCGATCCAGCGAAGCGACACAGCCGCGGTGACGAGGAGGAGATGACAGAGGAAGACGACTGGATGATGGAGTTCATGGGCTCCACCAGCGACGATGCTGGATCAGCGGATGATGTCAGAGCCGATCTCGCAGCTCTGAACGAAGATGAGGAGGAAGAGGAAGAAGAGGAGGAAGAAGAGGACGATCTCTTCGGTGAGAAGATCAGTCGACCTGCGAGGCGTCGAAGGAAGTCCTCTGACGATGACGACTCGGACCAAGATTCACGTCGCGGGGTACAGCGGCGCGCTGCGAAGCGACGCGGTGAGTGACCGAACTGCTGATGCCTGACCGCCATAGTCGCTGATTCGGGTGAGCCTCTGTTCGGGATGACCGATCCTAGTCAGGTGATTGATCAGATTGGGCGCTATCGCTCAGAAGGGAGATTGGAAATCTCCGAGGTCATGGCGCAGGAATTGACCATGCTCCTTCAGCACGACAAGGAGCGTGATCTCGCACGCGACGGGTTGCTGGTGCAGGCTTTGCGGGAGTACGCAGGTATCCTCGCCGAGCGCGAGAAGTGGACGATTGCATGGTCGGCAGCGAAGCAACTGAGGAAGAGCCGGACACGCTACTCCAAGCGGGCCGCGAAGGAGGGACAAGACGACATGCGTAGTTCTGCTGATTCGTACGCCGCAGCCGACGAAGTGCTCGCCGGGAGAATAGCGATTGGTCTTGGGAAGGCGGGCAAGGCAGCCTCGAGATTTGGTGCCGCAATCAAGATGGATAACAGCGATGTCGAGCCGTTCCTGCTCCGACTGGAAGCGTACGAGACTTGCAAGGGGTCGCTGCGCGGCCGCGATGGATTCGCCAAGCACCTATCCGAGCGGCTTCAATCTGCAGGACCGGTTAACAGGCTTGACGGGATTATGGTCCTGCAGCCGAGGGAACACGGTCCGCGTCTAGATGCGACGCGTCTAGCAGCCGCTCTTCGCCGCTTCGGAGCGGATGGCTCCGGACTCTCTGACTCGGTCCGATCGATAATGACCGAAGCGGCCGAGGAAATCGAACGGCAGATCGCCTCGATCGAGGCGGGTGAGCAAGCAGCGAATGCTCGTCTCGCCGCTGCTGTCGAGAAATTGAAGCCAACTATAGACTACCATTCATATTCACAATCGAGTTGATTATATGTCTCGAAGTTTGAAGTTGGATCCACCAAAATCTTCTGATATGAATCAACCGCCAATACCAATTATAATTATTTCATTGGCCATTTATCTTTTCTTTGTATATGGTTTTGGAGAAAATCTAGGATCGGAAGTTTTCAACAGTGGCGAAGGCCCAGACCACCTAACTGATGAAGAAATTGTCCAAGGAAATAGAATCATGGATGTACTGACTGTATTTCTTGTGATTGCAGGATTGAGTACCGCTATTTTCGGTCATTTCAAACTTATTCGATTAAAGAGAATAGAAAATACGTTCCACATCCGAGATGGTACCGTTAATTATCTCAAGAAGAATAGTTACGAAAATCTAGTTGAAGAGCAATTCGAATTGGAGGAAATGCTGGTATCAATCAAGATGAAAAGGAGGAACAGGATTGGGGTGAACGAGTCCAAGCGGCATGTGTATTATAGGGAATTAGTGACCATCAACAAATCAACCGATGATGAATTTGAATTGCCAATTCCTGCTTTGTCATTCGGCGATAATTTGGATAAATTCAAGGAGTTTTTCCAGCTGACTAGATTCGATAAAGGGCCTGATCTAGCCTCTTTTGAGGAGGGACATATACCTCATGCGCTGGCAATGCTCAATCAGCTGTGGACTCCAGAATCCGCCTCTGATAGAATGGTAAACGTCAATCATGATTTGATTGACAAGGTCAACAGCGACCTCGATAGTCTTCAGGCAACTCCAGAGGAACTTGATCAAAGAAAGAGACTCATATTGATTGGTAGCCCAACAATTTACATCTTGTTGATGGGTTTACTCATCTACTCTGAAATTCTGTTCGACCCGTTTTCAATCGCAGCTGGTGGCTGCATGTTGCTATTGTTCTTAGCGGCTGGTTCTTTCATGTTTTACATGATGTTATTGTATCGAGGTTCCGGTTTCGATACACCTGCACTGGAAGATTCGGAATCACTTTCGCCGCTCCCTCTCTCTTTTGACACGCTTTTTGAAGATGATGTTAGAGAGACGCCCCAACTAACCGATGATTCAGAAGAAAATGAAAAAGGAACTGGATAGAATTTGATTTCAAGATGGTCCTAGATATTCCAGCCATGAACGGCATTTCGGACACCAGCTCCAACGTGCACCGGCATGTTCCGCAGCGGATGCATCGCCACCGCAGGTCGCACACGGTGCCAATTCGGTTGTGGACAAAGCTGCCAGTGCGGTGGCCGACTCCATCGCATCATCTAGGGATTCGACTTCCACTCGTGCAGGTCGACGAACGAGGATTATCCCCGCGATTGCGAACAGCACCAGACCTGTGACAATCGCGATTACAATCTGCAGGCCTACGCCCCCTTCACTCGATTCCGAGCCGGAATCTCCGGTGCCACCGTCAAGATCCCCAGCAGCATCCGTGTCTGTATCGGAGTCTTCACCATCCTCTCGATCACTGCCTCCATCAATCCATGTCGCGTTCCACCAGCGCTCCAGCAATTGGCCATCATGCGATTCGGCGAGCAGCGCCAGCGTCAGCGTCGTCGCACCCTCGTCCCGCGAGAGCGGGATGGTGAGATCGGTCGGATCGGAGGTCAACCAATCCTGAACCATCGTCATGCTCGATGTGCGGGCGGCGGCGGCTTCTGCAGCCCCCTCGCCCGTTTGATTCGACTGCGCGGATGAAACATCGCCGAAGACTCCGCTCCCGTCGTGCTGCAATACCAGAAGACGCAATCCATTGGTATGCGCATTTGCACCGGTCCAAGAGATGCGCACGCTCCATTCAGGTCCGTTCTGATCGACAATCATAGATACGTCGGTTGGGAGGGAGAAGGAGAGGAGTTCAGAACATCTGGATGCATCGTTGGGCGCTAAATCGAACGGTAATCCGGTGGCGGATGCAGGGACGCAGCCATCACCGTCGCGGTCCCACCATGCGAGATGATCTATCGGGAAGAGATCGCCATTCTCGATCCGAAGGCCATCGGAGTCCAGAGTGAAGGAGTAGGAGTCTCCATATCCATCTCCATCGAGGTCGGTGCACTGGCTCGCATCGGTTGGGAACGCATCGCCTGTCTCATTCACCCGCAACCCATCTGCGTCGATCTCAAAAGAGTGCTCATCGCCACAGCCGTCACCATCTCTGTCATGCCACTGGGTCGCTAAGGTCGGGAAGGCATCCCCACTCTCGTTCCGCAATCCTTGCTCATCGAGGATGAACGAGTATGCATCACCGTGTCCATCGCCATCGCTATCCCTGTGCTGGGAAGGATCGTCAGGGAAGGCGTCGGCGCTGCCGTTCGGATGTGCAGCTGCCGCCTCGTCTGGATCCGAGAAGCCATCTCCATCACTGTCTGGACATCCGTAGCGATCCTCATCCGAATCACCGGCGGCATCCGGGCAGGCATCCGCACGTAGGCCATCCGCCTCGTCTCCATAGCCGTCATCGTCGCTATCCGACCACTGGGTTGGGTCATCGGGAAAATCGTCCTCTCCATCCATGACCCCATCACCGTCGAGGTCCGGCACCAAGACCTGCATCGATCCGGTGTGATTGACGACGACGAGCCCTTCACCGGTGTTGAGTTCGCCCAGCCCTCGTGGAATCGCATCGACTTCGTAGCTGTCGAGCGTCGTCTGGGTCGCAGCATCGATCACCTCGACCCAGCCGCGCTCGGATGTTCCCGCCTCGCCACTCGCGACCGCAATCCTCGAACCTCCGGAGAGGAATTCTACGGCGAATATCTCGCCGCGAGCGGTCGCGTTGAACAGAACCAATCCTTGACCGGGATCGTATGCCTTCAGCGATCGGTCCCAGCCACCTGTGACCAACAGTTCCATGGAATCATGCCAAAGATTGGCACCGGTGTAATTCCCATGCGAGTAAGGTGACCCAAGATCGCTCCATGTCTGTGGAGTCGGGTCGCTGCTGTCCCACATCCTGACCGCACCGTTCTGGGCAATCGATGAGAGACGGCCACCTTCGCGGCTGAAGGCGAGAGTCCAGTGCACATCGGTGTAGTCCCAACGCTTGGCGACCGTGCCATTCAGGGGGTCCACTATCGCAACTACGCCATCCTTGGTCGTATCATTCGCATCCTCCCCCCAAGACACCGCGATCCAGCCCCCCATCGGATGAGGTTCGACCCGGCCGAAGACCTCGATGTCACCATGGGCGGATAGGTCGATGGTCCAGCGCGACTTGCCGTCCATCCCGCATCTGATGATGATCCCATCCGAGAACCCGGCGATGACCTCGCCATCATTGGCGAATCGGACGCTCTTTGCATACGGGATGTCGTCAACCGGTTCTCCGAAGTTGGGATGTTGGCATTGGGCCTCGACGATGTTCCTGTGGATATCCCAAACGGTGACGATGCCGCCTGACTCGGCGGTTACGATTGCCGCTCTGTCAGGATGAGTGTCGATTTCCCGGACCAGATTGGTGCCCAGTCTACGAATGAAGCGGGGTGCCTCCCCATCGTTGATGCTCCAAACCTCGATGGTTCCGTCCCTCCCGGCAGATGCGAACCGCTTGTTCACCGAATCGACGTCGATGGCGAGAACATCGGCTGGCTGCCCGATTCCCCCCAATGGAGCCGAATGCCAACCGACATCGTTCTCGACCACACCGGTTCCATCAATCAGAATGGCCCTGCCAGGGTCGTGAGATCCTACAATCACATGAGACATCGTCGGCATCCAAGCGACCGCCGACATGTCATGGGGGAACGGAGCATACCAACGGACACTCCCATCCAGATGCTCAAAGTGGCTCACAACTCCCTCGTTCGGACGGTTCCATGCGACGGTGTACGAAGATCCATCTGGTTGCCAGTCAATCGCCCAAGCGGTGGCAAGCGAGCCTCCTATATTCCTCGTCCAGAGCGGATCCATTTCATCAGCCATCCAACCGACGACGACGTCCCGATTCCCCTGCTGGACATCGTCCCACCGACGTTCGATGGCAGCGACCATCGAGCCGTTGGGTGAGAATGCGCAATCGATGGACATCGAGGTCGTGAAGACGGAGGATGAATTCGCGGCGCTGCCAGTGCGGAAATGAGCAGCGTCAGCCACGACGATCTCACCACCAATGCTCGGCTCGTTGATGTCACCACAGAACACGACTAGAGAGCGATCATCCGAGACATCCATTCCCCACAGGTGGCCGGGTCGGTCGCCGCTAAGGTTCCCGGACCATTTGCCCCGTTGCACTGTGGTCTCATTGAGTGGCCATGGTTGATAGTCGTCGGTCACGTGCCATACCGACCATTCGGTGTCGACATCGGCAACCAAGACGCTGTCCTCGGAGAGCCAAGCGACATCGACCAATGGACGGTCATGATCGGCCCATAGGAGGATCCGGGCGTCGGATACGTTCCAGACGATTAGGTGACCTGTGGAAATATCGACGGTCGCAATGCGAGAGCCATCTGGTGAGAAATCCAACTGCCACAGCGCACCTGTCGGATCGGGCCTCCATGAGGTCGGCATCTGACCGCCATTCGGTACCGGAGCATCTTGCATCCTCCAAGACGAAGGAGGAGAGGAAGACGTGGTGGCGTCGAAATTCAACGACCGCTTGGACATCGAATCACCGTCATCCGAGCGGTCTTCGCGCCCGGGCTCCAAGCCGATAGGGAATGTGCCATCCTGATCGATGAGCGACGCTACGGGTGCAATCAGAAGGCATAGCAAGATCGCTGCCACGAGGCGGGGGGGCAACGCCGAGGGACCTCGCGGCATGGTTCTAGACCCGCTGAGACCCGCTTGAATCCTCCCGCGTGTCGCGCGCCCCACATGCGCAGACCCGGGTGCGCTTGCACGGCGCCCGTGCGAAGGGTGAGAAAACCGGCATCCCGCGCCCCTGCATCCCCACAACCGTTATCCCGCCCTCGGAGCCGCTGGGAGCCATGCGCCATCTTATCGACAGGGTCCTGCAACTGCAGGGGGAAGAGGCGGAGGTGAGCGGTTCGACGCCTTCCGAGGCCGGAGATGCCGAGTTGGAGAGCCTGTTGCAGACCCTACAGCCGAGGATTCGCGTGTACGGATGCGGGGGCTGTGGGTGCAACACCGTCGAGCGATTGCAGCAAGAAGGGCTGCTCGACGACGACATCGTTCGCGGCTATGCGGTCAACACCGATGCACAGCACTTGCTTCAGACAGGTGTACCCAATAAGATGCTCATTGGACGCACAGCCCGAGGACGCGGCGCTGGTGGCGATCCGGAAAAGGGAGAGCAGGCCGCTTACGAGTCCGAGCGCGCCCTCACATCGGCGATCGCGACCTGTGACCTCGCTTTCGTCACCGCCGGACTCGGCGGAGGTACTGGGACCGGTAGCGCCCATGTGGTCGCTAGGCTCGCAAAGGCCGCAGGCGCCCTGACCATCGCGGTCGTCACCTATCCCTTCGAGTCTGAAGGCGCCCTGCGTAGACAGAACGCCGAATGGGGTCTTGCGAGGCTACGCGAGGTCTGCGACACCGTGGTGGTTCTGCCGAACGAACGGCTCCTCTCCGTTGATGGAGTCCGAGATCTGCCGATTAAGGCCGCCTTCCGTGTCGCCGATGAACTTCTAATGCGTTCTATCGCCGGGGTCACGGAACTGATTGCCAAGGAGGGACTAGTGAACCTCGACTTCGAGGATCTGCGCAGCGTGATGCGAAACGGGGGTGGTATGGCGATGATAGGACTCGGTGAAGCGAAGGGAGCCGACCGCGCTGAGCAGGCAACTCTCGCGGCGCTCGAGTCGCCACTACTCGACATCGATGTCTCGACCGCTCGCGGCGCCCTCGTGAATGTCGTTGGAGGCGCATCACTGACTCTCGGTGAAGCTGAGAGATGTAGTCAGATAATACGCGAGAGGATTGATCCATACGCCCGCATCATCTGGGGTGCAACCGTCGACGAAGAATGCGGTGAGGAACTACGGGTCCTCCTAGTCCTCACTGGCGTCAAGTCTGAACAGATCCACGGCGCCGCGATGGCGAATCAGATGAGGAATCTGAAGAGCCGTTCGATTGGTTTCATCAACTGATTCTTGGTTCCCGACTTGGACTCAACCAATCCATCCAGTTGGAGTGGTCTACATCGCTCAGGAACAAGATTCATCCCGCCTTCGGCGGAGTCCGGTCGCGTCCGTCGCGCTTATAGCGAAAGGTCAGGTCGGCGCAGCACCCCTGAGGTGTCGCCATGTCCGAAGAGAGTGAGTCCCAGCGCTCCATCGAGGAGCGTGTGCAAGGCTGGCAGGATGGCTTCGAAGCGTGGATTCGCCGTCGCAGCAGGGGGTCGTGGGCGAAAATCCTCAAGATGGCTCGGAAGCCCTCCAAGTTGGAGTTCAAGCAGACGGTAATCGTATGCGGTATCGGCATGTTCATCCTCGGCTTCATAGGCTTCATCATGCTCTACCTGATGGACAACCTCCTCCCCTCCTTCTTCCGCTGGCTCATAGGAGCCTGAGGTGATTTCATGTCGGATGCATTCGTCGCTTACGTTCGCTTCGAAGAGAAAGTGCTCATCATGCAAAGGGCTGACCAAGTCGCCGACTTCCCCGGTGCTTGGGATGGAGTGTATGGCGTTGGTGATCCGACCGACATCGATGGGGTTGCGGCGCGCATCCAAGAGGCGACCGGAATCGACGTTGATCGACTGGAGTATGTCCGGGGGGGTCCGGACCGAGGTCTCGAGTTCGGAAACCGGCTGAACGACGTAACTCCCCACCTCTTCGTCACCGACCAGATGGAGGTAAACCCCGGCGCGATTTACAAGTCGTTTGAGTGGACCGATCCTGGTCGACTGCATGAGAAGGAGTACGCGATTCCACAACTGCGCGAGATGTATGGTGATGTTGGCTCATACCTGTACATTCTGAAGACCTCCATCGGTCAAGAGGCGAACGTCTCGAAGGAGATACGCGCACGAATCTCCGGCAGCGGCTCGCTCCTAGACGTCCAGAACGAGATATATGCGGTCCTTCACCCCCACCAGATGCGTGGATACATATTCGTCGAAGCGAGTGCCCAGCACCATGTCGAGAAGGTAATCGGGCGGGTCGGGACTGCGACCACTCCGATGAAGAACTGCCGGAAGGTGCTGGATGGAGAGGTCCCCGTTGAGGATGTCTTCCCCTACTTGGAGCCGAAGGCGGCGACTGCTGGAATCGAAGAGGGGTGCATCGTTGAGATTCGCGTTGGCGCGTTCAAGGGCCAGCGCGCCCGCGTGACCCACGTCTCCGAATCTAAGGAGGAGGTCACCGTCGAACTCTTCGAGGCGATGGTGCCCATCCCACTAACCGTGCGTGGTGACCAAGTGCGAGTCACCCAGCGCGTTGAGTAATCTTTGAGGTGTTGGCAGAGCGATTCAAGAGGTCGTCTTCGCCGTTCGCACCGATTAAATAAGAGGGACAGGTCGACGCGACCCCGAACAGAAGGTGAGACGAGATGTCGGCACGTAACGAGACACCGCATCTCATCGTCCAGAAGCTGGGCAAGAAGAAGTCCAACGGCTCCTGGGACGAAGCGACCGAGGATCTGACCATCGCTCAAATCATCGAGGTCGCCGAGCAGCAGAAGGAGCGCCTGACCGGGAAGAACCTGAAGAATCGCTGCCGAGAGGTCATCGGGACCTGCGTAGCGATGAGAGTGAGGGTCGATGGAATGCACCCGAAGGAAGCGCTGATTAAGATCAGTGAGGGGGCGTACGACGCTCAGTTCTGAGGGTCCGCGCATCGCGGGAGAGGGGTGACCCTCGCTGACCGCGGAGGTGAGACGAGATGGAAGAGAACATCATACAGGCCATCGAGAAGGCGCTCGGGGAGTCCCCCGAGCGGAAGTTCGTCGAGAGTGTCGAGATGGCATTCACCATTCGTGACGTCGATCTGAAGAATCCTACCAACAGAATCCAGGAGGAGGTGCGCCTCCCCGCCGGTCGAGGCAAGGAGATTAGCATCGCGATGTTCGCCGATGGCGAGATGGCGATGAAGGCGAAGGAAGCAGGTATCGAGGTGATTGACCCGGCGACGATTGAAGATCTCGGTGGCGACAAGACGGCCGCACGAAAGATTGCGAAGCGGCACGATTTCTTCCTCTCTGAGATTCCCCACATGGGTCTTGTTGGCCGCTATCTAGGTTCGGTCTTGGGCCCCCGCGGTAAGATGCCGCGACCGGTGCCGCCCACGATGAATCCCGCCATGCTCGCAACCTCACTGAGCGACACGACGATCGTGCGCTCACGTGATCGGGTCACCTTCCACACCGCGGTCGGCACTCGCGCTCAAACCATCGAGCAACTATCGGAGAACGCGATTGCCGTATGGTCTCGCGTTATCGGTAAGCTGGAGAGGGGCGCTGGAAACATCAGGTCATGCTACATCAAGACCTCGATGGGACCATCGGTGAAGATCG
>CAZPCY010000014.1:32780-43812 GCA_964585295.1 uncultured Candidatus Poseidoniales archaeon | reverse complement strand
TGATAGGAAAACAAGCCACTACGCTGGAATCGGATGAAGGTCACTGCTCGGCCAGCAGGATGTCGATGTCGGCGAGCACCATCTCGGCGTTCCAATCCATGTCTCCCCACCAAACCCTCTGGCGCATCTGGCCGTCGAGAATCACCGTGCCGGTCGTGTGGTCCACCCAGTAGTCAAGAGGGTGATGCCTACCTTCCGTCCTGCCAGCGGTCTCATTCGCACCACCCTGAGTCTCGACTCCGCACCCATCCGCATCAACCGTCTCACCGGCTGGCGTGTTCGGACAGGTGTCGAACCCATCGACCACTCCGTCCGAGTCGTTATCGCTATCGTAAGTTGTCAAACCGACATCGAAGTCGCGCCAGATTGGCTCGATAACCTCGAGTTCCCCGGTCAGGTGTGGCCATGACAGGTTCCTCGCTTCACGATACTCCGCGAGAACACTGCTATTGTCGGTCCACGGATCGACGGTGACGGAGATGATCGCCACCTCGGATGGGTATCGGTCTCCGAGTTGCACCGAGATGAACCTCAGGTTCTCGCTGACAATCGGGCAGATGTCGGGGCAGCGAGTGAAGAGGAATGCCACGACGACGACCCGGCCTTCGTAGGCGTCGATTGAGAACTCGCTGCCGTTCTCGTCCGAGAGGGTGAATGGAGTAATCGGCTGTGGTGGGTCAATGTCCTTACCGTGGAAGACATCAGTCTCAGCAGGCTCTCCACCCATACAACCAGCACTCATGACCAAGGCGGCCAGCATCATCGATAGGAAGACCTCTATTTTCGGTCTAGAGAGAATCCTTGGCATCGATTCACCGCCTCCTAGCCTGCATCCCAATCCAAGCGGTGAAGAGGAGTATCGCGAACACACCTGCCGATATGGCGGCGTTAGACAGTGGCCTCTCCGAATCCGCCTCCACCTCTGGTTCCGCATCCCCTGGACCACCGAACGAGTAGCCTACTGGTCCATCCGGCTCAATGTGTTGGTCTAGGCGGATGTCTATGGTCGCGTTCAGTACCAAGGTGCCGTTCTCCACCACCTCGACCGAGTGCAGGCCTATCGACCAATTGGCCGGCTCAAGCCAGAGGGAACAGTATCCATCGGCCGGCGCTTCGCATGTGAAGTCGCCAACTCCATCCATCGCACCATCCATGTTTCTATCAACGAACACAGTGCGATTCGCATCGGCGACATTTCGGAACTCAATCGAGTCGTTCGTCAGCACCTGCACCTCGGTGGGATCGGTGCGGCTAGTTCGCAGGATGACCCAGTAGGTGTCTGCACCGTGGGCTGTTGCTGGAGCGGCCAGAGACGGCAGCAGCAAAGATGCGATAAGCAGAGCCACGAAGCCACCGCGCGAGCGAGCCTGCATCCAGCACTCACTCCTCTAGAGGGGTCCACAAGGGTGGATAATCGAATCTCGGATCGCGATCCTCATCGAATTGGACGACATAGATTCCGCTCACCATCTCTGAGATGAAAACATAGCCTCGGGGATCGTACTGCAGACCCCAATCGAATGGAATGATGCAGGACGCCCAGCAGTCTGCCATGTCGTAACCCAAGGTCTCTTTCGGGTCGAGAATCCATTCCGGTCCCGACGGCAGGTGGTAGCCGATGGTACGGGTCTCGGCCAATTGTTCAATTCCTTGGAACCCGAGGTCCGGGGCAGGGGTGCCGCCCTTCCACACCACATCCTCCCAGAGGTGGCCATGGTCAGTCAACCAAGAGCCTGCGTGGTAGTGGGCCCAATAGACGTGACCGGAGGTGCCGGTATCGCCATTGTGGGGGCTGAAGATGTAACCGCCGGGGATGTAGTGCTGGGGATGCTTGCTGCCGTTGGCCAAGGTACCTTCACCTGGCAATCTCCATTTGCTGACGAGGAACGGCTTCGCCGGGTCGGTGGTGTCTATGGTCCAGACATATCCAGTGTGATTCTGGTTGGCTCCGTACTCAGGCGCAATCATCGTGTAGTGACGCCAGTTCACGCCGTGTACCTCGTCTTGAGGGCCACTGCCGCAGGATGCGGGCCACTCCGACTGCGAATCCAACTCGGAGATGCCGTTACAGATCAAATGGTCGTAGGGAACGGCGTAGTGGATGTTGTCGTTGCCCTGATCACTGTCTAGCCACTCCGTGGCGGACATGTTCGCGTGACCGCCACCGTCTGGTCCATACCAGCCATCGTCGGCGGATGGACAGCCAAGCCATCTACCGACTTCGTTTTCCTGTGGCCAGGAGATGCCTTCGGGATCGGGCACGTCGGGCGGGTCCGTCACATCGACAATACGCAAACCCGCCCCCCAGTAGGAGATGATGAGCAGCTTCTGCTTGGTAATCGGATGCTCGAAGAAGACGTTGTCATGATTGAAGATCGTACCACCACAGGTGGTCTCCGGCTCTGGTGAGTAACCGCCCCAGCGGATGATCTCACGGCTGGTGTTCTGCTGTTCATCAGTTTGGGTCGGCAGCCATGACTCGAAACCGAGTGGAACATAGAATATCTGCGTCCCCTTGTAGTAGGTGCCTGAGGTCCCCTCCACCATCTCAGGGTATGGGTCAGCCCCAAACAGGAACAGATGGCACTCCTCTCCCGACCATGCGGGGTTGGCTGGCTTCCAGTCACAGTAGACATGGAGATCTTGATTGTGGAATCCAGCCGGCGGATTGTTCCATTCGGCGACCTTGATAGGTTCCAGCTTGTTACCGACATAGACGACATCGAGCCGATTGCTGCCGCTGTTCGCGTCGTCGTCGTTCGGAATCGGATCAAGTTCGCTGTTGGTCAACTCGTGATTGATTAAGACCCAATTGTTGTCCGGTGTGACCTTGATGTCGATAATCCGAGCGACCTCGGCGTAGTAAGTCGACAGCAGCGTGATGTTATTCGGCTTTGAGATGTCAAGTATCTCGAACTGGTTGTACGACGATACGTAGGCGTAGCAGCCTCCGGTACCGTCGGTGTGGATGACGCAATCCTCGTGGAAGTTCCCCTCGATCGAGACCTCCGAGTTGTCTCCAGGTGTCGGTGAGACATTCTTGAAGGCCGGATCACAAGGTCTTCCGGCGGTGTTGTCGAGCTCTGCTGGAGGCTTCTCGTTGCCATCGCAATTCAGGTTGTGATAGTCGATCAGGCGGACGTTCGGCGTCTGCAGCCGATGGGCTAGCATGTCCGTGTGAGAATGATTCTCGTCCTCAATCTCCATAACCGGATCTACCCACTCCCATCCCTGATCTTCAAGTCCATCGCCACCACCACCGAAGCACCCAGCGAGGGGTGCCATGGCCATCAGTATGCAGAGAAGTAGGGCCGTCTCAACTCGTCCCATGGGAAAGGGAATCGCAGTCACCTGTTGAACCGTTCCCTTGGGTGATTTGCGACGAAGCCGAGGTTATGGAGGGAGTGATTCGTCATCCTAGCTCGTTCGGAACCGGCATCTGATCCATGTGAAGGAACGAGTAGACGGCCCACCAGGTCACGATGTCCCAAGAGTGAGCTAGATTGGCGACACCGGTCGCATTTTCCGTCTCCATGTACTCCTCAAGCGTATCGAGCTTGTCGCAGGTCTTGTGATAGCAGGGGAAACCATCGACGACCCCGTTCCAGCCAAGCGTCGCGACTCCTATCTGCTGGAACGAATCGTGGTCACTCCGAGCCGTTGGCGATTCGTAAATCGCCACGGTGTCGGTGTACTTCTCTTCCCAGAGCGGACTCTCTCCTCCGTCACCCCACTCGGCTGCACCTCTCTCCATCTGGTAGGCAAGGTCGAGAGCATCGGAACCTATCCACTCGGCGAGATGGAACATACCCTTCTGATCGATCGCCTCTTCGGTGCCATCCGGTCCGAGGTAGACCGACAGAGCGTATTCTCCGGGATAGTTCACTCCCGCCATGTCGAGATTCAGATAGTTGCTGACCGTGACTCCATTGGGGAGGTCATCAGCGAAGGCTCTGGAACCCCAGAGTCCTTCCTCCTCGCTCGACCATAGGCAGAACACCATGGTCCGACGAGCATCGAAGTCCGCGAGAGCCCCCGCTGTCGTCAGAACCATGGCCGAACCTGCCGAATTGTCGTAGGCTCCGGTCCGGGTGCCGTAGCCGGTTTCCTCGAAACCTGGGATTAAGGAGGTTGGGGTCGCATACGGAGCAACATCAAAGTGGCCGCCAAAGACGAGCCACTCATCCGGATATGTAGTGCCGTCCTTGTAACCACAGATGTTGGCCGCCCAGAGTGTCCCTGACTGAAACCTATGGACTTCGGTCCGAAGCCCGAATCCCGTCAGAACACCATCAAAGTAGGTGATTGCATCCTCGTACCCCGGATTTCCGTTGCCGATCCAGCGATCCAAATATCCCACCGCCCCGTCGGCTGGATCCAATGGGTCTGGGGTTTCGTCGGTCAAGAAACCAACCCATTCGTAGACCGAACGGCCGTCAACCCATCCTGCTGAGGCACCAACGCCCTCATCCATCGTCAAGTCCGAGCGCTGCGACCGTTCCGTGGTCTTGGTCAGAACGGTCACCGGACCGCCATCCGAATCATGCGAAATCAACCAGTCCCAGGTCCCGTTATCCTCGTTGGGAGTCGTGGTGACCGCCCCCTCGTTTGAGCCATCCATGCTCCAATCAAGCCACGATTCGTTCGCCGCCCGTACCGGCCAATCGGTCCGTCCGTAGCCGCCTAGGAGCAGCATCACGGTGGGATTTCTTGGAGGTAGGAGCCAGCGCACATCTTGGGCATCCCCAGCATTCAGATCTAGGACCGTTCCGTTCTGCGCACGTAGGCTCCTAGGATCTACCACGAAGTAGGGGATGTAGACCGAGAGATCGGTCGAGGCGCTGAGCGTCACGAGGCTCCAATCTCCACCCACCAAATCGCCGGCGATCTGAAGATCGTCACTCGACGGCAGGCCTCCGTCATCTTTGCCGAAGCATCCGGCGAATGGAGCGGACAGCATGAGAATACACAGCAGCACGCTCGTAACAAAGCGAGGCATGACTATCCGTGCATCGAGGTGATGTTCAATCGTTCGCAAATCCGGACCTCATTAAGAAGACACATACGGCTCGTCGATATCGAGTTGCACGATGTATAGTCCTGTCGTGATGCAGGATAGGTAGGTCAGACCTTTGTGGTGCTCGGCCGCCCATAAGAAGGGGGTCCATCCGAAGTCGTAGTAACTCGAATCAAGAGGAGTTCCGTCCTCTCCATGAGACAGATGGTAGCCGATCGCCGACTCGCGGTGTACCTCTGTCACGTTGCGCCCTCCATCCACATGTGCGGCAATCAGAGTCTCGATGTCGATCACCCACAGACCTGCATGGTATGAGGATAGGTATATCCTCCCGTCCCAAGCGCCTCCGTGACTCTGGTCAGGCTTTCCAGGTGTGCCTGTTTGGAAGATCTGGGTATCGGCATTGTGCGGGCTGAACAGCAGCCACTCCTCACCCCCTGGGATGAAGTGATCATCGGCGAACGGAATCTCCCAATCATGGATAAGTTCCGGCTTGAAACGGATCTGACCATTAATCTCCTCGTACTCGGTCGTGTCGAGCAGGTACGCCATTCCAGTGCCGACCGTCGTCTCGAGGACCTCGGTCGCGAGCAGAGTCAGGTGTCGCTTGCCGGACTTGTATCCGAGATGACTCGTGTCGACCATTTCGTCGATTGGCTCGGCGTAGTGGATATACGATGAGCGCCCTCCGTTCTCATTGCCGGTGGTGCCGCTGTCCGGCTCGCCGTCTCCGTCGTGGTCGGCGAAATCCATCCACAGCCCAACCTCGGGGGCGCGCCAGTTGCAGGTCAACGGGCTGTGGGTGTAGCACGGACCGGCGTATTGCATGTAGCGGGTCATGTCAGATGGGTGCGGGACATCCGTCACATCGAAGATGCGCAGTCCAGCCTCCCAGTAGGCACCGTAGATGTAGGTGTGACCGTACCGAGGATCGTTCGAATCTTCTCCTGGCCAGGTCTGCACGGTCATGTCGTGGATGTAAATCCAACCACCTCTGGTAGTCTCCCATGAGACTTCGGCTTCGCCGACCTTCACGATGCGAGGGAGGTCACCGTAGGCGGCGAAGTTCAGATGAGCAATTGTGATGCCGCCGCACGCCTCGCCGGTCCCGACATCGCACTGCTCGTAATCGGGATTGGCGACGAATATGTACCACTCGCCATCAATCATGTGTGTGTAGAGGTTGTGCGGCCCACTTGGGTGGTCGCTGTCATACCAATTATCCACATACTGTGGGTCACTCTTGTCGGTAACATCTACCAAGGTGACGCTAACCTGTGCTGGGTCTCCCCAAGTTCCGACATTGGGGTCGGCGTTACCGGTGTCGACCAACTGGTTTTGGATAATCACATACTCCCTGCCATTGTACTGCAGGTACTTCACATCGAGGACCTGAGTGTACGGATCGATGTACTTCGCAGTGACTGTGGTGTTGGTCGGATCGGTCACATCAACGATGTGCATCTCCTTCCAGCCAGCGATGTAGGCGTATCGATTACCATCCGGGCTGTCGGCGACTTGAACCTCCGCGTTGCCGGGCTCGGTGAGCGGATTGAATGATAGTGGGACGATGTTCGGAGTCGAGAGATTATGTTGTGAGGCGTTGCGATGGTCATGGCCCTCGTCTTGGATGAGCGGATCCACCAACACGTAACCTCGATCCGAGTCGGCCGATTCGACGCCAATCAGAAGGAATCCAAGGCCGGACAGAACGCTGATGGTGGCGAGCAGGCCCACGACCCCAAGGGCGAGTGACCGTCTCGCTGCATCATCGAGTCCATCCAGCATCCCGACTCAACTCCCAGTAGCATCCATCGCCTTCCATCATAACTCCTCAATCAGGATGTCCGAGCTTTTCCCCAAAATTCCAATCTCCGTTCCGTCGCTCATGCGCACGGGCGCCGCGATTCAGACGACCAAACGGGTGATGTTGAAGTCATCGGGTCGACGCGGTGGTCACATGGCCGCGTCTCAAGTCCGCCTAAAGGCGCTGGTCGCCGTCGCCATACTGCTTTCCTGCGCCCCAATCACCAAGGCTCACGACCCTAGCACCTATGTCATCATCCTCCGAAACGATGGGCCGATGCCGACCAATGTAACCGCTGGCCTGTTCACCGGAGACTCAGTGATGTTCAGGGATGTCGATTCGACAGAGAACGTCACCCATAGAGTGTTGATGGATGGTGACGGAGATGGTTTCTATGACAACCAATCGGTCGACTGGGATTCCGGCCCACTCACCAATGTGTGTGAACTAGATCAGGAAGGCAACAAGAGCGATCCGGACTGCGAGGTTACGTTTATCGTGGCCTTCAACGAGACGACTGGATTTGGTGCCGGAATCTACCATTACATCGTCGAATCATCGACTGGCGGTAACCACAGCGGCATGATCAGGATTGTCCTAGACGATCACTCCGGTGAGAATGAAGGTCCTGAGCCGGGATATTCGTTTGGGAATGATGGCGATACCAATGACGACGGGAACGACGTATCAGATGGACAATCGAACTACGAACGACTAGCTGCGGTCGGAGGTGCAGAAACCCTGCTCGTCCTCTCCGCTACGACGATGCTGCTGGCGCTCTACATCTTCGCGCGAATCGGTGCATCGCTCGACGGGCCACCGTCTCTAGCAAACTCCTCCAAGGAGGCGAAGGCCGATGCGAAGTCTCGCGGCGCTTCGAATGATGAAGATCCCAAGGATTGAGGACATCACCTGCGAGGCGGCCCTCTCCCCTTCCTACCACGCCCGGGTGGTCCACGCCGCGATGGGGCAACTTCTGCAGGGTCATCGTATACGTCGTCGTATCCATCATCGTTGCTGGGAGATTCACCATATCCTGGTCCATCCGAATCATCCAACGGCCTTGTGGATTCACGCCACGAACCACCGCTCGAAACCGATCCGACTTCCTCCATCAAATCCTCCCTTCGTCTCTCAAATTGGTTCCTGAGTAGAATCCCATGCTCGACCTTAACCCGCCCCTTCAGAATCATCTTGTCGATGATCAATTCCACGCCTTCCAACTCGTCGAGTTCATCGACCTCGTCGAGGCGACGACGCATCCGCTTGTACCGACGCTTCTTGCGGAGCAGTGCGAACAAGGTTATTGGAACCATGAGGATAGCCGCAAGATACTCGCTCGTCATCATCGTAACCATCATCGAAGCCGAAAGTTCGTAGCCGTCGTCGCTGTATCCTGATTGGAAGCCTTCTCCAGGTACGTAGAAGACGCCTAGTTCGCTCTCTCCGTAGAGGTTGATTGGGGTCGTGTTTGCGTTATCTGGATCGCTGCCCCGTTCCCTTTCCAAGTCATCCGGGAAGCCATCGCCATCCGTGTCCTCATCCAAGACATCCGGCATGCCGTCGCCATCGAGGTCGGGTGGCGTCGAGTTCGCGTCATAGATGTCGAATGGCGTCGCCAAGGCACCTCCTGCCTGCAATTCTAGTACATTCGTGATACCGTCGCCATCGGCGTCCTCGTCCGTGATGTCCATCTCACCGTCACCATCGATATCTGGACAACCACGCCACGGAGTCTCGCTCTCGCCTGGGATTGAGGGGCAATCGTCGGTGTTGTCATTGCCCATCTGATCGGTCCATCCATCTCCGTCAGAATCACTCCACGCACCGGTGTCTTCGGGGAACGCATCGGGGTCGGTTGCCCCGTCGCTCTGGTTATCGCCGCGCCCGTCTCCATCGACATCACTCGTCTGGGTCTTGTCGAACGGGAACGCATCGATTGTGTTGTTCGTACCGTCACCATCGTAATCGAGAGCTGAACCACCATGCGAGCCAGGATAGTAATCGACCTCATCCGGCAAGCCATCACCGTCACTGTCCGGACAGCCGACCATCGCAATCATCGACAGTCCTGGTACATCATCACAATCGTCTATCTCATCGGCGAAGCCGTCGTTGTCAGTATCCTCGCAGCCGCGGACCTGATTGCGGAACGAGGTACCCTCCTCAGAGGGGCAGTCGTCGTGGATTCCGGCTTGCTGGTTGTCACCGAATCCATCTCCGTCGGAATCCTCCCACTGCATCGGGTGATCGGGGAAGGAATCAGTCCGATCGGCGAACCCGTCGCCATCCGAGTCAGGACAACCAATGTCATGCGGCATGGTCACGTTGCCAGCATCGTATGGACACCGATCGCCGTTGTCTCCGAATCCATCGCCATCGGTATCAATCCACTCCAAGCCGTTCGAATCGTCGACATACTCCAGCACGGACCAGCCGTCGCCATCCATGTCCAAGCAGCCGAACGAGTCGCGGGTGGAGTTGCCAAGGGTTGCGGGGCAGGAGTCCGCCTCGGACCCCAACGGGTTGTCCCCATAGCCGTCGCCGTCGCTGTCGTTCCACTGAGATCTGTCGTTAGGGAAGGCATCGTTGTCGTCGCTCCAGCCGTCGTTGTCGGCATCGGGGCAACCGAACAGGTCGAATCGACTCTTACCATAGGTGAAGACGCAGTCATCGAATTCGCCGGTCGCGTTCTCTTCGAACAGCTCCTCATCCTCGTATCCATCGTTATCACGGTCAAGAGGATAGGGGTCAGGGTTGTGCGCTCCGGCAATGAATTCTCCAGGCCAATGCATCTTCCTCATCATAGCCCAATTTGGATTTCCATAGTTGTCGCCCAAGCCATCTCCATCCGAATCGACCCATTGAGTGTCCTTGATCCAGAAGTCATCATAGAGATTCGATTGGCCATCTCCATCCTCATCCGTGCACCCCCAACGATCCCGCCATGACTCACCATACACATTCGGGCAGGAATCGGGGAGGATACCATTCTCCTCGTCGCCGAAGCCATCCTGATCCCCATCCTGGGATTGCGTCGGATCCATCGGCAAGATATCGACACTGGAGTTGCCGCTTGCCAAATCATCGTACTCTGAGTCAGCAACCATGTCGGCGTCGTTGTCGAAAGAAGTCCCTCTGATTCGAATCTCATCATGACCAAATGTTGCAATCTCGATTCCACCATCTAAGTTCCAGTCTGAAACCCCGATACTCCTAGATTCATCTAGGTTGGTGGAATCAGTCCAAGAGGGTGATTGGACCACCCGTCCACCATCATTTAGAAAGAGGTTGACTCCACCATCTCTCGTACCCATGATTAGATCAAGATAACCGTCCCGATTGATATCCGCGGATTCGATTCCTGTGATCCTCGACATATCATGAAGCGTATATGCAGATCCTACGGACAACTGCCCGTTCTGGTTAGGGTATATCGCCGTCTTCGACATTCCCGCCGATACAATCAACTCCTCCATTCCGTCCCCATTCAGATCGGCCCAATCGACCCTAGTGATCTCACAGCTGGATAGACAATTTGGATGGTTCAAATCGACCCTCATCATTCCGCCGGATGAGCCTGCCTGGTTGACGTAGATGACCACCGGATTCCCAATCGACGCTATGACCAGATCCTGATCCCCATCGCCGTCGAAGTCTGACCAGGAATGTCCCTCCGATTCAGTATCTGGCAGAGCGCACCAAACTGGATCTGCGCTGAAGTTCCCGGCTCCATCGGTGTTCCTGTGGATGCAAACTGCGGGCGTGGTCGCGGTGCCACCATGATCCGCCAAGGAATATGATAGGTCCAAATCACCGTCACCATCGACATCAACTAGTGTTGCCGAATGGAACGAGAAGTCTCCCGCTTCGATACTGGAGTTCCAAGTTATGTTGCTGTATTCCATCATGGCTCGATAATTGTGGAAGTATCGATAAGATTCCTCAGTTCGGAAGTAAGAGGTCATGTGGTCGATTCCTATGCCCACCAAATCGAGGTCACCATCCGAGTCGATGTCACCGACAGCGAATTCCGAGACCGAACGAAGTGGATCAATAAGGCTGACGAAATGCTTGTCATGAGTCAGTTGATCTATCGTAGCGTAGAAGAACGTGTTGTCCTGCGAGATTACCAAATCGGCATACATGTCTCCATCCAAGTCGAGCACTTGTCCCGATTCGATTCGTTCGTTCCTACCAATAATTGG
>CAZPCY010000014.1:0-32680 GCA_964585295.1 uncultured Candidatus Poseidoniales archaeon | reverse complement strand
GTTCTTGCACGGAAAGCGCGAACTCGTAACCGTCATAGTCTGCAGTGTGGACAATGGCTCCCTCAGCATTGGCATAGGGCGAAGGGCTTCTTCCAGCATTGAGCAGAATCTCGCCGATTCCAGTGTTCAAACTGGTTCGCAAGAGATCCAGATCTCCATCTCCATCCGGATCGCCCAACGCTATCGAGTCCCATCGACCATCGCTCGAATCACACCAGAAACCGTCAGAAGTCAGATTGCCCCCTAGATTCAGATAGACGCAATTCCCACCACCACTCCTACTCATCACGACTAGGTCATCATCGCCATCGAGATCGACGTCTCCCCACGCCAAATCTCCTTGGTTCTCGGTGCAATCACTCGCACAATCCATGAACATCGGGGTGGATGAGAATCCTGAGCCATCGAAAGAGAGCACAGTGAGATTGCCTCGGTCCTGACCGAAGGCGAGATCGAGATCTCCATCGCCATCGAGGTCGGATATCGCGGCTTCGGTGACCGATTCAATCACGAATTCAGAGCCGTTGGTCCAGGTCGCCTGCGAAGTGAATCCACCATCGTTCTCGTAGTATTCTAGGTATCCTCCCCATCGATCCCCGCCCTCATATCTGGAGTGGTGGTTCATTACCACGAGGTCCTGATCACCATCCCCATCGACATCGGCCAAATCGATGCTCAGGGTCGGATACATGGTCGCCGATGACCACCAAGGTGTGCTCTCAAGACCGCCGTTACCATCATTGAGGTAGATGTGGTTGGTTAGGTTCGCATCGTTTGCGATGATAGGAGCCGACTCATCAGTCTCCCAAGCGGTGTTCCCGAAGGCCGCATCTAGCAAGCCATCCCCATTCACATCGCCCCAACTGACTGATGCGGTCAGTAGACCCGAAGCGTTGTTCGACCAAGTGGGAGGCGAGGTGATCCCCTGACCATCATTCAGGAATACCTTGTTGTGACCTTCGATCATCTCGACCGTGACCGTGTTCAGATCGACCGGTGGGTATGCACCTGCCAACAGATCAAGATCCCCATCCCCATCCATGTCCGCCAAATCGAAGGATGCGATTAAGGAGGAGGTCCCGAGAGTCATTGACGCCTCTTCGGGTACGACTCCGTTCTCAGTCTGGAAAACCTTCAGACCGCCCATTTGGGATATGAGCACATCGTGGTCACCATCGCCGTCGATGTCACCAAACTTGGATTCGAATGGAAACATTAGGCCCTCCAAGTTGGTGATTGGATTCTCGGACATGCTCCATCCAATAGGCCCTGCACAGGGCAATTTGGAATCGGAAGGGCAACCGATCCTAGCGGGATGAGGTTGAGCAGGCTGGGCGAAATCCAGAGGAAATCGATCAGTTGAATCGGGGATTCCGTCACCATCAGCGTCACTTGTGGTGATGTTGTTGGTGGCTCTTTGCCAGAGTGTTCCAAATCCCAGATGTTCTCCTGAAACGCTCTGATCTACGGCCCCGGAACCGCCTCCAGAATGGCTTGAATCCGCTATCCTACCAATCGCAATCAGCGACGAGTCTCCGGACTGAGGTGTGGCACCATCCTGAGTTGGCGTAATCATCGGCGAAAGGCTGGCCAGAAGGAGCAGTAAGGTAGGAATCAACAATGGATGAAGAAGGAGGGGGCGGTTGGGAATCCCGCCGACTCTCGAGAGGGGGTGGTCGATGGAGTGTCGCTTCATGAGCGATGGAGGATGTTCCCCGACCTTGAAGGTGACTTTTACACAGGCCATCCGATTATCACTGAAACCTCAGTAATATCCATCTTCAGAATCGCTTCCGCCACGGCCAGGGCCACCATCATCCCTTCGTCGAATCTGACGACGGCCTCCGGGCCCTCTGCCCGGCGGCCCTCTTCCTCTTCGAGGTCGGTCATCCAGTTCATCGTCATCGTCGTAACCACCACGCGAGTCCCTGCCCTTCGGTTGCGCCCCTCTTCGATTCCCGTCTCGGGAGTCGTCTCCATCCGATGAGAGACCCAAGGTCGGCTCACGATATCCTAACGGAACGGTCTTGTCCAGCGATTCCTCTTCCGTGAACTCATCTCGGCGACGCTCGAAGAGATTCCGCAGAAGCACCCCATGCTCGACCCGCACCTTCCCCTTCAGAATCATCCGATCGATCTCTGGCTCGAACTCCTCCAGAGACTCCAGAGTGTATACATCGTCGAGTCGCCGTTGCATCTTCTTGTACCTACGACGCTTCCTCAGAAGCGCGAACACCGTCAGAGGTGCCATCAATAGAACTGCTAGATATTCGCTGGTCACGACATCCACTATCATGGACAACGAAATCTCGTAACCCTCCGAATCGTATGTCGATTTGAAACCTTCTCCGGGCACGTAGTAGGTTCCTGTTGCTGCATCCCCATACAGAGTCATCGGCGTCGAGGTAAAGTCGTCGGGGTTGCTGCCTCTCTCCCTCTCCAAATCGTCTGGGAATCCGTCGCCATCTCGGTCCTCGTCCAACGCATCAGGCACCCCGTCTCCATCCAAATCATTGGGTCGTGAGGAAGCGTCGTAGATGTCGTAAGACACGCCCTCGGCGCCACCGGCCTGGAGTTCGTCGTTGTTGGTTATCCCATCGCCATCGGCATCTAAGTCAGCTAGATCCATCACACCGTCGCCATCGACATCAGAGCAACCTCTCCAAGGAGTCGAGCTGTTGCCAGCTTGGTTGACACAATCATCGCTGTTGGAGAATCCCGGTTGGTCGAAGAAGCCATCTCCGTCGAGGTCGGACCAGATCGATGGATTATCGTCGTCCACATCACTGAGGTTCGACCAACCATCTCCATCGAGATCGACACATCCGAAAGAATCTCGGAAGGAGGTGCCGAATTCGTCAGGGCAGGAGTCAGGGCTGGTCCCATTGGAATCATCGCCGAAGCCATCACCGTCTCTGTCACTGTACTGTGAGGAATCCAAAGGATAGGCATCGGGATTGATGCCATCCTGATTGTCCCCGTACCCATCTCCATCAGTGTCCTGCCACTGGGTCGAATCCGTGGGATACTCGTCCGATCTCATGCCTGTTGAATCGTCCCCCCAACCATCTCCATCGCTGTCTTGATACTGAGTTGGCTCGTTGGGCATTTGATCTCCTGCGTCCGACCAACCATCAGAATCCGAGTCAATGCAACCGAACCGATCCTCCGTAGAGGTTCCATACATCAACGGGCACATGTCGTAAGGCGATGAGGCACCTTCTTCATGGAGATAGGAATCCTCGTATCCATCATTGTCGAAATCGAATGGAGAGGGGTCTGGTAGGTACGCATCGGCAATCCACTGACCAGGCCACTCAGGCGGTCGAGTCTCATTCAGACCATCTTGGTACCAATTGTCACCAAACCCATCTCCATCAACATCCGACCACTGCGTATCCTGTGTTATGAATGCGTCATATAGGTCGGATTGTCCATCGCCATCCATGTCCGGACAACCCCACCTGTCACGCCAGGAATCTCCGCGATACAGAGTGCAGCTGTCAGGAAGTCGACCGTTCTCGTGGTCGCCAAAACCATCCCCATCCCAGTCTTCTGCTTGAGTAGGGTCCAAGGGGAATGCATCGTCATCATCACTCACCCAATCTCCATCACCATCGGTTCTTGATTCGAAGACCACATTCTCTGTCAATTGGGACATCGCCGCGATGATATCGAGCCCGCCATCCCCGGTCACATCGGCAATTTCGATATCATGGGGGCTTATGACGACATCAGACTTCCAACGTGACCATGGTGCTCCATTCTCAAAGATTGTAATCACCAATGGTCGGTCGGTCTCCGACCAGATGACATCGAGATCGCCATCTGCATCCATGTCTCCTACTTCGACATCGAAAGATCCACCCCAACCAGTCCATCCACTTCCCGATGTTCTGTATGTAGGCTTGCCATTGTCCCCAGTACCATTGCAGAATGTAATCCGGTTGGGGAATTTAGGATCTGAAAACACTACATCGTTGCAACCATCAGCATTCAAATCGGCGATGGCAGCATCGGACATACTCCAAGACAAAGATTGGGTGTGGTTCTCAGGGAACACAGTTGAGGTCCCGTCGTTGTGGAAGACGGCGGAGGCCCAATCTTGGTTGGTGAAGAGGATGTCCGGCAGACCATCGCCATCCAAATCACCGACATCAACCGAAGTTGAAGATCGGTTTGAGAGTCCAATCCATGTGAGTGCTGGATCCCCATTCACATCGCAACAGAGGTAGATGTGACTGGGCTGACTAGATATAGAGTCGGCTACGACGATATCGAATCTACCATCGCCATTGAAGTCAGCGATTTCGACATCGGCCGACCACGTATAGTAGGGGGATGTCCAAGTCGGGTCCGTAGACAGATTTCCTTCCTCGTTGGTGAATATCATGTCGTATGCGTTGGTACCAACATAGAGATCGAGATCGCCATCGGAGTCGATGTCCAACCAGTCGGCATCCAATGTGTTGGAACTTACGTTGCTGTACCAGCCCGGAGTATCGGAGAGACCATCCGGAGTACCGAAGAACAAGACATCCTGATCGGGGTTGCCAGAAGATGATTGGTCAGCAGTCAACTCCACATTACCTTGGAAGAGATCCACATATCCATCATTGTTAATGTCAGCTGCTTTGACGACAAATGTGTTGGATCGGAGGTCATCGGTCCAACCGGGTGTCTTGAGCACCGTGCGATCATGGTTCAGGTAAACCTCGTCAGCCAAATCAGCATTGCCGAATATCAAATCATTGTCCCCATCTCCATCGATGTCCCCCACTTCAAGAGAGAGGGTCTGCTGGGATTTCTCGGACTCCCAACTGGGCTTCCCCTCCAAACCGTCTACCCGGTTGATGAATACCCCATTCTTCGAAGACCCAAATGCAGCCACTAGATCGAGGTCTCCATCGTTGTCCATGTCGGCGAGTTCCAATCCGGTTACATCGCCGGGTTCATCACTTTCCCAAAGAGGCTGCGAGGCGAAAGAGAAATCCCCCACATTTTGGTATGCCTTGAGGTTCGACATCCTGCCGCCAACGACGACATCCGGGAGACCGTCATCGTTCAGATCACCGATGGCGATCTCCTGAGTAGGGCTGGGAATCGTCGTCACACTTATCGAGAAGTCGTCATGGTCATCGAACCCTAAGTTGCGAATCAATTTGGCATTCTCTTCGGTCCCTACGACGATATCCAGATCTCCATCGAGATCCAAATCGGCTAGGTCCACATCATGGCCATTCGGACTGTTGAAACCAGTGTAGGTTGGTGTCAGAGAAAATCCGGTCGAGTAAACGATGCAGGTGGCGACTGAATTGTAACATTTACCAGACGAGTAGTTCTCTGGCTTGGGTTTGAATCCGTCTCCGAAGTTGGCATAGAACGCGAGATGTCCGGATTGGCCTGATACCACCATGTCGGGATACGGGTCATCTGTGATCAGCCCCCACTCGATATCCTTGGAATTCAACCATTCGTCTGCGGTCTCATAAGCTGGGTTCTGAGAATATGTCCCATTCTCGTTCAGGAAAATCTGGTCCGTGTTCTTAAAGGTCCATTGGGAGTTGCCGCTGGTGATATCTAGATCACCATCACTGTCTATATCTGCCCAGGCCAAGGCGGTCGAATCCCTGACTCCATGCCCCCAATCGTACTTCTCCTCGCTAAACGATGACCCATTCTCGTTGGTGTATATCGACACCTTGTGATTGCTCGGTGACCGAGCGAAATCTAGATCTCCGTCACCATCGAAATCCCCGAGTCCCATCTGGACTGTATGAGCATGAGGAATCACGTAATCCGGCGTGTTCATTCCTGCGAATCCCTCCGATTTCAATGAGCAAACCGGTCTGAAATCAGCGCAGTTGGAGGGGACCTGAGGTACGGGTATCGCCGGGTGATTAGGCAGCGGGTCGTTATCATTGTTCCAGCCATCGCCATCGGAATCATTCACCGTAACGTTGAATCTAGTCGCAGATGGTTGCCACCATCTGCTCGACGGCCAAAGTAGATTGTATCCCCCTTGAGAGAAATCTTCTGCCGACGACTCCTCGGTACGCTTCATCAGAGGATTTTCCAGCGAAAGACCTGAGTCTTCTGGACCATCGGTCATCAACAGGATACACGACTGGACCAGCATGATGAGGACCATCGACCAGGCAAGAGACGCTCTCGAATCCATCTTCCACGTTGTGCCCATGCGTGCGCTAGGAGCCCTCTATGTGAATCAATGTTTCACCTGCGGAAGAAGTGTTGATTCGGGCAACTGAAGCCCGTTGTCCACAACTCGCAACCGCGGACATCTAGGTCTAATCAATAGCGTCCATCACCTGGAAGATTGCGCCTCCGCCTACGGACACCACCACCTTCACGCCGAACAACTCCTCCTCCGGAGCCACCGCCTGAGGAGCCACCCCCCCTACGGCCTCGGCTTCCACTGCTGGGTTCTCTACCGGTCCTAGGTCCTCTTCCGCCTCCTAATCCACTTTGAGGGCGGTCGTCGTAGTCGTCGTCATCGAAGTCATCATCTCGCCTCCTCGATGCTCCTCGGTCTCGATCCCGCGATCCGGTGACGCCGCGCGAGCGATCTCCTACGCTGGGTCTTGAGGACCCTTCGACACTCGATCTTGAATCGCCGGCTCTCTGTACTCCGCCTCGCTGTCGGGAGGATCCTGAGCTTTCCCGACCAGATGATCCGGTCTCTGCTCCACCCTTGAGTGAGACTGTTTCAGTCTGCGACTCGTTCTCCTCAAATTCCTCACGTCGCCGCTCGAAGAGGTTTCGGAGCAGTACGCCGTGCTCGACCCGCACCTTGCCCTTCAGGATCAAACGGTCGATGTCTGGCTCGTATTCCTCTAACTCCTCCAATGAGAACGCATCGTTCAACTTCCGTCGCACTTTCTTGTATCGCCGCCTCTTAGCAAGAAGTGCGAACACCGTCAAAGGCGCCATCACAACCACCGCCAAATATTCGCTGGTAATCAAATCAATAAGCATCGAAACTGAGATCTCAGTTCCCTCGGGCGAATATTCCGACTGGAAACCTTCACCCGGGATATAGAACATACCAGTGTTGGTATCTCCATACTGAGAGAACGGAGTGCTGTTCATATCCGAAGCGGAACTGCCTCTCTCCTCCTCGAAGGAGTTGGGGAAGCCATCTCCATCCCTGTCGAAGTCTAGGATATCAGGAATGTAATCTCCATCCATGTCTGGAGGTGTCGACATGGCGTTGAACGGATCAAAGTAGACACCCTCTCTAGAGGCATCCAACTCGTTGTCATTGGTTACGCCGTCGCCGTCTATGTCAGGATCAAGGACATCGGGCATGCCATCACCATCGATGTCCGAGCACCCAATCTGGAAGAGCGTGCTAGTACCCGGAATTGAGGGGCAGTTGTCTGACTCCTCAAGTCCCGCCTGATCAGTGTAGCCGTCGCCATCAGCGTCGCTCCACCGTTCTGGGTCATCGGGCCACTTATCCGAGTTATCTCCAACCCCATCATCGTCCCGGTCGTACTGCTCTTCCGGATCATCATCGTCCCAATCGAGTTCCGTGGTCAAACCATCGTTGTCGAAATCGTACGGGAAGGAATCACCGACATCACCAATGCCATCTCCATCTGAATCACGTGTCTCGTTGATGTCATCGGGGAAGTCGTCGACCTGATCCGCAATGCCATCACCATCTCTGTCCAAGCATCCTGTGTATGGTGGACCTGAGTGTCCCGCTTGGTTTGGGCATTCATCCTCGTAATCCGACCAGCCATCCCCATCGGAATCGGGACATCCGCGCTCTCCAAGGGTCGAATCGCCCCACTGGTCGGGACAATCGTCTGTCCGATTGTTTCCTACGGTATCGCCATAGCCGTCACCATCTCTGTCATCCATCTGTCTTGGGTCGTTAGGGAACACATCTTCGTCATCAGCCCGTCCGTCTCCGTCCTGATCGGGACATCCGTGTACTGGTTCGGTGGAATTGCCCGCCTCAAATATGCAACCATCACCATCGGTTCCATCCTCCACGTCGCCGAAGCCATCACCGTCCGAATCGGACCATTGGGTATCGTCGTCGGGGAACATATCCGGAGAGTTCCCACTAGAATTGTCGCCGTAGCCATCGCCATCCGCATCACTGATCTGACTTACATCGTCGGGGAAAACATCCGTTCCCTGCAGTCCATACTCAGGTCGCAGATCGAGGACCCCGTCATCATCCCAATCTCCATTGGTCGCTCCGGAGGAGGGCGAGTACGGGTACGGGTCGTTCTGGTCGCTGATGGAGTCCTCGTCGGAATCGGGGCAAGCGAACCTATCCGTGTAGGATCCGCCTGCCGCAGTTGGACAGTTGTCATGCATGTCAGCGACACCGTCTACGTCATTGTCGGGACAGCCGAAGAAGTCGGTACGGGTGCCATCGGAGGCTAGGCGGATGGTGCTAAACCCTGACTCGCTCGCACATCTGTCAGGGTTGTTCCCAGACGCATTGCCACCATAGCCATCTCCATCGGCATCGACGGTCTGAGTCGGATCATTCGGGAAGGCATCGGCCTTCGCTCCCGACGGATTGTCTCCGTAGGAATCACCATCCGAGTCAGCCCATTGCGATGGGTCGTTCGGGAAGGCGTCGGCATTGGTTCCCAATGGGTTGTCCCCTCGGCCGTCCAAATCTGCATCGAGCCATTGTGTTGGATCTGAGTCGAAGGCGTCGACCATGTCAGCGTGGCCGTCCCCATCTGAGTCCGGACACCCCCTATTCGGACCAGTAGTGAGGTTTGACCAGCTGTAAGGGCACTGGTCGGCGTTGTCGCCAATGGTGTCATTATCTCGATCCTCCTGTTCCAGTGGATCGTTGTCATCCAAATCGTTCAGAGCGCTCCAACCATCGTTGTCGGCGTCTATGCACCCGTATCTATCGATGATGCTGGTTCCGTGTTGCTGTGGGCAAGAATCCCCCATCGTCCCGTTCGTATTGTCTCCAAAACCATCGAGATCGGTGTCGTTCATCTGGGTCGGATCCATTGGAAGGAAGTCACCGTCATTGCTCATACCATCGTAGTCGGAATCCATGCATCCATACTGATCTATGTATGAGGAGCCGAAGGTCCATTGGCAATCGTCGTAAGGAGCCAAAGCGCCAGCTGAAAACAAGTCGGCATCCTCGTAGCCATCGTCATCGAAGTCTAGCGGCGACTGGTCCGGGTTGCGCGCCGAATCGACCATCTCGCCCGGCCAGTGAGCAGGACGATTGCTGTAGCCAGGGGTGTTCGAAGGGTAATTGTCTCCGAATCCATCGCCATCGGCGTCAGACCACTGAGTCGAGTCACGCCAAAAGGCATCGTTCAGATCCGACCAGCCATCTCCGTCTTGATCGGGACAACCTCGACGATCCTCGGTCGAGTCGCCCCAGTAGTATTGACACTCATCCGGGCGATAGCCGCTGGCATAATCCCCGTAACCATCCCCATCGGAATCGGTCCCTTGCGTGGGATCGTATGGGAAGTCGTCGGCAGAATCCTCAACGCCATCCATGTCGATGTCCGACAGTCCGAAGATGATGTCGGTATTCTGGTACCAGTTGAGTTGCACCAAATCCGGAATCCCATCTGAATCCAAGTCGCCCACAAGGTGATGATCTGAGTCACGATATCCTCCGCCTTCCCAGATTTTCATGAAATATTCAGAGGTGCCGACGATTTTGAAATCGAATATACTCGATTTCTTCGAGTAGGTCGTGGATAGTATCAACTCATCCTTGCCATCGAAGTCGACATCAGCCAAATCCATACCTGTAGTCCCATACTTGTAGTACGAATTGTAGGTGTTGTGACTCGGGCCAAGAATCAGCCTGATGTAGTATCCATCTTGGAGCAAGATGTCGTTGTATCCATCCTCGTTGAAGTCACCGACACCACAGTTAATTCCATCCAAGGTGACCCAAAATGGGTTGTTCACGGAGAAGTTGGTAATTATGTCGCCGCCAGAAAAGGACCATGCCCCCCAATATACGTAGACCCTATTGTTCATGCATCGGACGATGTCGTGAATCCCGTCATCGTTGGCGTCTGCCAAGACTGTCTGGTGGGGATAACCAGATATCGAATCGTTGTACGCCAACGACGACCACATCTGCTCAAAGGATCGGGTCGAGTTGTCGTAAGTGTAGACATACGCCTTCTCTCCACCATCATATGCTCCATCAAATAGGATGTCCAAGAAGCCGTCTTCGTCGACATCCGCGACGATAATCGTACCCCATTTTTGTGTCTCGCCACTGGGTGATATCGTAATGTCAGCGGAGGAGTTGTAGCCGCTTTCGTTCCCCCACTTGATTCGAATTCCACTCGTCGATTCCGAATACACCAGATCGGGGTATCCATCCTTGTCGAAATCCCCCGCATCCAAAGCTCTAGTGTAGGAAGATGACCAAACATCATCAGGCGTGTCATTGAATTCCCCCTCGCCGTCGTTCTCGTAGTAACTAATCTTATGACTGCCTCCAATCAAGATGTCCAGAGCACCATCACCATTGAGGTCAACCAGTTTACCATTTCCTCTAGGGTTGTCATTCGACGAAGGATCGGAACTCAAAGTCTGGGTCACTGTGCTCTGAATCACCCCACCGCCATTCCGATAGATGCTGAGTGGGTTGTCCGAAGGAGTGAGCAACAAGTCAGGGAAGCCGTTTCCATCTATGTCGCCGATAGCGACAGATGTCGATTCGCCAACTCCTGCGCTCCACGCCAGCGTCCAAGTGTAGGGGAATTGATCGCCGATTCCATCATGCAGGAGGATGTTGGTATTGTGGTCATCATCCCATTGCTCCAGCACTATGTCGAACAGACCATCCACATTGACATCCGCTATTCTGGTCCGTTTTCCGTATTCGCCATCGAATTCGTGAATCTTGTACCATGATGTGTTGCTGTAGTAACCATACGTTGAACCAGAACTGTACTGGACATAGACCCTGCCGCTACTATGACTGCCGATAATGTCTAGACGGCCATTCTCGTTCATGTCGGCGAACGCGAAGGATTGGAAGTATGCATCCAATGCAATGTCGGACCTTTGGTTCGGTGAATGCGACGGATCGGTGTCGAAAATCAACATAACACCACATATGGATGAACCGCTTGAGCACTCGAAGTGGCTGCCATTGGTGCCTGAAACAATCACATCATCGTCGCCATCAGCGTCATAGTCGGCAAAGGCGACATCCAACGCTCCGTAGTTCCTAGATGAGGAGTAGTTCCAGGTATTGTTGAATGAAAGTCCGCTGCCATCGGCCTCATTCATCAGCAGTCTAGCGCTCGGGAATGGATTGGGAGAAGCGGAAGAGGAGTATGAGCCTCTGGCAGCGACCAGAAGGTCCGGCAATCCATCGCCGTCTGCATCCCCTATCGCGATATGGTCGTAATAATACGAAGATCCATCTGACCCATATGTGGAGGGGAATAATTGCGTCTTGGAAACGAAGGAAGTGCCGTTCATCTCAATCACGAAGGCGGTGTATATAGTTCCAACAACCATATCCAGATCCCCATCCCCATCAAGATCCGCGAGTTCAAGGGAATAGCCAGAGCAGAGGCCACTTGTCACTGGGGTCGTAGTCGCCGCCGAATTTCCCATGGATTGTAGGAGGATGTGCAATTCACAGTTCTTCAGGAACACCAGATCTAGATCGCCATCACGATCCATATCCCCTAGGGTGGTCTCCCTCATCTGTTCAAATTGCACAACATCCGGTTCCTCGACGATGTTCAACAGGTCATTCGCAATGCAATCTCCAGCGCAATTACGGTCGTAATGGTCGATGTTCCGATTCCATGGGGCGGGATCCCCCGAGTCATTCAGACCATCCCCATCCGCGTCTCCTATCGAGGGTATGTGAGACACAGTGCCCTGCCACCATAGCCCTGTCGAAAGGTGGTAACCTCCGCTCTCCAGATTACCGGTGGCCTGAGGTGTCGGCAAAGCGTTCATCCTATCTCCATCGACTTCGACTAGCCGTTCTCCAACAATGGTGGTGTCATCTCCATGAACATCGAATCCTACCATCGATGCAAGACTCATCAGCAGCATCGACAGCACCAGTGCCATCGAAAGCAAGCGCTTGGTTCGCACATCGATCAACTCTTCCGTTCCAAACGGGGGGCTCAACATGACATTGGCACAATACCGGAGCGTCATGAGGGTTGTGCTGGATTCGGACCGCGGCCCGTAGGGCCGCAATCCATTCAATCATCAATGGAAATCTAGATGATGATTCCTAGATACGAATCGAAGGAGTTAGGAGGGGGGCCTTGGGATTTATTCCTCTTGATCGAAATACGCCTCGGCCATCACATCAAAACCCCCGAGGGCATCGACGATTTCGGCTAGAACCCAATCCGCCTGAAGGTCGTCTTCCATCACACAGGAGATTCGCTCCTCTCCAAACAAGAAGGTAATCCTCCCTCCTGAGGAGACATCGAGATCCTTGAATTCATCGAGGGTGAACTCGCGAGAAGGCAAGCCCACGATTCCGAGGTATCGAGGACGGACATGGATGGACTTCCGCCCAAGCGCGATGGTGTGCTTGGACACAAGCATGTTTCTCTGCATCGCTAGCATCGCTCCAACGGCTAGTACGACCACAAGCGGACCTAGGGATGTCATGGTGTTCATCAACCAAGAAGTCTCTGAGGAAGCGAGGCTGATTCCGATTGGAAGTGAGAATAGGCATACTGTCGAGAAGAAAAACAGTGATCTCCTCTCGAGTTCCGAAGGAATCGTAAACTGGACAATTCCTCCGATGCGGGCCACATCGAGCATCTTCAGGTCGTCCTCCCGGTGACCAGGCCAGCGATCCGGGAATGAGGCGATCTGTTCGAGGACGCTCATTCCGTGCTCGTCCGCCTCCACCCATCTACCGGTGTGCTCGACCAGCCGGACTCGGAGTATCGCAGCGATTGCTTCCATTCCCCGCAGCAGGTCCCGCTGGTCCCGGGTCCTGATGATCTCGGTGCCGCCATCCTCGGTAACGACCTGCATGACGAACGAACCTCCTTCTTCTCGGGACGAAATCTCAGTTATGGCCCCGGCCGACCACTCCTCCTTGACGCTCCCCCTCGAGGTCAGTGACTCTACTGTCGCCACTAGGTCGGCACCTCCGCCAGTCAGTCTCACGGAGTCCTTCCCAGCATCGAGGGTCAGGTTCACGGAGGCAGTCATGAATGCGCCATGCCGAGGTTCAATGATGAAACCTCCTCCGGCCGTAACTCTCATGCAAGGACCTCCGATGAGGGGTCAATTGCTAGATGGATTCGCTGGCCAACTCGGCCGTTGCCCTCAAGAATAGGCGTCCGTCAGCGATTCTCGACGGGCGCTTAGCTCAGCTTGGAAGAGTGCCTGGTTTGCAACCAGGTGGCCGGGGGTTCAAATCCCCCAGCGTCCACTCCCCTGCGTCCTTACCATTCCAATGTTCACCATAACTCAAGATAGGGGGGCTTCTAGCCAAGTCTGATGCGGCGGCAGTGGTCAACTTCGTTCGTCGCCTTGCTAATTGTTTCCTCGTTTACTGGCTGTATTAATCCTGAGGATTCTGGCCCTCTAATCTCAGATTTGCAAGTCGAGCCGGAGACACTTGTTGGCGCTCAGTTCCAATTTATTGAAATCACTGCCAAGCGTCCGATGAGTGTTCATATCCCATACTTTGTCATCGATGAGGAGACAGGTTTGGTGACCAATGGAACCACGATACAGTTCAACAGCAAGGGGACTCAATCAGTTCAGATGCTCGCACCATCTAATATCCCATCTGCACATTTCCTAATAGGAGAGGTGGGCCAAGATCAGTGGACAGTACGTTCAACAAACCAAAGTTGGTCGGAGTGGTTCAACTCATCTGCGTTTGGTTCCGCCTACGAATATCTTGAGCACCCGGTGTTCCGCAACCCAAGGTCCGGCCTGTCTCCTAGTGAAGGTGCGAACCACAGCACAGGACTAATCGATGGATATTCCATCTATGAATGGATGGAGACATTCACGGATTCAAATTCTGGTTACAACGAACGATGGGGGCCATTCATACTCCGAGATCCTGCATATGAGCGGGCATTAGGCTTCCTTAGGAATCAAATGTCCTCATTCGGATTGGATGCTCAAATCCACAGATATGAGATGTCATCGTCACCATATGCAGTCAATGTATGTGGGTACAAGGAAGGCACGGTCTATCCCGATGAGTGGTTGGTACTGGGTGCACATCTTGACATTGCAGAAATCGGCAGTGGTCCAGGGGGTGGTACACACATAGGGGCTCACGACAATGGGGCTGGCGTGGCCATGATTCTTGAGGCAGGTAGAGGGTTGGCTCAATTCGATCATCGCCGCACTCTGGTAGTCTGCTTTTGGTCGAATGAAGAGAATGGATACGATGGGGTTGACAGTTGGATTGACAATATCCCAAGTGAAGTGATGATTACCAATTACCTGAACATTGACAGTGCGGGCGTCAACTTCCCTGGTGATTACACCCTAGTAATCGACATCATCCCGGACACGGATGATGAACTGGGTGAACAATGGCCGATGATTCACCTAACTGAATGGCTTGGATCAAACAACAACGACATCGCGGAGACACTGAGAAATGGACGTGACCTCTATTTTTCTGAAGGATATGCTGCAATGAAAGACCATGCCCATACCCACCCAAATACCATCTCGGTTCATGAATCTCAGAGAGGTCGAAGTGATTACGAGCGCTTCGCCGATCAACTCGGTGTCGTCTCAATGGACTTCGGAGCCATCACCGGGGGCTACGATTGCTATCACGCTCCATGTGATACGCTTGAAACCATGATTGAGTGGATGGAGACCGAGAATGCAACCGGTCAGGCCAACCTCTGCGAATCATTCGACATAATCTCTTGGTGGGTGATTAATCTCTTCTTCCATCTCGATGAAAAACCAATCTTGTATGAAGACCCTGGCCTACAGGGATTACAATGATGCGTCGTCGTCGTAAAGAGTGATTTTCAGTACGATTTGATTCGGAGGGTACCCATGCTACATTCAATCTTCCGGGAATGCTGGTGGATTCATCGCGAATGCGAGCATGACGCAAGCGCTCATCGCAAGGACGAACGATCCCGATGTGCCATGGATTGTCCATCCGTATGGGGCGATGAAGAATTGTCCATGTGAGGAAAGGGTCGCCCATCCGGTCTGCTGCAAAGTCCATGCTAGATGGGTCATCAGCATGCAGAACGACAGCGCTCCAGCGAAGATGAAATCGCGCGCGCGGCCGCTCATCGCATCCCTAGATGCAAGCCATATTCGCAACAATTCCATTGCTAACCCGATAATCAAAGCCATCCCGATGAACCTCGGCTCAAGACCGTTCATCGCGAAGTTCCCGACACCCCAGAAGAGGAATAGGATGAGATACGAACCCGGTGATGGATCCCACCGGCGGCTGAAGATCAGGAAGAGGCCAGTCGCCACCATCGGAGGTACCACTGAGGCTATCACACCTCTTTCGAGGGCGCGCTCGTATCCCGTGGCGGTGCACTCAGTGTAATGCATGCAGTACTCGCTCAACCCGAGTTGGAATATGTCCCAGCTTCCCGAGAACAGGAGCACGACTATCCACATCGAACCGAAGCCGAACAGAATCACCAATTGACTTCGCAATCCGGAGGATCCCGATTCAGGGTCCTGCCATCCCGATAGCACTGGAGCGAAGACGCTCAGAATCAGGCCGATAGCCAGCCCGAGATGGGATGGTGAAAGAAGTATGTCTAGTCCACCTTCGATGCCAAAGAAAGAATGCCACAGCATGTCTGCGAATCCCGAGAATCCGAAGATCACAATCCCGGCTACCGATGCTCCATATCCCTTCGGCACATTGGTCATGAACTGCCAGACCCCCTTCGGAGACAACTTCAGGGTTCGATCGGACAACCTCCAGAGGGCGAATAGGATGAAGCCGCCGTAGGCGGTCGCTCCGGAGTACCAAATCGCGTGCCACTTCGTGAAGAAGGAGTCGTCAACCTCCCCGGACCGGTGAGCGTATACATCGATCAGAAGCCCTGACATGCACCACAATCCGAGGACCAGAATCGTCGCATCATATCCTCTCTCACTAGGCAAGGGCAATGATTTCTTCCTGTGCCTGAGGGCGGCTAGTAGGGCCGCAGGAACCAAGGTACCAAAGAATATCAGAGCGAATGACCTGAGTTCCTCAGGAGAGCCGAATATGTCCAATATCCCCATAGATCCTGTAGAATTTCTAGAGGATATAGCGTTAGTCGGTGATTGTCTAACATTTGCCCGGAATCGACAGATTGCCTCTTCCGGCCGGATCCATTGAGATTCGGCTGCGTGGACAATTGAACTGCTAGAGGCAGCAAAGGCTCTAATGCGTGGCATCTGAGCGGGGAACTGCCCATAGGGCAGTCAGGTCATCTCATGAGTGGGCATCAGTATCCCGGCATCCCAACGACCACCGACGGTGCCGGCAACGTCGTCTGGGTCGAATCCCACGTCACCGACGGTTCATGCGCCTACCCTATTACCTCATCCACGACTATGGGTGTCGGATACAATCAGGAAGTGGCGAACGGCAAGGAGAACCTCTGGGGAACCAGACTTGCATTCATCGAACCAGAATCCGAGCATTCCTCCGCTTCCGCCGCTGAGGGATTCGCGGTCGCCGGTGGCAGGGTGACCAACTTCACCAGCGGCCAAGGCCTGATTCTGATGAAGGAGGTCCTCTATGTCATCAGCGGCAAGCGTCTGCCCATAGTCTTCCACATTGGCGCACGCGCCATGACCAGCCAGTCGCTCAACGTCCACGCCGGTCACGATGATGTGATGGGTGTTGCCGACACAGGTTGGGGAATTCTGTTCGGTCGCAACGCTCAGGAGGCAGGAGACCTAGCCCTAATATCGAGACGGGCCGCCGAGGCTTCCTCCACCCCATTCCTCAATGTCCAAGATGGATTCCTGACGACTCACACCATCGAGAATGTCAGATTGTGCGAGCCGGAGATGATGCGCGATTTCGTCGGCGATCCAGCCACGAAGTTGCGCAACATGTTCGATCCCTATCATCCCATCATGACGGGCGTTGTCCAAAATCAGGACGCCTACATGAAGGGTAAGATCGCCCAGCGCCACTTCACAGATCAGGTGAAGCCCGCCGTAATGGAGGCGATGCGCACCTTCGGCGATCTAACCGGCCGTCGCTACGACCTCGTCGAGGGCTACATGATGGAGGACGCCGAGGTCGCGATTGTCGGCATCGGATCGATGATTGAGACGGCGACAGCCGTCGTCGACCGACTCCGCGAGCGGGGGCGGAAGGTCGGCTGCGTCCATGTTACCTGCTTCCGCCCCTTCCCCGGTGAGGAGCTCGCTCGGATGGTCGGCGGCTGCCAATCGATTGCCGTGCTCGAGAGGATGGACGATCCGATGGCCCAGGACAACCCACTCACCGCCGAGACCAAAGCGGCCCTCTTCGATGCCAACCTCTCACCTCGCGTCCACACCGGGGCCTATGGCCTCGGCTCTCGAGATGTCACCTCGGCCGACATCATCGCCACCTACGACCTGCTGCAGAGCGAGGGGGATCCTCGCTACTTCACTCTCGGTATCGACCATCCGACGGCGTTGGACCGAACCGAGACGGTCGATGGACGACCTCCCACCGCCTTCAGCATGCGTGGGCACAGCGTCGGCGGGTTTGGCAGCGTCACGACGAACAAGATCATCGCCACGATATCCGCTGACCTGTTTGGGAAGTTCGTCCAAGCCTACCCGAAGTATGGATCGGAGAAAAAGGGGCTGCCGACCAACTTCTACCTCTCTATCGCCGACGAGCATGTGCGAATTCATCACGAGCTGGACATCCTCGACTTCATCGCCGTCCAAGATGTTAACGCGTTCAGCATCGGCAACCCATTGAGCGGCTTGAAGGATGGAGGTACGGTTTTCATCCAATCGACTGCGGAGACCTCCGAGGAGATGCTCGCCAGACTACCCGGTTGGGCATTGGATGACATCCGAACGCGGCACCTTCGGGTGCTGCATGTTGACACCGCTCGAATCGCTCGTGAGGTGACCAGCAGTCCCGATCTCGTTGTTCGCATGCAGGGAATCGTGCTTCTCGGCATCTTTCTCCGATCGACCCCATTCGCTGAAGGGATGGACGACGAGAATCTCTATCCGAAGATTGAGAAGGCTCTACGCAAGTACTTCGGAAAGCGCGGGGAGCGCGTCGTCCAGGAGAACCTAACCTGCGTCCGCCGCGGCTACGATGAAGTCGCGATCATCACTGCAGAGGAGATAGCCACGATGGAGGTGACCGCATGACCGTCAGACTTCCGACCGCCCACGACCCTGAGTTCTTCGACCTCGCAGACTTTGAGATGCGGATCGTCTCTGCCTACAACGAAGGACACGCCCCCTCCTCGCTGCCTGCCGACACCGCCCACGCCAGATCGATTATCGGACCTGGCTCTGGTAAGCATCGTGACTTTTCCTACATCGCTCAGGAGATTCCCGAATTCATCGCCGAGGCATGCGTCGGCTGCATGGACTGCGTCACGATGTGCCCTGACACCGCGATCCTCGGCAAAGTAGTCACAGAGGACGCGCTCCAAATCGGCCTCTCCGACCTGCCAGAGGGAGAGCGTGATGAAATGGAATCGCTCTGGCCGAGGACCCGGAAGTATTGGGACAATCGCGAGAAGAAGGGCGAGACTCCCGGCCGGTTCGGCATCTTCATCGATCCGAGCAAATGCAAGGGCTGCGCCGAGTGCGTCACCGTCTGTGGCGACAAGGACGCTCTCGCCATGGTAAGTAAGGAGCAATTCGGTCTCGACCATCACCGACGCCTGTTTGAGTTCTACGAGGCCCTGGGTCCGACCGATCACGACTTCATCAACGAGAAGTCGCTGATGGACATGATGCTGGCCGAGGAGAGCCTCCTCTATGTCGGAGGCGCTGGATCATGCGCAGGATGCGGTGAGGCGACTGCACTTCGGATGCTCGCAGCCGCCACTGGCTTCGTCTACGGCAAGGAGGACTTTGGGGTCGTCAACTCCACTGGGTGCTCGACCGTCTACGGTTCGACCTATCCGTTCAACCCGTGGGACATCCCGTGGACCAACTCCCTTTTCGAAAACGGACCAACCGATGCGATGGGCGTCCGAGCCCGATGGGATCAATTGGGCTGGCAGGACAAGAAACTCTGGGTCGTCGGTGGCGACGGAGCGATGCTGGACATCGGATTCGGCGCACTGTCGAGGATGTTCGCCAGTGGCATGGACATCAATGTCCTCGTGCTCGACACTCAGGTTTATTCGAACACCGGTGGGCAGGCATCCACCGCCTCCTACACCGGCCAGGATGCGAAGTTCGCTGCACACGGCAAGGCGGTCCATGGCAAGGTCGAGCAGCGCAAGGAGATCGGAGCTATTGCCGCGATGCATCCACATGTCTACGTCGCCCAGACAGTCACGGCCCTGCCGAACCACTTTTATCGCTGCATCATGGAGGCGAACGAGTTCGAAGGGCCCTCGATTATCAGCGTCTACACAACTTGCCAGCCGGAGCACGGCGTCGCGGATGATGTCGCTCAGCGTCAGGCGCGGCTAGCCGTCGACACACGCGCATTCCCGATTTTCGTATTCGATCCGCGCAAGGGACCACGCTTCCAAGACAAATGGAGTCTGCGCGGCAACCCCTCGCCGAATCGCGACTGGCACCGCCGCAAGGGTGAGGGAGGCGATTGGGAGGATGTCATGTTCCGAGAATTCGCTCGCAGTGAGGGGAGATTCCGGAAGCAGTTCGACGCCGAAGGAGTACCTGGAGAGATGATTTTTCTTGCCGAGGATGACCGCCTCGCCTTCTGGCATCGCCTACAGGACATGGCGGGAATCGAGCGAACCATCATCGAAGAGTGACCCTGATGGGGTCGGCATCCACTGTGGGTGTCTATCGTTCAACTGGGAGGGGATGCCGATAGCACGAACTCGTTCGGGAGTCCGAACACGAACCCGATGGTGAACAGAGTGACAATCACCTTGTGCACACGTTCGTTGTCGGTCAAGACGAGAGGGATCAGGAAGAGGAAGAAACCTATCCTCTTCAGCACCTCTGGCGAAGTTAGTGGGAGTTCGTATAGGAACAGGCCAAATCCTATCGAGGATAGCGCGGTTAGCAGACCTCCAGTCCAGATTGCCTTTGAATTGTCGAAGTAGAATGAACGCATGTCCATTGGTCCTGCCCTCGATTCTTCAAATTCCGGGATGGCGATTTCAACCATCATGTAGAGACCGATCGCTGGGGTGATGAAGAGTAAGTACTCCAAGAGATGCCAGTTCGGCTTGTTGTTGAAATCATTGAATGTATGAGCGTTCCACCAATAGATCACGAGAGCGTATGTGCAGGCGAAGATGAGAATCGTGTGTGGCCAATATTGCTTGATGGGCGATGAATCCTCTTCCTCACCGTGATTGATCATCCGAACGACCATTCCAACAGCACCCATCAGTTTGACCATCGCTAAACCTACCAACAGGAAGGGAATCAATGACAAGTGCTCAAACAGGTCCATGGGCGGACCTGAGGACAATCAGGCATAGAGGTGTTTCGCACACTCTTAGGATGGCAAGCGCTCGTTGAGAAGCCTGAGCAGGCCACGCAGCGTGACTTCGCTAACACCACAGACCCCACATACCTCGCTCTGGGTGCGTGGCGATCCGGAATCGTGGCTGGCACGGTAGAGGATGACTCCAGCGATGCCGCTCGGCTTCTTCCCCTGCCAAGCGAGGTCTTCCTTCACCTCGGCCCAAATCTCGTGCGCCCTTCCAAGCGTCTTGGATGGCAGACCGAGGTCGCAGTGGAACTTCTCAAAGAATTCCTCAGGACCTGTTACATGGTGCATCCCGAGTTCTCTGGAGACGAGCCTGATGGTCCGCTTCAGTTCCTTCATCTCCTGTGGCCGACCCATGTCGAAACTCTCTGCAATGTCCTCGATCCTCCGAGGCAGTTTAGCTTCACGTGCAGCCAGATAGACACACGCCGCGGTGACTCCTCGGATGCTCCTGCCGGTCACGAGCCCCTTCTCGACCGCCTTGCGGTAGAGTCCGCTCGCAATCTCCTTAGTCTGGGGGGCTAGGTTGCCCCGGTCTCGGATGAACTGCATAGCCTTCGACAGGTTGCGGCTGCGGCTGTCCCGCGTCTTTGAACGGTGATCGATGGTCGCTCTTCGGCGCCAGTCGCGAGCCTGCCTGCTGCTCATACCGTGTCTAGCCGCAGCTCCGCTGTACAGATCCCTTCGGTCGATGACGGTGTTCAGTCCCTTGTCGGAGAGAGAGAGAGTAGTTGGCGCACCGACCCTAGAGCGATCGTTGCCATCGCTGTGGTTGACCCACTCGGCGCCCGGATCTATCATGTTGGCCTCCACGACGAATCCACACTCGGCGCATGATGTCTCACCTCGTACGGAGTCTATGTCCCATTCGTTCGCGCCACAGTTCCGACACGGGTCGCTCTGACTGTCCGTGTTCCTGCGCGATGGTCGCTCGGCCGGGGTGAATCCGCCTCGGGGCTCCCTCGTATCGGCGCCACCTTCGCTTTGTTGTTCGTGGGTCGGTTCGTTGCTCATCTAATCACCTCTTCTCAACTTCCGGTTACCTAGTCTTGTTTTACTGACTTATAACTTTACCTCTAGGGTGACTCATCCATTCGGCAGCCGGAACTAGAATGGTCCGTGGCCCACGGGCTTTGAATGCGGGGCGACACTCGCGGGTCGTGCGCGTCGTCCGGCTGCCCGGCATCCATCACGATTCGGTCTGTACCATCGTGCATGGCTCGGAGGGAACGGTGTTGGTCGACACCGGAACAAGTTGGTACCAAGCGAATCTCGAGGAAAGGATCAGGGCCCAACTATCGGCCATGGGATCAAGTGGCCTCGATGCGATTGTAGTGACCCATCGGCACTTCGATTCGGCCGGTGCCGCCGCCTATCTGTCGGCCGCGCTCGATGCTCCAGTAATGGCTCATGATGAGGCTCTCTCATCGATGTCGTCAAACGATCTACTAACTACTTGGGCCTCACGCTACGGCTCCGACATGCCGTTCACCGAGATCGTTCCTATCATGGATGGCTGGTCCTACAATCTAGGAGAGGGGCGGCTGGTTGCCCTCCACACTCCTGGTCACACATCCTGCCACATCTCCATCCACCTCCCAGAGAAGAGTCTCCTCATCGCTGGTGATCTCTTACCAGCCGCCGGCCATCCGGCTCGTTGGGATCTTCCGACGGGGAACCTCCCGGATATGATATCCTCATTGGAGCGTCTCGCTGCACTAAACGTCGAGACGGCCGTCACCTCCCGGGGCGAGAGCATCAAAGGAGTTGACGAGGTCAAGGACGTCTTCTCCCGCCATATCGGCTTCATGGAGGAGAGGCTAATCGCCCTAGGATCATCGCCCGAAGGATGGCCAAAACCAGCCCAGACCTGCATGTACTGGACTCCGGAACCGCCGTGGGAATGAGCTGATCAGACCGGTAGTGGCGTTTGGATCATCTCCGTAGATTTACTGACACCAATCACTTCGCCAGTCCATCGACGACGCTGGCGGTCCCAGCCGCTCCAAGCGTCTATACGATCACTTCTCACCCGCAGTGCTGAAACCTCGCCATCTAGGGTGAATAGCGTGTGGGCAATACCCTCAGGCAGGTCTTCACCGATAGCCCTCACCCTTCCTCTCGCATCTCCGCATACAATCCTCGGGCGATCTGATTCAAGCCTCGGAAGGCTCGCAAGAGCGCTGATCCGCAAGTCCGATGCAACCCATTGGAGAATCGGCTCCAATTCTGGAAGTGAAAGCAACTGGACAATGCCGTCCTCTCGGCCGACAGCCAATCGCCACGGCTGGCGCTGCGGACCTAGGACCAACAGCAAAGATGTCGCTGGTCGAGGCAGCACGGTCCGGCCAGCGCGCCTTCCATCAACGGTACAGACGACGGCGCCGTCGTCGAATGCCCTAACCATCCAAGTGGAATCAATCAGGCTCCGAATGCAGCTGGACATCGATGTCAATCTGGCGCGGGGAGCACATGAATGGCAAGAAGGGGGTGTTGATCGAAACTGAAAGTGATTCTACCATCTATGGAACATTCATGCATCCCGATTGAAAACGCCGGTGTCAATCTCCGTTGAGAGGACTTGTATACGCCATCTCACCATGGATCGGGCTCGTCCTTCCTCGCCTTCTTCCATTCCCGGTAGCACTTCTTGCATATCCGCACTCGACGCGCCTCGCGATCCAAGCCGTCATCGCCCCAAACTTCCAGAGCGTTGTCTAGGGCTATCGACCGGCCACCTAGGCGCTTGTCGGCCCATTCGTCGCAGCCGGCGACGTCGCACTTGAACTCCAGTTCGTCATCGCCGCCGCTCCCGTTTCCTCTCTTGGAAGAACCGCTCTCACGGCCGCGACGGCTCCTCTGCTTGAATCCCATCAATCACACGGGGGCGTTCTTCATGTCATCAAGATTCGCCATACCTAACAGCTCTAGGCCCGACTATCTGACGAACGGAATGGCGGGCGGTCGTACCACACCCTACATCGGGCTATTCCTCAACCACCGGACCGATGCCATTGGTTGCGCCGTGCTTCCTCTAGCCTTCGGATTGCTCGATCGAAGCCTCGCGATCGGGCCCGACTCCAACGCTAATCACCGGAATCCCAGACAGTCTCTCGATCTGATTGACATACAAGCGTGCGTTCTCTGGCAGAGTATCGTATCCCCTGCCGGTCGAGCGGGCCTCGCGGGACAGGGTGAGCCATTGCTCAATCGGAAGGGCATCGAAGCCAGGTAGATCGATCAAGATCGGTTGCGCGGCGGCGAGCGCTTCTATGGAGGATGGGAATTCATGCGATTCCGTCCCATTAATCCGGTATCCGACGCACACCCGGAGGGGGTCGATTCCTCCCAGCACGTCCAACTTGGTTAGAACCAATCCGTCGAATCCGTTCACGCGGTGCGCATGTCTCAATGCAACGAGGTCGAGCCAACCGCAGCGGCGAGGCCGACCCGTTGTGGTACCGAATTCCTTCCCCACCTCGCCCATGTGCCGGCCGTCTTCGTCGTCTAACTCAGTTGGGAAGGGACCGTGCCCGACGCGGGTCGTGTAGGCCTTCAGTACCCCGTAGCATCTCTCGATGTGCCCTGGATGAATGCCGGCCCCGTGGCTCGCATTGGCCCTGCTGGTGACGGACGAGGTAACGAATGGATAGGTCCCTTGGGAGATGTCGAGCAACGCGCCTTGCGCCCCTTCCAGAACCACTTTCTCACCTCTCTGCAACGCTTGGTCGATCATCACCGAGGTCGGGCGGACCGCACTACCGAATCTCCGTTGAATCCATTCGAGGTCCGACTTCAGGTCGGATGGGTCGATACGTTCCTCCAAGCCGGCAGCGACGAGTTGCGAATCCATACGTTCGCACGCCGAATCAATCCACTCATCATCCTCGATCCTCGCTTCGATGTCGACGAAGCGTAGTCCGACCCTCTCGATTGCATCCCGATAGGTCGGACCTATCCCCCTGCCCGTGGTCCCAATCTTGCGATCAGCACCATCGAGGATGCGGTGGTAGGGCAGCGTGACATGTGCTCGCTGGTCGATGAATAGCCGATCGCCCTCCGGCCGCTCACCACCGAAATCTTGCCAGCGATTCAACTCCTCTTCGAGACGCCACGGATCGATGACCATTCCCGCACCCATGACCAGATTGCAATGGCTGTAGGTTATGCCGCTCGGTAGATGGTGGAACGCGAGTTTCCTCTCTCCGATGACGATGGTGTGGCCGGCGTTAGAACCACCTTGGAATCTGACCACCCAGTCCGCTTCGGATGCGAGTTGGTCGACGAATTTCCCCTTTCCCTCATCCCCCCACTGAGCACCGAGCACCACAGTTGCGGGCATCGGTGCGAGCGCGGTGGGCGACGCCCTTCAATCCTGCCGGCACAATTCCGAATCCTCCGAGGGCGCCCCGAGCGTCCGTTTGGGTCAGCGCAGCGGTTATGAACGAGGGGCGGGTCGGCCGGCCCATGGCCCAGCGCTTTCCCGAGGCAGAGAAGCGGCTCCTGCACAAGCAGGTCTGCATGCGCTGCTCCGCTACGATTCGCGGGCGAGCCCAGCGCTGCCGGAAATGCGGCTACAAAGGGCTGCGCCCTAAGAACATCGAGCGTCGAAACTGAGTGACCTCTCCGATCGCTTCTCTGGTCATGGGTGCGGGAATGGTCATCCTCGTCTTGCTTCGGCGAGCAGTGCTTCGAGAGCGGTCTGGATTTGCAAGCATAGGGGGCCGAAGTGAATCGGCAGGTTCGCATCGTTGAATATCTCATCGAGGATGCTTGCGGTCATGCCGAGCCGTACATCGAGATCCTTCTTCTGGTTGAGCAGCCATTCTGACTGCGCATCCTTCGCCGACTTGCGTATGTTGCGAGGAACCTGACTGTCCTGCAATTGCTCTAGAACACCCGCGATCTGCTGGATGCGGGACTCGACATCGGACATCTGCACCACCCTCCCATTCACCTGAGGGTTGCAAGGGCGGACGGGCCGGTTTAAGGCCATTGTCGACGGCCGCATGGACATCGCCATGGAGACCATCGACCTGCTCGCTCTGCTGCGGTGCATCGTGCTGATCATCTGCATGGCAGGCGCGGCGCAGTTGGACAGATGGCAACGGAGGGTTCCGAACGGATACTGGGTGATCTGGAGCCAACCCCTCATCCTTCTGCTCGCACTTGAACTACTGGTCAGGGAATCTGACTGGACTCTCTGGCTCACTCTCGCAGGGATTCTAGCCTGGGCCTCGACCAATGTGCTAGGAATCCCCGAGGCCTCATCTTTGGCCAAGGGAGAAATCGAGGACTGGATCGTGACCATATGGTACATCTGCGGTGCCCTAGGGGTTCTTGCAGGGGCCCTAATACACGCCCCTACCGCTTTCGCGATGCACGGATTCGGCGATCCGCAGACCGTGCTCTGGTGCGCGTCTTGCGATACCGATGCGATAACCGGTGGAGCGATGATGTGGATTAGGCTCCTCGGTCTCGCAATCACCATCGGATTCTTCGAATTCTCCTACCGCACTCGCTTGCTTCACGGTGGCGCCGATGCGAAGGCGCTGATGATCTGCGCGATTGCCCTTCCATGGTGGGAAGGGTTGCCAGTCCTATTCTGGAGCGGCGGCCCGGAATCCACCTCGCTCGTACCACCTGCCCTGTCACTCCTCATCTGGACCGCTGTCGGATTCCTCGCACTGCCGCTTATCACCCTGATCCGAAACCTCAAGCGCGGCGATGCGAGCCCACTGCGCCTCGCATGGCACGCGCACAGGATGGACATCGACGATGTTCCAAGTCAACATGTATGGCTGCTGCAAGAGGTGATTGACGGTGCAGATGGTGAAAGGAAAGTCGAGACGAGGATGAGACCCAGCAGAGGCAGTCGGGCTGAGAAGCAAGTTGGGGAGGTTCTCAAAGATCTACGCAACATGGGAATCGATCGGCCATGGGTTACCAGCAAACATCCGTTCCTCGTCTATGTCTTGCCTGCCATACCTCTCGCGGTCCTAGTCGGTGACCCCGTGTCCCTCGTTCTCGGATCCCTCGGATTCTGAGCTATTGCGCCGGCGACAAGACGCTGTGTTCAAGCGGGGCTGCGGTCCGGTGTCTGGGTCAGTTTGTCGACTACCTGGCTAAGCCGATCGACCAAGGTCACCTTCTCGTCGCTGGAGATTAAGGCGTGTTCCATGACCTCGTCAAGCGAGTCGACCGGGATCACCTCGACATCGGAGACAAAGCGATCGTCGATGAGTACATCCTGCATGTTGGCCCGAGGCACGATGACGCGGTGGATTCCCGATTTTACCGCCGCTTCTATCTTGGCGGTCACACCGCCGATCGGCAGCACCTCGCCACGGACTGAAAGCGAGCCCGTCATTGCCAGATCCTGATCGATTGGCAAGTCCTCAAAGGCGCTGATTATCGCCGCTGCCATCGTAATAGAGGCACTGTCTCCATCGACTCCGTGAGTTCCGGGGAACTGGACATGGATATCAAAGTCGGCGACATCCTTCCCGGTGAGTTTCTTGACCACTGCACTGATGTTGGTGACGCTCTCCTTCGCGAGGTCGGACAATCCACCGGTGGCGAAGACCTGCCCGTTGCGACCCTGTGCGGGCGTCACCAGCGCCTCCACGGGGAGGACGAGGCCAGAGTAGTCCGAAAGCCCTGAATTAGCACCTAGGACTGCGAGGCCATTGACCCTCCCAATCCTAGCTCCGGTGTTGACAAGCATCGAGTACTCGGACTGCCGCTCGATGTAACGGTCAGCAATCTGCTGCTCCAGCGGCTTGGCGATCGAGCGGGCGCGCAGAACGTGCTTTGAGGTGGTCTTCGCCGCACCCTCTTCGGCTGCGAGATCGCCCGCGACCCGTACCAGCCCACCTAGTTCGCGCAGTCGCAGCGTCAACTTGCCACGGCGTCCGGCCCGACGCTGCGCCTCCTTCAGGACGAAGCCGACTGCATGCTTGTCGAAGTGGGGAATCGGCTGCCCCGACTTCTTCTTCATCTCGTTCCTTACCTCCTGTGCGATGAATCGGATAAGGCGCCTTCGGTTCCGTGCGGTGTCCCGCATATCCGAGTTGACATACACCTCGTATCCGTAGCCACGGACACGGCTTCTGAGCGCCGGATGCATCCGCTCGACAGAGTCGAGGTTCCCGGCAGCGACGAGGATGAAGTCACACGGCACCGGCTCCGTCTTGGTCAGGGCGCCGCTGGACCTCTCGCTGCGTCCTGAAATCGGCAGCGCACGCTCCTGCATCGCCGTCAGCAGAGCCTGCTGCTCCTCCAGCCTCAAGAGATTAATCTCATCGATGTACAACACGCCGTGATGCGATCGGTGAATCGCTCCCGGCTCGACCCGCTCATGCGCCGGCGTGGCGAGGTCCGCGCCCGATTGGAATGGGTCATGCCGCACATCGCCGAGCAGAGCGCCGGCGAGCGTCCCGGTCGCGTCGACGAACGGCGGCTCATCTCCTCGATCCCTCTTGATGAGCAGCTTCGGAATGTTGGCGTCATCCCCGCTGGTGAGGCGCGCTCGGAGGAAGAAGTAGCCGAACGTGAGGAAGAATCCCCCGATGATAAAAGTGAGGATCTCGCCCGATTGGAGGGTCGCTAGTAGAAGTGCGGCACCGATGAAGAGAGCGATGAAGAACAGCGTCCGATTGGTCCGCTCACGCTGCACCCGCAAGGTCTCCTTACGCTCCTTCAGTATCCGGTCTCCTCGGCCGGCAGGCACGGTCCTGACCTTCGGCTCGTTCTCGTCCTCCACATTCCGGTAGACGAGCACATCCTCCAACTGCTCAGGCGGCAGGAAATCGGTCATCGCTCGGGCAAGCATCGACTTGCCGGTACCGGGATCGCCCATGAGCAGCACATGGCGGCGCTGTTCGGCCGCCTTCCGAACGACGATTGAGGCGGCCTCCTGCCCGATGACCTGATCGACCAGCTTCTCCGGGATTGGGACATCCTCGGTGCTGTCGAAGTCGACCGCGTCGATCCACTCCTCGATTGGGGTTGACTCTAGGGGGTCATCGTCGAGGACATCGCCGAACTCCCTCGATCCCGACCAATCCTCGCCTCTCGATTCAGATTCGTCCGAGACCTCCGAGGTCCCTTCCGCCCCTAGCTCATCGCTTGAGGAATCATCAGACTCGCCGGACATGCCTCAGGCCCCCCGGCCGAATCCTGTCTGAGGTCGTTCTTCAAGGTGCGGAACGACCTGCATCGCCCTGCAGGGGCTGGAAATGGCATCCTGCTCTCCATCCATCATCTGGGAACGGCACTTTGCCGGCAACTGACGGAATCTGAATGCCGGCCCCCTATGAATCATCCAGATTCAATCGTAATCCTGCCTCAAAGAAGGCGTGACGATGCGAACCATGCCGGCTCGTAACATTGACGGCAGCGATTGGGGCCCACCGGCTGGAGAGGACAGCATGCCGGAGCGCTTCACCGCCCTGAGGGAGGATGATGGGCGGGTGCACATCGTTCCTCTGATTGATGAGGAGATGAGGATTCGGGGCGTCGGTCGGATAAATCCCAGCCGAACTCTCGCCGATTCGGATGACGGTGAACGGATTACGATTGGCCAGAAGACATTCCTGAGGCTCCGACCCAATCTACCGGAGTTACGTGCCGGACTACGCCGACGCGCCCAAATCATCAACCCGAAGGATGCTGGGATGATGATCGCCTGGATGGGGGTCGGGGTCGGCGACCGGGTACTGGAAGCCGGTCTCGGTTCAGGCGGGCTAGCCGTCCATCTGCTCAATGTGATGGGAGACGAAGGACATCTGGTTTCGGTCGAGAACCGAAGTGAGCACGCCGAGATTGGTAGGGAGAACGTGGAGAGATGCGCGGGGACCTATGCGAAGATGCCCAGCTGGACTCTGATTGAAGGTGATGTGTCCGAGGTGGCGAGGGATGGGAGGCTGACCGACGCGGTCGATGGTTTGGATGCCGCCATCCTCGACATCCCCGAGCCGTGGCACGCCGTAGGCCCAATCGCAGCACACCTCCGCCTCGGAGGTCGTCTCGCCTGCTACTGTCCCACACCAGACCAATTGGCAAAGTCATGGGCTGCGGTAGAAGAGGCGGGTCTGACGGTAGACTGGTGCGGCGAATTGATGGAGCGCGGATGGAAGAGGACCAAGATGGGTGGCGTCAGACCCGGTAACACACCAATGGGGCACACCGCGCTGCTACTCTTCGCGGTTCGAGGATGAAACCAGATTTCTCAGTGATATCGCACGATTATTCGATAACCCTGACCATCTCCTCGCAGGTTGGGCAACGGAATCGGAATGGTGGCTCCTTATCGGTTGGCAGTCGGCTTCGGGTTCTGCAGTGCGGGCATGATGTGATTCCATCCTCGGATCTCGCTTCGCCAGGTGCCAGAGTCGGTGCCTCATCGGCTGGTTCCGGTGTCGCTGCCTCGGCAACCACAGCCTGCGCCGCCTCGACCGTCGCTGCAGCCGCTTCCGCCGCGGCGCGCTGCCTCCCCTTCAGCACCATGTTGAGCACCAGCAGTGAGAGCAGCGCTAGGATCCAGCCGCTTGACAGAAGAGCCATCGATGTCTGGTTGTCTGCCTCCAGTCCAAGTGGGAAGGCTAGGCCATCTGGCGCCTCGTGCTTCGGCTCTACTGCAATCGTGAACGGCTCCGATCTAGCGGAGCCACCACCATTCTCAGACACCTCGACCCAAAGGATTCTTGCACCACCCTCATCCTCGGGAGAGGTGAGTTCGAGTTGGAGGGTTACCCTCTCACTTGGTCCAAGATGGTATGATGGCAGACTAGTCCCTGTGATGGGCTTTGACCACTCTCGGGCGAGACCCGTCGCATCCTCGCCACCAAGGAAGACGACACCCGAGGCATTGCGATTGCCCATGTTCTTGATGATCACGTCGATCGTCAGGGTCCCCCCAGAAGTTAGTTTGAGATCGCTGCCATGAATCGTTATCGAGAGCGGCAGCGAACCGGCCTCCCCGACGATCGGGGTGACGGTTGCCGTCACATTGGCTGAAGACGAGAGGGAGGGGGAACTCAGAGGGCGAGCGATGAGCATGATGTCGTGCGTACCCGCGGGGATGCTGGCCGGCGCCGAGCAAGTGAATTCGATCTCAATCGCGGCGGCCTGTGCGCTGACTGCGACCCTGTCGTTGGCGAGTACGCAATCGAGTGCGCTTGAGACTTCCAATAGGTAAGTCTCATCTGCGACCCCTCGATTGACGAGGAATGCGTTCAGGGTCGCATTGCCACCTCCCGGGACATTCGGAGCAGAGGGTGAGAGGGTCACCTCGGCTCGGGACTCGGAGATGACGGTTGTGAAGGAGACATAGGAGGTGCCGGCGGCGTTGACCGCAGGGGTTGCTGTAATCGTCAGGGCGCCACCGGAAAACGAGGATGAGTCCTCCTGAGTCGTCAGGGTCACGGTCTCGCTCGCCCCTGCAGCCAGACGGACCGAATCGGGAGATAGAGTGGTGCGGAGGCCGGATGGGATTGCATCAGTGGAGAGCGAGAACTGATCCTCGGCATTACCGATGTTCGTCAGCGAGATGGTGGTGGTCGTGGAACCTGTGTGACCAACCTGCACGACGGTGGCAGCCGAATGCAATGAAGCGATCGCACGGGGTGCCACCTCGATGGTCGCCGAAGCGGTGGCGAGAGTGACTGCGGATGCGGGGTCGAGCAAGGAGAGGGTGATTGAGTGGGTGCCGCTCACAAGAGATGCGCTCGCAGTTCCAGAGAGACCTGGATTAGCAGTGGTGGAACCATTACCACCCGGTGTCAGAGAAAGGGTCCCATTCTCGGTCTGTAGTGAGAAACCTACCGGCAGATCGGTCCAGGTCAGAGCTGCGTTGACGCCACCAGTGCCGTCATTGACCACATACAGAGGCATGGCCGTTGTTGCACCCGGCTCGATTGGCCAACTAGTGGATTGTGGCAGCATGAAGCGGAGGCCGATCCAAGGCTCGATCTCCAGATCGATGGTCTCGATAGGCGTGGTTTCGTTGAATGGAGTCCCATTCCTCTCCGAGCGCACATCCAGTGCGAGCGTGATGAGCTTCATTCCGACCAGCTGGGTGTCCTCCACTGCCAGTAAGCTGACCTGAAGATACTCAAAGGAGCCACTGTTGACAGTGGTCCAAAGGGAAGGCGCTCCGACTTGGATGTCGGCAGATCCGTTCTGCTCGTTGATGCGCACCGAGATTGCCTCGGTTCCATCGTTGTGGATGGCAATGTCGACCGTCTCTAGGGAGCCGGGGGTAAGGACAGTAGCGGAGGCCGGTCCAACCATCCTGACCGCGTTTCTGTAGCCGACGATGAGGTCGGCCTCCCATGTATCGATGACATCGTTGACTGAATCGTTGGCGGACAATCTGATGCTGCATACATCTCCATGGTGAGCGGAAGGATTAGTCGCGATCGTTATCGAGGTGTTCTCATGACCTCCACCCGACAGTCTCTCGCCTACCGGATTGTTCGCGGTTACGGTGCAGGGACCTGATGTGGCCGCGGCTACGTACGTGTTCTCAATCGGCAGAGTGCCTGCATTGGTGACCACTATGGTCGCGTTGGTTGACTCACTAGGAATCAATAGCGGAGTTCCTCCGAACTCGAACGCGACAGCGCGGACCCCGCTGACATTGACCACAATCGTCGTCGAGGCGGTGATGTTGCCGCGAGTGCTGCTGGCGTGGAGACGCAAGCCATAGGATCCAGGTTCCGTGCCGTTCGGCACCGTGACATTCAGTCTTGCGGTGACATTGGTCCCAGCCTCCATATCGGCTAGAACATCGTCCAACCATCGAGCGGAGACAGCCGTGCTCGTAGCGTTGCCATAGCCGACGCTGGATCCATTATCTCTTGGAACGCTTCGCCCGGAATCATCGTCCGGGCCGCTCAGCGAGCCATTGCCACCAGTGCCATTGCCGGTGCCGTTCCCTCCCGTGCCATTGCCCCCAGTGCCGTTGCCGGGGCCGTTGCCGGGGCCGTTGCCGGTGCCGTTGCCAGTGCCGTTCCCTCCCGTGCC
>CAZPCY010000013.1:0-44680 GCA_964585295.1 uncultured Candidatus Poseidoniales archaeon | reverse complement strand
GGGAAGTTGTAGTGCATGCGAGAGCCGCCGAGCTCCTGCAGTAGATCCATCATCAACTCGCGCTCGCGCAGACACCAAACCATGCCTGTCAGATTGCCGATGTCGGGGCAGTAAGCACCGAGCCACATCAGATGGCTCGCGATTCGTTGCAACTCGGTGGCGATGAGTCGGATGTATTCCGCCCGATCGGGGACCTCCACCTCCATCAGATCCTCGGCGGCGTAGATGTAGGCGTGTGACCAAGTGTTGGCGCTGGCGTAGCAGAGCCGGTCACAGTAGGTCGTGATCTGAGTGAAGTCGCGTGATTCACAGATCTTCTCGACGCCACGGTGGATGTAACCCAAATCCGGTTCGGTGTCGACGACGGTCTCACCGTCCACCTTCACCTTGAGGGTCCAGAGACCGTGTGTCATGGGGTGTTGAGGCCCCATTGAAATCCACATCTCCGCCATCAGTTCACCTCCTCACTTGATTTTCCCGATGTCCTCGGGTCGGCGCATGAATCCCTGAGAATCGTCGTACATCTCCTCAAAGCCGTGGTAGCGCAGCTTGTGTTGCTTCTGCAAGGGGTGGTAACCCGGCGGAGTCTCATGCGGAAGCAGAACCCGCCGCATTCCCTCGTGGCCCGTGAAATCGATGCCGACGAGATCCCAAGTCTCCTTCTCGTTCCAGTCCGCACCAACCCAGATGTCCGCAACCGAGGCGACAGCCGGCTCGCGGGTCGCCGGTATCGCAATCCGTATCTCGAACTCCAGCGGCATGTCGCCGCCTTGCGCTATGCTCGCATCGACTGCGATGGGAGCGACGATGCCGTCTTGTGACGGAGGGTCACAGACCGTGGTACGTAGGAGATGGATGACGACCTGCCACTCCATCTCCGGCGACTTCTCCGGCCAGTGAATCCCGGTAATCATTGAGCAGTGGTCGGCGCCGTGGTCAGCGGCCAGGGTTTCGGCGAGAATCCGCCAGAGGTCGGGCGGGCAGTCAATCGAGACGTAGTGTCGTTCAATCCTGCCGCCGGTGTGCTGCGCAGACTGGGCGACGAGACCTTCGCCACCGAAGTCGTCGTTGAGGGCCTTTGAGACCGCTTCAGCGACCTCACGCTGGATGGCGCCGTTTATTCGCATCCCCATCACAACCACCTCCAAATCTAACGGGTCAATCGTCTCCGACGATAATCGGCTGCTCGGCCGAGGCGCGATCGGGGCTGGGAACTGTCCCTATCCTGATGATCTTCTGCCGGAGTTTGTCGAAGCCGTCGATTAGCGCCTCCGGTCGCGGTGGGCAACCCGGGATGTACACATCGACCGGAATCACTGTGTCGACGCCCTCGAGGATGTTGTATGACTGGAAGTATGGGCCGCCAGAAATCGCGCACTCACCCATCGCTATGCACCACTTAGGCTCCGGCATCTGCTCCCACAGGCGAACGATAGGATCGGCGAATTTCTTGCTGATGGGTCCATTGACGAGGAGCACATCGCACTGTCTGGGACTGGAGCGGAAGAAAACCCCGAACCGCTCCGCGTCGAAGCGACTCGCTCCCGCGGCGGCCATCTCCAGCGCGCAGCACTTGATTCCTAGATGCAGTGGGAAAAGCGACTTGCGCTGTCCCCAGTTGAAGAAGCGCCCACCGAGGGCGCCGATAATCTGCTTCATGCGACTCGCCTTCATCGCATCATCAGTGATGTCGCCGACCACATCGACCAAAAGTCGACTATTGAAGACGGAGTAATTCTGGCCTTCGTCCGACATCGCATGCACCTCAGATGTATATCCGCCCTCTCTTGCGGAAGACATACCAGATGCCCAGCGACATCAGCGTGAACAGTGCAACTAGGGAGAACACCCCTGCGAGAGCGACATCGGAGGGAATCGTCGAACCAGACTCGATGGCGATAACACCGCCGAATGCAAGGAACATGAATGCGATGTCAAAGACGAGGAAAACGATGGCGTACCAGTAGTACTGGAAGTGGAAATCTATCCTAGCATCGCCGAGGGGGTCAGCGCCACACTCGTATGTCGAGAGACGGCGCGGGTAGAGACTCTGGTCCGACTCGTAGCCAGGCAACAGAATCGAGCGAAGACGAGTTGGATCCTTCGGGTCCTTGGTCGGCCGGACGAAGTAGGATGCGAGGAATGCTGAGACCGGAAAGCCGATGCCGACCAACAGCATGACCCCAACCGCGAGGTAGGCCTCCGGGACGGACGCCAATCCAAAGCACCTCGCAAGGGGATGTAATCCCCTTGGGACGGTCGACCCGAATCGGGGTCATAAGCATATCCGGAACGGTCGTTTGGTGGCGAGGTCTAGCGCCGGCGAAGGGCGTCCGCTCAGCGGCTCTTCCGAGGCTCTTCAATTGCCTCACGGATGCTCTCTGCATCGCGGCGAGATCGAATGAGCAGGCCGAGGATGAGCAGGCCAATAGCCGCGAAGGCGCCGTACGACACGTAGGTCTGCTGCTGGTCACTCAGACCGAGAGTCTGCAGCAACCCTCCGGCCGGGGTCGCGACAGCGACCAAATCTAGAGGTTGGGCCGACGCTGCCTGACCCTCGGGTTGTGCCACGACAGTGAACTGGAAGCGATCCTCGGTGTCGAGGGCGGATGGTGGCTTGGCAACCACTCTCATCTCTCTCGATTCCCCCGGTTCAAGGGCGAAGGATGGGGTCTCGACATCGACGGTCCAGCCACGTAGACCCTCACTTGTGAACACCTCGACATCTTCGGCGATATTGCCGGAATTCGTAATCCTGAGCAGGAAAGATGCGCTCCTCGGATAGACGGTTTCCACCGTGGTCGAACCACCCACTACCTCGACAGATAAGTCGTGCACGGTCCGGATGGTGAACAATGCCGGAATCGTGTTCTTGTCGGTCGGATTCTTGTACGAAGCAGCGCCGATCTGTATGGTCCCAGCAGCGCCGTTCTCAGCCGCCTCCGAGATTGAGAACTCGATGGTTATCATCACCCGTTCCCCTCCCCCCGGCCTAGGCATCGGAATGTGATCGTTGGTCTCACTGCCGTTGAAAATGATGCGTCGATCGATGAAATCCTCCAATCCGGTGACCGTAATCACCGCCTTGTCGGCGTAGGAAGAATTCCCGATGTTCTCTATCCAAAGATCGATGGATGTGGTGCCGGTTGGTGGCAGGACTATGTCGACACTGTCCACTTCGTCACCCGGATTGACCAATCCAATCGCCATCTCGTAGCTGTATATCGAGACGCGAGCTGTGACGCTCTCGCGAAGGACGATCGATGGTGAACCGAGACTCGTCACCCGGACGTCGAGTCGTTTGTTGGCGGCTTCGCGAGTTGCCTGCAGAGAGACGTCAAGGAAAACCTCAACGGTCTCGCCAGCCGCCACGGATATCTGGCTCAACTGCGTCCCCGCCTCGTCGGTCAATGCGGCGGGCCAGCCCGGCTCATCGCAGGAGAGAGGGTTGCTACCATCGCATGCATCCAGCCGGTAGGTGTCGGCGATGTTGCCGTCATTGCTAATCGTGACGGGGAAGGAGACTGTCTGGTAGGAGCCGCCGGTTGTGTCATTGGTCGCCAATACGACGGAGAAGTCGTAGACCTCCGCGACGGTGATGAAGAGATTGACAGAGACTATCGATTCCGCATCCGATCCATACAGCGTTATCGGGACCCGGATTCCTTCATCCGCAATTGCGTCGGTCGGCGCGGTGATAGTCAATTGAACGGCACCCGCATCACCCGAATCGGCGAGATAGCTCTCAAGACGGATCGAAGAATTGCTGAAGGTAGCCGTCCAGCCTTCGGCCACGATGTTCTCCCCTGTACGGTCGATGAGCGTCATTGCCGTCAAGTCGAATGAATCTACTCCGTTGCCGGTATTCCGAACCGTGACATCGATCGTGTGACTGGTTCCGGGCTGCAACTTGGAGATGCTACTCTGGCTGAGGGTCAAGGTACCATCATGGCTCTGCCCAAGGGTCACGGTGAGGTCGACCGAGCACTTGGCGACGCTGCCGTCCTTCGCCTGCAAAGAGATTGATGTCGACTCACCCGCTTCGATGCTAGCATCCGCAGTCACGCTGAATTCAAAGTTAGTAATGCCATCATAAGGGAGCTGTTTGCTCGATGGACCAGAGATATCCACCCAACTGCTCTTCGACCCACCAGATGCGAAGTTGACAGTCCAAGCGGAGTTGCCGTAGTTTTCGAGCCACATCTCCATCATGACCGAATCACCGGGATCGAGGTCCACCGCGGTGACCGGAGTGGATCCGGCCCCACCTAAATGGAGGACTGATTCGCAATCGTGGATTTCAGGGACCGTGAGGATGAGCGACAGATTGTCGGAAGCGCGGTCGGGATTGGGATCGTTGGAAACAACCCCTCTTACGATGAAACAGTGCTCTCCCGCCTTCGTGTCCTTCGCACTCTGGATTTCAATCTGCACATCTACGCTCTCGGTGGAGCCGGCAGCGACGTTGACCTGAGAGGGGTCGATGGTAGCGCTGAGCCCATCGGATCGGCACTCGGAATCCGAGTCAAGCGTCAATTCGACCGTAGCTTGCGTCTGTCCGGTGTTCTCGACATCGACGACATACTCGACAAAATCCTCCCCGGCGTATGTCTTGCTCTCCATCGGCGAGGTCAGGCTGATTGAGAAGGCGCCGCTGCCACCTCCCTCCCCTACTGTGGTCGTCACGGTAATCTCGTCCTGTGCTGGTGCACCTGGGGCGCCGGGTGGGGCGACCTGAGCGGAGACTCGGACGGTGGTCTCGCAATCGCCATCCGCTCCTTGGGTGACATTGACCGTCATCGTTACGTCCTCCGAGGAGCCAGAGGAAATCGTGCTCGGAATCTGCTCTATGGTCGAAGAGAAGCCCTGACAGTCCTGACCCTCTTGGGTCGAGAGTGAGACTGTGATGTCGTCCGAGCCGTCGTTGGAGACCGTGATGGTGTAGTCCGCAGGCTCACCCGGCTTCGCCTCCTTGGACATCGAATCGGCTGACAGTGATACCGCCGCCTCACGGCCGCCGGTCGCCATGGCGAGTGGACTTGCCATCGACAGGAGCAGAGCCCCGACGATTAGGAGCAGGGGTAGACGCTGCGCTCGCACGGTCTATGCGTGTCCTTGGCCCGCATAAAGCCGCTTTGCTCGCGCGCGCAAGGTGCATTCCGAAGATAGGGGCTTGTGCGTGGTACGGGCCGATGGCTGGAAGGAATGGTAGCTTTCAAGTGGCCACTTCGATGAAGGTCGATGGATTGGCGCCGCAGTTCCTGCACTCCGAGACGGCGGCAAGGGAGCACGGGTCGACGGTCAAGGAGTGGTATCGAGCACCGCATCCCGGGCAACCTCGCATCGCAGCGGCGGTAATCGGTTGCGAACAAGCCCAGCACGCAACGGCGGTTTCGGCGGCCGATTCCTGAATCGGGGCGCTCTGTCCCTCAACCGAATCAGAAACAATGCTCGCGGCGGGTGCCGGGGTTCGCTGCTTCTCGATGGTGGGTGATTTGGCTCCTACCGCTGTCGGGGCGACCACATGCTTGAGGCCCACTTCTCCAGAGGAAATACCATCCATCGGAACGCTTGCCGCAGATGCTTTGGGAGCGGTAACTCCGGCTGCGGTCGGTACATGTTCCGCAGAGGGATTCGTCTCTGGTGTTGCCGTGGGCAGTTCATGGGATTCAGGCGGCGGCGGCAGCGAAGATGACATCGCAACTCGCTGCTGCTCGACGATCGCCTCGAATCCTTGGAAGTCGCCATACGACTGTGGTGCGATGCCGGCGGATTGAGGGCCATCCCTTTCCCTCCGGAGCAGAATCGCGACCCCCGCCGCAGCCGCGATAATCACGACGAGGAGGGCCCCGACCGTAGCCGCGGTCGCCAAGCCGCTGCTGGCGCTCTCTGAACTACCAACCGAAGTCGCCGTGAAGGAGTGGTCGTGTGCGATTGTATCGCCGTCACCCATCAACCGAACTGAGATCTCAGCACTCTTGCTCCCCGATGGAGTGACCTCGATGTCGAGGGATCGGGTCTCTCCCGGTTGGAGAGAGATTACCTCTGATTCCAACAACCTGACGCTCCAGCCCTCGAGCACCAAGACCTGAACGCGATGCTCGATGCGAACATTGCCGAAGTTCGTGACTTCCACTTCAATGGTGTTAGGCTCGCTGACCGCCAATCCGGTTGCATCCGGTGTGCTGAAAATCACCGCATGTCGCTCTGCGATGCGAAGCGACAGTGTGTCGTTGAGCGCCACTCCACCAGCATCTATCTCCAGAGTCAGAACAGGTTCGGTTCCCGGCTCTACATTGTTCGGGATAATCACGGAGCAGACGGCGGAGGCGAAGCCGCTTGGCGCCACCTCTGGCATCTCTGCACAGTTCGCGTACCAATCACCTCCTGGCGCTCTAAGCACCGCGGTCGGTGTCCACGCGATGGTGCCATCGTTCGCGATGGTCCATTCGAGGACGAAACCAGGCGGACCGGTCTCCTGATCGCCAGCACCCAACGGCGTCGTCGCTGTGCTGCCATTAGCGAGGACGATTCCACTGAAAGCTAGGGAGGCCGAGATCGGGTCGTCCACATCGAGAATTACCGTGTGCACGCCGGCGAGCTGTTCGCCGCTCATGAATCGGATTGCGAGATCGCCTGCGGACGCTTGCCCGTTGCCCTTCAGCGTCAGACGCCAAAATGCGGTCTCGCCAACCTCAAGATCGAAGTCGCTGACCGAACCAACGACCGACCAACCTCCGGGGGGGGTAACCTGTGGTGTAATCAACACATCTCTGTTGCCCTTGTTCTCAATCTCGTACATCAAAGACAAGCGGGCATCCGCCTTCAAAGTCGATAGCGATGTCTGGAGATCGACCGACAACTCGTCATGCTCGGCGACGGCCAGGGGTAGATCAAGGGACCAAGACTTGGTCGCATCCGTCTGCGCCGTGACGATTAGGCGCCCGGTTAGCGAGACTCCAGCGAGAGTCAAATCGGAAGGTGGAATTACGGTAATCGCAATCTGACGCTGACCATCCTGCGGGATGGACCCGGTCGAACCACCAGAGGCACCCTCAGTCGCTCCGAGGTCATCCAATCCAAGATGCCAGCCATCCGGTGCCTCGAGAGACAAGTCGTAGCCCTGAGCTCCGTTGCCGTCGTTGTGAACGGTGACTTCGAAGGACGTGTTCTGAATCGGTGAGATGGGGAGGCCCGTGCTGAAGGGGCGGGTGAAGCGAACATCGGGAAGGACCGGTACATTGAGGTCAATCTGGAGGGGGAAATCGATGGAGTTGTCAACATCAGTCGCGGTGATGGTGATTCTGTACACACCTCTCTCAGGAGGTGTTGGGTGGACCACAGTGTACGGAATCCAAACCTCCTCAGATCCATTCAATGCGAGTGCAGTCGAGCCGAAGGATGAGAACCAATCCATCTCGGATGAGTCTGCGAGCCTGATCGGCTTGCTCGCGCTGATCGTAGCATTGGTGGGAATCAGCGCGGTGTTCCGGAGTCGGAAGTCCCAGCGCGTCGTCGAAGCGTCCGCCTCGCTCAGGGTCACGATCGTCGAGTTCACATCCAAACGAACGCCAGGTGCGGAAACAAGAATCGGGATTTCGACGACATTGTTCTCCTCGTCGCTCTCGTCAATCGAATCTGTAGGATCAACGATAATCCTCAGCGTCTTGCTTCCCTCACTCTGAGGCGTCCAATCCCAATCGAGGTATCGCGTCTCGCCCGGTCCGAGGTGTATGGTCTCCTCCCCAAGCATCGATTGTCCGACGATGTCGGCTCGAACGACCAATCCGTTGGCGCGACCTGATCCTTGGTTGGCGATGGGGACGGTGATCGTCACCTCGTCTCCGACCTGTGGAATCTCGCTCGACATCATGAACGATTCAGCGAGCACGATCGGGTCGGATCGCAGGTCGTTGACATTGACACCACGGACGGCAAGCGCGAATGGCTGGTCGCTGCGACCGCCACCATGGCTCGAATCCTTGACCTTCAAGGTCCAAACCCCCATTTGGGCGGAATCGACGAGCACGACCTCGACATTGTTGGTGTCATCCTTGCTGCCACCGGTTGCGGAGCGACCGTTAGCGAAGTCATTGCCGAGGTAAACGGTTCCGTCCGGCGCGGTAAGCGTTAGGTCGAGGTCATTCTGCAATTGCTTGGTCGCCCATGTGTTCCCCTCATAGTCGGACCAGGAGAGCACCGCCTTGAACGGAGACCAAGCCCGTGTGACATTGAACGAGTAGGTCATTTCTTGAGCGCTACGTAGGCTCCTTCGATCATCGACGAAGACACCAACATCAGTTCCTGGAACGAGCGAGTTGGCGAGATGGACCCTCCCCCATCCCTCGTCCGAATTGGGGATGTCGCGCGTTCCCATGTCCTCGGCACCGAGAATCAGCATCGACTTGATCAGGGCACCTTGTGGCGAGGGGCGGCCGGCTACCTCCATCAGATATTCACGAATCAAGGCGGAGGCGCCAGCGGCATTCGGAGCCGCCATCGAAGTGCCGCTGTACTCCAGATACCATGTGCTGGTCCAAGTCGCATCCCCGGTGTCGGTAGCATCCTGGGATTTGCACGAACGGACCCATGAGCCGGGTGCCGCGATATCCGGCTTAATGCGACCGTCATCGACCGGACCGCGGCTGCTCGATTGGGCTATTGAATCGGGAGCGCTGCCGCCTCGATTGTGGTGGTTGGCGACCGCGATAGAGTTCTTCGCGGTCGCAGGCGGCGACACCCCGGTCTGGCCATCGTTTCCAGCGCTGAACAGGACAGTTTGGCCGTCGTATGACCAGAATTGGTCGTAGCGAGAAGTGCGGCTGTCGACATCCTCAGCAGAGGTGGTGTACTCGTTGTGGTTAGATCCCGAACCCCAAGAATTGGAGTGGATGTAGGCGCCCTCGTTGTACGCTGTGCGCAGCATGTAGTCCATGCTTGCACCGCTGAATTGACCGGATGAGTCGTCTTCCATCGCTTGGAAGTAGAGACGGGCCTCGGGAGCGACTCCTGCGTATCCGCCGCGGCTGCCGTCACCGAGGACAGTGCATGCGACATGCGTGCCATGGCCGCTGTGAATATCCTCGGTCGAGGCATCGTTGAATGTCACCGATACCACGTCCTCTATTCGGCCGTTCATGTCGCCGTGATCTTGGTCGAGACCGGAATCGGCGACCGCGACCAATTGGCCGCTCCCGTTCAGGTCGGTTATGAAGGCGGTTGCAGCATCGGCGATTCGCATGTGAGTGCGGGACCGATCATTGTGAAGTTCCCATGCTGGAGGAAACGAGAGCCAAGCGACGGAGGGGTCCGCGGCAAGTCGCAGAATCGACGATGCGGTGGCGCTCCCCTCAAAGCGGCCGAGGTCGATGGCGTGCCCTTCTGGGTCGGCGGTGACGAAGGTGTGTCCGAGATGGCCGATGAGACCGGGGGCCTCAAACAGCGCCCTCGGAGTGCCATCGTTGTCACGCCAACCAGTCACCTGAATCGGAATCAAATCACCATCAGCACCGTTCAATGATTCGCGCAGCGTCTCCTCAATCATCAGCCCGATTGGGACCGGATGCGAACCGACGACTCCGGGCAGCAAGGATAGTCCAGATCTCTCCGCAGTGGACGCTTGCACGAGGAAGCCGGACGGAGGGATATGGGCTCGGACGACGACCGATTCCTGCAGGATCTGCCGTGCCGACCACAGATCCAAGCTCCCATCGACGATGACGATGGAGAGATCGCTCCTTGCTTCCGAGAGCCCAGGATCGAGGTGGTCGAGATCTGCCCAGCCCGACTCCGTCACGACACCGATTACGGTCGATGCTTCAGGGAATCGAAGATCGGTCTCACCGTAGTTCAAGGAATCTGGATGAATCGAGCGGACGCTGTCCGGATCCGGAGCAATCATCCGAACATCTGCTCGATCAGGATGGTCCGCAATCTCCGTCTCCTCTTGGGGGTGGCCGCTGTGCCGAACGGAGTCGTGCAGCAATCCGGTCAATGGCGCGATCAACAGGACGATGAGCAGCAGAGCGACGCCTCGTTCGATGGCCCGCATCGGCCCCTACGGGCCGATGAACCGGTTTTATCACTTGGCCCGACAGGTGCCGCACAGCATTCACTGAACCTTCAGGGAAACCATTGACGAGCCACCATTCACAGCCTCGATAGAATGAATTCTAGCAGGATTAGAGGGGGTACCCTAGGGTCAGAAGGTGCCGCCCATTTTCAGAACCAGTGAACGGGTGCTCGATCGACGAAACGCTCGCTCGTCCACTCACCGACCTCATGAGACCACATGGACACCTGCTCGGAGCCTCCATTGTCGAGGAACCTTAGATCGATCTCGATGGTGTAATGCTCCCAGACCGAGGCGCCCTCGATCAGCAATTCCAAATCGTCGCCGGCGATTGATGTGTGAGCCGGAAGGTTGGCCGCCGCGAAGGACGCCTCTCCGAGAACCGTTCCCTCCTCATCGACGAAGCGGAGAGCGATCGTCAGGTCCGTAACCTCCCTGCTGCCCGTGTTGTGCACCTCGATTAGGACCACATGTCCGCCGCCGCCTTGCATGTACGCTACATCGAGATGGATTGCATCACGCGGTATGATGAACTGATGGATACCGAAGGCGGCTGAGATGAGGACCACCATCATCGCCGTCGCTAAGATGACCCGAACCGGAGTCACGCTCGATGCGATCTTTCGTGCTCTCTCCAATGTCTCATGCGCCAACTCGACCTCGTCAGCCCTGACCGTGACTCCGTCGACCTCAACCGGCTGGGATCGCTCATCCTCCACCCGCTCAAGTAGACCACGCTCCTTCTTCGCCTCTGGCGCGTCGGCGGTCCCATGCATGCTGTGCACGCCTTCTTCAACCCGATCAACCACGCATTCCACCTCCCATCATCGTCGCTGCTAGAGTAAGGGCTCCGCTGGTCAGCGGTTCCGGGGTCATCACGTGTGAGGTGCTCCCCTCAAAACCGGGGAGCACATTGAGAATCGAGAGATCGGATGCCAATCCGTTGACGCCGAATGTGGTCCCAGTCGGGATGAAGCTCGTCGTCTGCGCATCGAGGAGGACGCCGCGGACGTCGAAGGTCTTGCCACCGATGTCGATGGTCGCCCGCGCGTTCGCTATGATTCGCCCGCCTTGGACATCACCGACGATAACGACCGGATAGAAACCCCCTACCTCATGGAGGTCGACCGTGGCACTCTTCAGATCCTCTCCGAGAGCCTCGATTTGTGACACAGTTACACCTGGTTCGACTGGCATGTCGCTCATTCGCATGTAGATCCGGCCGATTCCGCTGCCTCCGCTTCGCACCGCCAGACCATAGTCCTCGGTCAACGAGATGGTCATCCGATCGGTCAGGTCCTCAGCCATCATCACGGTGTCACCGCGCTGGTTCACAGCGCGTCCTGTCACCTCCATGTACAGGTCCATTCCACTCGATGAAGCGGAGAAGTCGAACTCTGTGGTCCCTTGGAACGCAGTTTGACTGGTGATGTCGAAGGATTGGGTCGGTGCTGCGTCGAGGTCTATCGTGCCCGGCACATCGGATAGGAAGATGGTAGCGGGCCACCACTGGCCTGCCGACCATTGCAGGCTCTGCAGCATCACCGATTCAACTGCTCTGCCTGAGGTACGTTCCGATTCTGGCACCGACAAGGCGACGGAAATCTCCGTACCGATTGTCGCCTGTAGGTCGATCTCTCGAGGAATCTCCTTGACGAACAATTCGCTCTTCGAGCCAAGTCTGCGATCAAGCAGGGATGCGTGCACCGCGTTCAACCTAGCGCTCATCTCGACATGAGTGGAGATCTGCACCTCGGTAATCGGTCCGATAGACTCCGAGGTGAATGTCGTGTCTAGGGAAAGCGATGTCGGGACATGAGGGGTGAAGCCGATGAGGGTGAGAGACAGATCCTGTCCCTCTAGACCTTGTATCTCGGCGATGAACTCCTCTCTCTCTGGCAGCCATCCCGCCATATTGAGACGAATGTCCCATTGCTCCTGTCCGGACTGGTTGTGGAAGGTAATCGAAGCGTCGAGGTCGGGTGGTAGTCCCGGCAGCCAAGCACGCAGGTGGAAGCCGGTCTCGTTGTCAACTTCTGCGGCGACCATGCCAATGCCGTGATGCCAATCGGGCGCCTCCAACGGCAACCTGCCTTGGGTTGCCTCGATGGTCAGGTCGAAACCCCGATCGGCATCCATGCTGATGCCGTACGAGAATTCGGCGCTCGGAGGCTCATCGGCTCGGCCGGTGACGGTTTCGGTCAGTTCGGAGAGGATGTGATTGACGCTGTCGCCAAGACCTGCGAAACCGTCGATGAATCGTGCGATTCCCCGCAAGCCAATCGTAGTGTTGAACTCGGGCACATCGAGATTCGGTCCGTCTCCACTGCGAGTAGCGGGAATATCGAACGCAATCTCTGCAGGAAGCGGGTTGATTAGGGCGTGAATGGTGAATCCGCGGGTCTCCTCGTCCACGACCGCAGGGTGTTGGACGGCGATGGTGAATGACCGATTGCCGTCTATCGACATCGCCGCCGTTGCCCTGCCAGCCTCTCCCATCGCATCCGGATCATCGGGCGGCATCCACTGCGCCCTCGATATGTTGGTCAGCCTAGCGGAGAGCGAGGAGGAGTTCGTCAATGGGTCGTGTTCGTAGAGAAAGTGGTCACCATCCATCGACTTGGGGGTAGCTGCATCGCTGATCTGCATCTCAAGGCTGGCTATCGGCGAAGAGGCGTACCAGTCGAAGCCGTTCGACATCGAGGTGGAGAAGTTGCTCGGTACCTCTCGAAGGCGAATTGCTTGTCGATGGTCACCGTCACTGCCGATGTAGAGGATCTCGTCGATCGAAGAGCTCGCGTTCCAAGTGACGTCGTTGCCCTCGATCGAGAGGGCGATTAATCCCGGTGGAGGGGTGGCTTCTACCATATGGAACGAGGCGCCGTCGATAGTCCCAGCATCGTGTTCGATGAATCCAACACGGAGTGGTTGCGAAACACCGAGCCTCAAGGCCACCTGCTGAGTGTCGGTCGACGGCTCGTTGGTGATGTTCGCACCGCTTATTGCCGAGAGGCGGACGCTGAAGCCAATCGGGATCAAGGGGCCCATCGCGGCGCGTCTCCCCTGCACTAAGTCGAGGTCTCGATCGTCACCGAGAAGCAGGTGATCGCCGACCAGTGTCGGATGCGAACTCGATCCTAGTTGGACACCCAGCGACCCCATCGCCATCGGCTGGCGACTGACACGCCAATCATCGGACAGTTCGAGATGGAACTCGGAACCGATTAATGGCCCATCTCCAGTACCTCCTCCGGAACCTCCGGTCAGGGTACCTCCTACCGCTTCGGGAACGCTATTCAATACCTGACCTATGTCGATGAATAGGTCGACGAGATTGAGAATCGTGACATCCAGCATCCTCGACATGAAGTCGAGGTTCTGCGCGTCGTCTAGAGAGGCATTCGTCTGCGCATCAGAACCACCTCCGATATCAAACGATCCGTACAGCACGAGTGCGGTCGGCAGGTCGTGCAACTTCGTGTCGATGCGGCGATAATCTTCAGGTGCTCCCTGCCTCAGGAACCATGAGGTGTACTCGATGCTCTCGACACTCGATTTCGCCCTAATCAGGATCAACGAATTAGGGGGGTGTGCTGGATTCACAGGCAGAGATGAGTCGTTCGCGTTCGGCGACGAATCGCGGCTGAAGTTCTTGACGGCGATGATTAGCCCCAACTGGCTGGGAATTTGACCCGGCAATTCAGGTTGCGATTCACTGCCCAGCATCCTGAATATCCGCTCGATCTCCTGTTCTGACATTGATCCGGCAGGCATCCCAAGCAGCCAACCGGCCGACTCGGTGATGTTGCCGTATGGTTCGGTTGGATCCGTCGGTGGCTCCCGCGATCGGTCCTCGAAGAAGTGGACGTGAAGATCGGCTTCCTCGTCGGCGTGATATTCGATGGAAGTCAATCCTCCCTCACCGGCGACAGCGATGGTCGATGAGAGGACCGAATCGGTTCGAATCACCAGATCGACTTGCCTAGGAAGAACGAGTAGATCGTCGTGTGGATGGACGGATAGTTCGATGTATGCCAATTCCCATATCGGGCGTTCATCATCTATTGGAGGACCTAGATGAAGATAGCCGAAACCCGCGGTGACGCCGCAGCCATGTTGGGTTGGGTCGTCGCTCTTGCTGACGCTAGGGGAATAGTCCGCTCGGCATTGGCGAGAATCGCCACCGTTCACGATGTGGATCGCGTACGGCGCCGAGATTGCTGCGATCCGGATTCCCGATTCATCTGCACTGCCGAAGATGAGTCCGAGCGTGATGGTCTGGAGGAACTGCCCGCTCGCCTCCGTGATGTCGAACCAGAATCGTTCCAGCCCGACTTCCAAACTGAAAGACTCCGGCTGGTTCGTGAACCGGGTGTCGATTACCCAGATGTATGACTCACCATCCACGAAGGGATTTGAAGAGTAGGCGAACTGCTTCATCAGGGATACTCGCAGATACTGCATCTCCGACCACATAACATGGTCGGTCCGCGCGGGCGTCGTCTCGACAGTGAACTCGATGGTCGGCTCCACCCAAAGTTCCGTTGGAGGTGACCCAGCGAGCCCCCAACCATCGTCCTCATCCCAAGAGATGGTCAAGCCCGTCTCAATGTCGTTGCGGCCGTCGCCATCGACATCGATGGAGTGTGTGAGTGGAGTCGGGGAGAATAGCGAGAACAGACTGGAGGAGAAGGAGACCACTTCGAATTTGTCCACCATCTGTCCCTGTTGGTCGACGTACCTCGTCCAGACAACGTAGTCGGTGATGTTGAGAAGAGTCTGCCAAACGTTGTCCACTCCGCCAGGTGGCCTTCCATCGGGGTCCATCAACATCTGATAGGCCGGTGGATGATCCGGCATTACTGGAATGGTGTCGACGAAGGTCGTGTCCGCCAGTGCGTCGTCGATCTCAGCCAAGGGATCTGAGGAACCGCTATTGCGGACGGCATTGCGAACGACGGCCATCGTCGCATCAGCGAGCTCCGCCTCGCCGTCGTCGGCGATCAATGTCTCGCGCTGGTCGAGGACATCGTGGAGTTGCTCGACGACGCCGAAGTCCTCCGAGTCGATTTCCACCGCGGCGCTCGCTTGCGGCAAGGGCGTCATCAGCGATGCGAGCATAAGGACCACGAGCAATATGGCGGCATCGCTGCGGGAGCGCATGGGTGGCCGGAGCAACCGAACCGCACCATCACTCATGTCCTACGACTCGGGTCGGGGCCGCTAAAGGAGTGTTGCCCGCTCGCTTCGCGCCCCGCTCGCTTCGCGAGAGGGGCGGGTCATCCGACGATAGCTTAGTATCAGCGCTCGATGATCTGACTCTCTCCACACGAGGGACAGGCTGCACGAGCCGTATCCACACCGGCTGGTAAGGTCACCTCGTAGCCATCTCCGCAGATGCTGCAGGTGCCGGAGACGATCGACTCACCTGCGTCAGGAGGCGATGCCAAGGATGCCTCTGCACCCCCCTCAGGTGAAGCAGCATCGATGGTGGGCGCTTCGCCGACCATTCGATCGTCCGGGAGAACAAGTCCTGCGGTTGGCCGGGACTTGTTGGTCGAACGCGAAGATGACTCCGTATCGGAGGTGGCCGCCTGCTGTGAATCCGCAGGCCTAGAATTCACAGCGGGTTGCTCTGCCGCATCATGAACCTCTTTCTCGGCAGACTCAGCAGCCGGCTCATCCTCTCCTCGTAGCACTGCCAGAGCGGCGGAATCCACGGCCGCCTCTCCTTCGGCAGGTCCGATTCGACTACGGCGATAATCGCTTCCCGCAGCCTCTGCCATCTGGTCGTCTGAAGATGATCTCGCATCGGGAGCGAACATCGCCCTCTGCTCCTCCTCAGTCGGAGCGCGCATCTGTTCCTGTGTCGCATCCGCTTCGGCTGCGGCTGTCTCCATCTCTATGATTGACCTAGCCTCGCGTTGGGTGTTGCGCCAGAAGGCGACCGCCCCGACGGCAATCGTCAGCAGAATGATACCTCCGAGAATCTGCCCAATCGGCAATTCGGACGAGGAGGCCTCCGCGCTTGGATCAGCGGTCACCGTGACGAGGAATTCTGCCTCTGCGACTAGATTCACCTCATTCCGAACCCTGCAAACCACCCAATGCGGACCGACTTCCTGGAAGATGGTTGTTACCTGGTCACCGGTCGCCTGAACATCCCCATCGGCAACCCCGTCACCGTCCGAATCGACCTCTCGATCGAAGTCCCAACTCCATACGAGCGTCGGCGACTCCGGATCATTTGCGTCAAGTGAGAAGGAAATCGACTGCCCGGCCATCACATACGCCTCGGCGACGATGTCACCGAGAAGCGCCGGGGTGGTGTCACTGATCATGATGGTAGCATTGGCATCGGTAGTCAGACCAGCACCATCGATGGCGCGCAGTAAGACGGTGTGCTCACCGGCGTCCGTGAGGTCTTCGAAACTGTGCGTAAAAGTCGATCCGCTGCGGTTCTGCTTAGAGACGAGTTCACCATCCACCCACCACTCCTCCGATTCTATGCGCCAATTGTCGGACGATTGCGCGGTCAAGGTGAAATCCTCTCCGAATCCTCGCCGGACGACGCCACTGACCTGGATGCTCGCGATTGGGGGAGTAGAATCAACCACTGTGACCATCCGAGTCGCGTTACCGCTCCTCTGGTCAATCGTGACCATCGATAGGGTGACGTTCCTCGTTCCGGGTGAATCCCAGCATAGTGTGATCGCATCGCCGTTCTCGCTGTCGCAGGTCGAACCGTCAATCGACCAAGAAGTCTGAGCGTCATCGATCTGCGACCAAGCATTCGGCGTCGATGATGAATCGAGGGTAACGGAAGCGCCGACATCGATGGCATCGAGATCGTCATTCGACGAGATGGTGGGTTGCAAGACCGGAAGGATACTGAGTGCGACCCCGATTCGAACCGAAGCGGAGCCGCTTCCTCCACCGGCTGGTCCAGCAGCGTTGTCGACGATGAGGAACAGTGGTTGGCCGGCGTGCGCTGCCGGCACGGTCCAAGTGGCGGACGCAGAGGCCGAAGTGGCCAAGAGATCCGTTGCCGAGAGCCTGAAGTCGGCGCTCTGGCCACTGATGTAGGTGTCCTTCTGGGATTGCGTCATCATGAACACATCAGCGTCTCCAACTATGCCGAACGCCTCAATCAGAATCTCGGTGCCCTCAGCAAGAGTCAAGCCGTCCGAGAGGACATCCTTGGCGCCTGGGGCGAGCAGGATCATCTCATCGATCAGAGTCCACGGTCTCTCAGTCGGTTGGATGACCGACAGCGTGACCGAGGCATCGGCGCCACCGCCCCCTCCCATGCCACCATCAGTCACATGACGCATGTGATCGAGAACGACATGCCACCTGGTATCTCCACGATCTGCCGGGGTCGTCCACCGGAACGTCAGCGAACCGTTAACCGACTCCACTGTGGCGGCAACCTGCCAAACGCCATCACTTCGGTATGACTGCTCATTCTGGTACACCCCGAGACCAGCGTGGGAGAAGACAATCAGGTCGAGTTCGATATCGGTAATCAACGAGATTTCCAGCAATGTTCCTGCGGGAAGCGTACCGATATCCAAGGCGGAGCAGGTCTGGTTGGTGATCGTACCCGAGAAGGGGACTGTGCCATCTTCTATGGTCGAACAGGCGAAGCCACGCCCGCTAGTCGCAGCCGCGGATGGAGCGGTGGCGCCGGCCATCAGAGTGAAGACAAGGAGAAATGCGAGCGAGCCGGCTCGTCTGGCCTTCATCACACGACGGGTCCGTCCGCCCGGTCTTGAATCATCCCGCGCGCCGTGCGTGTGCTGTTAGCTTGCCGAATCAAGTCGCTGGAGCAATCTCCGTGTCGGTCCAGCCATCCGATGTTCGGAGCCGATGGGTAACGGTGCCATCGCTGGTGATTGAGACGATATCGCCATCGGCGAGTGCCGCCGTCGGTGAGAATGTCCGCTCCGCCTCTTCGATTGACTGGGCCGTGGAATCCAGTCGCGAACTGTAGTGGGTCAGGAACAGAGTGCGAGCGCCTAATGAGTCAGCGTGGGCAGCGGCGTCACTCGCGGTGCAGTGGGCATATGCGAGCGCCTTGTCTGCGTGCACATCGAGGAAGGTCGCCTCGTGCACGAGCGCCTCGGGCGCGGGCAACGACCCATCGGCAAAGGCCGGCACAGCGGCGCCTGTATCGCCTGAGATGAGGACGCTCACGCCGGGCCTCGGCTCGCCGCGGAAGTCGGCGGCGCGATGCCTCTGGTCAGAGAGGACAACGTCCTCGCCGCCCGCCAACCGGGAAATCATCGCGTCATCGAGAGAGAGCGAATCTGCGAGCTCTCGATTGAATCGACCCGGGCGTTGCCGGGTCGCCACATGCCACGCGCATGAGGGGACTCCGTGCAGTGTCGGAACCGCGGTGCAGACTATCGAATCAAGCCTCGGCAGTTCAACCGTGCGCGCTTTTTGATCATCGGTTGGAACAAGGATCCATTCCAAAGGAAAGCGGAATGCTCCCTTCTTGCCGCCATGCGCCTGCCACCAGGAGAACATCACGGCGAGATCACCTGGTGCTATGTCAACCTCAGGTGGCGGTGAAACCCCGGGATTCGACTCTGCCCATTCAATGGCGTCGCTAGTCGATGGCCCGACAATGGTGAGCGGTTCGTTCCGTCCGTCGTTGTCGATGGTATGCAACAAGGGTAGGACACCCCAGCAGTGGTCTAGATGACCGTGGGTGAGCAGGATCGCTCGCGTGCGCGAAATCCTCGTCCGGAGCATGGATCCCGCCGCCCTCAGTGACCGATCATGCACCATCATCCGCTCCTGCATACCCTCCCCACAATCGACCAGCAGGCCTCCATCCTGAGTCGAGAGATATGATCCTGAGACGCTCCTCCCCTTGGTCGGTCTGGCAGAGGAAGTGCCCAGCACATGCAAGTCGAGCATCTCGGTGCCTCCGATGCGAGGAGGCCCGCGATGCGGTTCAAGGTTGAGGCGACCGAACCAGGCTCAAGGATCGCGTGGAATCGGCGTAGGTGGGAACCATCGCAACAGCACTACATCGGAGATCGAGCGGATCCAGCGCCACGGTATCGCGACATGGATTCGATCTTGGACGATATCCTCTGGCGGATCGCAGACGAAGATGTGGGTGCACTCCCAACCATCGGTGTCGACGATTGCATCGTGCACGGTGCCTAGCAGGCGACCATCCGGCAGAATCACCGGTCTGCCGCGAAGTTCGGAGGCGCGCGAATCCGCCATGCACGACGACGAGCCGAGCCGATGTCCATGAACCCCGCGCTGTTCGCTGGACTGGGGCATTGGCCACAATCGTCCAAATCAGAGACGGTCGACGCGCATCGAAGAGTGGTCCCCATGGACTTCTACTCGCGACTCACTTGCCGCGGTTCTGGTTCGCCTTCAGACTCGGCCGCAACTTCTCTGCGCCCTTGCCCTTGTTGTGCAGGCCTCGACCACGCTTGCCGGCGCTAGTCATACCACGCTCGGCGCGGCCGGAGTGGCCCTTCTTGGCAATCCATCCTAGATGTGCGTCACTCTTGATTGCTGGATGCGACGGATCTACCAAGATGACCTCGTAGAACTTGCTCTTGCCGTCCTGTCCGACCCAGTATGAGTTGAGCACCTCAAGGTTCGGATAGCGACGGCTTACGCGCTCCTCGGCGATTCGTTGGATGCTCTTCGCCATCGTGATCTTCTTCACACCGGCCTTCGACGGTTTGCGCTTCATGTTGACCTTCGACTTACGAAGACCACCACGACGGACGCGGGCGCGCACGACCACGACTCCCTGCTTCGCCTTGTAGCCGAGGCGGCGGGCAGCGTCGATTCGGGTTGGTCGGTCGATCCGCTCGCATACGGGGGCACGGCGCCACGCCGTCATCCGGGTGCGCCGGTGCTCCGAGGACATGCTCTGCTTCGGGCGCTTCCACGCCGCGCGCATGTGGTGGTAAGCCGATTTCCCCATGGTCACACCTCCTATGGAGCGTCCCGCCGACCTGCTCCCCCTATTTGAGCGTCCCGCCCACCTTCGGCCACCATAGCCGTCAGGAGTTATCCACAGCCAAGCAATGGGTTCGCTTGGGTGTTCTCCGACCATTCTCGACATAGTAATAAGCGCGGATGATGACAAGCACGATTGAGGATCGAGATGACGCCCGAAGAGATGGAGAAGGCGATTATCCGGAATCTTGCGGATAAAACCGGCCGATCGTTGGAGGAGTGGCTCGCGGTGCTGAAGGATTCCGGTCTGTCCGGAAAACGCGATTTGAAGGATCACCTCAAGGGTGACCACGACGTAGGTCATTTCCAAGCTCAAACAATCGTCAAGTTATACTTGCAGGATTGAACTAGGCAGCGCTGGCTACTACTCCGTCGTCATCCAAGGACTCGATCAGGTGGGAAGGCCTCGAACATTTGGGCTCATTGAGACCCGTTTGGGATTAGAGGTGGTCCGAGCGGCCGGATTTGAACCAGCGATCCCCTGATGGCTGCCTAACAACCGTGTCGACGTCCGCCTACAGTCAGGTGCATTAGCCAGGCTATGCTACGCTCGGGCGCGCAAGGCACCCCGCCCCTCCTCATATCCGTTTCCGCACTCCAGCACGACCGGTGAATTGGCGTCACCAGACCCAAGAGATCGTGCGAGCCTTCTTGCTGGACCACCAATTTTACTCTCTCTGCCGAGAATCTAGGAGATGGTGTAGTGCACGAGGACGGTGAACTGGAAGGGGTGAAGAAAACGGTTCTACGACCTTCGTTGGACCCTCAACGGTTAAGACACCGAAGAGGTCGATGGGCGACTCGGAGGCAAGCGCTTCCATGGATGGGGATGGGACACAGATGAGCGCCGGAGGCTCGCCGTTCGACGGTATCGTGGATGAGATTCGACGAGACATGGATCCTCTGCCGACCGCACTCCTCGACGACGAGATGGGCGGATTCGGCGTTCCGAATCCGCGCATCCTGATCTGCGGGTGCGGTGGAAGCGGTAACAACACGATGAATCGGATCACCCACCTCGGTGTGGAAGGTGCTGTGACGGTCGCGATTAACACCGACAAGCAGCACCTCGACCATACGCGGGCGATGCAGAAACTGCTGGTCGGGCGGCACATCACCCGCGGTCTCGGAGCGGGTGGAGATCCCTCTACCGGACGACGCTGCGCCGAGGCAGGTCGCGACGTGATCAGCCGAATCGTCAGCGGCGCCGACCTCGTCTTCATCACCGCCGGACTCGGCGGCGGTACCGGCACCGGGATAGCACCGGTCGTAGCCGAGGAGGCGAAGCGTTCTGGCGCCCTCGTCGTCGCGATCGTCACGACTCCTTTCACCGTAGAGCGACGCCAGCGCATGTCTCGAGCCCTAGAAGGACTTGAGATGCTGCGGCAAGCTGCCGACGCAGTCCTCGTCCTCGACAACAATCGACTTCTGCACTATGTTCCCAATCTGCCGCTCGACGAGGCGTTCAGCATCATGGACCAGTTGATCGCCGAGATTGTCAAAGGGATTGTCGAGACAATCACCCTGCCGAGCCTCATCAACCTCGACTTCGCCGATGTTCGGACCATCATGGACGGCGGCGGCGTCACCATGATGCTGTATGGTGAGAGCGACCGCGGACCTGAGGAGGTAGTGCACGAATCGCTCAACCACCCTCTCCTCGACATCGAGATTGATGGGGCTACGGGAGCGCTCATCCATGTCACAGGCGGTCCGTACATGACCTTGGAGCAAGCCAACCAGGTGTGCGATCTAATGACCAGCCGATTGGCGCCAGAGGCGAATGTGATCTTCGGGGCGCGACAGGATCCGGCTTTCGGTGACACGATCAAGGTGATGGCGATTATCACTGGGGTTGCCAACGATCGGCTACGTCCCGACATGATGAGCGGTGACATGCTCGGCGAGGCGCTGAACATCGCCCGCCGCGGCAAGCAGGGGAGCCGCTTCGGCTTCCAGCGCTTCGATTGAACGACCTCTTGGAACGATGTTGCCAGCCTATCTCGGCCACCCTAGGTGGAATCGAAAGCATCGCTCCCGGACCGGGATGCCAACCGCAGCAAGCCTCAAACGGACCGAGGGGGAGCACTTCTCATGGTCCGACCGGCCCGGCTCGCACTGCTCGCGGTCGTCCTCGCCGTGCTAGTGGCGCTCCCATCGGCAGGACGGCCCGTACTCGCAGCTAGTGCAATGCAGGGGGCTAACGACGGTCTGCAACCGGACAATGTGAACAACACCTTCCACATCTTCGGTAGGGACACCGGCAACCCCTGCTGGGGACACTTCAACAACACCGATGACGAATCGGCGAACAACGGCTACGGCGAGGAATCGAAGTCGAGCGGTAAACTGGATGTCGAGTGGGTCTGCCGCATGGATCCGATCCTCGCCGACGACTTCGCTCTCGAGAAGGATCAGAACATCCGCGTCCATGTCGTCGTCGAGATGTGGGGGGACTTCGAGAACGGACAGGGCAACTGCCAGAACGATTGCGAGAACCTCAACATCACCTTGATGCGAGGCGGGCGGGAGGCGATAACCCGCGAGTTCGTAGGCCTCTCCGAGGGTGAGAACACGATAGATTGGGACATCCCAGTGACCGAAGACCTCGTGCCTTGGAACCGCAGCGATGACTCGCCTGGTCTCAAGTTCACTTGGGTTGGATACGCCCGTTCCGGTCTGTTCGGCGCCATCGGTGGAACGGATGCTCAGTTCAGGATCTACTACACCGACGATACCCATACGGAGGCCGACAGTACAGCCTATCTCAACGGGACGATGACGATGCCGATCCTAAACGACACCGCGGCCGGGGCCATCCTCGGCGACGATGAGGTCGTCGAGGAGGAGACGCCCGGATTCGGCGCAGTAGCGGCAGCAGGAGGCCTGATGGCTGCTGCATGGATTAGGCCCAGTCGAGATGAAGACGAGTAATCTCGTTCAGCGAAGCGTCGCGAGAGCGGTGGCGATCGATGCGACGGTCAGGTCACAAGCGTGCTCCGCGCCATCCGAGAGCCGCTTCACAGATCCAGTGCCCGTCTCGAGGTCTCTCGGTCCAGCGACGAGGACGAAGCCGGCGCCGGCGCTGTCTGCCCAGTGAATCGATCGCTGGACCTTGCGCGATCGCAGTTCGATCATCACCGATTCGCCAGCGGCACGAAGTTCGGACACCAGCGGCAGCACGGAGGAGGAATCTATTCGGAAGGGGATGATTGCGAGAGTTCCCGGATTGGTCGTCGCCGAGGATCCTCCTTGGTCGTCGGCGTCGGCCTCCGCCTGCCTATCGGCTGCGAGTAGTATCCTATCGAATCCAAGTCCGAAGCCGCAGCACGGATCAAGATCTTCGTGGCCGAACAGATGCATCAGGCGATACGACCCCCCCCCGCAGATCTGGCCTTCGCCAGCCAACTCCTCGACATCGAACTCGAAGACGACGCCGGTGTAGTAGTCGAGGCCGCGTGCAACTGTGAGATCGACTATCGGCGATGCCTCGGGGAGAAGATGTGAGAGGGAATCGAGGGTCGCTGCCAATTCGTCGAGAGGAGTTGGATCGACTCCGACCCCTTCCATGACCTTGCGAGCATCATCGATCGATGCTCGGTCCCTATCGGCAGCGGCGAGAGCTGAGAGAGCGGTTGCGAACGCCTCGGGAACCAACTCCGATACGCCGTCAAGGTCACCCTTGTCGAAACGCCGCATCACCTCACCGATCGCATCACCCTCCATGCCCGCCGCAGTGAGCATCCCACGAAGCACCCCGACGTGGCCGATGCGAAGGTGGGAGCGGACACCCGCAGCCTCGATCAAGGCGGCTGCGAACGCGATCGTCTCCGCCTCTACGAGAGGGCCCGATGCGCCGACGATCTCGCATCCGTACTGCCAGAATTCACGGTACCGGGCAGTTTTGAACTCCTCATACCGGAAGCAGTTCCCGAAATAGCAGAGTCGAAGCGGGTGCGGGACGTGGGTCATCTCCGCAGCGACCATGCGCATCACCGGTGCGGTCAGTTCCGGCCGCAGTGTAAGCGGCCGACCACCCTTATCCTCGAATGCGTACAACTCGGAGACAATCGACGGTCCCGACTTCGCGGTGAAGAGGTCGAGAGGCTCAAAGGTCGGCGTCTGGACCCGTCGGAATCCATGCCGCGACGCTACCTGGTCGAAGCGGCGCTCCAAAGCCAATCTAGCAGCCATCTCCTCCGGAGCGAAATCCCGAGTGCCGCGCGCTCGTTGAACCATCTAATCGGGGGGACCGCCCACATCCCTTCAATTCCGCTGCCCGAAATCGACTGTCGAAGTGGCTTGTGACACTCACCAATCGGAGACATCCCATTCATCGAGGTCAGGTGCTGGAGGTGGTTGCTCCCCCGGATCATCGGAAGCGCCATTCGAATGCTCACCATCTCCATCTCCAGCCACGGCACCACCTCGCAATTGCACTGCGATCGGTCCCTCATGCACCTCATCCTCTTCGAAATCTACCTCCGGCAACTCGTCGAGCATCTCCTTAATCCTCGGGATGTCGATTTCCTTGAAGTCCCCTGTCATCTCAACATCATCGTCATGGTCACCGCCTGCCGCAGCACCGCCGGCGATGGGGTCAGAAGCCTCTGCATCGAGGTCACCGAAGGCGGATGAGAGGGCCTCCTTCGACACCGGTTTGGGGGCCTGCGCCTTCTTCCGTGCCAGCACCTGCTTTGCCGCTTCCGCTTCCTCGGCCTTGAGTTTCAACTCCTCGCGCATGAATATCTCGCGCATCTCGGTTTCATGCTTGCGCCGAGCCATCTCCTCCTTGGCGGCTCGGCTCGGCCGATCCCAAATCCTCCAGTAGTACCAGATGATCGGAATCAGCGACACTGTCACCACTGCGGCAAGAGCAATCCATTGCTTGAGGGTGAGAGGCTCCATCCAACCACCGCGGTGCGCTTCATCCGTTCAACGATTCGCGTCCGCGCCCATCTCAGAAGCCTCTATTGGACGACCTTTCGGACCTTTCATCCATCCTCGTTCGCGTTCCGATCCGGTAGCCATGCAGCGAGCGTCATGGCGATGTGAGGTGGCACATCACTGGCGACGAGACCGGTGCCGAAGCGGGTCGCCGCGGATTCACCAGCGGTGCGCAGCAGTGCGCATCCGAGCCGGGCTGATGGCCAAGCGGCCATCCCCTGTGCGATTAGCCCGGCAATCGCTCCCGCCAGCAGGTCGCCAGTACCGCCAACCGCCATTCGTGGATGGCCGCCACGGGCAGCGCACCGTCGACCGTTCAGGCCGAACAACTGGTCTTCGGGACCGGTCACGACGATCGCCACCTCTTCAGGATCGTCGAACCCATCCGACAACGCATCGAGCACCGACTCGGGAGAAATTCCCGAGAGCCAAGCCGCAGCCTCGCGAGAGTGTGGAGTAGCAACCCCCTTCAGACCAGCAGGCCACGCGGCACTGGGAAGAGCGGCTATCGCATCGGCATCGATGATGCATGGGATTCCTAACCTCTCGGCCCTCAACAGCAATTCCCGGACCATGGCGAGGGTCGATTCGTCGTCCCCTAGCCCCGGCCCGACCAGCAGAGCTTGGCATCCTCGGCCCAGCGTCAATCGGCCTTCAATCGATTCGATGGAGTGCAAGGTCGCGATGTCATCGTCCGGCAGCGTCTCCGGAATCAGGTCGGCCGGCCAATCGGCTCGCTCGGCCGCAACCTTCGGCATTGCCACATGCACCAGATCGCATCCGACCCTCGTTGCTGCGCTGCCGGCCAGCAACGGTGCGCCGTGATATGGACCACCACCGACGATAAGCAGTCGTCCGCGATCGCCCTTGCGCGCCTCGGGATCCAGCGGTGGGTGGCGTAGTGCATCCCCAGGGCCGCACTCCTGCACCTCGTCTGGCCACGGCAGCGAAGCGACATGCAGCGACCCCACTCCTGGAGAGGTGTTCTCTGATGTGCCAACCCCATCCATCCCGGTCGGTCTCAATCCCATCTTCTCCGAATGGAAGGTCACGGTCGCCGCCGCCTCGAGCATGTCGGCACCACCTATCCCGGTGGGCATGTCGCAAGCGAGGACTGGTACTCTAGGAGCCGTGTTCAGAACCCATTCGACCACGGCGGCGACCGAACCACGCAACCTCGCGGTACCTGCCGAACCTACCTCTCCGGCAGTTGCGCTGGAACCTCCGGAACCGGCCCCCAGCAAACAATCGATGACGAGGCAAGGTCGACGTCCGGAGAGCGACAGAGGCCAAGTCTCCTCGACTATCCCCGCCTCCCTGCACCTCTCCCTGAACTCCTGTGCCTCATCGCTCCGCTGCGCGGCGTGCGTGCATTGGAACCGGACCTCCAAACCCTCCTCGACCAATCCAAGGGCGCAGGCGAACCCATCACCGCCGTTGTTTCCCGGACCGCAGAGAATCCATACCGGCCTGTCCGGCAACAGCCCATCGTTTGCCGATCTCACCATGTGGACAGCTTGTCCGGCCAAGGCTGCCCCGGCTGCGGCCATCAAATCAATCGCCTCGATGCCCAGCGCCGCTGCGTTGGCATCGAACACGGCCACCTCGGACCAGTGCATCACCCACCTAGGTTCGCCAGACTCTTCCACGGTCAAGCGAGGAGGCGACCGTCCATCACGCATTCGGCCGATGGTGACACTGCCACAGTCGCATCGGAACAGCCTGAACATCCCACGATTCGGGTAAGAATCCGACGCTGCAATCACGCCAACTCGGCTTCCATGACGACGCTCTTGCGAGCCGTCTCCCACTGTCGTCCGGCTTCATCGGTGTATGACGTCGGCAATTCCATGCCGACCTCGACGACGAACGGATCATCGCCTCCGGGCAGCATCTCGATTGGCACCTCAGCGCCCGTAGGGACATTGCGGAATAGCGGGCGCGGCTCCAATCGCCAGTCGCCTGAGAGAATCCAGAGCGGGAAGTTCTCGCCGCCGGTCCGAACCATCCGATTGACCAGTACGAATTTGTTCAGCCCGATGAACAAGGCAGCGGTGACCCCCCAGAAGAGAAGGATGATGGATATGCCGTGGGCGTTGGTCGGGTTCCATGGGTCGTCGACATTCAGTAGCAAGTCAGTGAAGTAGGAGAGCATTAGCACCGCGAACATCAGTGGGAATCCTAGGTACATGATCCAGTCCCACCAACGACCGATCCACCAATCGTTGTCACCGGTGTTGATGAAATCGTCCCGGAACGAACTGACGCCGTGGTCGAGATAGTCTCGCATGTCGAATCCCGTCACACCGGCCTCCGCCTGCCATGCGCGGTACCGGCTCCAGCCGTACTTCCAAATCGAGTAGGCGATGAACAGCCCGCTGAACATCAATCCGTAGCCCCAGATGTGGTCCTGCACCTCAAGGAATTGAGGGAAGGTGACGCCGGTGGATTCGTCGACGAGAATCCAGAGCGCGGCGCTCGGCAGACCGAAGAGGAAGATCGCGCCGCCGACCATCGGCACCGCCTTCGTTCGCTCGACTCCGTGGTCGACAAAATTGCGGACGCAGAGCTCTACTGTGCTAATCATGCTCGTGAGGGCCGCGAACGAGAGCGCTAGGAAGAACATCGCGACCATGGTCATCTGGACGAACGGGCCACCGGGTGCCTGAGCAAAGACCTCGGGCAGGACGAGGAAGGTGATGGCGCTGGAGCCCCCGCTGACGGCGCTGAGCGGATCCTGAACGACGGCGAAGACGGCCATCATCACAGTGAGTCCGGCGATGATGCTGATGCTGTTGTTGGCGAGGCACATCGTAGCGGCGTTGAGGGTCGTGTCCTCGTCCTTCCGCATGTAGACAGCATAGGTAATCGCCATACCCATCCCTGCCGAGCACGACCACGCTGATTGCGATAGTCCACTAATCCAAGTCTCTGGGCGAAGCAGGTACTCCGGCTGGATGCTGAACATGTAGACGAAGCCGTCGAGCGTCCCATCCTTGAAATCCATGACGAAGGATAGGAAGAGTGCTGCGAACAGCAGCACGAAGAGCGAGACCATGAGAGCGACATTGACCTTCTCGATTGCCTTCGCACCCTTCCAAATCGCCAGCATCGTAATCATCACTGCCACGAACTGGAACAGGATGACGAGCGACGGGGTCTGCAGGAACGAATTCCACACTTCGGTGGTGTCAACAGACGAGTCTAGGCCGCCGGAAATAGCCAGACGGAAGTAGTTTAGACACCAGCCGGTGACGACCGCGTAGTAGAACCCGATGGCGGTCGAGATCCAAGCGGTCCAGAGTCCCATCCAAGCGAAGCGCCTGCCGGCGAAGATCCTGAAGGAGCCGACGGTCCCGGTACGGGACCGCTTGCCAATCGCAAACTCAGCGATGATCAGCGGCACCGACCAGACGAAGAGGAAGATGAGCCACGGGACGAGGAACGAACCGCCGCCGTTCGCACCGACCATGCGCGGGAAGCGCCAGATGTTGCCGGTGCCGATGGCGGCGCCGATGGTGGCGAAGATTAGGCCTAGCCGACCCGAGAAGGTGTCCCCCTGCTCTTCGTCGCTGCTCTGCTTCACGACTCCGCCTCCGTCAGTCTTGCGACGAGGTCGGCCTTGCGGCCGCTGGTCGGAAGGCCCACTCCGGCGAGTCGCTCCTTGAGCTGGGGAACGGTGAGCGATTCAGGGTCGACCATCGCCTTCTCAACCAGTTCCGTCTGATCGCTCTCGTCATCATCCTCACGGAACATTTGGTAGAGGGTGAAGCCGAGTCCACCCCATACGCAGGAGATGATGAAAAGGAACATCATCACCGAGAGGAACGAGGACCCAAACGGTGCTCTATACGGCAGGAACAGGGTGTGGTAGTTGCCCTCATCCCCCACCGGTGGGTAGACTATTGGGAAGGCTCCACCGGTCGTCGTCAGATTGGCGCGGTAGTGGACCTGACCGACCGAAGTATCGGGAACCGGCAGGTTCGCAATATAGAGCGCGCCTGTAGAGTTGTCGAGCAAGGTGCAGTTCGTCCCGTCGGCGGCTGGCGCGAAACCGGTCGTCTGCCAGCCGGTCGAAAGCCACTCAGTCGGACCGTATTCGGATTGGATCCTAGACGGGGTGACGACGCGCCAGTCAAGTTTCGATCTCGACTCGTTGGACGAGAACGGGAAGCGTTCGTCGAGACAGAGACGGATTGGGATGTCGCCTTCATCGGGCATCACGACCTCGCCAGGCGCGTCAATCCACTGCTTGTCCTCCAACTCCATGTCGTAGTACGCGCGGAAGGCCGGGTCATCAGCAATCTCTACCATGTAGAAGGGCACGCCGAGGTTCCGTACCGATATGTGGTCGATGTCATCTGGGTGCTCGTGGAAGTTGTTGCCTATCTCAATCGTATAGCAGTAAGAACGGTGTGCTCCGTAGTGCCAATCACAGAAGTCGCCGGTAGTTGGGTAGAGATCGCTCGACTGCATCGCTGCGTATCCGGTCATATTGCCCATCATCTCGCCATGATGAACGAGGTAGGCATCGTCTGGTGTCACGCAGTTCGTGCAATGACCCCAAGGCCAAAGCACGAGTTCTGAGAACGAGTGCCAAGTCAATGTCGCCTTGAAGTCGGACTCGCCGTCGCCGTCATCGTCGTTCATCTCGGTCATGTCCTGAATGAACTTCGTCTCCGGCTCGCTGTTGCCGCCGTCCGGGTCCTCGTCGGTGTAGGCGTCACCATCGTTGTTGTCGCCGTCGACAGGGTCCTCATTGACGAGTCCGTCACCGTCGTCGTCACGGGTGTCAGGTGGACCGGTGTAGACATCGTTGTTCGTCGTGTCGAACACGCAGTCGCCCGGAGGGAAAGGAGATGTCGCGCCGATTGGCTTGCCCCACTCCCACTGGTAGTTGCGGTTGAGGTCGACGCCGTCGCAGGACTCGTCGACGTCCTCGTTCAGGTCGGGCAGAGGACCCCAATCCTCCAAGCCGTTGTTCCTGAGGTTCTTGCGCCAGCCACTCCTGGCGCAGTTCTCCCACGCCGTCTCGCCGCAATACTCCTCACGGTCGTAGCGGTTGCCGTCGACGTTCAACATCGGGATGAGGTAGATCTCTCGCGATGAGATTAGATCATTGATCACCTGCTCGGAGAAGTCCTCGTCGACGCCGTGGTCGCCGGGTCCGCAGGCGATGCCGTCGCCGTTGCTGTCCTGATGCGAACCGTTGAGCGAGAGGCAATCACCGTCGTCGTCGAGTATCCCGTCGCCGTCGGCGTCACCCCAATGGTCCTCGTCGATGGCACCATCGCCGTCGTTGTCGATTCCGACCTTGCCATAGTAATGCGCGACGGTCTCAAGGAAGAACATCGGGACCGTGTAGGACATCCACTCTCGCGCGTGGTGATTTCCGACAAGCATCACGTCTGGGCGATCAGCATAGTTCCCGCAATCTCCGACGAAGTCGTCGCACTCGCCGCCACGGACATCGGCCGTGATCTTCACCCAAGGGCTCGCATGGCCGTAGTACCACCCTTCGTATGTGTCTCCGGTCGTCTCCTGATCGCGGTCGTTGGTCCCCCCAGGCATCCCTTCGTGGAATTCGATGAAGGATGGGTTGCGGTCGGCAAGCGCCATCATTCGATCTCGCATCGTGAAGTAGTCATGGTATTCCTTGAACTGGGTGCGGTCGTCGCCGCCCCATGGGTAGTAGTCATCGACGTAATCGGTGGACCAGATGTCAAGAGGCTCGTTGCCGACGGTCTCCTGAGCCTCGACGGTGACGGCGGGAAGGCTGGATAGCCAAGGCGTCGCCAAGAGCATCGCCAAGGTCAGATGCACCGTCAATCGACGCACATAGTGCGAGGTCATCGGCCGGGTTCACCCGAGGTCTCCTCTTCAAGGGCTCGGAACAGCGGTAGAGGCCAAAGGCCTCACTCCGACCGCTGTCCGACCTTGTGAATTCCGCCTCTCGCGGGTTCCCACTACGGCACCATGGAACTGCGTAACCATTCTCGGCGTTCTTCTGAAATACTGGATCGTTCTCGTCAATTGGCATGGAAGCAGCCATCACAACCTTGCCCGGTTGGGACAATGCCATCTTCGGCTTCAACCAAGGAACTCTGATCGCGATAATGGCACTTCTGGCTGCCGCCCAAATCTGTCGCATTGTGGTCATCGGTTTCATCCAGAAGGTGTTCGACCGATTCACAATCGAGAATCCGATCGCCCTCGATGCCGTGCGTGACTCGCGCGGCTCGCTCGGCACAGCAGCCGGAGCGGCGCTGGTCTACTGGGGCCTTGCTGAGATAGCGCTGGCGAGCAGTTCAGAGATGCCCAGTGAGGTGGCTCGCTGGCTGCCGGCAATCGCCCTTCTCATCGTCCATGTCGCAATCGTGCTGTGGGCCTTCCACCTAGTTCCAATCGTGCATGCGATTGTCGCGAAGTTAGATGACGACGATGAGCTCGACGGCTCCGAGAAGACGCTGATTAGCGCTCTGGAGAGCGTTCTTCGCTTCCTCATCGTCGCCTTCGGTGCGGTCTACATCGCCGACGGCCTCGGATTCGACCTGACGGCGCTCGTCGCCGGTCTCGGAATCTCCGGACTCGCTCTGGCACTCGCTGCTAAGGATTCAATCTCAAACTTCTTCGGCGCTATCACCGTACTACTCGACCGACCGTTCCGGGTCGGCGACTGGATCGTCGTCGGCGGAGCGGAAGGAGAGGTCGAGGCGATTAACCTGCGAACGACGCAGATCAGGACCTCAATCGACACAGTGATCACGCTGCCGAACGCGAGCCTCGTGAGCGAATCGATTGAGAACTACGGTCGCCGGCGCTGGCGCCGCTACCAGCCGACCTTCCACCTCGACCTCGACAGCGAACCGGGTCAAGTTGACGCGTTCTGCAGTGGCGTTCTCAAACTGATTGAGGAGAACGAGCGGACGACCAACGAGGGGTCCTCGTTCGCCAACGTCGCAATGCTCGGGCCGCAATCGGTCGATGTCCAGTGCAACCTCTACTGGGACATCTCCAGTGGCAAGCAGGAACGCGAAGCGCGAGACGCCCTGCTCCGCGATGTGATGAGGCTAGCGAAGGACCTCGGCCTCCGTTTCTTCGAGCCACGAGTACGACGACAATTGAACGAATGAGACCGGCAGCGTGATGGAGCCCACGCCGCCGCCCCGAGACGAGCCCATGGTTCGTCTCATGCTGCTGCGGCACGGTCAATCAATGTGGAACGCCGCCGATCTGTTCACCGGATGGGTTGACATCCCGCTCTCCCAGAACGGCACCGAAGAGGCGCGTCGAGCCGGCCGAATACTGCTGTCCGAGCCAATCGATGTCGTTCACACATCGACCCTGCTCCGTGCCAGATCGACCGTACTGTTGGTATTGACCGAGCGTGACGACGGCCGCATCCCGATGTATGTCCACGACGAGCAGATTGATGCCATCGAGGCGGCTGGTCTTGATGCCACAATCCACGACCCCGAGATAGAGGCGCGAATCCTTCCAGTCCACTGCGACTGGAGGCTGAACGAGCGCAACTACGGTGAGTTGCAGGGCCTCAACAAACAGGAGACTTTGGCAAAGTACGGTGAGGAGCAGGTGCACATCTGGCGCCGCTCATACGAGATTGCACCACCAGGAGGAGAAAGTCTGCGGATGTGCGCGAGACGGACTATCCCCTACCTCCAAGAGAACATCATCCCGCATCTCGACGAAGGGCGGAGCGCCCTCGTGGTCGCTCACGGTAATTCGCTGCGCAGCATCGTGATGGAACTGGAGGGCATGACTCCTGAAGAGATACCGTTGGTGGAGATGCCGACCGGGCAACCAAGGATCTACGATTATTCAGACGGCCGTTTCACCCTCGATTCCTGATTCATAAGCCAAGCGCGGCGCCGGCCCGATTGCTGATTCCCATTAACGGCAACCGATGGTCGCCGCGCTTGTTACGGCGTCATGCGGGAGGTGGTGCAGCACGCCGGTATAGATGGCGGAACGGCGGCGCTGCGAGTCCAAGCAGGATGAGTGGAGCGGCGTCAATCGGCTCCATCAGGCCGGTCAGCAACGAGTAGATGCCAAGCGCGGCGCATCCAACTGCGACCACGGCTCCCGCCGCTAGGATGCGTGATCTGAACATCGTCGCTTGGATACGATCGACGTGATCGAGGAACCATCGCGTGCCCTCATCCGGAGCCTCACCTCTTGCGGCGGCCAACAATGTCGATTCAAGGGCGTGTTCATACTCCCATATCGGGACACCTCCTCGATGGCTATCTAAGGCTGAGTCGCTCGACCACGCTCGGGGGGCGCGCGATATCCATCCTTCCAGCAGTTCCATTCGTAGGTCGCCGTGCGGCGGTAGCCCTGCGCACCTCTCATCGGCGGCTGCGGCGCGGCGAACAATCTCAATCGAGCCATAGCCGGCTGCCACATCACGGAGTGCGGGCGCTCTCGAATCGAGAGGCATCAAAGCCTCGCGGATTCCGCCATTCGGCATAACCAAGCGTGGTCTGCTCGCATCGGCTTCACCCGAAGCATCACGCAACAACACGACCTGTTCCAAAGAGAAGCCGCGCAGAGTGATGGTGGACTCCGTCTTCTTGGAGTGCGGTGCACGCCAGAGAGTCGACGACTTGGTGCACTCTTCGAGCCGTTTCAGCCGATCGTTCCATCGGTTCGCATCCGGCGGCTCCCTCATCACCTTCGAGGCGATGGAATGGAAGCGACCGAGCGCTTCACCCGCGTTCCGACACAACTCGAGCGAGCGCTCGTGGTCGCCGGCGATTAGTGCATCTCGCAGTGCATCAGCCGCGGTCGGAAGGTCGGAAAGATCACGCCTCAAGACGAGGACATCGCGCCCTGCCCATTGTATTCCTCCTTCCGCCGCGTGGCAGCGATCATCGGCAAGATCGGCGAGGCGACGCGCATTCCCATCGATGTCGAATGGCGGCATCTCGGCCATCCAAAGCCCATCCCGACCGCAATCGAGGCGCGCCTTCAATCCCGAGTGGCCGCTCTCAATGAGAACCGACTCGACCTTGTCGAGCAGCGAGACGCGCCCCCAACCTCCCGAAGAGACGGAGAGTGCCTTCCACCAAATCGGCCGGCTGGGATTGCCGGTCGGAGAGAGAGCGGTCAGCGTCGTCCAAGGGAGGCTGATCTCATACGCTTCGATTCCCTCGGGAAGTTGCTCCTCCTCGCTCGCTTCTAACGGCACCACCGAAGTCGCCGCTGCGGGGAACCACGGTTCGGACCGGATGTCGGAGGCGCCTTCGCTCACGCGGCCGAGCAGGGGAGCCGCCCGCTTCAGCATCGCGGTCCACAGTAATCGCTTGCGCAACCCTTCTCATGCATCGACCGGACGCACGCGCATGGCGGAACCGGGAGATGACGATGCGCCCGCCACCGGACAACCTCTCCCGCTCGCCGTCGACCTCGACGGCACGGTGATACTGACCGATATGACGGTGCAGTCAGCCAAGTCAATCCTGCTCCGTCGGCCGTGGTATGCTCTGCTGCTTCCACTCTGGGAGATCCATCCCGGCCGTGCGTACTGGAAGCGGAGAGTGGCGCAAATCGTCTCCTACGACCCCACCCGTCTGCGTTACCACGAGCCTTTCCTCACCTGGTTGAGGGAGCAGAAGAAGGCGGGTCGCGAAATCGTCCTCGCGACCGCATCCGACGAGGTTCCGGCGAGAATCGTCGCCGACCATCTCGGGAATCTGTTCGACGATGTAATGGCCTCCGATGGCAGTACCAACCTCCATGGCCGGAACAAGGCGGCGGCACTGGATGAGAGATGGGGTAGAGGCAACTACGCCTACTGCGGTAATTCACACACCGACCTAAACGTCTGGCCGCACGCCGGTGAGGTCATTGTCGTCAACCCGAGCCGCGGCGTTCTCCGCCGCCTCGGAAGAGAGCCGGACCTGCTCTTCGATTAGGGAGGGGGCAATCCGAAAACGCCCCACCTTCAAGATCCAATCAGCGGCAGTCGGGGCCCGCCGCCCGCCGCGGCGTAGGGGGTCAGCCTGAAGTGCGCGAGGGCACTCGATGGGAAGGGGGCAGCGTAAGCGGTGGCTCGCGAAGGATTCAGCGGACGCATCGGCGACGCCATCGGCGAAGCAATCGACTCCCGCATGGAGGAGACAATCCGCCAGCGGCAGATGCCACAACACGTTGCCATCATCATGGACGGCAACCGCCGTTTCGCATGGAGTGCTAGACTGCCCGCGAAATTGGGTCATCGGAAGGGGAAGGAGAAGTTGGAGGAGGTGATGGACTGGGTGCTGGAACTGGGCATTCCATACCTCACCGTCTATGCCCTATCGACCGAGAATATACTGACTCGGAAACCGAAGGAACTCGACACGCTCTTCGACCTCTATGTCGAAGGTCTGAACGACATCGCCTCGGACCAGCGCATCCACGACAGACGGGTCCGGGTCCAAGCAGCCGGTAACCTCAACCTGTTGCCGCAGCGGGTCTTGGACGCAATCGCCGAAGCCGAATCGATGACCGAAGGCTACGATGGATTCGTCTTCACCGTCTGTCTCGCCTACGGTTCCAGAGAGGAGATCGTCGAGGCGGTGAGGACAATCGCGGCGGAGCACGCGGCTGGTGACCTGCCACTCGACGAAATCGACGAGGAGACGGTGTCGCACCGCCTCTGGACGGCCGGACTTCCGGACCCCGACCTCGTCATCAGGACGAGTGGCGAGGAGAGGATCAGTAACTTCCTGCTATGGCAGATGGCCTATTCCGAACTATACTTCTCGGATGTGTTTTGGCCGTCGTTCTCGCGCCGGGACCTTCTGAAGGCGATAGCCGCGTTCCAGAAGCGCGGCCGCCGCTATGGTGAATGAGGTGTCGCTGATGGGTGACGAAAGCTCTGGTCAATGCGATTCTTGTGGCCGCGATGGCTGGCGGAACCCCGCTCTGACCTGCGACGCTGTCGCCGTCCGCGAAGCACCGGAGCATGACGGGGATGGCGTGCGGCGTGAGGTGCTGTTGATCCGCCGCGGCATCGAACCATGGAAAGGGAAATGGGCGTTCCCCGGCGGTTTCGTCGAATATGGAGAGGAACCCGAAGTCGCCGTGCTTCGAGAACTCGTAGAGGAGACCGGCGTCATCGGACGCAATCCGAAGGTCATCGGAGTTCGTGGAGCTGGTGATCGCGACCCACGCAAGCACATCGTGACGGTGTTCTACAGCGTCTCGGTGGATTCCGATGCGGTTCCAATAGCGGGGGATGACGCCGCTGACGCGGCCTGGATCGCCATCGATGACATCGAGGCGGAAGGTGTCGCCGGGGACCATCACGAGATTATCCGCACTCTCTGAATCGAAGCGTGCCGACCGATTGGTCACAGGATGATTGGACCTTCCAATCGCGAATTCGCAGATCACTCCCTTATCGCGACCCCCACAGGGATTCTAGGGCGAGACCTACTTCAGGAGGACCTTCTTCACCAATCTCTGCAACTGATGGGCGCTGGAGGGAACTCATTGCATCAATCCATCGATTTGCGCCGTCGGCGAATGAGAAGTCGGCCGGCTCAAATCGATGACTGGTCCACCTGTACAGAAGCCCAGGATAGCGCGATTCAAGGTGGTCGAGGAAGCCGCGCTGCGCGGCCGAAACTAGAAGCGTCGGCACCCCATGAACGAGTGCTTCAGCGGCCAGCGTCGTCGAACCGGTGAGGACGCCGTCGAACATGGCAATCTGGACCGGGAGTTCCCACGCGGTGTCCGTAGAGGCTTCGGCGGACTCCTTGGTGTGGACGAAATGGACCGAAAGATTCCTGATCCAATCCATGTATTCGATCACCTCACTTCCGTCGTGGATGCCGCCGCCGGATATTTCTCGATGCAGCACCACCGGCTCGCCGCTCGCCGCTCCTGCTCTTGGACCGAGAGCCTCCTCGAACTGCGCCCTCGCCTGCTCTCGCGCTGTCTCTCCCGCTGTTCTATCGACATACACGTCAGGGAGGACTCCAGGATAGCGATGCAATCTGACCCGTCCGCGAACGACGAGTCGCTCGACCGAGTCGAGGAAACCGCCATCCAGATCGCTTCGCCACGATTCAGGCAGCAGCACATCGGTCGCTGCGGGCAGCGCCAGACGATGGGCGGTGTGATTCACCTCGGTGTCGGTCAAGTACCACCGCTCGGGTACTCCCGCTCGCTTCGCCGCTCGCACCTCAAGCGCTGCACCCTTGGCTATCAGACGGTCGATTTGACGGCCTCGGAGTGCCCTTCTGACCACGGCCATCCTGCGGCGCGCCCTCAGCAAGGTTTCGATACGACCCACGCCGATTCCAACAGGCCTTTCGACTCGCACCATCGAAAGGTTCGGTAGCCGACCTTGGGCAGCGAGCATCGATTCGATCTCTTTCCGACGAGTCGCGATGAGGAGGTCATTCTCGCTGCCCACCCGAATCCATCCGGCGAGCAGTTGCAGGTGTGCAGGGTGGTCGATGATCCAACAGGTCACCGGGGAATCGCCCGACATCGACCCTCGGCAGGGTTGTCGGCGCATGAAGCGAACGCTCATCCCCTACCCCTGCATCGGCCACCACATGGCCAGCAAGGAGAGGATTGAGGTCGAGGGAAGCACGGTGTACGGACCATACAGTCCCGGCGTGCGGTCGTACGGAATCGTCTGGCTATCGGGCCAGATTGCCCCCGAGGCTGGTGACGATGTCACTTCGCAAACCGCAGCGGCGCTGTCAAAGATCGATGCGTTGCTGGAAGCAGCCGGTCTCGACCGAGAATCCGTCTGCTTCGCCCAAGTGCTGCTGGATGACATAGAGGATTTCCAAGCGATGAACGAGGTCTACGGATCGTGGTTGGAAGGGGTGGAGATAGCTCCTGCGAGGGCGGCTTTCGAGGCGGCTGCCTTGCCGCGAGGAGCGAAGGTGGAAATCGTCGTCCAGGCAATCGACCCTAAGTGCTGACGACCCAATTGCAACGGGCGAAGTGATGTAAGCGGGCGGCGTACCGGCCGGGACGATGGCGGACAACGACTGGGCTCTGCACTGCTTCAAGGCGTACGACATCCGTGGCAAGGCGCACAACGAACTAGATGCCGCCTTCGCCGAGCGCCTAGGGCGTGCCTTGGCGACCTTCCTCGATGCGCGGTCGCTAGCGGTGGGGCGAGACATCCGTGAATCATCGCCGATGCTGCACCGCTCGTTCGTCTCTGGGCTGAACTCGGTCGGATGCGATGTGCACGATATCGGCATCAACACCACCGGGGCGCTCTACCATGCGACTGCTACGCTGGGTGTCGATGGCGGGGTGATGATTACCGCCAGTCACAACCCTCCCGAGGACAACGGATTCAAGATGTGCCGGGGAACCGCGGCGATGGCAGGGGCTGAGATTCAGGAATTGCGAGCGTGCTTCGAAGCAGGTGATTTTCGGCACGCAGGCAAGTATGGCTCCCACATCATCCTCGACGACTTCTCGGACATTCACATCGACGCTGTGGTCGAAGCCGCCCATCCAGCCCAGCGCGCAGTCCATGTCGCCATCGATGCCGCCAACGCTGTTCCTGGACCGTTCCTCGAACGAGTCCGAGAACGCATGGATGCCCACGGTCCCGCCCTCTATTGCGAATGGGATTCGACCTTCCCGAATCATCCACCCGATCCTACGAGACCAGGGAACATGACGGATCTCGCCGCTGCGGTCGTGGAATCGGGCGCGGAGTTCGGAATCGGGGTTGATGGTGACGGAGATCGCGTCGGAGTCGTTGATGAGAAGGGCCGATTCATCCATCCAGACCGCCTGCTAGCCATCTTCGCTTCCGATATCCTCCGGTCCATCCCGGACGATGCGCCATCTGAGGCGAGGACGGTGATTTACGATGTCAAATGCAGCATGGCCTTGGAGCAGGCAATCGCAGCCAACGGCGGAGTTCCGAGGATGATGCGCACCGGCCATTCGTTCCTCAAGCAGGCGTTACGCGAGAACCCCGCCACTCCGATGGCGGGGGAGATGAGCGGCCACTTCTTCTTCCATGACCGATGGAACGGCTTCGACGATGCACTGTATGCAACCGCCCGCCTCATCGAATTGGTCGCTCGTCGCCTTCCCTCTAGAGAGCCGTTCTCCTCGCTGTTCGATGAACTTCCAGACTACCCTTCGACCGGAGAGGCAAAAATCCCGCTCACCGGCGAGCGGGAGGCAACCATGGCAGCAGTAGCCGACGCATATTCCAACCTAGAGGTGAACGATGCCGACGGCGTCCGTGTCCGCTACGATGGATTCGAGGGTGTCGAAGTCGGTTGGTTTCTTTGCAGGCCTTCGAACACCGAACCGATTTTGGTCATGCGGGCGGAGGCTGGCAGCGATGAGGCGCTGGCGACTATCAAGAGCGATGTCGAGCAACGAATCGGCGCCATCATCGACCTCGATCTCTTCCATTCCGCCTGACCAGTGAAAGACCCATCCCGGCGGACCCTCAGACTCTATCAAAAGAGAGGATCATGGATTAACAGCGCGTCCATCATGCGCTTGCGACACCGAAGTGCTCCATCACCTTCAGCATCAGGAGGTAACCCACAATGGTCGCTCCGAGACCTATGCCCAAGGCGGGATAGAAGTCCATGCCGCGTTCAAGCAGCGGTGGTAGGAGAAGGAAGAGCAGCAGCGATGGAATCACGAGCCAAACTATGTCGCGGGAGAAGGCGGCGATCTTGGACGCCTCCTCGCCATCGTGATGCATCCACATCATCGAGGCGACTGAGATTAGTGGCACCGAAGCTAGTATGGCGGCCAACAGGGTGCTACGATTCGACACCTCCGTTACCGCGACGACCAATCCAGATGTTGCTAGGACCTTGGCTGCATAGGGAATCCAAGACATGGTCCGGGGTGGAGGCGCGTGAACTCAAACCTTGCCGAGGTGAACTTGGAGGGGTATCGGTTCCTTTCGCTGGTCCCGATTCCGTTTGCGTCCACCTGACCGACTCGGGTCGCATGGCATCAGAGAATCTAGACCTGACCGGAAAGGAAGGCGAGGTTGATGTGGTACGGGACGAGGTCGGGCACATGGTCTGGTCTGCGCCCCTACTCAGCGGCACGCCGGGCGATCCCGTCGCCGGCGGTGGTCCTCGACAGGTCCCAGGCGCATGCTGGTCACGTTGCGAAGCCACCCCGATGCCGGAAGCCCGTCTCCGCCTCTGGAACGCGGATCTCGCCACGACGCTAAGCGACCTTGAACCCGACCCGGATATCTGGGTTGGGCAACGGACCCTAGAGGGAATGGATCCGCACGCCCATCGCTATGGCGGTCACCAATTCGGGAACTGGGCCCATCAACTCGGGGATGGAAGGGCAATCACGCTTGGCCACATCGCATCCGAGGAAGGACCTGTCGAGATCCAACTGAAAGGTGCCGGTCGGACACCTTACTCACGCCATGGCGACGGTCGGGCCGTGCTCCGTTCCTCCCTACGAGAGTACCTCTGCAGTGAAGCGATGCACCATCTCGGGGTGCCCAGCTCACGGGCACTGGCCCTCTGCACGACAGGGGAGGAAGTCCGCCGTGACATGTTCTACGACGGGCGACCGGCTATGGAACCCGGAGCTATCATCGTACGGACTGCCCCCTCCTTCGTCCGCTTCGGCTCCTTCCAGATTCTGACTGCGGATGGAGATGAAACAGCGCTTCGTGCCTTGATGGAGCACATCGTGGAGACGCACGATCCAGACCATAGCGTCGACGATGACGCGGGAGTGGTGGCATGGCTCAACGAGGTCGCTGAGCGCAGCGCAGCGATGGTGTGCGGCTGGATGAGACACGGTTTCGTCCATGGGGTGATGAACACCGACAACATGTCAATCCACGGACTGACCATCGACTACGGACCCTTCGGCTGGCTCGAAGCGCACGATCCAACCTGGACTCCTAACACGACGGACTTGCCCGGTCTTCGGTACCGCTACGCAGCACAGCCGGATGTGGTGGGATGGAACCTAGCCAGGCTGTTGGAAGCCATCGCGCCCGCGATGGAGGATGCGGAACAGCTCCGATCCGTGTTGGACCGCTACCGTGAGGCCTACGCTGAAGCACGACGCTCCGCATGGGTGGAACGCCTCGGCTTGGAAGGCTGGCGCGTGGAAGACGAAGTTCTCGTACGCGACTTGCAGGTTGCGATGCACTCCTCCGAAGTCGACCATGTGCCGATGCTCCGTCAACTCGCAGAGGGCGCGACTTCTGCCGACGCGCTGATAACGTCGGGGATCGTCTATGCTACGTCCCCAGACATAGAGCAGATTGAGGCATGGCTCGCATGCTGGCTTGAACGCACAGAAGGGCATCCAGACCTCGACACCATGCGCCGCACGGTGCCGGTCTTCACGCCACGCAACTGGGTGCTGCAGCTGGCCATCGATGATGCCGAACGGGGCGACTGGGGGAAGGCGGAGGCATTGGATGCCCGACTCAAGAGGCCCTTTGAGGACCTGCCTGAGGACGAGGGAGCATGGTGGTCAGGACCACGGCCGGACTGGGCCCTGACACGCGCGGGGTGCTCGACGCTCTCCTGCTCCAGCTGAGTGGTCCTCATTCACGGACTCGACCGCCTTCGCTTCGTGGACTCTAGATTGTTCGTTCAACTGATGAATATTTCAGTATCAACAAAGACGGCCAACAGTTCCAATCCATGAATGCCGTCACTCACCACGAAGAAGAGAGTATGGAGCCACTGGAGGGACTTGAACCCCCGGCCTCCTGATTACGAATCAGGTGCTCTACCAGCTAAGCTACAGTGGCAGCGTGGCGCGCCATCGGAGCGAATCGGATAAGCGAATCGGTGAGCCTCAAAGAGATCCGAATCACAGTGCCATACCGAGTTCCGAAAGGCGATTCGCGAACAAATCCGCGCTCTCTTTGAGCGAAGAGATGGCCGGCATCTCACCTCCTGAGAGAATTGTCAGGCAAGCGCCCCCTCCGGTGCTGTTGTGTCCAATACGAGCGATGGCTCCCCGCCTCTGGTTGACGATGGCGCTGGTGTGTCCTCCACCTACGATGGTGTACCCATCGCTCTCCATGCAGAGATTGAGAATCTCGATGGTTCCGAATGCGAATTCCTGCTTCTCAAAGTACGATGCAGGCCCATTCCATAGGATGCATCCAGCCTCCATAATCGTCGGCCTAATCTCCATCAGCGTCCTGATCCCGATGTCGTAGATCGGGTGCTCTGTCGGCAGTGCCTCGACGCTAATGGCGACGCGCCGGTCATCGATTTCGACCGCGAGATCCCTTGGCAGGATGATTACATCAGAGTGTTCGGACCAAAGCTCGGTCGCATCGGCGAAAGTTGATTCGAACGCATCGCCCAATGTGCGCTCGATGAATCCTCGATTCGTTTCTCCTATGTCTAGTCCGCTTGCCCAGAGCATCAGGTTACCTACGACTCCGACCGTGATGATCGAGCTGACTCCTGCCGAATCGATCAGATGGCGGGCGATGCGTAGCGAATCGTCACACTTTACTCCCCCGAGAATCACAACATACGGCTGCGGAGGAGAGTCAGTCGCAATGCCTAGGGCCTCGACCTCCCGCGCCATCAGTACCCCGGCGAAGCAGGGTAGGGAGCGGCCGAATCCCGACAGTGAGGGAGAGTTGCGATGGGCTGCTGCGAAGGCGTCAGTGACATAGGCATCACAGACCGACGACAATCCTGTGACGATTGAAGATTCGGCTAGTTCTGAAGTCGTGGTGCTATTCATGTCGTTCTCCTCGGACAACCCCCTGACATTGTCGAGCATCAGCATCTCACCCTGCCGCATGTTCCGAATCTCCTCCAAAGCGACCTCACCACAGACGTCGGGAACGAATCGAATAGGTCTGCCGAGCAATCTGGAGATTCGGTCGGCGTGTCCCTCCATCGAGGTGAAGTCGTCGCGACCAGGGCGGCTCTGATGACCCAGCATCACTACGCGTGCGTCGGCGAGTCGGCGCAATGTCGGCAGAATGGCGCGCAATCTGGAGTCGTCTAGGAACTGACCCGTCGCGGGATCGAGCGGCGAGTTGATGTCGACGCGGAAGAGGACGCGATGACCCGTTAGACGGGCGTCCTCGAGGGTCAATACACCCCTCATCGGGCAGCGCGACCGGCGGACCGCATATGGCCGTTCCGACCCGGAACCTGATGATTCCGAGGGCGAATGGCTCAAAGTGCGGCGACAAGAGAGGATAGCATGGCGTGGGATGTCGGACGGCTCTCCGCAACCTCGGGTGAAGACCTTCGAGTGCCACCTGAGGAACTGTTGGCTCGCCAAGAAAGATTACGCAGTTCGCTATCCGACTCCAATCTCAAGAGCGCTTGGATTAGCGATCCGGTGGACTTGTATTGGCTCTGCGGCAACCGACAGAGCGGCGGTGCATGGTTCCCCGCCGAAACGCTTGCCGATTCGGAACCGGTCCAATTCGTTCGCTCATCCCTATCTAGGGCTCGACACGAGGCTGGCGGAGACGATGCACCGCACTTGGTCGAGGCGATGCCTAGGATGTCGACGCTCGCTGATGAGTTGCGCGCGCGGGGAGCACGGCTCCCACCGGCATTGCAGATGGGAAGATTGCCCGCTTCTGACGCCTCATTCATTGCCTCTAAACTCGCTCCGCTCACGACCCCATCTAATGTTGATGTAGGCGATTCAGGTGGTGACTGCACGCGGCTCCTATGGGAGTTGCGGGAGGTGAAATCTGAGTGGGAGATCGAGCGCATCCAGGAATCTGGAGAAGTCCAGCTGGAGATGTTCGAAGCGGTCGGCGAACTCGGATCCACTCGTTCCAAAGCCAGCGAGGCGTTCACCGAACTCGATCTTGCGGCGGCGGCCGAGAAGGTGAGCAGGGAAGCCGGCTTCGGCGGCCACATCAGAATGAGAAAGTGGCCAATGGACTGCGATCGAGCGGTGGTCGCCGCCGGCCCCTCAGGAGTGGTGCCGTCGTTCTTCGACAGCGCTGTTGGCGGCGTGGGCGCGAATCCGCTTGCGGCGCTCGGCGCTGGAAATCGCCGAATCGAAGCGGGCGAGCCGGTAATCGTAGACATCGTGCATGTGCACCGAGGATATGTGTCCGACATGACGCGGATGTTCAGTCTCGGAGCGCCAAACACAGAATGGCTCTCTCGCCAGTCAGACATGATTGAAGTGGCTGGAATCATCCGCGAATCGCTCGGTCGTGGAGATCATTGCAGCGCAGCTTGGCAAGCGGGATTCGATGCCGCGACCGAGAGGGGTCATGCTGAACACTTGATGGGGATGGCTCCAGATCAGGCTCGCTTCCTCGGCCACTCGATTGGTCTTGAACTCGATGAGACTCCTGTCGTTGCCGCCGGATTCGATCGGCCACTTCCCGTAGGCGGGACGATGGCAATTGAACCGAAGGTCATCCATCCGGGAGGAGCGGTGGGCATCGAGGATTCATGGGTTCGGACGACGTCGGGCATGGAGCGTCTCTCCGGTGGCAGCGGCTTCCCCTATTGGACGGAGTGGTGAGCATGTCCTCCGATAACCACGAAGATGATGACGATCGAGAGAGGTCGATGTCGGGGCGCAAGCCCATCGTCGCTGTCTTCGGCTCAAACGCGGAGATCAATCCGGCGGTCGATGCGATGGCCGAGGGACTCGGACGGCTAATCG
>CAZPCY010000012.1:29227-56402 GCA_964585295.1 uncultured Candidatus Poseidoniales archaeon | reverse complement strand
GCCGAGGTAGGCATCGATCCAGGATGGATGTATCGCCGAGCAAACGTGTTCGTCAAGGGAGTGGACTTGCAGGCTTACATAGGAACGAGGATTCGCTGATGCCTGCCCAAGGAACATCCCGAACCTGCCCAGTTTGCCAAAGTACAGATAGCACCTTCATCATCCGCGCTCCGGCCGAATGGTTGGACAAACGTAGCCCCGTTCCCGACGACGAATACACCTACCTGCGTTGCAGCGAATGTGAGGCGGCCTTCCTGGCAGAAATACCGTCGGATGAAGTACTCTCAGCGTACTATGAATCAGAGCACTACCATCTCAGGAAGCAGACGCAGAGCCGGGCGACCTTGTCTAAGATAGGACGTTTCCACTTGCGTCTGGCGCGACCCATGCCGTCAGGGAAGCCGGGAAGACACCTCGATTTCGGTTGCGGTCCCGGTGATTATCTCGATTTCGCCAAGTCGTACGGCTGGGAATCGGTAGGGGTAGAATACAGCGAGGCGAGCGCAGCGAGCGCGCGGGCGCGAGGATTCGAGGTTGTTCTAGAATCCAATCTCGATAGCGTGCCAGATGAAAGTTACGACCTTATTACGATGATCCACTCACTGGAGCATCTGCCGCAGCCCGTGGAAGTGTTTCGCCGACTAGCTCGCAAGCTGGCTCCATCGGGGCGACTCTTCGTTGAGGTTCCGTACCTCGATTGCCACGAATTCCACATTTTCGGCCGTTGGTATTCCATGATTCAACCCCCAGTTCACCTGCAATTCTTCACCGATAGCACGATGTGCAGGATAGGGAGCATGACGGGTCTGAAACTGATGTCGTACAAGAACAACCTTTGGACCCCAGGCCACTACATCTGGAGTCTCCTTAATGCGATCGGGGGAACATTTCATTGGCGGCTCAGCCGACGTAGCAAGGTTCGGATTAACACGATTGGATTCCCGCTCGCAGTCATCCCGGCGGCGATCACGTCGATGCTACGCATGCCTGGCGTCGCGCGACAGTACTTTTTCGTGAAGCCCGACGGGGAAAAACTGTCAGAGAGCATTTGAGATTGGCCGAAAAACGCTAGTCGGCGCCAAACTCACGCGACCTGCCGAGACTCGTTGGAACGGCTCCATCCTCGGTTGACTGGTCGTTTTGGGAATGCGCTTTGAGGACGTGGCGCCTCGTGTATTGCGGTTTACGGTTGACGTTGATGTGCAGCCGACCGATATACTCGCCAATGATCCCCAGCGCTAACAGCTGCAGGCCACCTAGGATGAGGACGGCGACAATCGTTGACGCAAAACTGGGCACACCGATACTACCCATCCAATATCGAAGCAGAAAGAACCTGCCGCCTCCACTTTTCGTTAACGGTGGCCAGTTCCATGGTCACCCCGTTGTAAGCTGATGCCGGCAAATGACACGTCTTGCCGCAGGTTTTACTCCCAATATGCTCCCAGGATTCTTCTGCGAGTTGATCAGTCTGAGGGTGTCCGGGTGCGTAAATCGCTGCGATCACCCTCTGGCCTGATCGTCCAGGCAACGACTTTCTCGGCCTTCCATCCTACGGAGTTACGAATCTTCGAGGAGGGCGAGGTTCGCCTCGGGGACTCGATTGAACCGTTATCGATCAGGGTATGATTTCGCCCTTCGCGTCCAGTAGTTCAACTGTCAGGCCAGCACTCGTGATCTCAGCCGTAATTTCGTCATGGAAGCTGTCGCTGAACGCATCCAGCGAAGCGAGCATCGACCCCTCGTTGGGGTCAACCAGATCGTCGATTAGGTGGTTGATGACGCAGGAGACACCGTATGACTGCCCAATCCTGAAGGCGTGATCGAGGTCTCCCGGTTCACCTCCTTCGGCCCGCGAGCGGAGGTTCACCGCCTGAACGTAGGCGGAAAGCGCGCCGTAGAGCGCCGTCATCGCCTGAGAGACTTCGGGTGAGGAGGACAGGGTCTGCTGGATCTCCGCCATCGCGGCATCCTGCGAACGCGTCAACACTCGGTGGGCTCCGACGAAGTCATTCTCATCCATCTGCATCGCTTCGGTCATGTGGTGCATCCATTCGGACATGGGGCCGGCGTGATGGTCGGCGCGCATGAACGCTTCGCCGGCCGATCGAAGGAGGGCGGCGCGCCACATTTGGTCCCAAATTCCCTACATCAATTCCCCGCTTGGGAGGGTCTCCGATTAGCGTCTCCAAGTCTTGGTGGATGGGGGGTTCTCAATCGGTGCTTCGACCGTTCTCTGCGAGGAGAGAATGGGGAGGAGTGTATCGATTCCTCGCGTGAGCGTGCGCGATGGGTTCATAACAGGTCGACCGGTCGCCGCGACTCCCCACAACGTCGAGGGAGTCACATGGCAGGAAGGAACGAGAAGACCAATGAAGCGCTGGTCGCGCTGATAGCCGACCTGAAGGCGCAGACCCGGTCGACCGGTGCTCCGCTGTGGCGAGACGTCGCGAATCGGCTCGAGAAGAGCCGCTCGAACTGGGCCCAGCCGAACCTCAGCCGTCTGACTCGGCACATGCAGGATGATTCGGTCGTGTTGGTGCCGGGCAAGTTGCTCGGCAGTGGCGGGATCGAGGAGGGCAGCCCGACCGTCGCCGCCTACAGCGTCAGCAGCGGCGCTAGGTCGAAGATCGAAGAGGCCGGAGGGCGTATCCTGACACTCCGAGAGCTGATGGACGAGAACCCGGAAGGAAAGGGGGTGTGCATCCTTGGCTGAAGCGACCACCTACGTCTACGATGCATCCGACAAGGTGCTCGGCCGAATCGCGAGCCAGGTCGCGAAGACGCTGCTCACCGGACAGCGAGCCGGGCGAGACGACCGAGTGATTATCGTCAACAGCGAGAATGCAGTCATCAGCGGTAAGCGTGCTCATATCCTCAATGACTACCGAGAGAAGTACGAGTTGAACCATCCTCGAAAGGGCCCGTTCTTCCCTCGTATGCCAGACCAAATCCTGAAGCGGACCGTCCGAGGGATGCTCCCCTACCAGAAGAACAGCACTGGCCGCAAAGCGCTACGCAATCTCCGCGTGATGATTGGCACCCCAAGCGAACTCGATGGCGACAATCTGCCGAACGGTCACGAATGGGGAGACAGCTCGAAGGTCGACCGACCGCTGCCGAACCGTTTCGTCCGGCTAGGTGAGGTCTCCGCTGCGCTCGGAGTCGATGCGACTCGTTGGGGAGGTGAGCAGTGATGGCTCGCCGGAAGAAGAAGGAGAAGATTGTCAACACCAGCGGCAAGCGTAAGACGGCCATCGCCCGCGCCACGGTTCGCAAAGGAAAGGGCCGAATCCGCGTCAACAGCGCCCCGATTGAGATTCTTGAACCCGCACTCGCACGGCGGAAGGCGGTCGAGCCGGTGCAGATTGCAGAGGCGATGAATCGAATCGCGGATGTAGACATCGCAATCGATGTCGACGGTGGCGGCATCATGGGCCAAGTCGACGCGATTAGGACCGCAATCGCCCGCGGCCTCGTTCAGTACAACGGCGGCGCCGAGGGAGAGGATGAGGAACTCCGCGATACTTTCCTTCGCTTCGATCGCAGTTTGCTGGTCAATGATCCGCGTCGCAAGGAGCCGAAGCACCAAATGGGTCGCGGCGCTCGGAAGAAGTGGCAGAAGTCGTACAGGTGAGGTGTTAGAGAGATGTTGCTACCAGTTCGATGCTTCTCATGCGGTAAGGTAATCGGCCATCTATGGAATCGCTACCAAGCGGTCGTGAAGGAGGGTGGCGATGGCGGCGCAATCCTGACGGAGATGGGTGTCAAGCGATATTGTTGCCGAAGGATGTTCGCTTCTCACATCGACCTGATTGATGAGGTCGCTCCTTTCAGCAAGGCGCGAGAGCTCTAATCGTGCGGTCCGTCAGGGCCTTATGCGCGATCCGATTCCGATGAGAGGACTACCCGGGCCCGTGGGTTAGCTTGGTCCATACTTGACGGCTGGGGGCCGTTAGACTCCGGTTCAAATCCGGACGGGCCCACCTTCTGATTGATTCCAGTCGTGAGGCTGCTGACACTGGCATTTTGGATTGTCATCGTTCGATGCATCGCTCGCCTGAGACCCGGCCCACCGGCCCACTCCGTCGAAGATGACGACGAATTAGACGGAGAATCAACCGAGTATTGAGGGGGCCTCATGGGTGTATGAATCAGCACAATCAGAGGTAGACGGTCCGTAGGACCGTATGGCGGAGGCGATAAGAGGGGGAGGTGGTGGTGCAGCGGTTATGCACCGCTCCGATGGCGTCACCGCGTTACTTCTCTCAATCCTGTTCGCAACGAGCCTGATAATCTGGACTCCACCCGCCGATGCCGCCTCAGGGACGGTGATTACCGACGATACCACATGGAGCGGCTACAACGAGATTTCGGGAGACGTCACCGTTATTCCGGGGAAGAAGCTCGTCCTTGAGCCTGGCACGATTCTCAACATGACCGAGGATTCCATACTGCTCGTCGAAGGGGTGCTGGAGATTCGCGGCAGCGCCAGCAACCCATCCTCCATCTACGGCAGCCACATCGCGCCGACCTCGCACGCACCTCGATGGGAGGGAATCCAGGTCGGCCCGAGCGGTGACCTGACTGTGCAGACCGCGAACGTATCGGACGCGAGGGGTGGCTTCCATGTTCTCGGTTCGATGGATGTGGAGGGCGCGGTCAATGTCCACAACACGACCATAGGATACTTCGTCGAGGGATCGATGACCATCACCGGAGGAGGAGCACCGACCTGCACGATGGCCGGCTACGCCTGCATGCGCGTCGAAGGGAGCCTAACCTCGGCGACGCTCGGTGCTAGTGGCAGCGGGGCGGTCCTTTCGGTAGGCAATGGCGGCACGGCGACCGTGACGACCCTCACCGGCAGCGATGTCGGAAATGGCATCGAGGTCGGAGCGGGAGGAACGGTCGACATCGAGACCGCCACCTTCACCGACGCGATGACCGGTGTATCGGCAAATGGCGCGGTTTCCGTCGACATCGAGACCATCGATGCGATTGGCGACATTGGGACTGGGTTGGACATGACCGATGTCTCAGGTGTCGATATTGCAGCCCTGACATCGAGCAGCGGTTCATGGGGTAGGGTGCTGCGCTGCGTTGGAGTGGATGCCCTGAGCATCGGAGAGATAGAAGCGACAGGATTGGATGATGGTCGTTGGGCGATTGAGTGCGATGCGGAGGGGAACGCGACAATCTCTGGCGGTTCCCTCTCAGGATACAGCAATGGAGTCCAATCGACGGGGTCCGGCACCCTCGACATAGGCGCTCTCAACGTGTCAGCGAGCGGCGTCGGAGTCAGCGCTTCCGGAACAGGATCTCTTGTGGCCGATGGCGGGAATTGGTCTGACGCGGAGACATTGGCTTCGATATCTTCGGCGACTTCCAACCTCGCCTCGATTACCCTGTACGGCGGTTCGACGTCGGCCATCGGAATCGAGTACATCACCGGGTCACATGCACTCGATGGAGTGACTGTCTCGCGACCGTATGTAGGTCAAGATCGCACATCCATTGGAATCAGGGCTCACTGGAGTGATCTGACCTTGACGACCGCCACTTTGACTGGCTGGCACCGCGGCTTGGCGGCGCAGCAGGATGCGACCGTCTCGGCGACCACCCTCTCTTCGACCGAAGGAGGCCGAGACGAGGGTGCGAGCGTCTCGATCGAAGACGGCTCGATGAACATCGGATCACTGACCACTGGCTCGGCCGAGAATGGGGTCCGTGTCGACGGTGGCTCCGTCCATGTCGCTGATTGGAGTGCGTCCGGTCATCGGCAGGCGACCCTATCCATGAGCGACGATGCGAGCGCGACGATTCGAGATTTGCCACTCTTCGCTACTGTCGGGACTCACGATGCGTTCGGCGATGGCACGCTTCTCTGGGGCAGTGATCAGAGCGGGGAGCGTATCGCCGTCACCAACGCCGAAGCACTGACCGAATCGACGATCACGGTAACCGATCTAGGCTTGGCCGCCGTCGTTGGCGCTACCGTGACCTCGCATGGATACTCCGACACGAGCGACTCCTCAGGCGAGGTGACGCTACCGCTGCTCGCCAACGGCAGCGAAGTCAGGGCGGTCGCGTCCGACGGGACAGGAACCACCCAGATCCTCACATCGCCAAGTGACACCATCCAACTCCCTATCATACCGTCTAGCGGCAACTGGACGATATCGAGCGGCATCGACGCGGAGTTGCATGGCTCGACCTTCGTACTGCCGGGCAACTTGACCATCGAGAGTGGCGCTAGCCTCTCCTTGATCGATGCGACTCTAACCCTGCCGAGCTATGCGAGATACGTCGCCGAAGGCAATGGAGAGTTGCTAGGCGACGGAGGTACGGTCTCAGGCGGCAGCGGCGAACACACCGCCGTCAGCCATCCCTACGGCGGCAGTGGTGATGGTTTGACCGTGCTACACACCACCGAAATCGCTTGCTCTTCACAGATGACGATGAGCGGGGTCCACTTCCGCGCCGCGATGACGTTGGGCGACGGCTGCATGATTCGCGTCTTCGGTGGCATCCACGACACTGTTACGCTTGGCAGTGGAGCCGAGGCGGAGGTGATCTCCGGACTGCAATTGCGAGTCCTCGACAAGGGGACTCCGGTCGAAGGAGCGTCCGTGCTGGTACAGGGGCAGAACCTGACCACCGATGCTACGGGCGTGGTCACGACATCAGCACAGGCGAAGGTAGTCCACGCGGGTGGAACGAATGTAGCCGGAACACTGGCCATCTTGATCGTGCATTCGGGAATTTCGACGTTCAAGGCGTGGGACACCTCGCATACTGTCTCGATGGATGTCATGGTCTCGACCCTGGCAGGGGGCGCAATCGATAGTTGGACGAGAGTCGATGCGGAATTCTCTCCCTATCATCTTGGAAGCGATCTGACGGTGCCTGATGGAAAGACCCTCCAACTGCTCCCCGGGGCTGCACTCACCCTATCCAATGGCGCTTCGATTCATGTCCAAGGGATGTTCGAGATGGACGATGCAACCCTCTCAGGCTCGGACTGGGGTGCTCTCCGAGTGAACGGGACGGTTGACATTGACGGCGGGCAGGTCAGCGGAGGTGGAATCTCCGTCGAGGCTGGAGGCGACGCAACGCTGAACGACGTTCTAGTGACGGGCAGTGAGGTTAGCGTCACCGGCGCTGGAGCGGAGATGTCGATGCAAGGCGGCCAGGTCATGCAGACCACGCGCTGCCTGCGCGCCGCCTCATCCGCAACCCTCACACTCGCCGGAGTGACACTCTCCGATTGCAGCCAGCACGGTGCTTGGGTGACGGACGCAACTCTGGAGGCGACAAGCGTGATGATTGGTGCCGGCACCGGCACCGGAATGTGGCTTCAGGGAGCAAGTGGCAATGTCACAGACCTGAATGCCTCTGCCCACGATGGTGGCGGTGCGGTGCTGCGCCTCGACGCCATCAACTCGCTGGTAGTCAGCGGAGGAACGATGCGGAGCGGTGGCAGCAGCGCCGCGATTGTCGTCGACCACTCCGACGCTTTCGACCTTCGAGACTCGACCCTACTGGGGAGCCCCGCGCTCTTGGTAGAGGAGTCCGCCGGTACGGTCAGCGGCCTGACTCTAGACGGCGAGGGAGCGAATGGTAGCGGTATCGAGATTATGGGCTCGACGTCTAAGCGCCTCGCTTTGCACGAGGTCGATGTCGACGGACATTCGACCTCTATAAGCATGCGAGGGAGCATCGACGATGTGGAGAATCCACCGGTTGAGACCTCCTCATGCCACTTTCATGGGACAACCTCGATTGATGTCGATGGATTGCCGTTCATGTCCACCGGCGATACATTGGATGGCATCCTTCGCCTCGATGCGACCGACAAGCGGTTCATTGGGGCTCTCATCGATTCCACGCCGGCATCGATCGAGATCGATGGTAATGCGATTCTGTGGATCGGGGTGACACGGAGCCTGCAGATTGTCGACGATCTAGCGCAGGAAATCCAAGGCGCTACGGCTGAGATATCGATTGCGTCCTTCAACTCGGAGATTGATGACCAATCCGTCACGGTGAGCAGCGGCTCAAACTTCGTCGTCTACCATGAAGTCCGAGTTTCCGGCGACTCCTCGACGAGCAGTAGCGGCTGGTTCGAGGCGAGCGCCTCTGGTCACTTGCCAAGCGATGGCGCCTTCGCATTGGGCTCCTCGGTTGATCCAAACGTCCGCATCGTTATGCAGGCCAACGATCCTCCAACCGTTGTGATTACCTCGCCTGATGCGAGCGTTAACCAGCCTGAAGGTGAGAATCTCTCGATTCGCGCTGCCGCGACCGACCCGGACCCTGGTCATGCAGCGGTTCTCACCTATGCTTGGTACCTGACCGGAATAGGAGATACCACGTTCGACACTCCGATTCTCTCCGATTTTGAGGGAGAGGTGTTCATCGAACAAGGAGAGTGGACTCTCTGGGTGGTCGTCTCGGATCCAGTCGGAGAGAATGCCAGCGATAGCGTTGCTGTGACAATATCCGCACCGGACAACGATCGCGACTCCGTCTCGACCTGTACCCAAGATGGAGTGACCCCATGGTACGACTTCACCGAGATGCGCCATTGTGGTCCTGATCAATGGGATCTCGACGACGACAACGACGGATGGAAGGACGATCAGGACGCCTTCCCCTTCGATGCGTGCGCCGCTCGGGACACCGATGACGACGGGATGCCGGATGCAATCGTCGAGGGCTGCACATCGTCGCTGACCGCGGATGACGACGACGACGGAGACGGCATCCTAGACGCCTACGATCCACTTCCCACGACACCGGGAACAGGCGCAGAGAATGCGGAAGCGGGAATTGTCGCTACATTTCTATCTCCCGCGGTCATCCTGCCTCTGCTGGTCGCGATAGCCGTCATCGCATTCCTCGTTCGGCAACGGCTCGATGAGGAAGGCACCGGCGGCTCCGGACAAGGTGGCTCGACGCAGAAATCCAGGGAATACGAGACGTGATTGGAGCGTTCGGAGTGACGGAGGCGCACTGGTGATCGAATGTCACTCGCCTTCTGGTTCGGCGACCCATTGCAAGATGCGTCCGCGGCGGTCGGATGGTTCGCATTGCTGTTGATTGCCGCGATCGTCGGCATCGATGCGACGAGATTGCTGAGGATGGGATCTCAAGTGCCGATTCTCGGTGACCTACCTAGAGGTGGTTGGGCTTGGGAGAGCGACGGAGAAGGAGAGTGGCGAAGGCATTGGTCACACCTGCTCGCTCTAGCTGTGATGATGGTGGTTCCATGGGCGATGCAAGACCTCTTCTCCATCCCAACTGGCCAGATTGTCATCCTCGACCTGCTGTTGATTGGAATGGCGGCGCTGCAGGTCGCACCGAAGCGGTACGCGGTAACAAGTCAGCATCTCTACGCCGATGGATTTCGATACGAGTGGTCAAGACTACGCCACAGCGGCTGGAAGGGTGAGAGTCGAATCGTACTGCATCGATTGGGTTGGGGTCCTTTCGCACCCCTTCCGCTGGGGGGATCAAGACCCGATCTGGAACAGGTCGCACTACGGGTAGAGGCTGCTCTATCCGGCCGGTGGGATGAGATCATTGATCTAATCGCCGAGGAGTGAGAACCAGAGGTTCGGAGAACAAACATCTAGGTGTTCCAAGGGGCACCTTTTCGACCTCCAGCGCTCCATGCGGAGCATGGCGGGAGCGGACGGCTCCGAGGGCGACCCAGAGGAGCGGGTCGAGGTCTTGGCAGCCCTATTGGCACACCATTCCGACCTCTACTACAACCACGCGGCGGCAGAGGTGACCGACGCTGAATTCGATGCGTTGTGGGATGAGTTGCAAGCGCTCGCCCCCAATCATCCGCAACTGTCGCGCGTCGGTGCCGAGGTGCCCGCTGGCAGCGTCAAGGTGGTGCACCGATTCGCTATGCGAAGCCTCGACAAGGCGACCGAGGAGGGGGAGGTTGCGCATTTCGTCAGCGAGACGACGGCACATGGGCGGCGGTTCGTGACCCAGCCGAAGTTGGATGGATCAGCGCTGAGTCTGGAGTATCGTTGTGGACGGCTGGTCCGCGCCGCGACGAGGGGTAGCGGTGAGCGCGGCGAGGATGTGACCGCAAACGCGCTCAGGATTGGCAATCTGCCACATCGACTCTCATGGGATGGCGATTGCCATGTTCGAGGGGAGGTGGTGATGCCACTCGCCACTTATCGGGAGAGGTACGCGGACATCGCGCCCAATCCGCGTAATCTCGCAGCGGGATCCCTTCGACAGAAGCACCGAGAGGCGGGTAAGGGAGATGCCGCCGATCTCGCCTTCCTGGCCTATGACGTTCAATTTCCTCCGGCGGCCGAGGCGCATCCAGACAGTGCCGAAACACCCCGATTCAAGCACGATTCAGAGGCCATAGAATGGCTCTCCCAGATAGGAATCGAGGTCGCCGAGCCGACCGTGGTAGAAGCAGAAGACGACGAGTCGACAACGGAAGGTCTCCTTGAACAGACGAGGAGATGGAGCGAGGCGCGAGATGAGTTTGAATGCGAGATAGACGGCGTCGTGCTGAAGCTTGATGATCTGGCCAAGAGGGAACTCCTCGGCGAGACCGCCCATCATCCGAGATGGGCGTTGGCGTGGAAGTTCCCCCCAGAGGAGGCGTCAACCGTCCTGCTTGCCGTCGACTGGCAAACTGGAAGGACGGGCGCCGTCACACCGGTCGCCCGCGTCGCACCGGTGGTCGTCTCCGGCGTCACAGTTGAGAACACTACGCTGCATAACGTCGGGGAGGTCGAGAGACTCGGAATCCATTTGGGAGATCGGGTGAGGATTGTCCGGCGAGGGGATGTCATTCCGAAGGTCGTCGAGGTACTCGGAGCGGCGACGGATGCCGACCTTTTGGGTCGATTGCACGCGAATGGAGATGCGTTCGTCACGGATCTCCCCAATCGAGAGCCGCCAATTATTCCCAAGGAGTGTCCCTCCTGTGGCAGCACTCTGCGAATCGACGGTGCATTCCTGCGCTGTGATGATGAATCGTGCTCCGCGAGAGTGGTCAGATCGCTTCTCTATTGGTGCCGTTCTCTGGAGATCGATGGGATTGGCGAGCGTTTGGCGGAACAGCTGTGCAATTCCGGTCTTGTCGCTTCGCTTCCCGACCTCTACGATCTGTCGCACACTGACTTGGAGGGATTGGATCGGATGGCCGAGCGTTCCGCAGCGAACGCCATGGCGCAACTCGATTTGACCCGCCGGCTGACGCTGTCGGCCTTCCTATCTGCCCTCGGCTTACCCAGAATCGGGCCGGAATTGGCCGAATCAGTTGCCGAGGAGGTCGCCAGCATCAGCAATCTGCTGGATCTAGTCGATATAGGCGATGCAGAACCAGGAGTCGGTGGGGAGCCGGCCGAGGATGAGAGCGGCAAGCCCTACAGGCTGAATCAGGCGATGCGCCGATTGACCTCCATTGAAGGGGTTGGGGAGACGGTCGCTCGATACCTGCTCGATGGAATCCATCAGAGGAGATCGACTGTGGATGGACTTTTGGAGAGGATCGAGGTAATCGATGAGTTAGTTCAAGAGAGCGATACTGGGCCGTTGGATGGGCTTTCGTTCTGTATCACCGGCACTCTACAACGCCCACGAAAGGAAATCGCTCTCCGAATCAAGGCGGCTAGCGGCCGGGTCGTATCAACGGTTTCCGGTAAGTTGGATTACCTCGTGGCTGGGGAATCGGCTGGATCTAAACTGGCCAAGGCAGAGCGCCTAGGAGTGTCGGTGATTGACGAGACGACCTTGGATGCGTTAATCGAGGAATCAATCTCTCAGGCCAACTCTTCTGAGGTAGCCTCGGAGGTTGTTGGGAAGGGACGCGATGAAGATGACTCGGGGCAGACCCGCCTCGATTCCTTCTGATCAACGATTGGCATTCCGTGCTAATCTATCTCCTCGTCAGCAATCCAGTAGCCGGAGGTCCTGACATCATTTATTTCGAATGATAAATCATTCAGGATCGTAGTCGATGATGGATGATAGCCAATATTCGACTTCACGTCTACTCATGCCTTTGCGTGCTGCAACATCCAATACTTGTCCTTCATCTATTCTATTGACATTGAAGTAACGGGCTTCTGGGTGTGCGAAGTAGAGTCCAGATACGCTAGCACCCGGATATGTTGCACATGATTCGGTGAGAGTGAATCCACAATCTCTTGCTTCTAAAAGATCGAAGAGCAATCTTTTCTCACTATGATCAGGGCATGCCGGATAGCCGAACGCTGGACGGATTGACCGATAGTCTCCACTTAGTAGTCTATCGAGATTCATTGAATCATCATCAGGGAATCCCCACAAACCCCGCACTCTTTGATGAAGCATTTCGGCGGTGGCTTCAGCGAGGCGATCCGCAATCGCTTTAACCATTATCGCTGAGTAATCATCTCCTTTTTCTTCAAAGACTTTGGCGACCTCTTCAGCACCATGCACGGCTACTGCGAAGGCACCTATGTGATCCTGGATATTGGCTGAAGCGGTAGCTATGAAATCAGACAGGCAAAGATTGGTGCTACCAGCAACCCTCTGTTGACGTAACATCACGAATTTCGAACCTATGTCATCGAGAATGATATCATCTCCCTCTGAATATGCTGGCCAGAAACCAATTACTGCTCTTATAGTTAGGAAACCTTCCTCAAGCGCCTTCTCAAGCATTGCTTTGCCATTCTCAAATAGATCTCTGGCCACTTCGCCCTTTTCTGGGTCATCTAGGATATCTGGATATCTTCCTTTCATGTCCCAAGTTATGAAGAAGAAAATCCAATCGATATAGTCGACCACATCCTTGAGTTCGATGTTCTCTTCTCTTCTGCCAATGAATGGAGGTTGAGGACATGTAGACTCATTGAATAGGAAATTAGGCTTTTTCTCTCTTGCTCTATCTATTGTCAGCAGTGGATTCTCCATCCTTCTCTTGTAGAGTTCAGACAGTCTTTTTTCTTCCTCTGCTAACTTGATATTGAATTCCCCTCTTCTTTCTTCATCTAGTAGTGAATTCAACACTCCAGAGACCAAAGAAGCATCCTTCACATGGACAACCTCTCTCGAATATGAGGGAGATATTCTGACAGCAGTGTGCTGTCTTGATGTTGTGGCGCCACCAATCAATAAAGGTATGTCCATCTTTCTTCTTTCCATTTCCTTGGCTACTCTTACCATTTCGTCTAGTGAAGGTGTGATGAGCCCTGAGAGGCCAATTATGTCGGCATTTACTTCTTCTGCTTTGGAAAGGATAGTGTCTAGAGGCACCATGACTCCAAGATCATGAACACTGTAATCATTGCATTGAAGAACGATTCCAACGATATTCTTCCCAATATCGTGGACATCTCCTTTTACAGTTGCCAGAATAACTTCACCTCTCTTTTTCTGCTCAGAACCTTCTCTCTGCATATGTGGTTCAAGCCATGCTACAGCCTGCTTCATTACTCTAGCACTCTTAACAACCTGCGGCAGGAACATCTTGCCCGATCCAAACAGATCTCCTACGACATTCATTCCATCCATCAACGGCCCTTCGATAACGGCGAGAGCCTCCCCCATTTTTCCGAAAGCTTCCGCAACATCCTCTGTGATATGGTCGGTTATGCCATGGACAAGTGCATGTGAGAGACGCCCCTCCACTTCGCTTTCCCGCCATGCTTCTGATACTACTCTGCTTTCTGCATCTGATGAGAATCTATCAGCGGCTTCAACCAAGCGTTCAGTGGCATCATCTCTACGGTTCATGACCACATCCTTGACTAGTTCCAACAATTCTGGATTAACATCATCGCAGATAGTGAGGTGAGAAGGGTTGACTATGCCCATGGTTAATCCCGCAGAGATTGCCTTCTCAAGGAACACAGCATGCATGGCTTGTCTCACCGTATCATTGCCTCTGAATGAGAATGAAAGATTGCTGATACCCCCACTAATCATGGCCCCCTCACAGGTACGACGGATTTCTCTCGCTGCTTCGATGAAGTTAATTGCGAATTCATCATGTTCCTCAATTCCTGTGGCGATTGCCAGAACATTGGGATCATGAATGATGTCGGTTGGTTTGAAACCAATTTCATCAACAAGTAGACGTTGAGCCCTTTGGGCAATCTCCACTTTTCGTTCCATTGTTTCTGCTTGACCGGTTTCATCGAAGGCCATTACCACTACTGCAGCCCCATACTTCCTGATTGCGCGAGCCTGACGTAGAAATTCCTCTTCCCCTTCTTTGAGAGAAATGGAGTTAACAATTGGTCTGCCTTGAATACATTTTAATCCGGCTTCAAGCACACTCCATTTTGATGAATCAACCATTACCGGCAGTTTGGCAATTTCTGGTTCGGTGGCTACAATGTTCAGAAATTTGCTCATCATTTTCTCGCTTTCAATCAGCCCTTCGTCCATATTGACATCTAGGACATTTGCGCCCCCTCTGACTTGTTCAAGCGCTACAGCTACTGCAGCTTCTAGATCATTTGCCTGTATCAATCGCCTGAATAGTGCAGAACCAGTGATATTTGTGCGCTCACCTACCATCATAAGGTTGGAATCTTCTCTGACAACACATGTATCCAATCCAGAAAATGTGGGTAAATCATCTAGCCCATCAGGAATTTTTCGGGGTTTACAGTTACTCACAGCGCGCGCTATTGCAGCGATATGTTCTGGAGTAGTACCGCAACATCCTCCAACTATGTTTAGGAGTCCATCATTAGCCAGAAAACGTACATGGGATGCTGTAATTTCAGGAGTCTCGTCAAACCCCGAAGGAGATAACGGGTTGGGTAAACCTGCATTGGGATAGATGTGAATTCTAGTATCGGCAATCTGAGCAAGGGTACTGAGTTTGCTCCGCAACCCTGTAGCACCAAGTCCACAATTCAGGCCCACTGTCAATGGTGATGCGTGTCTAATTGTGTTCCAGAAGGCTTCAACACTTTGTCCGAAGACAGTTCTATCTCCTTCTTCTTGGATGAAAGTCACAGAAATCATAATTGGGAGTGTTATACCTGTGGTATCGAAAGCATCCAAAGTGGCTTTGATAGCGGCTTTTGAATTCAATACATCAAAGATAGTCTCGATGAGAATGATATCTACTTCTCCTTCGATAAGGGCGGTTACTTGTTCGAGATATGCATCGTATACCTCATCCCAAGTAGCATCTCTTTTTGCTGCATCATCTACATCGGATGATGCTGATAGTGTGACATTGGTTGGACCAACCGCGCCAGCAACCCATGCGTCAATCCCAGAGGAGGTGCGATGGGATTCGACTGCATTTCTTGCCACTTTGGCTGCTGCAATATTCATGTCTCGAGCCAAATTCCCAAGTCCATATTCAGCTTGAGCGATTCGAGTCGCTCCGAACGTATTGGTTTCGATTATCTCTGCTCCTGCTTGGAGGTAGAGAAGATGAATCTCCTCGATAACATCTGGTCTTGTCATTACAAGAAGATCATTGTCTCCCGCGAGATCTGTATCATGATTATCCAGAATATCGCCGCGAAAGTCTTTCTCTGTCAGATTATATCTTTGAATCATCGTTCCCATAGCGCCATCTATGATGATGATTCTCTCATCTAGGGCAATCTCGAGATCTTGCCCCCGGGACATCAATAATCAACTCCTGATTGAATTGAGAATTTTGGAAAAAGTTGACAAATCATTCATTGTGAAGAAATGCAGACAAGGGATCCCGTAATCAATCAATTCTCTTGACTGTTTGAGGGCAAACTCCACTCCGATATCAATCACTTCCTCTCTGCTTTCACAGGCGAGTACAGATTCCCTTAATTTTTCAGGAATAGAAGTATGAAAGATTTCTGGCAGAACATCAATCTGTCTTTTTGATGTTATGACTTTGAGGCCTGGGATGATTGGCACATCAATTCCTATGGCACGACATCTTCGCTCAAAATTGAAGAATACTTGATTGTCGAAGAACATCTGTGTGATAATGAAGGATGCCCCTTTCTCGACTTTATGTTTGAGATTTTCAAGGTCTAAGTCCAAGCTTTCTGCTTCACGATGGGTTTCAGGATAGCCCGCAACACCTATTTTGAAATTTGTAGGCCTGGCCTCTTTTACACCTTCTAGGTAATTCCCATCATTCAATGATTTAATTTGGCTAACCAATTCTGACGCATATGCGTTCCCTTCTGGGTGAGGAGTGAACCAATCCTCTCCTTTCTTAGGATCACCTCTTAGAGCTAGCACGTGATTAAATCCGAGATAATCGAGATCCACTAGGAAATCTTCAGATTCGAATTTAGAGAATCCTCCACATATAAGATGAGGAATCACATTCAGATTATAACGAAATTTCAACATTGCACATACTCCAAGCGTGCCGGGTTTCTTTCGGTTCCAAATTTCGTTGCTCCGGCCATCTTGATTGATTACACCAATCTTGTGAGCTTGATGGTATGTTACGCTAACGAAGGCAGGTTTCCAGCCATTAAGTCCATTGAAGAATTCGTGTATATCGTCAAGCCCCAATCCTCTATTTGGAGGAAGAATCTCGATGGAGATGGGTGTTTTTCCACTACTGGCCTCAAATATGGCCAATTCAGTCATGGCCCGGCTATAGTATGATACATATCAAGATAATAGTCGTTCATTCGTTCATCAGGGAGATATATGGTGGGGGATGTGCCAGTCAATCTCAGTAGAAGATAGTCAGCCGTACAGCATGCTGGGTGCCGCCTCGCCATCTTCTTCGTCAGCGGCGAAATGAACCGACATCATCTCCCGAATCTGGTCCTCGATTCGCTCCGCCTCGCTGATTAGTGGCTCGGTCTCAAGATGCACGGCAGGGAGCAGCAGGTCGAGTTTCTCGATGATCCTCGCAGCTGCACGCGCATCCGGGAATCCACCATCGCCTGGCCCATTCGCCTCGGCGAGGATCGCCATGGTCGAAAGCCCCCTTCTACGGCATTCGCCCATCAGAACACCTGTCATGCCGCCAATTACGCCGTGCTTGAGGAGTGGGACACCCATCTCGATTAGCTTCTCGCGCATTGGCTCCGTGGCACCGATTCCCAGCAGACTATCATCACTCTCGTCATCATCCATAATCTGATGCGCTTGGTCACCGGACCTTGAGTAGGCATCGATGATTAGACCTCCTCCAAGGTTCGAATCCTTCGACCATTCTAGGAGCACCTCGCTCATCTGCAGGGTTAGCCGTGATGGGACTCGAATCTCGCTGGCGATGAGCACCAGCTTGTCACACTGCTCGACATTGCATTGCGGAGCACCGGTGTAGAATCTAATCGGCGGCATCGGTGATCCATCCTGAACCAGACAGACGGGAGGAAGATCGGGATGTCGGACGCCGCCCGAGAAAACCAACTCCAAATGTTCTACGAGATAGTGCGCAACGATCGAGGAGACGAAGCCGACGGTCGGGAAGCAGGAGACGACCAGAGCGCCATCGATGTCCGCATCGGGATTGATTCGAACTATCGGTTCAGGAGCCATCGGCTTCCCACTTCCGTCGATGCTGTTAATCATTGGGCCGGACCGTCCGAGAGGCGTCGCAGGGAAGGAGGAGAGATCGTTGAGCGCATCCCACCAGTTGTCACCATCCTCTTGGAACAACTACGAAGCATGTCCGCGGAAATACTGGCTCTCGCGCATGCGCTTGCCACGAAAGGCCGGAATGGCAGCGACAATCGGCACCGCGGTCCACAACACGGTCGAGGATCTATGCAACCTCGGCCTCGATGGACGTGATGACGAGGAGGTCGGATGGCTGCCGCCGACGAGCAAGGCAATCCTCGACCGCCACTGGGCAATCGAGCGCGACATATTCCTTGGAACCCCTCGTCATCCACGCTTCAAGGAGGAGGAAATCTCGAAGGCGCATGACCTGCTGATTGGCTCGCTGAACATCCTAATCGCGAAGTCTCAGATTGGCACGGTTGGATTCTCCGAACTCACGGTTGGACAGTGGAGGAAGGTGCAGGAGTTCGTCCTCGCGGCTGAAGGGACCCTCCGATCTGAATGCGGCCGTCTGATGGGCCGGCTGGATCTCCTCGTCAAGGATCTAGACGACGATGGTGAGGTGATTGGTTGGGTGGTTGCTGACCTGAAGACCGGCCGCCCTCCTGTCGGTTCGCTAAAGGAGACGGTCAGCAGGCAACTGCGATTCTATCGCGATTTGCTTGAATCGATCAACCCGGACCATCCGCCTATACGGGCTGAGGGTTGGTACTCCTCGGGCAGTCAGGTTTGGCCCGCTGAGGGCCCCTCGGTTCTCGAAGATGCGTTTCGCGCTTGGGAGGGCATGCGTATCACTGATGAGCCACTACAAGCGACGCCGGAGCAGGAGGCTTGCGGCTGGTGCGAATGGAAGGCTTGGTGTCCTGCTTGGATGCCGGCGGTGGCGCGTGGAGAAATCCGGTTCGACGGCATCTTCCGAGATGAGGTGGTTCTGGTGCATCGCTTCGATCCCGAGAACGGGGCCGCGCTGGTGGAGAGGATGGTCGCCAAGGACGAGGTCGGTGGCATGATTCCGACGGGGGACCGGTTCGGTCTCATTCTCGCGGGACAGGCTCGCGACCAGATGCAGGAGCACTGGGATGCGGGAAGGAGAGGCCCGCTCTACCTTGGATCCGCAAGGGTGCAAGGGCAGACCTGGAGAATGGGGGATTGGTCGGAGATTCTCGCATGGGAACCGATTCTGGTCTCCCGGCGCTGATTGCAATCCAATGGTGAACGGAGAAGGCCCGGAAATCACCTCCGGTTCGATTCTCATCACCACTAATGTCAATTGCGAACGCCTCCGTTCGGGTCGCTTTCTTGAACTCCTCCACGAGTCCGTCGGACACGATGTCCAACCGTGGCCCCCCTCGTTCTCGACGTGGCCCTCCGTCCAGAGGTCGACGAGACGGAGATCGGACCGATGAACGCCCCTCTGGTCGAAGCCGCAGGCTCACCGACCAATCGGTGGATGACATGCTCGACTCCTGGCAGGAGGAGGAGGTCGACGAGGAGTGGCATGAGGTCGATGAGGATAGTTCGGCCGCCGGCTCTGGTTTCGCAGTACATCGACCTGAGATCGCCGGTGGGACGATTACACGAGCCTTGAGACCCGGTGAAGCGAGACCGAAGCGATCCGAGGGTGCCGATGGCAGTGAGTGGAAGAACTACTTCGATCAGTTCTCTGATGACATCGAGGAGCGCAAAGGGCAGGTCGGTCGCGACGCGAAGCTTGGCGCGACGGTGGTTCTGGGGCGATGGACCGCGATTATGCACGGTACAACCGCGGTGGCCCTAGCACTACCGGGATTGCTGATTGCCGCAGCGCTCGTCCTCTTCACCGGATTGCTCGGCTCGACTCCGGCCGACCTCGCTTCAATCGTAACCCAGTGGGCGCTCTCAGCACTCGCGTTGTTGAGCGTCATCGCAGGCCTCTCATTCGGTCTCGCACACGCCGTCGGTCGCGCCGTCACCGGATTGGGTCAACTAAGCCGGGAGGCGCCGACGATGGGCGTCTCAGCCAAATTCGCCTTGGTGCCGACCGTCGGTCTAGCAGCGCCAGCGGCTCTTTCGACGCTCCTTATGACCGTCGGATTGCACTTTCACGGCACTTCGATGTCGAACTTCGATCTCGATCGAATTCAGACCGGCGAAGCGCTGCACGGCACCTTCGCGATAATCGTCGGCGTGTTCGGACTCCTCATGTCAATCGTTGGTGCGGTCCCGCTCTTGGTTCGCGACATCCTTCTTGCCGAAGAGTGAGGTCATTCGAGATGCTCACTCAGGAGTGCGTTGATATCCAGGTCGAATGGTCCGTTCGGGGAGAGAAGCCATCGAAGGTAACTCGGATCGGATTCGCGCACCTCGCCGATTGTCCTCTTGCGGTGCTTGCCGAATGCGAGTACCAATTCACCCTCTGACCAGCGCAATCTGCCACGGCTTCCTTCCACTGGTTCAAGGTCATCGAGGCCTGGCCCGAGGTCGCTCCCTCCGCTCACGGGATTGCTAATCCATGATTCGAGATCGACGGGCGATCGCGAGAACTCGCGCGGGTGCTTTCTCGACCAGATGTGGAGTAGGAGTAGGCACGCGCCGGCATCAGCTCCTGCCCTATGCGCGTTGGTGAGATCTATTCCGAACCGCTCGGCGAGTACGCCGAGTGCGTGCCTTCCCGGCACCTTCAGCCGTCGCGCCAGCGCCAAAGTGTCGATGATTGCGAGTGGCGTCGGCGGCGCGACGCCAGCGCGTATGAACTCGGTACGCAAGAATGGCCAGTCGAATCTGATGACATTGTGACCGACAAGGACAGCACCCTCCAGCATCGATGCTATCGAGCCGGCGTGCGTTTGGAAGGTACCGGCATCTCGGACGTCGTTATCCGAGATGCCGTGCACCCGTGCCGCCTCCATCGGAATCGGACGCTCGGGATCGACGAACCTCTCGATGAGAATCTCGCTTCCATCGGCATCGCTGCCGACCATCGCGTACTCGACGATGCGATCGCGCCGCCTATCGAGCCCAGTAGTCTCAAGGTCGAGCGCCACGAGACGATGGCCAGAGAAGGGATCCGTCGCCACGGCTGCACTGCGCGGCTCACCGTTCTTGATGCCCACGCTCATCGGGCTTACAAGCGCCGCCGCCATCGCTCGGCTGACGACGAAACGCGTCCAAATCGGCCGGCGACCCGTCACGGCTATGAATGGTGAGACTCGGGATGCGCGCGATGGGATTGCACTCGAATAGAGTCAACAGCCGTGCAGCATCGCGTTTCGCGCTGTTCGTTACGCTGCTGTTCGCCGGCTGTGCCGGCATCGCGGGGCCACCGTCTCCTTCGGCGGATCTAGACATAGATCGAGACCGCATCGACGTCGGAGAGGCGGTGAACTTCGACGCTAGGGGATCGATGACCCCCGATCCGACCCTAATCACCACCTACGTATGGGACTTCGGCGACGGCAACATACGCAACACGACTCAGGCTTATTCCAGCCATGTGTTCGATACGCCTGGCCGATTTGAGGTCACCCTAACCGTCATCAACGATCAGGGTGGCAAGGATGAGGAGTCGGTGACCATCCACGTCAACGACTTCCCTGTGGTGTCCATATCGATGCCAACGACTGTCAAGAGCGGCGACCTGATTACCATGGATGCGTCCTCATCCAGCGATCCGGAGGGTGGCGTTCTCTCCTTCGCCTGGGATCTCGACTGGTCGGTGGACAGCAATCTGGATGGCGATCCGACCAATGATATTGATGAGAGTGGCGAGAGCGCATCGGTTTTCGCGGAGCGATCAGGGAACCTGACGGGATCACTGACCGTCACCGATGATCTCGGAGCATCAGCAACCCAGACCTGGTCAGTAAGGATCCTCTCGCGAACGTTCAATGTCACTTGGGAGGAGAGAACCGTCACCGCGCGCTGGCTTGGGACCACCAAGCAAGGAGAGAGCGAAATCATCCAGCACACCCCGGGAGATGGTGGTAGGCTGCACGCGGTCAATGCGACCCTAACACTCGCGCTAGACCTGCTGCCGACCGAGTGGCCTCAGGACAACTTCACACTCTACCTCGATGTCGTCGACTCGAGCTGGCACGAAGAGGCGAAGACTTCGCAGGAGAACATCACCCGTAACGCCTCTGCGAATATTCAGCGCGATGAGATGAACCCGTATCCAGCCGCGGCGACCACATACGAGGCGGATTCCGCGGAAGCGCTTCTCATGATGCTCTTACAGGAGCCAGGATCGCGCTTCGGCCAGGGCGTCTGGCAGTGGACGGTAGAGGCCAACGAAGTCGACCCCGACATTCCAATCGACGGGGTCGATCCCGACGAGGACAACGATTGGGAACTCAAGGTCGAATTCACGCTGCTCATCCCGTCAATCCATGAGGTTGGATTGCTGATCTGAACGCCGTTCTCAACCGATGCTAGAGGGTGGTACAGGCCACCGGATGCCGAAGGAATCCCTTAGAACCACTAGGCGGTGCCCGCTGTCGATGGTAGCCTCGATGGAGATCACCAAGGTGTCAGCGCGACAGCGTGTCGTCATCGATGTGGAGGTGTGGATGGAGGATCCAGACACTCATGACTTCCAGCCGCGAGCCCACCTGTCCGGCGCCACGCTGAGTCTTCGCAACGCGGGTGACCACGAGGCATCGACCAGTATCGATCTAGACGATGACATGCTGGTAATAGCCGAGCGCGACCGAGTGGTCGAGGCGCGCATCAAATTCGCCGTCCACGGTATGCACGGCGTGCTGACCCACAAGACTCCCAACCCTCGCATAGGTCCCAAAGCGAAGAAGCTCGCCGAGCCGCGCTGGAAGGCGCTCCTTCCACTCAACGTCGAGGCGTGAACAACGTTCTCAAGCGCTCTCTTTTAGTGGTTTCAGATTGAACCAGAATCGGTCGAAATTCATGCTTCTGGAAGGTTTGGAGGGACTCTGATTCGATGGGTTCTTTGGGGGCCCAGGGATGTCCCTTCGGTGCTTGATAGACTGGAGCACCAAGTAGTGTTACATGGGCAGTCAGAGAGACGCCAGAAGACGAAGATTGGAAGACGAGATCACGCGGTATGTCCGGGACAACCCCGGATGCACCGCGAGCCAGATCGTCGCCTTCCTCTCGATTGAGTTGAGGATGAAGAACCATGGATTGACGCCAAGGAAGGTCGGCTTCTTCATTCCTCGCCATTGCGGCGCCGTCACCTGGGCGATGGACTCGTCGACGGGCAAGAGGGTGTACTCGGTATCAGACTGAGCTCCGATCGCCTCACACCCTCGGGAAGCGTCGCCTCCCATCCGGTCCTAGGAGGCCTCACTCCGCTGCTCCACCGTTGTGATTAAGACGGGTCGTCCGGTCGAGTCGCTCGCTGGACCCATGGTGTAGCCTGGATATCACTGGGGCTTGCGGAGCCTCAAACCCGTGTTCGAATCGCGGTGGGTCCGCCTTCGTGTTGATTAGCGAAAGCAAGGTAGGGAAGTCTCTCCTCGCTCGCACACTTCTAGTGGTTCGTTCCAGATGCTCACAATGCTCCCTTTCGACCAAATTGAGCGCTCAGGTCGCTGCGGTTCGAGAGCATCCAAATCATGAGCGAGCGGTTGAAAACGGATTGTCCGGTCGAGCGACCAACGGACCCATAGTGTAGCCTGGATATCACTCTAGCCTCCGGAGCTGGAAACCCGTGTTCGAATCGCGGTGGGTCCGCCAAAATGCACGAAGTCAGACTAACTTGTTGACCAATCAGATTCGCCTTCCGTCAGATGAAATCATCTCCACCTGAGTGTCACTTTCTGGGAAGAATGCGAATCCCGCCGCCCCCACCAGCCATGCGAGGCCCAGTAGAAGGCATGAACCGATGATCCAGAGGGATCCGAAACAGCATCCGTCGCTGAGGGCGATCGGGCCGGATGTCGCTGTTGCCGAATCATCATTCACGATCATCAAAATCCCATGAATTAGGGCAATTGGAGAGAGAATGACGAGCACTATCGATACAATCGTAAAGGCTCTGAGCGGGACATTCTGAGTCATATTCTGCGTAGGCGATTCTAAGAACGATTGATGATTGTTCGTAATCGAGAGGCGTGGACCATGGCGATCGAATTATCCCGAAGGGTCGACTTTCCAATGATTGATCCAGCGGAGGTGGTCTATTACCCAGAATACTGGGATCTCGCGCATCGCTTCTTTGAGCAGTCTTGGGAGGAAATCTGCGGTATCGATTACCCGACCATCATTCGCGAACATCGCCTTGGATTCCCCACGGTATCGAACGAAGCCACCTTCCATGCACCCTTCCGATATGGCGAGACGATTCACTGCACCCTATGGGTCGAAAGCGTAGGCACCACCTCGGTGATCTGGCGATACCGATTCGATGGTGGTGATGGCGAGACGCGCTGGGAGGCGCGTGTCGTCACCGTATGCGTCGACATGGATTCGTTCGAGCGCCGCTCCCTCCCCGATGACATCGATGCTGCGCTGCGAACATGCGGCGAGGATTGATGGCCGGCCGCCGCCGGGCTGCCATCATGGCGTCCAGCGACGAAGGTAAGAGGCGCGACGACGGTCTCGGGGCGATTCGGATGTCGCTCGATGATGGCCCTCATCTAGAGATGCCGATCATCACAGTGAAGCCGAACCATGCGATACCGGTGACCGTCGGCATCTTACTCATTCTCGGTAGTCTATACTTCGCCTTCTCATCGTTCTCAAATCTTTACGGAAGCGCATCCGAAGAGGAGGCCGAGGCTCTCGCGGTTGAACTCAGCACCCTCGGAGAAGAGGTAACCAAGGAGCAGATCATGGATTACTTCGCGGCGCTCGAAGAGAAGAACTACTTCCTGACCTTGGGAATAATCGAGGCACTCGCGTTCGTGCTCCTGATGAGTGGCGGCATCCTACTGATTAGGAAGGATGTCCGAGGCGTGTTCGCGGGCGGAGCTGGTGGCGCAGCAGCGCTAATCGATGGTGCGGTCAGCCTAGCGCTAATCAGCAGCGTCGAGACACCGACCGCGACTCTCGGGATGTTGATGCGGATGACTTCGGCGCTGGCAATTCTCTGCGGTCTCGTCTGCACGCTGATTCCAGCTCTCCCGATTATGCTCGCAGCTGGCCGCGCTTCGCTGCAGCACGGGGCGGAGAGTAACTCTTCGACCGAGCATGGAGCGATGATAGCTGGAGTGATGGGTGCGCCGATTGCCTCAGACGACAAGTTCAGAGACATCGAAGAAGAGGAGTGAGCGAGAGAGCTCACTCACGCGCGAGGCCATTTTTTCGATAGCGCCGCTTCCAATCCCTCATCTAGCCGTGCATCCCACCAATTGGCTCGCCGCCAGGTGGCGTAGCGGCCCCGGATGCCACGAAGGTCGGCGTCATCCAAGCGCGCATCTTGCAGGTTTGAGAGGCTGAGTTTCGCCTTGATGAAGCGGGCACCGCGCAGGTCAGCGCCATCAAGTGCCGCCTTCATCAGATTGGCCCGCACGAACGAGGCGTCACGACAATCGGCACCCGATAGGTCGGCCCCTTCTAGATCGCTCTCGTCGAAGATTGCCCGCCTCAGGTTGGCTCCGGATAGGTCGACTCCTCGGAGATCCTGCCCGATCCTGCTTTGGAACGACCAATCGATTGTTTCCTCTGTGGCATCAACCTCGCCCCTACCATCGTCTGTTGATGAAGCATCCTCGGTCACTCGCTGTTCACATCCAGTGGTTCGTCGCCCGCCCGAGAAGAGCAGAGTTCCTACGATTATACTGAGACCGAGAAACACATAGAATCCTATGGAGAACCAGAATGTCTTCGGCGCCCCCTCCCTCGTTTTCCATCATTGGTAGCGGGTGTGACTCCCTTGATTCATCCAACAGTATCCAGCGTATAACAGAACGAGAACCCCCCATCGGTATCCCGTACATACGTTCACCTCAGTCCAGCGCCCTTCCGTCGAGGTGCGCTCGTCCTTCCGGTGTCAGGATTACAAATCGGTTCTTTTCAGGCATCCCATCTGGAATCGCCAGCCTCCCTTGCTCACGAAGTCGGTTAAGGTACAGGGAGATGTTCCACTTGTCTAGATCATCCTCCTTGAAACCAGCGTCGGTGAAGAGCCGCCTGATGACGCGAGGAGGCGAGTCTCTGATGCTATCCACTTCGCGAAGATAGTGGATGGCCGCCAAGACTCGGTCTGGCTTCCGGGTCAGGTTGCAGTTGTCGAGTAAGGATGCGAATGCAGAGCCGCGCTCGGGTAGCCCCTTCGTTCGCGCGGCACTCCTAGCGGCTTCGATCGCCGCATCGCGTGCTTCTCGGATCTGCACCAAAGCCTCGGTCCAGATTGAATCATCTCCAAGACGAGTGACCCGATCGCTGAGGTCGGATTGCGATCCGGTGATGTCGATTACGACATCTCCTACCCGAATCATCACTCTGGATGTCATTTCCTCAGTCTCATCGACGACCATGTCAAACACCGGGATCGATAACTTCCGGGTCGCGAACTTAACCGTTCCTGAGGATTTCAAGACCGTGTGGCATCACCCCCGATTATCGGGTCGCCTTGCATCAATCGAGGTTCTCGGCCATCTCGCGCGCCCGCGATAGACCTTTGACGGAGCACCTTGCACCGCATCTCGCTGGGGGGTGAGTCGGTGGCTTGCGAGAGAGGTGATCGTCGTGGAGCCGTGATTGTCCTAATCGCGTTGCTCCTCGCCGCCGCAGCACCGATTACTCCGGTGGCTGCGAATCCCACTCATACCATTGATCAGTTCACCGACCACGGCGCTTCTGCGTCGCTACTCCTCGACAGCAACATGACGACCTGGGCGAATGTGACGCTGCAGCGTAACACCACGATCCAATCCGCAACCTTCCAAGTATCGTACGATGATACAGATGAGACTCCGGGAACGATGCGAATCGATGTAGGAGGTGACAACCAAGACGAATGGCGATTCGGTGGAGGCAGTGCCGGGGACCTCGGTCAGCAATCCAATTTCGTCAATGGCATGAACACGACCACGAATCCTCTCACCGGTGGGGCTCCGTGGGCGACGGTGGATGGATTCCTGATTCCTGCCACAGCGCAGATTGGTGTCGCCGAAGTGAATCTCACCTTCGAACCCAACATGGGTGGAGGCTTCGCCGCGACGGGACACCTCGATGAACTCCTTCTCGATGACGCGGATGGTGACGGGCTTCCCGAGCCAATCCACCTGAAGCGCGGTCACACACTGTCGAACGGTTCGGTACATGCCCACATCGGATTCACCGACTGGACTTCGATGGGCTGGGGAACATCGGTGTGGGAGCCGACCTGTGCGGGTGCGACCGAGATGGTGACTGGCGAATTCAGCAATGACAGCAGAGCCGACGTTTTGGCCATCGATCGCTCAAACGGGGTCCTCTGCATTCATGAATCGACTCCAAACGGATGGACCAACTCCAGCAACCTGACGATAGGACCAGAATTCGCCGATGCCGACCTTGAGGACATGGACGGCGACTCCCTCGACGATCTCGTCATCGTGGAGAGCGATGGTACTCTCGCAGTGATGCTGTGGCGGAACGGCTCCTTCTCCTCCCCGATCAACGTCACGGTCAGTTCCAACTCATCGGGCGGTACCGGCGGCGGAGGGCCAGGCGGCGGTCCCGGCGGTGGCGGTCCCGGCGG
>CAZPCY010000012.1:0-29127 GCA_964585295.1 uncultured Candidatus Poseidoniales archaeon | reverse complement strand
TCTCTCGCGGCCGGTTTGTTCTGGCCGTCATCGACAAGCGGGACCGTTGCAGTGACGGATCAGAGCGATGGTCACGTCAAACTATGGAATCTAAGCGCCGCCAACGGCACATTCGAGTGGACCTTCACTGAGATCTCCTTCGATGGGATATCGGGTGACATCGAGGCGATCGACGTCGATCTCGATGGCGATCTCGACCTGTTCGGTGATGCGACGAGTATGGGATCGACGTTGGCGGTCCTCACTGGCGGATCGTACGCAGCAACCATGGATTCCAGTCCGTCGTCGCTGCACAACGCCACTTTCGCGGACTGGCAGGGTAATGGCACGGTCGATCGAATCATCGTCGATCAGGGAACTCCGGACGGAAACGATGCGACTGTTACGGGTGGGCTGGAGATGCGGTCAATCAATGGCACCAACATTTCATCCTCTTCTTGGACGACCATAACGGCGCACACCGCTCCGCGCATCCTCCGTGTTGGAGATCTCGACGGAGATGGTGCGATGGAGCATGTGGTGGCCGCTGGCGAATCGACAGCTGGCATCTGGGCCGCTGGCTGGCACTACTTCCAGTGGGATCTGAACGGCGATTCGGTGGTGGAGGCGGAGGTGGCCGGTCATGCGGGCGATGGCGTAGGCGCTGCTCCGGGTCCACTATCTTGGTTCGACGAACAAGGGGGATTGACGAATGTGGTGCAGAACCACTTGGGGAACGCGCCTGTGCAGAGTGATCTGTATGGGACGTACTTCGCCAATTTCACACCAGCCGCAAGGAGCCGTGGTGATGGGGCGATTAGCGCTCATTCACTGACGGTATCTTACGGTGTATCATTAATGATTCAGAGCAATCCCTCCACCAGTGACCTTGCGTCGTCACTGAACCGGATGATGATGGCTGGTAGTGGAGGATTCGATGTCGACATCGGGTTGTTCGCATCGGCGAACGGCACGGTCACCCTCGATTCGCTCTCGATTCAATACGTGGCAGGGGCCCCCAACCTGGCCCTTCCACCGACCCCGGTCCTGAACTTCCACAACAAATCGGACCAGCATGTTATGTTCGATTGGACGGGTGTGAGTCACGAGGAGGAAACCTTCCTCGAGTACCAGGTATTCCGGGTGCCCATCAACGATCCCATCGTCCTGAACCTCCCGTATGAGACGACCATGGAAGCGCGGTACGTCGATTTCAATGTCGAGAACATGACATACGACTACGCGGTTCGTGCAGTGCACGAGAACGGCGTCACATCGAATCTATCCGATATTCTGACCGTAACGGTGCCAGAGACCCCACCACCACCTCCCGACTTGACGCCACCGAAGCCGGTCACCGGCGTCATCGCTCTCGATGTGCCAGCGGACAACGGCGGCGCGATAGTGGTAAATTGGACCATAGGGAGCGACTCGGACATCGCGCACCACCTTGTGTACGTGAGCACCTCTTCGTTCTCTAACGCGTCGCTGCTAGCTCCGGTCGTTAACCTGTCAGCCAATGACAGCAGCGTCGTGCTCACTGCGACCTCGGCGGAGCTGGATGGGGATGGAGTCGAGACGTCGGCGTCCGCATCACTCATCGACGGAGTCGATATCTGGGTCGCCGTCGCGGCGATGGATGATGCCGGCAATATCAACCACGTCGTGAACGCGACCGGGCCGGTCGCGCCCAGCAACGATTCGACCAGAGCATCCTCGCTGACTCTCTCGATTGATACCGGCGAGGATCAAGCCGGAATCGCCATCGCCCAATCCGGCGCCGGCTTGAGCATCAGCGCAACGCTGAGCAGCGAAGGCGAGGCACTCGCTGGCCGGACTGTGGATTTCGAGATTCAACCGAGCGGAGGTGCCGCGGCGATTGCGTTATCGGCGTCGACCGGGCCAGATGGGATAGCATCGATCGGCTGGTCAGACTGGATCGACTTCCAAAGCGAAAGAGGCCCGATAGCGGGTGATCTGAGCGTCAGTGCGACATTCAACGACTCGACCTACGGCCTCGACCAGCAGTCACTCACCGGTTCCACCGATTCAGCGTCGATGCTAGCTAAAGTCGATGCAACCTTCACCGTGGCTCAGTCTTCAGTGCAGTTGGATGGCGCCGGGATGGGTTCCGCGACAGTCCGTCTGATGGCGCAGAATGCGATCGAGCAAGCGCTCCTGACCGGGTCCAGCGTAGTCTGGTCGATTACCAATGCGACCAATGGGACGACCGGATCCAACGGTACCGCGACGATCGATGCGCAGGGCTCGGCAACCGTGGTCATCGATTTCTACGAAGGAGGAGAGATTACATTCTCACTGGATGCAGCACCGACATGGCTGGTTGCGAATTCCTCGAGTGTCGTGACGGACTTGTTGCCACCGACTCAAACCGGCGGCCAGACCGGCCCGGTTGATGGAGGGGGCGATGGCCCAATCGTGCTCAATCCGGTAGGCATCGATTGCGGCACTGATTCGTGGCTGATGCCAGACGATCCGGTGAAGTTGGCAGCCGAGGCGGATGAGAATCGACGATCGTGCACCATCACCAATCCAAATGATGTCCGTGTCTTCGTCGATCTCGATTTGTCTGTATCGGTCATCGGCATAACCTTCGCTCCGTCCACAGGGACTTCGACCAACATCGGTAGCAACGATTCGCAGACTTTCGAACTGACACCTGAGCCAGGAGCTAGTCTGAGAGGAGGCAAGCTGACGATTACCGTCTCCATCTCAGCGACCGATAGAACCGGGGCCTCGAACTCGACCGAGATCGCCTTCGGCTTCACCGAGACGCTGGTCGAAGACGACACAAACAACGGCACCTCCCAGATTCCGCCCTCCGAGAGCAGCCGTGGCGCCAACACTGCGACCATGGCCCTCGTCGGTGGATTCGGCCTGATCATAGCGATTGGCGCCATCCTTCTAGGTCGCCGTCTCCTGATGTCGGATCTTGAGGAGGAAGGGGAGGAGGAGTACGACCCCGACGAAATCAAGTCCATCATCAGGGAGTCCCGCGAACTTCCGACCACCCGCTCGCTCGACGAGATGTCGGAGGACGATTACGGTCGAGAATACCACGAAGAGGATGACTTCCGGGGAGCGGGTTCCGGCGGCGCTTCTCGCGCTGTTAGCAGATCGGTGTCGATGAAGAAGCCGAAACGGCTCATGGAGAGTCCGTCAGCCACCCTAGACAACGTTCTGGAGAAGGTGAGAGAATCGAGTGGCGATGATGGCTACGACGATGACTATGACGAGGGATACTCAGAGGAGTACGACGACGATTACGAGGATTCCTCCGATCAATCGGACTTGGCTGATGACCCGAACTACTCGATGGACGATGATGGTACGGAGTGGTGGAAGGACGAAGACGGCGTCTGGTGGTGGCGAGCACCGGGCGAAGAGGATTGGCTTGAATACGAGTCGTGAGTCGGCGCCGACGGATTCAAGACGAGTTGACCGGGGGGCTTTGAGCGATGGCCGAACCGGAGGGGTACGCTCTGGTACTGCACGAGGGTGCTGATCCGAGCACCCTAGGTGGCACCGCGATATGTGGTTTCACAACGGCCGGGATGGTCGGATCGATTGCCGCCGGACACATCGTGAGGGCACTAGATCTGCCGCAGATGGGTTCGGTACGAGACGAGAGGTTTCCGGCCATCGCGCTGATCCAGGACAGCCGCCCCAAGCATCCGGTGCGCGTCTACCAAGGTGATGGAATCGGGGTCTTCATCGCCGAGATCAAGTTCTCGCCGCAGATGGATTCAGCGTTCGGGGAGACGGTTCTCCGCTGGTTCACCGAAGGGGGCTTTGAGCGGCTCATCATCATCGATGGAGTCGCCGGACCGGACCTCGGAGAGGAAGAGGCAGGGCGGCTGTTCGGAGTCGCAGCGAGCGAATCATGCAGAAAGGCACTCGAAAGGCAGGGAGTGGAACCTATCGAGACCGGCATAGTGGCCGGAATACCCGGCTACCTGCTTGCCGAGGCGGACCGACGCGGTCTCGACGCGGTGGCGCTGATATCGGCTGCGAACCCGGCATATCCCGACGCGCGAGCGGCTGCGCTGGCACTGGAGACGGTCAGTGAGATCATCGAAGTGGAGATTCCACTGCACGAGTTGCTGGAGGATGCGCGCCGGATAGAGGACAATGTCCGACAGGTGTTCGAGGAGTCGCAGGCGATGCTCCCCGCGCCATCGGATGATGAGAATCGGGACGATCCGATGATTCTCTGAGACCAAGTGTCAGTTGCGGCGCTGGATTTGAGTCCAAACTCAGTAGAACGGATTGGTGCCGGCGGCGTGGTCAGTCACATCGACGATTGATTCGATTGACTCGACCTTTTCGGTGATCATCACCTCGACACCCTGCTTGAGAGTCACATCGGCCATGCCGCATCCTTGGCATCCGCCACCGAAGCGGATGATCGCCTTTCCTTCGTCCACCCCAACCAATTCGACATGTCCACCGTGGCTGGCTACCATCGGATTGACATCAGACTCGATGATGGCGGCGACCTCCTGAGAGATGTCGTCGATCCACATAGGGTTCGGGTTCTCGAAGTTGAATCCACCACCCATCAGCGTCTCGACAAAGTCGAGCGTCGCACCCTCGAGATAGGGCGCGCTCCGCTCGGCGAATAGCACCACACGACCATCCACATCGGCTCGTACATCGCTGGCGTCGGCCTCCTCAGTCGATACGAGGTTGAGGTCGTACTGGAACCCCTTCGAACCTCGACCGATGATCTCGACTCGGAGGACCAGGGAACCGTCCTCAGCTTGCTCGGCGAACGAATCGAGCATCTCCGCTGCCTTGTCGGTAATCCCAATCATGACACATCGGCGCCATTCGGCGTCTATCAACCTGCGCTCACTGATTGTGGAACATGATTTATGCAATTGTTGTCCCCGTCCAACGACGAAGAGAATGCTGGATGGGAGAGGAAGACCGTTGCACGACCTACGGGTCTCGATCACGGATCGCTGTAACATGCGCTGCACCTACTGCATGCCTTCCGAGGTCTTCGGACCAGGGCACGCCTTCCTACCACGGAGTGACCTTCTCACCTACGAAGAAATCGATGCGGTGGTGGCCGCACTCGCTCCTCGTGGCTTGCGGAAGGTGCGGATTACCGGCGGCGAGCCGCTGTTGAGGCGCGATCTAGACCGATTGGTACGCATGGTTGCGTCGCGTGGAATAGAGGTGGCTTTGACAACTAACGGGCTGCTGTTGGCCGAGCGCGCCGAGCAGTTGGCGGAAGCGGGATTAGACCGGGTCACGGTGAGCCTAGACGCACTCGATCCAGTGGTGTTCGAGTCAATCACGGAGACGCCGGGCAGGCGCGTCGACGAGGTGCTCGAGGGCATCGCTGTAAGCCAGCAAGCAGGTCTCGGACCGGTCAAGGTGAATGCAGTGATAAGGCGCGGGATGAATGAGGGCGAGGTAATTCGCCTCGCCGATCGGTTCCATGGCAGCGGCGTCATCGTCCGATTCATCGAGTTCATGGATGTGGGAAGCAGCAATGGCTGGCGGCGTGATGATGTCGTTACCGCCGCGGAGATGCGGGCGATGCTTGCCGTGGCCGGCCACCGGCTGGAGCCGATGGAAGCGGGGTATCGCGGCGAGGTAGCGACCCGATGGCGGCATGTCGATGGAGGTGGCGAGATCGGATTCATCACCTCAATCAGCAATCCTTTCTGCGGTGATTGCACACGTGCGAGATTGGCCGCTGACGGGCGCCTCCACACCTGCCTTTTCGCGACTGGTGGAACCGACCTGCGACCGATTCTACGCACCGAGAACGGGGTGGATGAGACAATTCTGGTGGAGCGACTGGAAGCGATCTGGTCGGCGCGCGAGGATAGGTACTCCGAGGTGCGTGCCGTCGACGGCGAGACAATCGAAGAGAGAGTTGTTCCTCTGCCGATGGCAAGGGTCGAGATGTCGTATATCGGTGGCTGAATCCCGAACCCCTCCGCTCATTCAGCGAGTAGGTAGTCGATGTCGGCGACGATTTGATCGATGACGAAGTCGTCTTGCATCCAAGCGACCCGCCGATTCAGGTCCTTGTCGACGAGGATAATCGGCGATGAATGGTCGATGGTGTAGGTGTCGTTCTGGTTGATGCTGTTCAGGCCGATACCGAACTGCGTCCAAGCGCGCTCCAAATCGAGATACGCCTTCCCCTGCTCGCCGGCACCGACGCCGGTGAGGTGTAGCCATTCAGCGCCGTAGCGCTCGGCGAATCCGTCCATGTCTTCCGCAGTGTCGGTCCATGGGTCGAGGGCGATCGATAGGAAGACGAGGTCGGAGTGGTTGTCTTCGTACTGATTGGCTATCGTGACCATGTTCGCTTCGGTGGCGAGGCAGACATCCGGGCAACGGGTGAACACGAAGGCGACAACCAGCACGTCTCCACGCATGAGATCAAGCGACCATGTCGAGCCATTCGAGTCGACGAGCTCGATTCCTTCCAGCGGCACAGGCGGCACCTCCTCGATGCCGTGGAATGGGCTCACCTCAACCGGTGGCTCGGTGCATCCTGCGAGAGCGGTAGAGAGGAGAAGAAGGGCGAGGGCGGCAGAGGCCGGACGGACGCTCATCGAGTTCGGCCCGATGCCCTCGTGCAGCGGCTTGAGGGTTGCGACGCGGCGTCGCCGTAGCCCGTATTCTCACTAGGTATCGGCCTTGGCGGTATCATCTGCGCTCGGTGGCTAAGATTGCGGCGTCGACGATGATGGACCACGGCGCGGAGGTGCGGATTGCAGGCTCGCCATAGCGGGCGATGGCGGCGGGGTGTCCCGCTTCGCGGAGGGCCGCGACCATCTTGGCGGGTGAAGGAGGTGAGGAGATGGGGGCGTGTCTGTGCAGGTGATCGACGAGGAAGAGGCCGTTACGAGCCGGCAACTCAGCTTCCCCTGCAAGATGGCGGACTGCTCGTCCGGCCTCGCGCTGCAGTTGGGTGAAGCTCATCTGATCGCCACCGGCAGCCTTTGCGGAAGCAAGCAGATCTTCGGTCGGAGAGCAGAGCCGCAGGGCGCGCTCCTCGGTCATGGTGCTGAGGATCGCAGGTTCGGCAAGAGCCCCGGTCCAGAGAGGTCCAGACACGCGTTCGTCCATTCGATCGATCGAATGCGATAGCGGCAGAAGTGCGTGCGGCTGTAGCGGCGCATCGCCCACGCCCTCACCGTGCGGATGGAGACCGGCAGCGATGCTCGCGGAGACCTCGTGCGGCTCGGGGTCGGCGATTCGCCAGCCGAGATTCGCCTCGGTAGCACTCGCAGCCTCGGCGCCCCGCTGCACGATCACGCTGACCCGCAGATGATGGCTGTCCCAGATTGAGAGCAGCGGTTCAATCGACCGATCGTGGCTCGCTGCGGTGCGCGCAAGCGTCGCGAGGAGGACTCGGAGTCCCGAATCGTGCGCAAGACCGTCCAGCCGGACCCGCGCGCCGTATCGACGGATCCCGGTGGCCCGCTTTGATCCGACGAGTGCCGCCACATCGGTCGCGGTCATCTCCAGTACGGCGCGGCGGGCGGTGGCTTGGACGGCGGAATCGATGAATGGGACAGGAGAGCCGAACGGATCGATGTCGATCCAGCGCCAGCCGCCGTCGAGAATCCGCTGTCGTAAATCACCTTCAAGTTTCGAGAGGTTGGTTCCATTCCGGCCATTGGGAGGATGCTCCTGATGGTTGGCCATCGCCCAACTGAGCGCCTCGGAATCAATGTCGCAAACAACCGCATCGATGCGATCTGCAACCGCCGTCGAGGTCTCGTTCAGCCAACGTCGAGCGCGCAGGCCGGAGGCTGCGAGTCCATCGAGGGCGCGGATTCTGCCTTCGCCGAGCATCCCTGATGAGACCACGGCGTCCATCAGCAGGACGCTCCGCGACCTGCACGCCGCCATGGCTGGATTGTGGAATACTGTGCGATGGGAGCGTGCCGCAGGCCCCCTCCCATGTCTCTCACCGCTCGCTCCGCTAGGCGTTGCAAAAGGCAGCGAGCATCGCGTACGCCCCTCTAACAGAAGCACGCCAGGCCAATCATCAGGACGCACCTCCATGCCCCCTCCGAAGGAGTGGTTCGCTTCTCTCCTTCGCTTCGCCCGTTTGGTAAGGGAGTGGGGTGGTTGGAACCAATCAGAGCCCATCTGCTTGGAAGAAGGAATATCCGGATTCAAGGCAGACCCCTTTGTTCAAGGACCGGACGAGAGTATCCCGACGCATGGAATTGGCAACCGCATCGCAATGGGCCGAAGTCCTTGGCCTCGTTACGATATTCGGGGCCGCGGTTTACAGTTGGGTGCAGATCAATGAAATCAAAAAGAGCAGGATAGCGACCTCCTCGCTCCGGCTGTCGGAATTGTGGCAGAACACGGAATTCTCACATGGGAGCATCTCCATCTGGATGCAGCCTGACAACCTGAAATCTTTCGCTGAATTGGAGGAATTTCACGGCGACAACTACCCTAGGGTGTTCACGGTCCTGTTGACTTGGGAGAGCATCGCAATCACCTTGCATGACGGTCATTTTGATTTTGAGGTCGTGCGCAAGCAATTCTCATTGTCGATGATCACGGCATGGCTAAAGAACAAGGCGATAATCGAGAATTTCAGGAAGGAGCAAGACAACGATCTGGCGTTCGAGTGGCTGCAGTGGATTGCCGAACGGATGATGGAATACTACGACGGACTTGACGAGATTGTCCCCGCGCAGATAGCCTACAAGGATTGGAAGCCGGCATAGGACAGTTCGACTGCGGAATTACGGGCATTGGCCGCGATCAATAGTGGTCGAAGGCGACGGATGGATTGGCGTGGGTCACCCGATGGCCGGAGTCGTTGACGACACCAATCGCGCGGCTGCCGGGGCAGCGCTTGGCGAGCCACGCAGCGACCGTATTCGCCGAGTCGGGCGCCACGGCTACGACCATTCCGATACCCATGTTGAATGTCCGGTGCATCTCTCGTGCATCGACTCCGCCCGTGCTGGCGATCCACGCGAACTCGGGGTGGGGGATGAGTGGGTCGGAGAGATGCCAACCTAGGGAGGGATGCAGACGCAGCAGATTGGAGAGGCCTCCCCCTGTGATGTGCGCGATTCCATGCAGGTCATCCGCCTCACACGGTGCTGCACCGTCGGCTTCGCGGGTCGCGTGCACCAGATCGACGATAGGGTCGCAGTAGATCCGTGTCGGATTGAGGAGAACCTCACCAAGCGTCGCGGGAGAGGATGGATCGTAGTTCGGGAATCGGCGGATGATTCTGTTCTGCGAGTCTGAATCGAAGGGTGCTGGGGCTGCGAGGTCGGCGCCAGTCAGTTCGAGCACCTTGCGTACCAGCGAGTAGCCGTTCGAGTGGAGGCCGCTGGAAGGCAAACCGATTATCACGTCCCCGGCAGCGACCGACTCGCCGGTTATCGCGCCCCCCTTGGGAAGCCAGCCGAGCGCTGTTCCTGACAGGTCGAGTTCCTTGACGATGCCCGGGAGCGTCGCGGTCTCACCACCAGCGAGGGTGACGCGGGCGAGGGCGCATGCCTCGGCGAGCGACGCTCCGAGTGCGCCGTGCGCCGCTTCGTCGGGCTTCGGGGTCGCGATGTAGTCGACGAAGGCGATCGGCTCGGCGCCGACGCAGAGCAGGTCGTTGACGTTCATCGCGACACAGTCGTGACCTACGCCTTCGAGGCGGCCGAGGGCGTTGGCAATCTGCAGCTTGCTGCCGACGCCATCGGCGGCAAGGGCGAGCAACGAGTCGTTGAATTCGACGAGGCCGCCGAAGCCACCGGGTAGGTCGACGGGAGCGCCCTTCGATCCAGGCTTGCGGACACTTCTGCCGAGGGCGCCGACGAGAGATGCCACAGCGGCTCCTTCGAGGTCGATGTCGACACCGCTGCTGGCGTAGTCGAGGCCGATAGCATGAGTGGGTGCGGCCTGCTCGGCGTCGCCCTCTCCGGCGTCGCTCATGAGCAAGGCGAGCCGCACGCCGCGCTTCACTCTGCCGGGGTCGGAGCGCTGAGAGGCGAATCGGACGCCGAACAGCTCAGAGGCCAATCGGTCTGGAGATGAACGAAGCGTGGAGAGCGAGGCCGTCGGCTTCCGCCAGAGCGGTGAGCCATGCGGCGCACGCCTTCGGACCGACCGTCTCGGTGGCGTGGTGGCCGCCGAGCAGCAAGCCGACACCGCACTCCTCGGCGAGAATCGCGGCGTGAGCGGGCGCCTCGCCACTCAGTAGCAGGTCGCAGCCTGCTTCCACCGCATCGATCACGGCACCACCGGCCGCTCCGCTGCATATCGCGACGCGCGAGACAGGGAGAGACGCGGCATCGGGAGTCGCTTCGGGATGCAGCCTGACTCCATCGCCGATCGTCTGTTCGTCGCCGACCAATGCCGCCAGTCGCTCGCCGACGCTGGTCCGTGTCCATGCGGGACCGCTGGCACGCTCGGCGATCAGTCCAATCTTGAACGAGGCCCGGCCGGTCTCCGCATCGGAGTCTCCTAGGCCGGCGGAGATTTGAGGCCAGGTCTCCGCCGGAGTGCGGGTCCTTCCGTCACCGAGGCTGCTCGTTCCGAGCGCTGGATCCGCGGGCGGGATGGTTCCCTTCGCTTCAAACCAGTGACCAATGACATCGCCGCCGAGTCCGTCGCAGAGACGTGCGTTGTTGCCGAGCGTCGGATGCGCGTCCATCGGAAGGTGGAGAGCAAGGATGGCCAAGCCACCGTCGAGAGCGGCTCTAGTCCTCGCCCCTTCGATGTGGTCCGAATCGGGAAACGGCACACCGCCAAGAGTCCAGGTCAGTCCGTGGTGGACAATCAGCAGGTCGAATCCGCTCGCCACCGCGGCTTCAATCACCGCGAGGCTCGCATCGGTGGCGCAGGCCACCTTCGCACACTGTCGGTCGAGATCGCCCCCCGGCGCAATCTGAAGGCCGTTCCACGCGCGAGATGAATCGGGGACTTCGAAAGCGCGATATTCGGCGCAGACGAGTGCTGCGACATCGCGAATCGTGACCTCGGCCACCACTCCGCGTTCACCATTCATCCTCCCACCGAGCCTCTCACTCCTCGAAGGTGAGAGCCACGAACTCGCTGCCTTCGATGCCGCATCTCATCATCGCCGGCCCGCGCTCCATCACACGGAGATGCAGTTCGGCCACGACCGCTACGGTGGCGCTGAATAGGTGGCCGCCATGAGGGGCGTGATCATCGTCGGAGAGGACGATGTGGATGTGGGTGAATGGCTGACCTTCGAGGTCGCCGACATTGCCCTGGGTGGAGAGCAGTTCCATCGGCCCCTCGTGCATCACCCGCTGGTAGATTCCGCTCGCTCCTAGGTATCCGATGTCAATGTCCCTTACTCGTCCGATACCGCTGGTCAAGGCGGCCCCGGAGATGCCCTCGTTGGCGCATACCGCTTGCACCGAGGCATGGATCTCATCGCCCGGATCGAGTCGAATGAATACGTCATCTCCGCTCCGCATGTGCTCCATGCTCGGAGCGAGTCGGAGCCATCGCTTCAACGATGTCGTCGAATCGCCTCTCGCAATTGGTAGGAATCTGCACCGGAAACGAATCGACACACGTGTCGCCGGCACGTGTGTCGATGTCGTTCCGCAGTGGAAACAGGGGGGTTTCGAAAGCCTCTGCCGCGTTCTTCATAGGCTGTCGACAAGCGCTGCGCATGCCTCGGTGAGTGGATATGACAATGCAGGTGCAGGACGCAGGTGCTCGCTGGCACACCTTCCTTACCGAAACGCAAGAAGATCCGATTACGATGGTCTGCGAGGCGGAGCAGCCGGCGCTGGACCTCGACTTCCGCGAGTTACAGGCGTGGGACCCCGACTTCGCCGCCGGCCTGTTGGAGCATCCTCGGGATATCCTGCGCGAAGGCGAGAGGACGCTCGCATCGCTGTGCCGCGAACTGGGCTACGCGATCGACCCCCAGATCAGGTTATCCGACCTGCCTCCAGACGCGAAGCGCGACCTGCGAGAAATCGGCAGCGAGGACGTCCACCGACTTCGCATGGTCGAAGCAATCGTCACCAAGGTGAGTGAGTTGAAGCCGCGCATCTATGATGCGGACTTCCGATGCGTGCTCTGCGGCGCGACGACGTCGGTCCGCCAGGATTCGGAGCAGGAACTGCACGAGCCGCAAATCTGCGACACCGAGGACGGAGGTTGTGGGGCACACCCAGGAAGGGGGAAGGGGAGCACAAGATTCGAACTCGTGATTGAGACGACGCGGATGATCAACAACCAGTTCCTTGAGATCCAGGAACTACCGGAAGAGGTGAAGGGGAGTGCCCAGCCAGCGCGAGCGACGGTACTAGTCGAGGGCGACCTGTGCAATGAGTTCATGCCGGGCGAGCGGGTGACCGCGAACCTGCTCCCCTATGTTCATTCGGAGTACAAGCGCAATCGCCGCACACCGATGTTCACCATTCTCCATCGACTTCACTCCGCCATCCGTGAATCCACCCCGTTCACCGAGATCAACGTGACTGACGAAGACGAGGAGAGAATCAGAGAGATTGCCGGCGAGCCACACCTGCTACAATTGATGCAGCGCTCAATCGCACCATCGATCTACGGATCAGGAAAACTGAACTTCGTCAAGCGGTCGTTGGCGTTGCAATTGTTCGGTGGCGTCTCGAGGAAGAATCCCGATGGGACGCGGCTGCGTGGCGACATTCATCTGCTGTTGATGGGCGACCCGGGGATTGCCAAGTCGCAGTTGCTCACCTATGTGTCGAAGATATCACCCCGTGCGAAGTACGCCAGCGGTGGGGGGATTTCCGCAGCGGGTCTGACCGCCGCGGCGATCAAGGACGCATTCGGCGACGGTCGCTTCACTTTGGAGGCAGGAATCCTGCCGCTTGCCGACATGGGAGTGGCGTGCATCGACGAGATCGACAAGATCAGCGAGAGCGATCGCGGCAGTCTACATGAAGCGATGGAACAGCAGTTGGTCTCCGTCAGCAAGGGCGGCATCTCGACGCAATTGCGGGCTCGCTGCTCGGTGCTCGCCGCCGCCAATCCCGAGTCCGGCCGGTTCAGCAACCGTGGACCGAATGACAGCCTGATGCACTCGTTCAAGGAGACTGGGCTTCCACTACCACTAGCATCGCGCTTCGACATCATCTGGATGATGAGAGATGAGGTCGACGCACAGCGCGATGCGAGCATCGCTCGCCACATACTTGAGAGCCGCTCTCATGGAGTCGCTGAGGCTCGCATCGACGAGGGCGTCGCCTTCGACCCCCAGCGTCAGGAGGAGGACGAGGTGTGGGCCGAAGGCGTCGATGGAGGTCGTTACCTTACGGTCGGATTCCTTCGCAAGTTCATCGCCTACGCGAAGAGGCGCATCCATCCCGATCTCTCGCCCGATGCCCAGGCTCTTCTAATCGAATACTACCAGACCGAAAGGACCCGGGCGCTCCAGGAGTTCGCTGACTACACCGAGACCGAATCAATCCCGATGACTCCTAGGCAGTTTGAGGCGCTGACAAGGCTGACCGAGGCGCATGCCCGTATGCACCTACGACCGGAGGCGACAGTGGAGGATGCGATGACGTCGATCGCGATCTTCAGACATTGGCGGGAGGAGGAGAACATCAAAGACGAGGCTGAGATGCAATCAGGTGTCTCGGTCTCGGCGAGGACCGCTAGGGATCGAGTGCGGGTCCATGTTCGAGATCTGGAGTCGGAGCGCGGCCAAGCGGAACTGAACGAGATCTACAACCGCTGTCTCCGCGAGAAGATAACCGAGGATCAGGTCGATGATGCTATTCAGAATCTGCTGAAACACGGTCTGATTTACGAGCCTCGGACCGATGCGTTCGTAGCAACCTGACGCTAGCCGGAGGCGCGTCCGAGCACGGAAGCGAGCGGCGCGCTCATGAACGGCGATGGCGTCGCCCGCTCGTGAGCGGAGAGGGAGCCGGGGGCGACCGGTTTGGCGAACCGGAGGGCGATGTCGCGGATGCGGACTCGCTCGACCACGCAGCCCTCGGCTTCATGTGCGGGTTGGAAATCCACCAGCAACTCGCTTGCGGCAAGCTCCATTCGAGGCAGCCGAGCGAGTTGTACGAGATTGGAATCGACGATATCCCCGGTTCGTGGACACGGGTCAGCAGGCGGCTGCGGGCAGCCGAGGGAGAGTCCGGGGCGATCGATGTCGCGGCTAGGTTTGAGCAGCGCCGCAACCGTTCGTTCGTTTACTACCAATCGCCCAACGCCGGCTTGATCGAACTCGACGATGCGCCGCCGGAGTCTCACGATGAAGATGCGGTCGACATCGCTCTGACCGTCGCCGGCCTGCTACGGATGAACCCGGTCAAGATTATGCAGGCGATGCGGAAGACCGTGGTAGATGGCTCCAACACAAGCGGATTCCAACGCACCACGCTGGTGGCTACCGACGGAGCAATAGAGACGCCGTCTGGAGAGGTGGGGGTCGATGTCCTGCTCCTTGAGGAGGATTCCGCTAGGAAGCTCGGTGCGAGGGCGACCGGAGAGGGGGAGGAGGTATCCTACACCCTCGATCGTCTCGGGGTGCCATTGATCGAGATTGCCACCGCTCCGGACGTCGCATCACCGGATCACGCCGGAGAGACTGCGCGCTCAATCGGCATGGTGCTCCGAGACACCCGCCGGGTGCGGCGTGGTCTTGGATCGATTCGACAGGATCTGAATGTCAGCATCGCGTGTGGCGATCGGGTCGAGATCAAGGGTTGTCAAGATCTCGACTGGGTACCGAGAATCGTCCGGCTGGAGATGGCGAGGCAATTGCACTTCTACCGCTTGGCCAACGATTTGCGTTCCACATTGGGGCTTTCATCACTGTCCGCCGACCGCCGTGATGACGATGCTGGCGTAGAGGCGGAGATCGCCGCTACGGTCGCAGTGGCGTTGCCGTTGGATGCGATGGATGTGACCGCAGCGTTCGCCGAATGTGGATCGGCGATAGTCAAACGCGGGCTCGATGCCGGCTCTCGGATGTTCGGGGTGCGGCTGCCGCACCTCGCCGGCCGGCTCGGCACGAAGACGAATGGCGTTGGTGGAGCGCAGATGCCGAGGCTCGGTCGAGAGCTCGCCGGCGCTGCGAAGCAGGCTGGCGTGGCGGGCATCTTCCACAGCGACGAGTTGCCTGCCTACGGTATCGAGCAGGTCGAGGTGGACGCGGCCGCCGCCATCCTAGATTCAAGCGAAGGGGCGGCGTTCGTTCTCTGTCTGGCACCGGAGTGGCAGGCGAGGCTGGCGCTTGAATCGGTCGTCGCCCGGGCGAGGCTCGCGTGGCATCGGATTCCCCGTGAGGTTCGCAACGTCGTCGTCCGGAAGGGGGCACCCGAGGATGGCACCACCGCTCCGATGAGACCGCTGCCGGGCTCGGCGAGGATGTATCCGGAGACCGATGTGGCGCCTCTCCAGATCGATGAGGAGCGCTTCCTGCGGATTGAGAGTGAGATGCCACCGACCCGCGCCAAGCGGATTGAGCGGCTCGCGGCATCGGATCTCTCCGATAATCAGCGGGAGGCGCTGCTAGGCGCCGAACTGGACGATCTCCTAGTGGCCGGCGTTGAAGGGACGCTCTCCGAGGGAATCCCGCCATTACCAGCGAAGGCTTGGGGGTCGATGCTGCTCGACGATGCGAGGCGCGACGTCGCCGAGGCGATGGGCCTCGCCGAAGCTGATTCAGCCTCGATTCCCTGGTCGCTGATTGCCGCCGCCTTGTACGTCCGGGAGAGCGGCGGTGTGACCCGCGACGGCCTAGCATCGCTGTGCGCTAAGGCTCTCAGCGAAGGGGCTTGGCCCCACTCCGGCGGCGCTTCCGAATCTATCGCATGGCTGACCGAGAACGCGTTAGAGGCAGGTCTCGCCCCGGCGGAATCCAGCGCCATCGAGGCGATAGTGGACGAGGTGTTGGCGGAGTCGGCCGACCTTGTAGCCGAGCGTGGCATGGGGGCGATGGGGCCGCTGATGGGAGTCATCCTGAAACGGATCGGTGGCGGAGCCGACGGCAAGGCCGTCAGCGCAATCCTCCGCGATAGGCTGTCGTGAGCTCTATGGCCAATTGGCGCCGATTTCGTCCGAGTTGGGAAGCAGAAGTTGATAGGTCCGCTTTCCGCCGATTGGGACACCATGTCCCGAACCTTGACCACCGTACTGCTCACCTTGATGCTGCTCAGTGTTGCCCTCTTGAGCCCCGGACCAGATGCGGATGAGTGGTTGGTAGAGTCGGAGAAATCGTTCAGCGGTGCGAACGGGACCGGCAACGGCAGCACGGAATCAATGGTCGAGATAGTCGTCTATTCGCCGAACGGTACCATGCAGGCGCTGAACATGACGCTGACTGACAACTGGACCGCGTTCGAGCACACGCTATCGGCGATGGAGAACATGAGCATCGCCGTCAATTCGTCGATCGATTCGCAGTTGGGTGGATTCGTCTCCAGCGTCCACAATTCGTCGGCTCCCGTCGCCTTCGGAGACCCTCTCTATTGGTCTTGGGGCTTTTACATCCACAACACCACCACTGGTGACTGGAACTACTCCGTGGATGGCCCCTCCTTCGTCAATCTCAGTGTTGGAGATCGGATAGCGTGGGCACCTACAATCGACGGCGCTTGGCTTAACGAATCGCTCGATACGACGATTGAGGCGCTGGTGGCCGAAATTGCGGCAGCGGCTGCCGCCGAAATACAGCGGGCGTTCGAAGCCGCTATGGAGATTGCCTGCGCGGCTAGCCAGCACCGCGTCCTAGTGGGCGATGATGGAATGTCGTTCTCGCACAGCCACATCAACGCGAGCGTCGGCGATATCGTCTGCTTCTACTGGAGCAACGAATCGATGCCGCACAACGTGGTGCAGGTGATGGGTGCCACCTCCACCACACCGATTCCAGGCGGTTTCACCACCGGAAATCCAGACGTCAACGGCAGCGGGGTCTTCATTCTGGCCGTGCCTGGCACGCAGCATTTCATCTGTGAGCCACATGCGGCCATGGGGATGCGGCTGACAATCGAGGTCGAGGGTGAGCTGATGATCAACACGAAGGAGCCTGGAGAGGTAGAGGTGCCAGGGTTCACCGCCGTGCTCGGGACCCTCGCGTTGCTGGGTGCTGGCATCGCCTCGCACCGGCGCCGCGAGTGATTGAAGCGATGCGCAGGAGAGAGCGCACTTATGTCGCCGAGTCCGTCTCGAGGTTCGCTCGGTCCTGTCTGGGCGACGCTTCTCTTGTTCACGACGCTGATGGCTGGGGCCGCTTCGGCCGAATCAGGCGCGCCGGAGGCGCCGTTCGCCGACCGACTGCCACCGGTCGCTTGGAACGCTTCGCTCGATGCGGGGCCGGTATCCACCAAACCATTGGTGACCAGCAAGGGCATCATAGTCGTCAAGATCGGCGGCGATCCGCAACGTGACATTCCCGGTGGGCTGCGCGCCTTCGCCGCCTCGAACGGGACCCCGCTGTGGAGCACCAACCACTCCGGCTCGACGCTCGGATTCGAGGTCGCGCCCTTGCTTCTGTCGGCCTCGCATGGCTACACCGATTGCTGGTCTCCGCACTTGTTGGTCATCACCGGTTGGACAGACGGCGTGATCACCGCGCACCATCTGGCGACCGGGGCGCTTGAATGGTCAGTCCAGACCGAGCGAACATCTTGGGGAGTGACCTCTGATGGCCGCGCGGGCGCCAACCTCTGGATGCTCGCCGAGACCGCGGCTCTCCGCATCTGCGAAGCGAACGGGACGGTACTCGACGAGGTTCCTCTGCTGCACGATGGGGTAGCACAGACGGTGTACAGGAGTGCGATTGGAGGATTGGGTTCGCAATCGGATGTCGCGATGATTGGCAGCGAGAACGCGACGCTGCATCTCGTGTCGTGGCAGAACGCGACGCAACTGGGCAGCGCCCACCTACCGACCCTAGCCAATCTGTCAGGGGAGTGGAGGGTCCGTTCGAGAGCGATCTGGAGCGATGCCTCGGAGGAGGGTTTGCTCGGGCATGTGATGGTGCAGGCGAGCGACGGCATGGAGGGGAGGATGCTGCTTCTGAACGTGACCGATTCCTACGGAATCGAATTCTGGATGGATGAGGAGACTTCTTCTCTCACTCCGCTCACTTTCGACCGTCCGATACGGACGCCGGCGATTACGCAGTGGAACGGGAGCGCCCACGCTTGGGGGCTGACGGAGGACGGCTTGGCTGCCACACCGCTGGTCGAGATAGGAGCGGTGACTGGGGAGATAGGATGGGCTGCGGGGGGACTCTGCCTGCCAATCAACGAGGAGGCGGGCGGCTGGATGATCTGGAACCCATATCTGAACGAGAGCGTGCGAATCCAGCCGGACCGAGCCGGATGGCTGACCGCCGGCTGCGGATCATTCGGGATGGTGAGCATAGAGCACGACGTGCTGGCGCTGGCGAATGACGCATCGTGGCTGGAGGTGCGGCTGAACGCCACCATCGGCGACTATCTTGCCGGCGAGTTGGAGGAACTGACAACGCCGCCGGCGGCACGTGTCGTCGAGATCGAGAGAGGCCCGGGCGACGCGGAAGAGGCATCGGCTGCTGCCCTCACGGAAGCGGCGAAGGAGGAGCGTTTCTCGATTCTGTTCGGACTCGTGGTGACCACCATAGGTGCGACGTTCGTGCTCTGGGGGATGGCGGGGCAGCATCGCCTGAAGGCGCTCAGTGCGCTTTGGCTGGTGGCGCTGCTGGTCGCCCTGCCGGCTCTGGATGCGACCGTCAACGAGGCGACTACCGATCTGGTCAACGCCGAGGGTGATCCGCATGACGGTCTCCCATCGGTTTGGCATGACAATCAGGTAGTCTGCTTCCTGCACCCGGTGGATCTCGCTCCGCCAGCCTACGCGGATGGCCTGCACCACGTCGCAGCGACTGGGGATGCCGTGCACACGGAGGTTGCGACGAATGCGAGCGAGGAGCGCGGGATTTGCATCGGCGGCATCCACGATGCCACCGACGTCGCCGAGGCGACAGAGGCTGCGGCTGCGGTGGCGGGACTCGGTATTGAGTACGAACGGTACGCATTCGGCGATCTGCTAGTGCGAATCGGCGATGTAGATGCGAGCGAGGACAATCGCCACTGGCTCTTCTGGGTCGATGGCTCCTACGCGACTAGAGCGGCGGATCGGACCGACATCGGTGATGATGGCGTGGTGGTCTGGCGATACATGACCGAGGCCGAGGCGCTCGGTATCTGATGCGGACCTCACATCTGCCATCAGGAATACGAGCCCCATGCAAGTCGGACTGATGAGCGCTCAGTTTCGGTGAATGCCCCTATTAATTTCGGAGTTGCTCGAGCCAACATGGCGATGAGTGCTCTAGATGCGTGGCGGAGAATCCCGCAGACTCCCGAGATAGTCGAATACTTCAGAGGCATATTCGACATCATAGGGGTCACCATAGCCGAGACAGGCGAGGAACTCACCATAGCCATCGAAGAGGATCGAATCAGAATCGAGGAAGGGTTGCCCACACTGCCGGACTTCGTGGTTCCTTTGGAATGGCAGAATGTGGAGAACATGGTGGCACATGCGGAGGATGGAATCATCGATGCTCACGAGTCATGGAGGATAGTCTCCGTCCTGTTCACCTCGTTGACCCAGGCAACTCTCCAGAACCCCGTCATGGCAAGCAGCATCGGTAGGCGACTCTCTAGGGTTGAGGACATCGCACATGTCCACCTCATCGCACCGGACGGACACCAAGCGAACTGCCACACCCTGATCTACCTGAAGAGACAATGGTTGGTGATTCCAGGATTGCATGGCAAGGCGAAACGGACATTCCGGATGACTGCGGAGGACAGCATCGAGTACCAGAGGAAGGTGTTCCAAGCGATTAAGAGAAACAGCTTCCGAGAGTGGCTGAGATTCTCCGGTTGGTATAGGAGATGGAGGCGAGGCGTCTCCGAGCGTCATTGAACGGAATGGGGTTTCGGAGCCGCAACGGTTGAAGGGTGTCTCCGTCAGCGGCGAGATATGATTGGCGCGCACGCCCTCGCAGCCTCCCCATTACTGCTGGCAGCAATTGATGCGCTGGTGTTGTTCGCCGCCGCCGCCGCCTTGTGGTCGGTCGAGCGTTCTTTCCCGCGCGGACGCGCGCTGGCCGCCATCGCGGCGACCGTCCTCGCGCTAGGCGTGGCACGCGTCGCATTCGCTCCGATGCCGAACATCCAACCTGTCACGGTCGCGATGCTGCTGATTGGCGTACACCTAGGCGCGCGGCGCGGCTTCGCGATTGGCGTCGGCGCCGCCTACGCATCGAACCTCGTTCTAGGCGCCGGCATGTTCGCGCCGTTCCAGGCGTTAGGCTGGGGTCTCTGCGCCGTGGTTGCGCACCACGTGAAGGGCCGCCTGCTCGGCGAGGATGGCATCCGAATCGACCGCCTCTGTGTTGCCGGAGCGATTGCTGCGCTCGGCTTCGATCTCTTCGTCTCGCTGTACGCGTTGGCTAGCCTCGGCTCGCTCCCGGCCTTCGCGGCCTACCTCGCCATTGGCATCCCCTATGACCTGCTCCATGTGGTTGGCAATGTCGCCATTGCGGCTTGGGGTGGTGCTTGGATGAGCGATTTGTTGGAGAGCCGCGTCGCCAGCGAGATCAGTAGCGCCTCGGACCTCGCGGTGATCGACGGACCCACTCCGTCCGAGACGGCGACGAGAGCTTGAGGACGCTGCGCATGTCCACAGCAGACGACGGCGATGCGACGATGGCGCTGGTCGCGCGCGCCGACCTGAAGCTCAGCGTCGGAAAGGCGTGCGCGCAGGCAGGTCACGCCGCGGTCGAGACCGCACTCCGAGCGCGACGTGAGACGCCGCGACTGCTGGAGAGATGGCGAACTCAAGGAGCACGCAAAATCACCGTTCGAGCACCCGACGAAGAGGCTCTCCGCCGGCTCTTCGGCGAAGCCCAGGAGGCTGGATTGTCTGCCTATTTGGTGCGCGATGCCGGGCATACTGAGATTCCGGCGGGAACAGTCACCTTCGTCGGCATACTAGGCCCTCGCCGCGCCGTCGATGCTCTCATCGGCGAATTGCCGCTTCTCTGATCGATCCGGCGGTAATTCAAGTCGTGGACCGCCGCCTTCTCCTGACACCTCGCGTGCGCCCCATGTGATGGATGGCGTCGGGTGCATCGGACCGACGGAGTGAAGGATGGGTCCGACCGAGCGGCGTGCATGGACCGCATGCGCCGCGGCAGCTTGACCAGTGACGAGAGGGCCGACGGCCGAATCACGTCCTTCCTGACCATATCCGCAATCCTGACCGTGGTTCTGATTGTCTCCTTCGTGTTCCAACCACCGCTCAACATCGGCCCACAGGAAGGCAATCTAGCACCGAACATCCTCGGCGGCAAGTGGCAGAACAACGCTTGGGACGATGGTTGGAATCTCTACGACGACCTCGACCGAGATTGGCAGGCGGGGGATGCTGGCGGTCGCCTGATTCTGCTGCAGTTCCTCGACACAGATTGTCCGCACTGCTGGTCCGAGGGTGAGATGATGTCGAATCTGCACACGGAGTACGGCTCGTATGTGTCGTTCTACTCTGTCGTCGTCGAACTCGGGATCCCTGGCCATGACGGCAGCCGAGAGGAGCTCCAGGCCTTCCAATCGAAGTCGAATCTCGAAGGATGCAATTCTGAACAGTCGAACTGCGCCGACCGGCCGGGCGGGGTCCATTCTTGGCCATACATAGACGACCTCGACCGCAGCAGCCTAGATGACTGGGAGGTGCCGGGAACGCCGTTCAGCGTGCTGCTATACGGAAACGGAACGGTCGCTTGGAATCCCCTGCAACACCAGTACGACGGCGAGGAGATTGAGAGCGCCTTGCCTCGCCTGCTTCAGGAGGTGTCGTCATGACGCTCGGCGAGATCGCACCGCTGGCGATCTTCGGGATCACCATCGCTGCCGGCTTGGCGTTTGCTTCTCCTTTGGGTGAGCGGGTGAAGTCGGATTGGGGGCGGACCAAGCGGATGCTATGGGGCGCGTTCATAACCTGTGTCGGTGGCATGATGGCGAGCCAATGGACCAGTGTGATCCATGGCCAGTTGGTCTCCACAGGGAGCACCAGTTACTGCGCCACCGACGGTCTCGTCCAGTGCGGCTCCGTGATAGGAGACCCTGTCTTCTCCGTCATGCCGGTGCTCGGCATAGCATGGGGGCCGATTGGATTGGTATCATTCAGCATCATTGGATTCCTTCTGTTCGCGATCATCTCTGAGCACGCATCGGCTTGGGCGAAGCAGTGGTTGGAATTCGCTTATTGGCTGTGCGCGGCGGGCCTGCCGTTCGTCGTTTGGCTGGTCATCGTCGAGTTGCTGCTGGTCGATGGAGCTCCGCACATCTGCCCGTTCTGCACCGAGGTGCACGTCGCTCTGGTCGGTACCTTCGTCGTGTTGCACAAGGTTCGGGCGGATCGCGACGCCGACCTCTGGCAGTTTTGAGCCAGTAAGCAGCGGCAGCCGAGTGGGAGCGGCTGCTTCGAACTGCGGCGATTGAAGTAGGGTCGCGTGCGAGTACATCAGCATGACAGCATCGAGCGGATCCAAGAGCGACGGTGACGAGTGCGAAGGGATGCCGAAGCAGGAGATCGCAGGAATTCAGACCTCGCTCTGCTACCAATGGCGAACGGTCTTGCAGGCGCACACTCGCGCCGTCGAATGGCTCGAGTCGTTCATCAAGGACAACCCGAAGAGAATCAGCGAGACCGCTGACCAGATATGGGTCAGAGGTGACCTCGCTCGCTACGCCATCGACAAGGAGCCGCTGCTGTCGACGGCGCGGAACCCATTCTGCTCGGCCGGCCTCGACGAGACCGAGGTCCATCCGCTGATTGTCAGCGAGGATAGCACCACCTCCTGCTGCATCCAGATGAACATGGATTTTCAGGTGCCGACGGCCGACAGCGTCCAAGCGTATTTCCTCGGCCTAATCAACGACGAGTCGACGTTCCACGCAATCCCACAACTGAGATCGGCGGTCGTCGGCCTCTACGGATTGCGACGAAGCCCCATCTCGGAGGTGTTGGCAGACCATCTCGATATCGAGCACGACGCGGAATTGGACCTCGACGCCGGTATCATCGAGGTGCAGGGGACGAACAACTGGAGGTGGCGCCTCGTCGACGAAGGAGGAGGGATGATTGCCATCGATGTGCAGCCCAACTGGACCGACAATTGGCGTCGGATATGCGACAGCGATGAGCCACGCGGTCCGGCCGCCGAACAGACGCTGCTCATTGTCTCCATGCTGGAGAGTTCTCCACAGGCGATGTGCGTAGGCCGCGTGTACCAGTTCCTGTATGGCTGCGGCTCAGAATTCATCATCCGCGCGGTGGCGGAGTTCCACAAGCCGGTTCGCCTCGCGCTGGAGTCGGTCGACCTTGACGAGAACGGGATGATTTAGTCATCCCGAATCCGATGGGGAAAGGTCGGAGGTCGAGTAGAGGCGATGGATGAAGGGGCGCTCCACGAGCAGATAGAATCCGTAGATGCTCGCATGGCAGATTGCCGCATACAGCAAGCCGATGGTGGATCCGACAATGAAGGCCGCGGAGTAGCCGTGCACGTTCCCCAACCCATACATCGGGTTGGCGAGCCATCGATATGGACCAGCAGCGGAGAATTCACCATGCTGTTCTTCCAAGAACAGGTCGCGGTAGTAGTAGGTGTCCAGCCCAACCACCCAAGTGGCCCAGACCTTCACCCCCATGCCGATCACGAACGTCGGCACGGCCAATGCCCACGCCAAGATTGGAGAGATCCCTAGAGAACCGCCACCGTGCACTGCCGCTGCCGTGAAGCCGCACCCTATCGTGTAGAATTGGAGCCCGCATACCATCTCGTAAAGTGCCCAAGCTGTCTCATCTCCCAGACGATTTCGGAGCCAGCGCTTGATTCCAGTGCCGAGTATCAATGTCATGACGAGGTAGTAGGCCACCCAACAGGCAAAGGCGAACTCCAGCATTCGGTCGCCACCGATCTGTGATTGGGCAACGAAGGTCAGCGCGAAAGCGGCAGGAATCCAGATCAGCAGTCGACGGCCGGCGTCAATGCGGACGCCGGTCATGCCGATGATTATCGAGAACAACCGAAGGACGCCCGTCATACCTCTGACATCGCCAGCTTCGGCGATTCCCAGCCCCGCTATCGAGTCAGCCATGGCACAAGCCGGAACGGGATGCACATCATTATTCGGCTGATCGAAATCACGGACTCGCGACGGCGAACCGATGGAGCGTCAGGCTCATGCCGCAGACGCGCGCAGGCGAGGATGATGACCGACGATGTGCTGGAGGCGGAGATTGCCGCGGCGGTGGTCTCTGTCGATGCGACCGGTGAGCCGATGGACGTCGATCCGGAGGCGGAACGGCGCGAGATCAGGCATCTCAATCGGATGGGAGGAGCCTCGGTCGCGGTCTGCCTCGCTATCATCGTGCTCAGCGCGACCATCGGCGAACTTGCACCGCCTGTCGACGACAGTGGGAGTGTGAGCGATGGGACGCACGCGCTGTTTGAGTGGGATGAGCCGCGCTACCTTCCTCGCGACCCCGCCTGCATCGACCCTGACAACGGCCAGGATCCAGGCTACGAAGGGTATGGCGTCGGCTACGAGCCGTCTCTGTCGGTCGACTCGCATGGAAACATGTTCATCACCGCCCACAAGGACCTACGCTGGGGCGGTGAGGAGACGCCGCCACCGGCCAACCTCTTCCTCGGCAGCGATGCTGGCTACTGGTATGCGTGCACCACCGAACGCGATATTCTCGACCCGAACGGCGGCACCGTCCAGACCACCTGGGACTACTGGGCATCGTGGTTCTGGATCAGCACCGACAACGGCAGCACGTGGGGGCCAGGCGAGATGTTCGAGCCGACGCCTGGCAGCAGCATCCGGGCGAACTACCTCGCCGGCGCCAGCGAATGTCTAGGAGACGAGGGCGACATAAGCGTCGATGCGAACGATCGCGTCTACTACCTCGACACGACGCTCGAGGACAACTGGTGGCACATCTTCAGCGACGGCGGCACTACCTACGACAGTGGCGCTTGCCAGCGGATGAACACGATGGCCGCCGACGACCGGCCGTGGGTCGCAGCGCAAGGCGATGGCATCATCCATTACCTTGGGAACTCCGGCCTCTCGCCGCCCGAATGCACCGGCGATGCTGGTCGCTACTGGTACTACCACTCGGAGGATGGTGGCAACACCTTCAGCCAGTGCTACGCTGTGCCGGGTGGTTGGTCGACGATCGCCAGCCAGCGCTCCGGTCCATGGGTCCACATCGCGCAGGAGAACGCCGACACGAACTCAGGTACCGTGCATGTCCGATCCAGTCCCGACCACGGACGAGGCACCGGGATTACCGACGGCACATGGGGGGGGGCGGTCGATGTCGGGCCTAGAAACGGCAACTGTCCAGAGGGCTACCCGGTCGTCAACGTGAACGAGAAGGGAACGGTGGCGGTGGTCTGGGGAGACTGTCCGGAAGGCGGCACTGGGCCTTGGGACATGTGGTTCGCGATCAGTTACGACAATGGCACCAGTTGGGGCTCTTGGGAGATCACGCCGATCGAGCGCGGGATCACGATGTACCCGTTCGTCTCGATTTCGGAGGAGGATGTGGTCGCGCTCTCGTTCTATGGCCTCGACTTCGAGGATGGCGGCTTGGAGGGAGACTACGTCCAAGGAGAGTCATGGTACCTCTATGCCGCAGCCACACACCACCCGTGCCCTGCGGCCGAGGAGGGCGAGGACATGCTTCCTGGCTGCGAGGCGCAGCCGAGCAACGACACCTGGCACTTCGAGATAGCCGACCCGACCCCGCTGCACAACGTGACCGCATACGAGGAGAGCAACGGCGATGTGCACGCTCTGCACGACTTCTTTGAGACGGTGCTGGCACCGGATGGCTCGTGGATGGGCATCGCCTACCAGCAGAACGTGGGCGAGCATCCGTTCGAGGAGAACGAGGAGCAGCGATACATCAAGTTCGTTCGCGGCAACCTCTCGTTCTGAGTCGATGAGGAGGGTGTAGAGGTGTCTGAACCGAACAGCGCCGATGAACAGACGCCGGTGGAGTCGTGGCGTGAAATCTCGTTCGGTACGACCGAGGCGGAGGTACTGGAACTCGTGACTGAGATGGTGGCGGATGCCTTCTATGCTGGCGGAGTGGATTCGAACACATTCGGTTCGTGGGATCAAGATGACCCCGATCTCGAGGAATTGGATCTATGGCGCGACCTGCGAGACTGGACCAACCGAATGGATGATCCTACGGAAAGACTGGAGCGCCTCGATTGGCTTGTGAAGGCGAATTGGGATCAGTTGCACAGGTCGGACCCGGATCACCCTGACCTTCGAGAGACAATCGATCTGTACATTCTGGAAATCATGGATTGTGCCCCCGCAAAGGCAGGGGGCTCGCTGGATGATTATGTGGATAGAGAGATGGAGATTGGAGATGTGAACCCAGCTGCTCTGGTCGATCACTTGCTCCTATGCAAGCGTTTGGCGCAGGCAGTACAATTCGACGAGAGCCTGAGTCGCTACCTCAGGGAGTATCCTGTGGTTGTCTCGACGCTCGTTGATGAGCGGTTGACGGCGATCGTCAGCGGTCGGATGTTCCCGAAGGAGAAATTCGATCCAGATAGGATCGATCTCGTCGAGATCTTCGGAGAGGATGATGATGCGAATACCATGTTTCTGATTCTAGGCAGAATGCTCTTCTTCGCAGGAATGCTGTACTTCTTCGTCTTTACTTGATGCGCATTGCTGACCTAGGAAGAGGCTGGCGGAGGGTTGTTGATGTCCAGCGGATGTGTGGTGGCGTGGGTGTCCCGATTGATGACGACAGGGGTTCTGACGGGACCGAAGGCGAGAGCCTGATCGATCAGGACATACGGAAGGCGGCGACGCTGCCGTCTCGATTCTACACCGATGAGGAGTTGTTCGAGGAGATCAAAGAGAGATGGAAGGAGCATTGGCACTTCGCGGCGCACGATTCCGAGTTCGGAGGGTACGCTGCGCTGCCGCTGCCAACCTTGGAGGCGCAGACAGGGGAGCCGATGGTGCTGACCAGCGATGATGGGGTGGTCCGGGCGCTCTCCAACGTCTGCACGCATCGCGGTATGATCGTCACCGATGCGCCGTGCGAAGGCAAGGTGCTGCAGTGTCCGTATCACGGCCGGACCTTCGGTCTGGATGGTGGATTCCGGAACATGCCCATGTTCGACAAGGTGGAGGGATTCCCGACAGAGGCCGATGATCTCCGCCCCTTCTCTCACAGTTCTTGGAACGGATTCCATTTCGCCTCAGTCGCGAGCGCTAGTAGCTTCGATGAGTGGTTCGAGCCGGTCGCCAAGCGAATGGCGTGGTGGCCGTTACGAGGGACGATCGAGCGCGACCCCGAACGGGATCGCGAGTGGACAATCGCTGCGAACTGGGCGCTGTACGTGGACAACTACCTCGAGGGCTTCCACATCCCATTCGTGCACGGAGATCTGAACGAGGTTCTGGATCCGGCGGACTACCGAACGGAGACGTTCGATGGTGGGGTGCTGCAGATCGGGATGGCTAGGGCGGGCGAGGCGTGCTTCGACCTGCCAGAAGGGATGGCCGAGAGCGGCGAGAGAGTGGCTGCGTACTACTGGTGGCTGTTCCCGGGATTGATGCTGAACTTCTACCCGTGGGGGCTCTCGGTGAATCTGGTGGTGCCTGAGGCGGTCGACCGGACGAGGTTGGTGTACCGGGGGTATGTTTCCGATCCAGAACTGCTCGGTGCCGGGGCGGGCGGTGATCTCGACAAGGTCGAGTTGGAGGACCAGATGGTGGTCGAGGCGTGTCAGCGGGGGGTCGGATCAGTCGCGTATGACAGAGGCAGGTACTCGCCAGAGATGGAGAGAGGAATCCATCACTTCCATCTCCTTCTGCAGGATTAGGCCGACCATCATTTCACTCAGTCCTGGATGAAATCAGGTTCAGAAGATTAATTGATCCCTATCCAAATTACATTGCCAAATCGTGACTATGTCCCAGCAGAGGAAACGAAGAACTGTTGAAGTAGAACATTTTACCAGTAATATGGCCAAGCCAATTAGCATCAATCTATTTCTTGTTGATGGAGACCCACATGGGCTTAGAACTGCTACCCTTTCTAATTGGATAGGACAAACGGTAGTTTGTCCAAGAACTAGACTATCTGATTTGTCTTCAAGAGACGAAGTGCAACGTTCAGGAGTATATGTTCTACTTGGCGAGGATTCCGAACAGAATCGGCCAGCATTGTATATTGGTGAAGGAGATAGAATTTGGAGTAGAATTAGGGCTCACGACAGAGACAAAGAATTTTGGCACACTGTCTACACTTTTTCTAGTCGCGATGAAAAGTTGACAAAATCACATGTCAGATATTTAGAATCAAGATTGATTCAAGTTGCCCAAAGAAATCGTCGCTCAGTTGTTCTAAATGGTACTGCACCACCAGCGCCACAACTCCCTGAATCAGACATTGCTGATATGGAACACTTCGTGACCAACATTCTACTACTTTTACCAATATTAAATTGTGATTTATTTACTCAGATGCCTGTAATTATCAAGAAAAGGGCTACTGTGAAGAAAAAGGATAGTGAGGTAATCAGTGAAGCTGACTTACCGGACGGTGGGACAAATTTCACTCTAATACATGGTCGAGTTCCAGCAAATGCGATAGTGTTGCCAAATGGAGATTTTGTTGTATTATCGGGTAGCAAGGCCCGAAAAGAGGTGTCAAATTCTATGCATAAAGGACACCGTAGACGCCGTGAAGAATTAATTGAGAGTGGGATATTGAAAGATTCTGGGGATCCAAAATTCTTGGAATTCACACAAGATGTGCAATTCAATAGCCCAACTGCTGCAGTTGCAGTAATTAGAACCCAATCTCTCAATGGCCGAAAGGAGTGGAGATTAGAAGGGCGAACTGAAACAACATATCACATTTGGACTGAAGAATTATTGCAAGATTAATCCAGCTTTCGACATAACATGGCATGAGCATAGGGCTTGTTCAGTGACTAGCGTCTGCAACCGATTTCAGAAAAATTAGGCAATTTGTGACTTTGTGTAAAGC
>CAZPCY010000011.1:0-66055 GCA_964585295.1 uncultured Candidatus Poseidoniales archaeon | reverse complement strand
CTTGACCTTGGCCCTGACCTTGGCCCTGACCTTGGCCTTGACCTTGGCCCTGACCTTGGCCTTGGCCTTGATCTTGGCCCTGCTGGCCCTGGCCGTCCTGGTCGGATCCACCACCACCATTCGTGCCACCGTCTCCGGTGCCCTCATCGTGGCCGGCGTAATCCGGATCATAGGCGTCGGGGATGCCGTCGCCGTCCGAGTCCGAGTACTCGCCGTCATTGGGGTCGTTCGGGAACGGGTCTGTCGAGTCTGGTCGTCCGTCACCGTCGGTGTCCGCGCTGTTCGGGTTGGTCCCGCGCGCGTACTCCTGGGCATTCGTCAGACCATCGCCGTCACCATCGGCATTGGCGTCCCCACCGGAGTTCGGGTTGAGGCCATGGGCCACTTCCCAACCGTCCGGGAGGCCGTCGCCATCGGTGTCGGCCTTCGTCATATCCGTTCCTTGCGACTGCTCCTCGGCGTTCGTCAGGCCGTCACCGTCCCAGTCGGCCCCACCATCGGAGGGGTCGAGCGGGTCGGAACCATCCGCGGAGACTCCGCTGGATGCCGCCATCAGCACCATGAGCAGCGCTATCAACATGCTCGCATTCTTCTTCATTTGCATCATTTCGTTTACTTCCAGTATGCTTTTTCTTTCAGAGAACCCGCCGTTCTCTCTTTCCGGTCGTACCCGCTCGGATCATCTCGATCCAAACGGTGTCACGCTCCGGGAGTTGGCGTTGCTCACGCTGGGGCCCAAATCGCTTGGTCGGTCCGGAGACAAGGGCTGGCGCTTCGCCAAGTGCACCGTTACGGTGCACCCCCTCGTACTCCTGCTCCGCCCTCGTTCGTCCTCCCGTTATCGCCATTCCAGCACGGTTCGTTCACAGGGAACCCAGTGTTCCCTCTGCAAACCGGCTCTTTGTGACCGTATTTAGAGGGTTTGGGCGGACGCATCGGGTCGAACCGCACTCCAAATACCCTGTGGAGAGGGTTGAGGAGCGGGCTTGACGAATGTTTGTGCGGACGCATCAAGGCGTTAATCGTCTGAGCTCTGCCTTGAATCTCGGGGTCCCTAGGATGTGGCGAACGGGGAGGATTAAGGTAGCGAAAATCAGTGTGATGAGCAGTGCCGTCGTCCAAACGGCGATGTCTTGGGCGAGCGTGATCCAAAGGGTCCACGCTCCGAGAAGAGTTGCCCATATGCCGTATCGGCGGGCGTAGAGGAGGGTCCGCTCGCGCGCGGTCTGCTCGTCGAGAAGTTGCGGAACCTCATCTCGCGACACAATACCCTGCTCGACGCCACACCGAGCGCAGACCAGATAGCGCGGGCCGTTACCAGTGATGAACTGGTCCTGAGGATAGTTGCCTCTGCAGAGACGGCAGGCGGGCATCGCACTCCTCCAGTGAAGGCGACCGTGAACGGCTCCTTCAACGCTGCGGTAGGGACCAGTGGCAAGTATCTCAGGAAGCGATTGAGAGGAATCTCTGGAGGAGGGCAAGACCATCCGGGCTGCCGCACGACTCCGGGTGGAATTGCACCCCATGGATATCCCGTTCGGGATGTCGAATTCCCATGACCTCTCCGGCCGGTGACCAGGCGTTGGCGACCAAGGGTGTGGTTCGGTTCGGTTCGGGTGATTGTATCGTAAGGGAGTGGTAGCGCATCATCGTCGCGCGTCCCTCTACGCTGCCGAACAATCCGGTGCCGTCGTGGTCGATGGGGGATGGGACGCCGTGTACCGCGCCTCCCTCAGCTCGAGAGAGAACCCAGCCCGCCGCCATCCCGAGGGCTTGGTGGCCGAGGCAGAGTCCGAGCAAGGATGGAAATTCTACCGTTGGTGGATCGAGAGCGAGCCGAGCGATGGCTAGGGTGAGCGGAGATGCCTCCGGGGTCGAAGGACCAGGACCGAGAATGATGTGGGACGGTTGGAGATACTCGATTAGAGCGAGAACGGAAGGGTGATCAGCGGCGGGCGCTTGTGGTCCTCTGCCGGGAACGATGGTGACATCCATGCCTAATTCGGCGACGGCGTGCGCGATGTTCCAAGTGAACGAATCGAGATTGTCAACTAGCAGGCAGGAGGCGCCCTCGTGCTCTGGTGAATCGGCTTCTGGTGACCACTCATCGATTCGACCTACGGCGATAGGAGGTGCTCCTGCCAGCCTCACTGCGGTCGCAATCTCCGCATCCAAACGCTCCAGAAGGGATGTGGTGCGCTCGTTGATCGGCGCTATCGCGGTCATTGATGCGGCTGCCAAAGGTGGTGACTCGATTCCTGCAATCCTACCGGACCATGCGGCGTCGAGGAGGGCGGCTGCTTTCCAATGCGCCTCCTCGACCTCTCTCGCTGGCGAGGATTCGACGACTATCCCACCGCCTGCTTGGACGTTGCCGAACCACGCTGCATTCGCATCGGCCTGATTGCTTTCCTGCCTCGCCTCCAACGTTCTGATTAGGATGTTCCAGCGTGCCATTCCACAGCGGGGGTCATGAATTCCGAGTGAACCGGTCCACGCCCCCCGGGGTGCCGCTTCAAGTTCCGATATCGCGGCCATCGTCGCCGCTTTCGGGCAGCCGGTGATACTGCCGCCAGGGAACACCGCTTGAAGGGCATCGGATAGGGTGAAATCGGGATGGAGATCGGCGACCACTTCGCTGACCATGTGCTGCACCTGAGGCAGCGCTTCGATTCTCCAATCACTCCATCGGACGCTTCCTGGAGAGGCGATTTTCCCGAGGTCGTTGCGCTCAAGATCGACGAGCATCATGTGCTCGGCGACTTCCTTGCGTGAAGCAATCATTTCGCGCATAAGTAGCCGGTCGGAGGCTGGGTCGGCGCCGCGAGGACGCGTACCTTTGATTGGGCGCGTCCGCATCGTCCTCCCGTCAATCGCCAACAACGACTCGGGGCTCGATGAGGCAATCGCGATGCCGAGATCGCGAGCATGCAGCCAACCAGCGTAAGGTGCGGGATTCTGCTCCGAGAGACGACGCATGATTCGCCACGGATCTTCTGCCAGTGGCGCACTCCAGCGACGACCGTAATTCAACTGGTATAGATGACCTCCTTGAATCGCCTCAATCGCATCCTTGACCCTGTTCGCATGGTCCTCATCTGACTGCGATTCGATGGCGCAGGCGGTACGGGGATGCTCTTCAACGGATGAGATTGGGGATAGAAGTTCATCGAGAGAGAGATTGGACCAAGGGTGGTCTGGGGAGGATACAAGACACAATCTCCGATTGATTCGATCGTGTAACACCCACGCCTCGACCACATACAACAAACCGAGTAATTCGCCAGGGAGTGGGGGTGAGGCTAGGCCCACGGGTTGCGTCCAGCGACCTAGGTCGTAGCCGAGCAAGCCTGCGATGGCGCCTGGGCGCACATCGATGCTTTCGACTAGATGGCAGCCGCCGGTTTGCTGGGCCTCGATGCGACCCGACGGTGGCAATCGAGGTTGCAGGCGCGCCACGGTATCGAGGGCAGCTGCGAGATTCTCGACCGATTGGTGTAATTCGTCCTGCCACCCATTCGACCATTTCTGGATCGTGAGAGAGAGGTGAGGGGGTGTCGAGAGATTGAGCGATCCTTCCAGAGCGCTGCCCTGAACCGGAGATTCCACCTCATCTGGTTGGCGGAGCAGGACTCTGGTTCTCGGTGGGCCTGCGATTAGCGACATCCTCGAGATGTCGCTGATTGGACCGCCAGAAAGGAGGAGTAGCTCATCGGGCGATGCATCGAGACCGAGGGAGGAAGTAAGGCTGCGGCAGCGCTCGGTCACGGTGAGTGCAATCTCCGGATCATCTGGAACATCGATCGAGCGGTAGACCATCGTCGCTTCTTCGCCTCTCATTCAGCCCACCTCCTGCAGCCTAGTCCATCCTGTCGCCAGCCGCTCCTCCTGACGATTGGCACACGCTTTGAACAGGGCGGATGGTTCCTGTGCACCGACCGGTTGTCCGTCTATATCGACGATGCGCGCAACACCGATTCCCGAACCGACTACGATTAGGTCGGCTGCTCGGGCGACCATTCGTCTCGTCAGAAGCGCCTCCCGAAGAGGAATCCCATAATCCTCCATTGCGGATGAGAGCGCGACCAAGGTCAACGAATCGACCCCTCCTCCATCGGAACGAGAACAGTAAGCGACCCCATCCGAATCAAGTAGCAATGGCGCTGCCCTATCGGCATCGACAATCGCACCATCAGCGACGAGAAGGGCAACCTCGCACCCCGCTTCCCTAGCCCTCGTGCGAGCATCATCGTAGGGGTTCCAATCCGCGTGCTTCGTACCTAGGACATCAGGTGCGAAGCGGGGGGCAAGATGAGCGATGGCGCGGACCTCGGATGCATCGACGATCGTCCGAGGACGACGAGAAAAAAGACGGATGCCGCCCCCACGGTTGACCTCAACCCGCAAGAGCGCCGGAGGCTGAAGCGGCGAAGGCCGGTCGTTGGGTTGATCCACGAGAGATTCTCGGGCGGCGGGCAAGAGGTCCGCCATTCGCTCGATTAGGTCAGCCGGCACCACGATGCCCAATCGCTCGGCGTGCGATGTGAGCCTCTCGATATGAGCGGCGGGGTCGAGCAGACCATCTCCACCGTCAAACGGTATGGTCGTGAAGACACGTGCCTTAGCATCGAGCGCCATCGTCATCCGAACGCGGCCGCCGCTTCAAGGAGCCTTCCAACCCCAAGACGAACTCGGCCGAGTCACATTCACAGTAAATCGTCGAGGAACGACATGTCGAGATCGTCCGATTGCTGATTGCCGGATCGGAGAGCTTCGGCTGCGGAACGCAGTTCGCTCTCATCGAGGAACTGGTCGGCGTTGGCGTCGTGATGGCGCGCCTCGTGAACCAGAGTATCGACATTCGGTAGCGAGTACTGCTGACTGATATCCCGAGCTGTCTGCTGATGGTAGTCGTAGGTCGCCACCGGGGCAACCGTGGCAGCGACGGCAGGCACCGGTGGAGCGACATCGCTCAGATCGGCGTCGAACCCATCATTGCCCCAGTCCTCTTGCGGCAGCCCGAAGTTAGGGGTTGCCAACTCCCAAGGCTTCGGCTTGCGGCTTCGTATCCTACCTGCCATGATGGCACCGAGTGCTCCTAGAATGGAGGATAGCAACAGCACGCCTATGACCGAGTTCAGGCCCAGCCCCGCCGACCACCAAGCGGCGGGTTCGCTACCGGTTGGCGGACCGGCGTTCTCCGGCTCGTACGCTTCGACGAGCACCGACTCAACCCCGTAGCGATGCACCTCACCATCGAAGGCGACCACCGCGATGTGGTACGCTGTCTTATTGTCGATGTCGCTGCCGTTCAACTCGCTGACAACCCATCGAGTTCCCTGCAGGTATGCTTCGGCGAGGGTGGCGTTGCGGGTGTCCTCGAACGGACTCTCCGAGACGTAAATCCAGTAGCTTCGCACGGCCGGGTCGGAGAGAATTTCCCAGATTACCTCGATGCCTGAGCCCCCATCTGTCCATCCACCTTCCACCCCGGTTACCACGGGGATGTGCAGGCCAGGATCGACTTGACTGTCATCAATAGGAGCGAGGTTGGATGTTAGAAGGCCATCTGTGTAGGCATTGCCGTTGGTATCGACTGGCACCACCGCTACCCACACCATCACACCCGGAGAGAGACCGCGCCGGTCGGAGAGCTGGGTTAGGTTGGTAGGCAAGTCTGGCATCCGATCGACTGACATCGCTGGCAGTCGCTCGCCGACGCTGTCGAATGGCACGACGTCAGCATAGACATCGTAACGATCTAGATCGCTGGCGGTGGAGAGTGGGAAGGTCAGCAACAAACCGTCACCGACATCGTTCGGTCGATCCTCAAGGTCGGGTGCATCGAGCCTCGTCGGCGGCGTCACATCTCCTCTGTTGTCGACCGGGGTGACGATGACAGAGTGATCGGCGAGCCTCGTAAGGAACGCGTTACCCTTGACATCGTGCACGGTCACGGTGACATGCAACGGAACGCCGGGTCGAATGTCGGAAGCCGACGCACCGCCTAGGCCGTCACCTCCGTACAGGGCACTGGTCAGTATTACTTCGAGCGGCTTGTTGCGAACCATGGAGCGCTGATCGACGATGAGCAGGCCGCACTCGACTGGATCATCCTCACAGGCGCTCCACTTTGGCCCGACTGAATCGACGGGATGTTCGGAGGCCCATACAACATAGAAGCCGAAGTCGGAGGCACCGGATGGCGACCAAGCAACATCTATCGCAGTTCCGTCATCGGCTGGATGGTCCCACGCCTCAAGGCCACTGACCCGCTCAGGTGGATCGGCTCCACCTGTGCCATCAGCAATCGCGCTCGCCTCGACAATCGAGACGTTCCATAGGTCGGCATTGTCCCAAGCATCCGAGGCGACCACGGCAATCCGGTAGACGACTCCGTCTACTAACGCCTCGCCGCCAATCGAATCGATGACCCAAGATGACTCGTTGCAATCCGGAACAATCGCTGCGGTCGAGAAACTGGTGACATTGGTCACAATCATGTCATCGGCAGGCTCGATGTAGATGGTGTACCAAGCGCAGTCGGACTCGTCGCTGGGCGACCAAGAGACGCGTATTCGGCCGCCTTCGTCGTCCTTTGCATCTTCAGCGGTCACATTCTCCAGTGGAGCGGGTGGAGTTCCATCATCCACGCCTCCGGTCGGAACGACTGGACCTACGATGATGGCGTTAGGCAGATCGGCTTGTCCGCTCTGATCGACGCATACCAAGGCAATCCAGTATGGTTGACCTGCCTCCAATTCCAGCGTGGTCGTGTTCAACTCGTCGAACGGCACGCTGATTGCATCGCTCTGTGGCAGAGCGACTGCTGATGTGAGTTCAAATGGCATCGCCCAAAGGCGAGTGAACGCTGCGTCCAGTTCCGTGCAACGAGCCCATTCGACGATGAGGTCGCCATCGGCGCCGTCGGGATCAGGGCCTGCGTCGGCCCATGCTGGAGGAATAGGTACCTCGTCGGTCGGAATGGTCGCGTTCTCAAAAGTCGCCGGAACGCCTAGTTGGCCGCCCGCGTATTCGATGACAATCGCTGCTCGATAGGTCGCGCCATCGACAAGTGGCAATCCCTCGGCAGTGGTGAGTTCGGCCATCGTCTCGGTCCACGAAGCGGACCTGAGGTCGTACGTCATGCTCCCGAGATTGCTTTGGGTCGGCTCCCAATCGATTGGTCTGTCAGTATCGACCTCCCAAAGATAGAGCCGGTATGCGACCCATCCATGGTCTGCGGATGGTGACCAAGAGGCGACGAGTACGCCACCACCATCATTCGGCCGATCGTACAGATCGACTATCTCGGTCGGTTGCTCGACCCGCAACCAGTCATATGTCATGCGGATCCACATAGATCCATTCTGAGGTGACTGCATCTGGATATGGACGGAGCGCCCATCCTCTGAGAGGGCGGCGTTGCGGATGGCGGTCTGCAATCGATCCTCTAGGGTGTCATCGAGTTCTGCGAGATCCCATGTACCACTGTAGTTGAGGTTGTGCGTCTTCACCCAAGTGGCCGCTCCCTCGACCGGCGATAGCATCGTAAGTGTCTGCTGGGTCATCCTGATTCCGTTCGGTCCAGCGGCCCCGGTCTCACCAACCGTCCAAGAATCATCAGGGTTAGCCAGCACGACTTTCGTTCCCGGCCGAGTATAATCGGTCAAATCATGAGTCTGGCCGCCAAATAGGACATTCAGGGGTTCTGAGCGCCGCATCGAATGCCTCTCCAACTCGGTGTATGCCGGTGCGGGGCCGAAGGCGAACATCCCGTACGGACCGACCAAGATCGCCCCCCCGCTATCGATGAAGCCATCCTGAAGTGAGACTATCGAACTGGATTTGATTACCTGATGGGATCCACGTGCGGACAATAGGTCGTTACCGGCTGCTGTGATGATGCCGAGGGTGGTGCCGTCGCTCGACATCTCCCGTGGGGGCCAACCCGACAAGAAAGATGGTGATACTCCGGTCTCCATTGATCCCGACGAGGCGTTCCAGTGGATAATCGGCGCTGAACTCGTCGCGATGTGGACGCCCCAAGCGTCGCTAGCCAAGCAGATGACGATGTTTGAAGGCAGCAAGTCGATTGGATAAATGTCGGTGACCGAGAGAGACCCGATGTCGATTTCGCTCGCTCCCGGTCGAGTCACTCCTTCGCCGTCATGCGCCACGAACATCGTCGCTGGCCATTGGATAACTTGACCTTGTGGCGTCGTGACCGTCGCCGGCGCTGCGTAAGCGAAGCCGCTGACCTTTGTCCCAATCAAGCCATCTGCGCGAGTCATGGTCTGGATGATATTCATCGATGTGGCATCGAATCTGGAGAGGCCGGCACTCGACCCTATCCATAGTTCACCGTTGGTCACTATCAACTCCTGGACTACCGAGGACAGGAGCCCGTCGAGTGTGGTGAATGGATCGTCCCAATCATTGCGGGTGAGGTTCCAGACGCCGATACCAGCGAATGTCCCTATCCAGATTCTTCCGTCGTGCTCCGCGAAGTCGAGGACGATGTTACTCGGCAGAGCTGCCATCAATCTTCCATCCGTGTATATGCTACTCGCTGGATCAAATACTTGCACCCCGGCGGCTGTCGCCTCGGTGCCAATCAAACCAATCACCAAATCATTACCGTACTTTGCTATTCCATCATGCACCCAGTGGAATCCGGACCCGACTCCCTGCATGTTACCGGTAGTGAGATCGACCTTGACGAGACCCCAAGCGTTCGTAGTCACCCAGAGGGTTTCGCCATCGAGCAGCATCTCGCTTGTCTGGGCATACGCGAATTGGAACGCTCGTGTCCATGATATCGATCCGTTGGGCAGCATAACTCCCTCAAGGACCGAAGAGCCTGTGTTCGAGCCGAAGTCCTGAGTCGGCATCACCCAGACATGGGTCTCATTGGCCAGTATCTCCACGATTCGTCCGCTTGTCAAATCGGCATGGTCATCGATTCCGGCAGGAATGAAACCATTCGTGAGGTCGAGCCAATCGACCCTGCTGTAGCCAGCCGTGCCACCCGCCCTGCCAATCGCGTAGGCTGGTACGCCGGTGGCGGTCGGAGCGCGCTCGACGGAACATGCGTCCATTCCTCTATCGACGTGATTGCCACTGCCGGTCTGGGCGCCATTCGTCCCAATCAGAGAGAATCCACCATCGCCGTTCTCCATCAGGTGAGAGATGAGCAGCATGTTGTTGTCGTGCAGCATTCCACCGGGGAACACGGCACCTCCAGAGATACCCGATTGCGTCGTCAATGTTGGCAGGAACGAATCCTGAGGATAGGAGAACCGAGCAATCCCGGTGTTCTCGGTGTTGAATCCAACATAGACGATGTCATGACCCTCATCGCAAGCAATCGCCCGAGCGTCGTCGTTCGGCAGGCTGTTGCGGCCTTGGGTGGTCCAAGATGTGTTCCATGATCCCGTATCCATTTCGTAGCGAGCGACTCCACCCTGACTGCCCCAACCAGATGTTCGTCCAATTGCCACATGGACATGGCCTGCGCACTCAAGGATGTCCGCTCCGTAACCACTCGGAATGCCGCCGCTGCCGATATTCGTGGTGGTCCAAGCGCCACTGGTCCCATTCTTGCGCAGAATCTTTGAGTTCGTGTTCCAGGAAGACGATGTCATCGATGATATCCACAAATCATCGCCGATGACCTCCATCGCCGTAATCGACTCCTCACTGTTGTTCGGTAGGCCATTGCCTTCGGTCCAAGTAGCGAGCCACTCGCCGCTTGTCCGATTGTATCGAACCACTCCGTCGTTGCTCGCCAGATATACGATGTCCTGCCATTCTACGATGCCCCGCAACGGCCCGGTCATGTTGTCCCAAGAGGCAATCAGCGTGCCGTTTGCTGCGAAGGTTCGGCGCAGGATGTTGTCTCCGTAGGAAATCCACAATTCGCAGTCGGCGGGGTCGAGGGGGAAGCAATCGCCGATGTATTGGGCGTTTACGCGTTCGATGGAGCCGGAGTTGTCGAGGTCGTCATCCCAGTCATCAGCCGTGTCGTTCCAGCGCACTATCGTCCCGTCGCCATTCCACCACTGCTGTGGGACTACGCCGATCCACACTTGGTCGCCGACTACATTGAGGCCGTACACGATTCCAGAAGTGCCGATACGCTGCCCGGCATCGATGGTACTGCTGGTATCATTGGTCAGATCGATGCGGTAGATGTTGTCGTTGCTCGTCCAACCGCTCTGCTCCAGTGAGTAGTAGAGCGCGTCATCGACGATGACCATCTCAGCCGGTTCGCTGTTTGAGAGAGTCGGGCCGCCTGCATTCGTCCCTTGGTCCCAATCGTCCTCCACGGTCTCGTTCACCACGTCTATGCGAGTGAGGCCGAATTCGCCCCCGACCCAGATGTCGTTCGCGGCCCTTCCCGGCGCAATCGCCGTGACGTCGTCGTCGCGCAGAATGCCTTGGTCGCCATCCCAAGCCTGCAGCCATTCGCCGGAGGTGAGGTTGTATCTGGCGACGCCAACGTTCTGCATGCCGAGATATGCTATGTCACCGACGACCACTACCTGGGATTGGCCGGTCGGGTCACCGGCAGTCCAAACATCGATCACTGTGTCGTTATTGGTCGCGAACACCGCGGCGCCTTCGTAGGTTCCAACATAGAGTGTGTTGGTGCCGATTAGGTCGACCTCGAGTGCGTAAGTAGCTGGCAATCCATCTTCCTCGTTGAAGCATTCGTCGAGTTGGTAGGTGTAGTCGAAGCGACACACTCCGGCATTGGTCGCCGCCCAAACATCAGTTGTGGTGCTGGTCACCGAGTTGAACTCCCGGGGACTGTTCCAAGTCGGGCGGCCTGCGTTGAATTCCTGGATGCTCTGCCCATTCCATCGTGCCATTCCCTGCGAAGTACCGATGATCACTCCACCATTCGCATCGGAATGTAGACTTCGGACGTTATTGCTCGGCAGTCTAGTCGCTTGGTTCACCTGACCGGCGCCATTGGTAGGAGCCATCCAGTGGTCGATGATGTCTCCTGACACTCTGTCGTAGACCAAGACCCCGAAGCCCTCGAGCCCGAGATAGATTGTGCTGCCGTCGGTGGCGATTGGCGCGCTGTTGAGGTTGTCCGCGCCCAAAGAGTTCCACGAAGAGAGAACGGTGTCCGTAGTGAGGTCGTACCGCATCACACCCTTGTTCTCGGTCGCTAGGTAGGCAATGCCATTGCGAGTGGCGACGTCCGTGATGAAGTTAGAATCAATGTCATCACGCATCGTCACCGTCTCGATACTGCCATTGATCACATCGATAATCGAGAAACCGGATTGGGGGTGACCAGCGACCAAAAGATTGGTCGCAGTGTCGTATGCCACGCTCCTGACTATGTCCGCCCCAAGGCCGTCCACCTCGGTCCAATGACCATACACGGTACCGTTGGTGTGGTAGGCCATCACCCCATCATCGATGGTGCCGAGATAGACAACGCCATTGCCATGCACGATTGAGAGGCCGGTTGTCTCAGTGACGATGGGAGGCAGCCATCGCTGGATTGAGAAGTCATAGCGGTCGATGTAGCCGTCGCCGCCTATCCAGCCGATGTCGCCGACACGCACGACCGAGTGCATGTCGTTTGAGGTCGGGCCGCTGGCGACGATTGGATTGTCGACTAGATTGGGCGATGAGGCCGGTTCAAGTCTGGCTAGGGTCCCAGAGCCATCGCTTACGAGCACGGTGGCATTGGCTGGCCCACGTGAACCGCCGGGATTCCAAGCGATTAGATCTCCACCGTCCAAAACCAGCCCGATGGTGTCGATACGGTCGTTCGAAGCGAATGAGAGCGAAGCGGTGTCGTATGCATGGACGGTGTCACCCGCCAGGATGTGGACCCAGCCAGCCTGATACGAGATCGAATGGATGCGGTCGTCGGCGAGCCAGTTCGAGGAAGACCATGTGGCGAGCCATGAATCAGTGTTGGTGTCCCAGCGTACGACGCCCGCATCGTGGGTTGCGATGAGAAGATGGTCGCCTGCCTGTGCGAAGCCGAGGATCTCATCGCTGGTCATGGGGCCTGCTGTGTTCCAGAATGTCGCACTGCTGCCATCCCACAGGAGCACTCCGTGTCTGGCAGTGCCGACGTAAATGTCGCTGCCGTCGATCAGGATGTCAGTCGGCTTGATGTCGAGGGTGCCGCCGGCCTGATCGCCTGTTCCTGATTGGCAATCATCCTGCCCGCCACCCAGCCTGCTCTCATACGACCAAACTAGGTCTCCCGAGGAGAGGCTGGTGAGAGCGCAGAGCACGCCGGCCCACACTGTTCCGGTCGAATCGACGTCGAGGACGTAGGCGACCGAACCGGAAGCGAAGGAACTCATTCCTGAGAGATTGATAGCAGGAAGATTCCCTAGATGGGCACCACTGTTGATGTCCCGGCTCTCTATGGTGCCGTTCTCCAACGCTAGGAGAAGTCGTCCAGCAACCGGATCAATAGCAATATCCAGAATGCTGATTTCCTCTTCGACATCGATTACCCAGGGATCGTTGTTGGCATCAATGGTGCCGAAGGCGTCGTCGAAAGCGACCCAGAGCCGGCCATCGGTGGGATGAACGGCAGAGGCACGGATATCCACATCGATTGCATCGAACGAGATGAACGGATCGACCGGACGGAGCGCCTCGATAACGAGGTCTTCGATTGTCGCTCCCGCTGGCAGCACCCAAGCGGCACCGGTGTCACTGGTAGGAGTTAGACGACCACTGTGCGGATCGCCGCCGATGGCGAAACTGTTCTGGCGACCGAGGTCACCCTCACCTCGCCAATCGAGAATTGGGCTCTGGATGTCCATCATCGTCAATTGCGGCTGGTCAGCCCATACCCCTTGGCTGCCGTTCACCCTCATCTCGAAGGTGAGGTTGGAAATCTGCGAGCCTGGCGCGAAAGTCTGGAAGAGATCTGCCATCGCCATCGTTCCATTGGCGGAATCGGCGCCGGTAGCCTCCAGCAAAATCCAGCCGGTGTCGTTGTATCCATTTTGGGACCACTCGGTGACGGAACTCGTATGCGCTCCAGCGAGTGGTGCCGACATGGCAGCGGAAAGGGAGCATGCGAGCATCAGTAGAACCAGCGTGCTCGCTGTCCGGCGGTGTGACCCCTCATGCTGTCCAACACCACCAATCATGCTCGCCATCCGATTGCGGTTCCTTATCAAGCGCGCGGGTACATGCGCGAGAGCGCTGTTCTGAAAACACCATTTCCAGAGCGGGTGTTGATCCTCCCACGAATCCGGACATTCGAAACCTCTCTAGACGGAGTATGGCACTGATGAAGGGGCTGACTCAAAACGCCGTCAACCAGCACCCATTCGCAGGGATATCGAAAGTAATCTCACTCGTCTCCGACGACGCGACCATTGTCATCAATCCGGTAGAGACGGGCGGTGCTCGTGGGTCCGCTAATTGCCAGTGGCGAGCCGCTAATCGCGACCACTCGATCGCCGGCGGACAGCCTGCCATCTTCCAACAGAGCCAGCAATGCGGAGAGCATTGTCGTGCTGCCGCGCTCCGCTTCCTCGACGAGGACTGAATCGACTCCCGGAACCAGAGTCACCTGACGGGTTACCTTCACCGACGCAGTCACTGCGGTGACCGGCATCTCAGGGGCGTGGGCAGCGACCAACCTCGCGGCGTTGCCGCCCTCGGTCGCGACCAGTAGCCGTGCCGCGCCGCTGGCTCGTGCCAACTCGACGCCGGCGTGAGCGACCGCTCGAGTGTGTAGGAGAGAGGCGTCGATTGGCGATGCAAGATCGGCCGGCCACTCCGCTTCGGCGTGCTCGGCAACTCTTCGCATCGTTGCTAGTGCAGCGACCGGATGGGCACCCGCCGCGGTCTCGGCGGACAGCATCACACCGGTCGCGCCGTGGCGGATGGCATTTGCGACATCGCTGACCTCGGCCCGGGTCGGTCGTGCCTGCTCAATCATCGATTCGAGCATCTGCGTCGCGACGACGACCGGCATGCCGCGCTTGCGCGCGGCCATAACTATCCGCTCCTGTGCGAGGGGGACCTCTTCAGGAGGAATTTCGACGCCGAGATCGCCTCGGGCGACCATCACTGCATCGGCAATGTCGAGGATTCCGTCCAACTCTGCCAGCGCTGAGGGGTGCTCGATTTTAGCGACGAGGTGGGCACGGCATCCAGCCTCGTCGAGCATTCGGCGCGCCGGTTCGATATCGGCTGCATTCCGAACGTACGAAACCGCCACGAAATCGATGTCGATTGAGATCGCATGTTCCAATGCATCCTCGTCACGGGGCCCAACCGCGGGGAGCTTGACTACGGTACCGGGGACGTTGATTCCCTTCCTCTGGGTAATCGGGCCGCCCTCCATAACCGTGCAGACGACCTCGCCGCTCTCACCGTCCGCGGATACTACCTCCAATCTGAGGACGCCGTCGTTCAGCAGCACTGGGTCGCCAGCGCGCAACTCCTCCGCCAGTCCCTTGTAGGGAACCGGCAGCCGGGTCTCGTTGGCGTCAGCCATCTCCTCCACTCCACAGTACAGAGTGACGGTGGCGCCCAATCGGAGCGGGTGGGCGCCTTCGAAAACGCCGAGCCGCAACTTCGGTCCGGGCAAGTCGGCCAGAAGACCGATGGGGCGGCCGCGCTTGGCCGCGACCTTGCGAATCCGCTCGGCCAATTCTCCACGCCACTCATGGGTTCCGTGGCTGTAATTCAATCGACAGACGTCGATTCCTTCATCGATCAATTGACCAATCGTCTCCTCATCGCAAGATGCTGGTCCAATCGTACCGACTATCCTCGTTCTCCGCACTCGATATCCCTCTCCCATGGTCGCCACCTGACGCCTCCGGGAGCGTTCGACCAAATGAGGTGACCGGCGGATGCTGGTGGATTCATCTGGGGATGGAATACCAGTGGGAATTGAGGCTCCAACGCGCGAAGAGCCATAGGCACAAGGCCGCGCAGAGAAGTCCCGAGAGTGTTCGCGATGGACGATAAGAGGCTTCGGAGGGATGCGCTCGACTACCACGCCAATGAGCCGCCCGGGAAGTTGACAGTAGAACCGACCAAGCCGCACTCGACACAGAGGGAACTCTCCCTTGCCTATTCACCTGGCGTCGCATATCCATGTCTGGAAATCAAGGAAGATGCCGCTGCTGCATACCGTTACACCGCGAAGGGGAATCTCGTCGCGGTGATTAGCAACGGCACCGCGGTGCTGGGCCTCGGTGACATCGGGGCGCTGGCAGGCAAGCCGGTGATGGAGGGCAAGGGATTGCTGTTCAAGGCGTTCGCTGACATCGATGTGTTCGACATCGAAGTGGACGAGACTGATGTCGATGCATTTGTCGAGACGGTGAAGCGAATCGCTCCCACCTTCGGCGGCATCAATCTAGAGGACATCAAGGCCCCTGAATGCTTTGAGATCGAGCGACGATTGATCGAGGAGGTCGATTTGCCGATTATGCACGACGACCAGCACGGCACCGCAATCATCTCCGGCGCGGCGCTTCTCAACGGTCTCGAAGTGGTCGGGAAGTCGGCCGAGGCCGTTCGCGTCGTCATCATCGGTGCCGGTGCATCGGCCCTTTCCTGTGCCGCTCACTACATCCGACTAGGGGTGCAGATGGAGAATCTCATCCTATGTGATTCCCAAGGGATACTGACTCGGTCACGGCTCGAAGAGGGGGGCTTGAACCAATACAAGGAGCCGTACGCCCGCGATCTTCCGGATGGTGGGCCGGCCGAGGCGCTGGTCGGCGCTGATGTCATGCTAGGCCTATCCAAAGGCGGACTCATCACTGGAGACATGATCGCTTCGATGGCGAAGGATCCCCTAGTATTCGCGCTTGCGAACCCGACGCCTGAGATCATGCCGGAGGAGGTGGAAGCGGTCCGCGACGATGCTATCATCGCGACTGGGAGATCTGACTATCCCAACCAGATTAACAACGTTCTAGGATTCCCCTACATTTTCCGCGGCGCTCTCGATGTGCGCGCCACCGAGATCACCGAGCGGATGAAGATGGAAGCGACAAAAGCGCTGGCAGAACTCGCCAAACGACCGGTGCCCGACCGGGTCGCGGCGGCGTACGGTGGGGCGCAGCTTCAGTTCGGCCGCGACTACATCATCCCGAAGCCGTTCGACGAGAGGGTCCTCATCTGGGAGGCGAGCGCGGTCGCTCAAGCCGCCGTCGATGAAGGCGTGGCGCGCATCCCCGCCGACCAATTCGATATCGAGACCTATCGGAAGGAGTTGGAGAGCCGGTTAGGGCTCACCCGGTCGATTATGCGGACAGTAATCGACCGTGCGCGCCGTGACCGGAAGCGGATTGTGTTCACGGAGGGCGACCATCGAACCGTGGTGAAGGCGGCTGCGGAGTGCATACACGAGGGGATATGCGAGCCCATCCTGCTCGGAAGAATCTCGACAATCGAGGCAATCAAGAAGGACCTAGGCCTCGAATTTGATTGCACCTGCATCGATGTTCGCGAGGATCCGAGGCGGAAGGCGAGGTATTCCGAGGTACTCTCTATCGCCCGTGCTAGGAAGGGCGTCACCCGCGCTGATGCAATTCGCCTCCTTCGGTCGCGCACCTGGTTCGGCTCGATGATGGTCGCCGAAGGCGACGCAGATGGCTTGGTTGGAGGAATCGACAGGCACTACCCGAACATCCTTCGTCCATGTCTGCAGACCCTAGGCACGGAGGGCGATGATGACCGGTTGGTTGGCAGTTACATGGTGACTGTGAAGGGTCAGGTCTTCTTCATCGGAGATGCGACAATCAACATCTATCCCGACGCCCAGACGCTCGCGCAAATCGCCATCCAGACCGCCAACATCGCCCGCCGATTCGGAGTTGAGCCGACTGTCGCCATGCTCTCGTTTTCGAACTTCGGCTCCTCTAGAGAGCAGCGCAGCGGGAGAATCGAGAAGGCCGTGGAGATTGTTAGAATGGAGGACCCTGATCTCGTGATTGATGGGCCTATGCAAGCCGATACCGCATTAATTCCAGAGATTCAGAGCGAATATCCGTTCATGAACTTCCAAGGACCCGCCAATGTCCTCATCTGTCCTAACCTCGCATCGGCGAACATCGCCTACAAGTTACTGCAGAGATTGGGTGGAGCGGAAGCGACGGGGCCAATCCTGAACGGCATGGCTCACCCCGTTCAGGTGTTGCAGCGCGGGGATGGTGTGCGGGATGTGGTCCACATGAGTGCGATCTGTGCCATAGACGCACAGCGCCGCGCTCGGAACCTATGACTCATCAGTGGAGTGGCGTATCAGTCACGATGGTAACTTGAGCCCCGCTCGATCTCGCTCGCCCGGTACAGTTGCTCCAGTAAGACCACAGCCGCCATCTCGTAGGTCATCGTCATCGGTCCGAGAGACATCGATTGATGACGCTCCAGTGCGTCTGGCTCGAATCCATCGACCGGTCCAACGGCGATGTGGACGGAGCCGCTGTCGAGCCTCCATTCACGCCAGCGATCGGCGAACCAAGCCGTCGAAGCAGCATCGCCGGTCTCATCGAGCAGAAGTAGCGTCCCGCCTTCGGCATTCGACTCGATACGCCCCAGGTATTCGTCGTGTGACATGCGTCCCGAATGGGATTCGAGACGCACCCCCCGCCCGGAGAGGCGGTCGGCATAGGTGCGGATCAAGGCGGCGTAGCCGCGCTCACGGGTACGGCCATGCGTGTGGATGACTATGCGGCCCACGGCCGTTGGATAGGCTACGCGACCATGAGAGTTGGGCAAAGGTTCTCCACTGGCCACGCGACCGTTGGGGTATGGGATGGTGGCCGTTCGGCAGGAAGAAGGCTTCTCTGATTGATGACCCTCATGTCAGAGGGACTGGAAGTTGGCTTCAGGAGTTGCGCGAAGCCTGCGAGCGCTCATTCGACAACCACGCCGAGGGACAGAGGATCGTTCGGCAGATGCAGGTCGAGTGGATCGAGGCTCACGGGCGTGGAGATCTCGACGACGGATTGCTGGAAGGTCTCGATCGCCGCGCATTCCGATTACTCCGCGCCGATGGTGAGGAATGGTTGCGTTGGCTCGATGATGAGGAGTTCTGGAAGCCCGGCTGGCGAGGAGGCGATACCTCCCCGGAACCGTGATGCGGCGCCTATGAATAACCCGCGCTATTCGCAAGATTGGCTCCATTCATTCCATAAGGTCGCCATTGACTGGTTAATCATGGACAAGTACCAACCGAAGTATGACTCGGATGGCGGTTTGTCTAGATACCAACAGATGAGCAATCCCGAATTCAGTGCCCGCATGGAGGCGGACACCAAGACAATTAGCAACCTGATGAAGGGACAGATTCTTTGGTGGGTATTCGCTTACTACGTCTGGCATCTCGACTTCTTCTGGGTGGAGGGATTGACTGCGGGCGGCGGCGCAGCGTTCTATCTCTTGTTGGCCATCCTGCTGACCTCTCTAGCCATCGGACCATCGGCCTTGGCGATACCTGTAATGGTGAAGCGCGGCAAGAAGGTCACCAGTGAATGGGAGCAGCAGACATATGGGCTCATTTTCGCCTTGCCCATCTCACTAATCTGGGCTGCTCTCTGGCTCTGGTGCTTCCCCCATCTCTGGACTCTGCTACCATGGGGTGATTTCGAATCCAATCTATGGAAGTTCGGGCCGTACATCGGTTTGTTCATCATCGGCATGATGCCGTCTTTGGCGGTCGGCGCGAACCTCCTGTTGTGCCTCGCCAACCCGAAGATAGACTTCGTTGTTGAGACGAAGCGTGAACTGTTTTCAAGCGGCCATACTACAAATCGGGCGGCCGATGAAGCCGCTAGCAAAATCCAAGGGAGCTTGCAGGACATGTTGGGTCTTGACCCGGACCGTTAATTCAACTGGAAGAAGGGCCCCCTTAGGAAGTAGTACTTGGAATCGGGCGGCTTCGCATTCCATGCGACCTTTGATGACGGGATTGCTCACAGTTCGCATCGTGATGGAGACATGGATTGCGCTCTTCGCCGGCATCGGCCTCGCTGCTCTGTGGTACGGACGGAAGCAGCCGTTCCCCATCCATGGCAGGAACTTTGCCAGCGCCTGCCTGCTGTGCGCTGGCCTGCTCTCGATTGCTCGCGCCGGACCCCGCCCCACCGAAGCAGAGGTGCCGATGGCGATGGCGATGGTGGTCGGCTTCCTCGCCACTTGGCACGGATCGAGGTTGATGACGCGTTGGAAGCGCGATGTGATAGTGGCGCCACTGGGTAGCATCCTGCTCGCGTGTGGGGCCATTGCCATGCTCTCTCGTGACTGGTCCAATCAATCGACCGTTCAGCAGGTCGGCGGCTTCGTCTTGGCATCGGCCTTGGTCACCCTTGTCATGTACCTCTGCTTCCGGGGGCTAGTCATCGGAATCCCCGGCATTGCCTGGTCACAGGCTGGCCTAATCCAACTCGAACGTGGGCTAATCGAGGGACCTAGGGGTGCCATCATCTGCTTCGAGCGAGCGTGGAGCGAGGAGGACCCCGCTCTAGATGCGATGTCGCAGGCGGCGCTCTGCCGCATCCACGCGGCGGGCGGTGGCGGTGCGGATACCGCTCTGACCTCGGCCGAGCGACGACTTCGACAGCACGGTGGCTGGGAAGCCGTCGATACAGAATGGATCGAAGCTATCGATTCGGCTCTACGTGCCTCTGGAATGCGCCCCGTGCCGATGCGAGTTGGGGCTGTTGCGAGCGGCGAATCCGAATGATGGAAGCGGGTGCATAATTCGACTCGACTTTGCCGCTTCGAGCGCCGTTAGATGCAAAGTGGAAGGCGAGCCGTGCGGCTTGAGATCGGAGTTATTCCGGTATGGATATCTTCGATTAATGGCCGAAACGAGTGGTTTCTTGAACAAGTGAGGCAGGGTTTGATAAGTCACTGAAGCACTATTTGAATTTGGGATCATAGATGCACGGTGGAATTGAGAAGGTGTGGACTGGTAGTCATCTCAGCATAGCCGCGATTGCCATCTGGTTCGGCGCCAATCTGATGTTCCAAGCAGTCTGGATGGGGCGCCACGGTGAGCCTTTCGAGGCAGCCATAATGCTGCGTGCCATGGGGCCCTTTGCGGTTCTAGCAATCGTCGTGGAACTGGTCGCTTGGGTGCTCATCCTTGGTTGGATGGCCTCTAGAATATCCAACCATGTCACCGGGCGGCGCGTGGCCGGCGCGGGAGGGGATTGAAGGCGAAGCGCCATCTCCGCCAACTGAGCGGCATGGTTCGAATCACCAAGGTACACACCGGTGGCGGCGACGCCGGAGAGACAAGTCTGCTGACTGGAGAGCGTGTCAGCAAGGCGCACCCGAGAGTCGGGGTCTACGGTGGCATCGACGAACTGAATTCGATCATCGGCCTTGTCGCGATGGAGATGGATAGGCTGCCACGTCACCATCAGGATGGTGGTGAGCGTGCCACCGTCCGCTCGGTCCGTCGTGAGGTTGGGCCCGCATTGCAGAGGGTTCAGCAGGAGTTGTTTGACTTGGGGGCTGAGCTCTCGGGGACCCCTGGCGGCTTGCCCGACGAGATGGGTGTCCTAACGCAGGCGCACGCCGATCGTCTAGTCGAGGAGATGAACCGGTGGTGCGAAGATCTCGCGCCAATCGACTCCTTCCTCCTGCCTGGTGGCTCGCCGGTCGTCGCCACGATGCACCTCGCGCGCTCGGTCGCTCGTCGCTGCGAGAGGGAGGCGTGCGCGCTCCGCGAATCAGACGGTGATGAGGCAATTCGGGCCGAGGTGATTGCCTATCTGAACCGATTGAGCGACTGGTTCTTCGTGCTCTCCAGATGGTGCACCTCTACCCTCGGCGATGCGGAAATCCTCTGGACGCCAGTCAGGGCCCGTGACTAATCAGCGAGCACCTGCGGATCCATGATGGCGCTTCGCCGAATCGAGGACGCGAACCTCCGCCTCGAAGGTAATCTGCTCGGCCGCCTCTTCCCATGTAAGCCAGAGGTGGTTCGTATGCTCATGGCTGAGGCGGACCTCGAATCGATTCGTTTCGGCTAGGAACCAATGCACTTGCTTCATCACCTTCCTGCCGGATTTAGTGAATGTGTACTCGGTCCGCTCGCTCCATCCGGGGATGATGTGGACACCCCTGATGCCTGTCTCCTCAGCAAGTTCGCGCACGGCCGTAGCCTCCATGCTCTGATCATCTGCCTCAACATGCCCCTTCGGGAATCCCCAATGCCCTTGTGGATACTGCAGCAGGAGGATGCTGTCGAGGTTGACCAAGACCAAGCCGCATGAGGTCTCCATGCCGGTTGGTTCATCGCCTCGCACCTTCACCGTTCTCCTTCCGAATCCGTGCGGCACATGGTTGCGAGACCCACATCGCCTCTCCAAGGCCTGAGTGTTGTTGATCCGTGAGTCGAGACGTGCCTGCAATCACCTACGCCTGCTTTGAGTAGACTGTATGGAAGGGGGGCATCGCTCTGCATGGTCGAGGGAAACAGCGATGAGCGAACGGCCGGCGAGAGCGGTGGATGGCCGGGGCTAACATCGGAGAGGAGGGGGCTCCTGCTTCGAAGGAACTCGGCGAACTCGGAATTCGACGAATCGTGACGGATGGGGATCTGGACGGTGTCATGACCGCTGCGATACTTCGGAGGATGTGGCCTGATTCTGAGGTCGTGTTCGGACATCCAGGAGCAATCAGGGCGGGCTTGTTGGATGACTCGATTGACCGCGAAACGGCGATCTGTGATCTTCCATCTCACCCTGCCGCCGGCCTGTTGATCGACCATCACGTCACCAATCGACCAAAGGAAGAGGATGGCGGAGGTGACCGTGCTGGCCCGGATGTCGTTCTCTGGCGGGATACTCCCTCAGCGGCTCGCATCGCTCACGACGAGGTGGGACGACTGCTTTCTCTATCCGACCTCGATGATGCGATGGATTGGGTCGACAAACTGGATGGAGGCACCATAGGGAGGGACGAATACCTCTCCGATCATCCGATGATTCGAATCGGACGTCTGGTCGATGCGGACTCCAATCCTAAGGTGGCGCGAGCGGTTCTCGCCGGGTTCGAACGGGGTGATTCTCCCGAGCGAATTCTGAGCGAACCAAGCGTTGCCGCTGCCGACACCGAGAGAAGGGATGAGCGCGGGCGCATCCGCGCAATCATAGACCGCTCGACCGAGGTTATCAATCGACTCGCGATTGTTCGATTCGACGGCACGGGCAGTCGGACCAACGGATACGAGGTGACTGCCAGAATAGGCGATGCATGCGACGCATGCCTTCTGGTGCATGGTTGGATCGATGGGTCGCTGGCTGATGGTGGTAGACCGCCATTAGGGGCGTCTTTCTACACTAATTCCTTCCTGCATCGCGGCGGAGGAATCGTCGATCTCACCACAATGGCCTGTGCAATCGATGACGATGGGGGTGGCCATCGGGATGCCTGCGGCTGTCGAATCAAGGCAATCGACGACGACGGGGGTCTGGAGCTGAGGCGACCCGTGGCGCAGGACATCAATCGCAATCTGGACATTTGGCTCTCAATATGGAGATGCGAGCGCTCCAACGCTGTGGAATGAGGGTTCGTCGAGCGTCTCTGCACGGGCGCCCGGCTCCCAATCAAGCGAATTCTGCAAGGAGATCGAGAAATCCCAGAAAGGCGTGCAATGCGGCGAGTGCTAGGATGAAGTCGCTGGCTCGGCCATGGCGCCGCTTCTCTACCGCGAACGACTCGCCGGCCTCCCGCAGGTCCCTCGTCCTCCTCCCCCATATCCAGAGTGCGGTCAGAAGTGCCATGCCGAGCAGACCGGTGGCTCCGTGCAGAGTCGAGGGGAGCGCGGCTGTCCAAGAATCGCCACGCCGTGCGGTTTGAGCGATGGACGATGCGAAGGCGAATCCGACGACAGTCCACGCTAGGAGATAGAGGCGATGGCCATCGCGCTGGTGCGCCTCGACGCCGGCAGCTCTCTCATCGCCACGCAGGGCAATCGAATCCCGACGCCAACGATGCTGCCTGACGAACCATGCTAGAACGGCGAGGGCCGCTATGGGATGGGCGAGGAGGATCGCGATGGTGAGTGGATCCACGAGGCCCCGGTTCCATCCAAACCACTTCATCCTGCGCTCCGAAGGACGTATCCACCCCGGCGAATCGTTGATGTATGCAGGTCATCGGCGGCGAGGCCAGAGGCCTCGGTCTGGAGAATCTCATGGCTGAATGCCTCGACGCAGCGCTTCGTACCGGAGACGATCCGGATCGACGTTCACGAACCGCTCTCCGCACGGCCGCATGGTCGTTGCTCGACAAGCCTTGGAAGGCTCTGCTGATGATTGCCCTGCGCAAGGAAGCGTTGCCGGAGCGAGATGAGGAGGGGAAGGTCAAGCGAGCCAAAGGTAGGATCGCGAGACAGCGTAGGAGAGGTGGTTCAGCGCGTCGCCGGATGGGAACCACTGCCGGCGCCGATGCGTGGCTGGCAGATGCAGATGCGATAATCGACGGCGATGGCCCAGCCGCCTACAGGCTGGCGGTGCTCTTGGTTCACCGAGGGCGGGGGGCAAGCGAGTGGACCGCTGCGCTCGACGACGCGATATCGGGCCTGAGGGGGCTGTGCGATGATGGAATCCATCCAGTCTGGGCGAGACTCGCACGCGAGACGCCATTGCTCGCCGAACTATCGGAATATCCTACCTCTGAGATAGAGGATAGTCAGGGAGTCGATGTCACTTGGGTAGAGGCGGCGCGCTTCGATCCACACGACCATCGCGCGCTCGGTGAATGGCTGGAGAAGGCAGGAGGAGTATCAATGCCGACCGAGATCTCACTGGCGTTGCAACGACTTGCACGGGAACTCCGCGGCAAGAGACCAGTGGCCGCACTGGAATCCGGAATGCCCGATGGACTGAATTCGTTGGATGGGGCGAGCGCATTGGTCGCCGGGATGATTCTGGCAGCAGTGGGATCTGAGGAAGCGCTAGGGGCGTTTGAGCGCGCTGCTTCCGAGCCTGCGGTGGTCGAGATCGCCGAGTCTCAGAAGGCTCTCGTGCGGCTTCGTTCCGGTAATGACGAATTCTGGCTGGAGTGCGCCCTATCCGACGGTGAAGACGGTCTCGCGGTTGCGAGGCGAACCGTAGCTTGGTCATCCACACCTCCAGAACACATCACCCTCGAAATCAATGACTTGCAACGGGGAATAGGCCATCTTGAATCGGTCGGTGTGAAAGTGCCCGAGACCCTCCGATGGCGGGTCATCGAATCGGTTGGGGATGAAGGAGGAGCCGCTGCTGCGGCCGATCTGGCGACGACGGCACGGATCGATGATGATGAAGCATTCCAGCGGGCGCTGGCAATCGCGTCCGATGCGGGCGACAGTGCCCTCGTACCACGACTGGTAGAGGAGGTGTCCGGACGGTCTGACGAGGTGCTGACCGCCATCGTCCTCGATTCGAACGCCCCGGCCGAGGTGACAAAGGCGGCGGGAATCGAGATGCTCAATCGAGGGAAGGTTACTGAGGTCGAGGACGCCTTGGTTTCGATCTTCTTCTCGTACGCTGACGCCCCGAGACTCGCACGACTGCTCGCATCCATCGAATTGCCAGGTGATTCCCATCCCCACGCCACGCTGTTGACATGGCACCTTCTTCCCGCCGAATCAGACGCATCTATCATCGATGCCGTGGAAGGCTCACAGAGAGCGGCTCACGCTGCTCTTTCCAATGCCGCCGCCCCAGTGGTCGCATCAGAGGTCACCGAAACCCTCGTCCGACTGCTCGCCGGTGCTCGCGCAAATCTCGATGAGATAGTCAGCATCGCCGACGCTCATGGAATCCCAACCCTGCGTGAGGTTCGCAGGGCTCTAGGGACCGAGGGGGACGGTCTGATCCGAGCCGATAGGATCGACCAATTGGCAACTTCCATCGAGGAGGCCAATCTCGCGGAAGTGGAACGCCTGCTGTTCAGGATTCTCGTCATCTCACTCCGTCTAAATAGGGCGGCAAACGACCTACAAAGCGGAGAAGCTGCCCGTGAGAAGCAGGCAGTATCGATTCTTGATTCGATCGCCGACGACGGAATGCCGGCCCGTTTCCTCAGCGTCTTTGAGGACCTCGTAATCGAACACGAGGTTCCTCTGCCGAATTTGGCGGCGTGGTATCGCGTCCACCGTCCGACCTCGCCGTTCGGAACAGTAGTGAATGCCGCCATCCAACAAGATGCGGGAGACGGCCTGCGCGCGGCTCGTGCATACCAGGAAGCGGCTCCCCACTTCGACTTTGAGCGAGCAACACATCTCTACCGGAAGGCGCTCATCTCCTTCGCGCTCGCCTGCCGCTGGTCCGAGGCAGTCGATCTGCTCGACCGGCATCCTGAACTCGCCGCAGCGGTGACCCGAAGGTTTCAGCTCTATCTCCGGGTCTGCAACGAGTTTGAACACGACAACTCGGGAAGCGGGCGCGGACGCCGCCAAGAACGCGATGGCGCCCGCAAGATGATCCTCGATCATGTAGAGGCGAGGGTCCCGAGGCTTCCCGAGGAAAGAGACGACCCCCTCATCGCGAGCGAACAACGCAGCCGGATGGATGAGGTGCTAGACATGCTTTCCAACTACCCAGATGAGCACAGCCTGCCACGCGAACCTTTCATCGGCCGCGTGCGCGCGGCGACTAGACACCTCCAGCGAAGCCGGCGCAGCAGGAGGAACGAACAGGAGCGCCGCTTCCTCGACGCGCTATCCGAGGATGGCACCCCCTTGGAGATTGTCGAAATCGCGAACGATGCGGCGGATGACGACCCGGTGCGCGGCCTTCGGATGCTCGAGCGTGCGATGAACGCTGGTGGATTCCTTCCACGAGAGATGATGGCACTGCGCAATGCGCAACAGGCAATCTTCAGCCAGCATCAGCCTGAAATTCGTGTCCGCGAAAGACGGCATCTGCGCAACCTGAGTCTGCCACCACTCATCCTCGTCGACACCAACATGCTAATCGACGCGCTCAAGGCGCGCGTCCTCTGTCGTCTCTCGATGGAGGAGGATGTGCTGCCACACCCCTCCAGCACGCGCGCTTTCCACCGGATGCTCCGCTTCCACTCCGAGGATTCACGCATACGCCTCTACATTCCCGCCGCCGCACGCAACGAGTTTAGGAACAGGACCATGAATCCGGAGAAGGTGTTCGGGCTGTTCGGTGATAGGGATCCATGGATCGACACAATTGCTTGGGAGGAGTGCATTACACAGAAGGTGGTGGAGGAGTTGGCCGAGGGCATAGACCGCGACTTCTCAGACTGGGCCGCACCCCAAGAGGAAGGATTCAACCAGGCCGTCCAATCCTATCGTGAAGCCGTCGAGGAGTTCCTCGCCGAGCACCGTGACATCTACCTCCGGGTCGACGATATCAAGCGGAGCCATCGCTCCCACATCCCCGATCGAAGCGAAATCGACGGAGAGAGGATATATCCGGAGGCGGGCGACTTGGACATCCTCCGCACCGCTGCCGCACTATCCGATGCGCCCCTCCCGAGCATCGGTAGCGTCCTGATTGCCACTCGGGACGCGGACTTCACGCTTGTCGCAAGAGCACTGGAGGAGACATTCGGCATCGGCGTCGTCTCAAACGCCCAGCAGTTCTCTCGATGGATGCACTGAATCGATGAGCCCTCCCGATGGCCTGATTCTGCCGCTATGTGAGAGATGAATGGCTCTTACAGGGTTCACGTATTGAGCCAAACGACCCGATATCGAAGCACTCCCTGCTCATCATCGGGATACCTCTCGGTGTGGAAGTCCACCAACTCCATCTCTCTTCCAATACCTCTAATCCACGACTCCTCGAGTGGCCAAGGTGGACCGTCCATATCGGATAGCTTGGTCTTCAAACGCCCTACGCACAACAGATGACCTTCTGTACCTACGAAATCAGGGAGGATGATTGCACCGAGTTCCCTTGGCTCGGGTGGGATTGCCTGCAGGATGTGAACCTCCAGCACGAAATCGAACGAGCCCGCCCAAGTCGGGTCCGGTGATGTCAGGTCGCCGGTTATCCACTCGACCGAGCCGGGAAATTCGGCCACCGCTGCCTCATGTCTATCCCTCGCCCAATCCACCGCGGCTGAAGAGAGATCGAACGCCACCACATTCCACCCCATTCTAGCGAGCAGTGCCGCATCGTCACCTAGGCCGCAACCAACCACCAAGGCCTTGCCAGGAACTAGATCCGCTAGCCCCTGCCACGTGGAGAAGGTCCGGTTCGGCCTGCCATCATCCCATGGAATCCAGCCATCGTCGCCTTCGGCTCCCGAATAGAGTTCCTCGAACCAGTCGAGGGGATCTCCTCTGAGAGCGGCTGCTTCCGACAGACGCCTGAGGTTGGCGCGAATCGCGTCCCTGTCGGTCGGCGCTGGACCTGATGGAAGTGGCATCGAAGATTGGTTGATGGATGTGGTAAAGGAGTTGGTGGGTACGACCCTTCACTCACATGTGCGAGACAATCGCGTCGCCAAACTCACTGCACTTGAGCAGTGCCGCATCGTCCATCAATCGCTCGAAATCGTAGGTTACCGTCTTGGCTCCTATCGCGCCCTCCATGCCCTTGACGATTAGGTCGGCGGCCTCGCGCCACCCCATGTGGCGAAGCATCATCTCGGCCGAGAGAATCAGGCTGCCCGGGTTCACCTTGTCCTGGCCTGTGTACTTCGGTGCCGTACCGTGCGTCGCCTCGAAGATTGCGATGCCGGAATCGTAGTTGATGTTGGCTCCGGGCGCGATGCCGATGCCCCCCACCTGCGCTGCTAGTGCATCCGAGATGTAATCGCCGTTGAGATTCATCGTTGCCAACACGCTGTATTCGCGTGGGCGCGTCAACACCTGCTGCAACATCGCATCCGCGATGACATCCTTGATCAGAATCTCCTTGCCTGTGATTGGGTTGGTCAGGATGCACCACGGCCCTCCATCGAGTTCGGTGGCACCGAATTCGTCCTTCGCGAGCTGGTATCCCCAATCCCTGAATCCGCCTTCTGTGAACTTCATGATGTTTCCCTTGTGGACCAAAGTCACGCTCGGTAGATCCTCCGCAATCGCGTGTCTAATCGCCGCTCTGACGATTCGCGCCGTCCCTTCCTGACTGATCGGCTTGATGCCGATGCCGCTGCTGTCTGGGAACCTAATCTTCTCGACTCCCATCTCGTTGCGAAGGAAGTCGATGACCTTTGAGACGCCCTCACTGCCTGCCTCCCACTCTATTCCAGCATAGACATCCTCGCTGTTCTCGCGGAAGATCACCATGTCGACCGCCGCGGGATCCTTCACTGGACTCGGGGTTCCTGCGTACCACCTGACCGGTCTCACGCAGGCGAAGAGATCGAGCACCTGTCGAAGCATCACATTCAGGCTTCGGATGCCGCCGCCGACCGGTGTGGTGAGCGGCCCCTTAATCGAGACAAGACCATCGCGCATCGAATCCAGTGTCTCCTGCGGCATCCACTCGCCGGTCGCGTCGAACGCCTTCTGGCCGGCGAGCACCTCGCGCCAGTGAATCCGGCGTGCTCCTTCGTACGCCTTCGCGACCGCGGCATCGACGACCTTCTTCATCACCGGCGTGATGTCGATCCCAATGCCGTCTCCCTCGATGTAATGGACAATCGGATTATCGGGGACGCTCAGTATGCCATCCTGCATGGTGATTGCGCTGCCGTCCATGGTAATCGATGCGAGCGACCCCCATCCCGTTCATGATGCTAACCCTCATCGCCTCCACGGGTGAGCGGTGAGGCATGCGAGGCGAGGTGCGATGGACCGGCGGCGAAGATATGGTCGGATCGATAGACGGTGGTGCGACGATGCCGATGCACACCAAGGACTCACACAATCCAGTTCAGATGGTTCTGCTGGCGCACGGGGGATGCACACTAATCGACGTGATCGTCGGGCTGAAGCACCGAATGGAGACAGTACGAGATTGTTGGATCGAACTGGATGCCGATCGCGCCGAAGAGTCGCCAAGACGGTTCACAGCGGTGCGGATGCGCTATGTGATCGAAGGCGATGTCCCCGAAGCATTGGTTCGGCGAATCATCGAGCAGAGCCATGAGAAGCATTGCTCGGTCGGGGCGATGGTCACCGGGTCGGGCGCAACCCTCGATTGGGAATTGGAAATCCGGGCTTGAACCGAGATAGTTCACCGAGGTCAAAGCATCATCCTAGGCCGTACATCGCCTTGGATTATGCGTTAGGTGGCGCGGCAAGCTAATCGGTCAGATGCCGAGGATTTCGGCGACTGCAGTGAGCGCTGCGGGAATCGTGACGAGCGAGACAATCTCCTCTCCCTCCATCCAGCATCCTTCGGCGAACGCTCGCTCAAGACCTAACCCTGCCATCCAAATCGAGGCATCTCGCCATCCAGATCGGGTAAGTCCAGCATCGAGCGCGGCGCGACCGAGTGCGCGGGCGGTCGCTTCCGCGTTGGTTCGGTTGCGCAGCAGAGCATCGATGTCAGCAATCCAAACAAGCAAAGCTTCTCGGCCCTCTCCAGTACCCCATTCGCGCGCTTCGGGATCGGCCGATCCGGGGCCTTTGCTCTCGAATCGCTCCTCAATCTCGGCTCGTTCGGTCGCGGAGAGGCCGAGTCTGTTCTGTAGTTCGTCCAAAGCTCGGAATGACTCGTCGTTGAATGCCCCGTCTGACCAAGCCAGAATTAGAGCGTGCTCAAATGGACCTTCGACCATCCAATCACCCGACAACCTCTCGAACCAATTTCAGATGGCGCTCGAATGTGATTCCGAGTTGCTCACGCTTGCGCGCTAACAATTGCACCTCGGCCGGATCGAGAATCCCGTCCACCCAGACGGTCCGTAGCAGCATGGTGTAGACTTCGGCCGCATCCGGCGCCTCATTCGAATCCGTCACCTCATCATCATCCGACTCGGTTGTCGTTGGCTCTTCTGACGGTTCGTCGACAGCTGTAGTGAACTCCTCGTTGAGGTCCTCCGTCAGACTGGAAAGCGGGTCCTGATCATCCCCTTCGGCCAGTCCCTCGACCATTCCATCACCAACGCTCTCCTCGGCTTCACCTTCGGCATCCTCGTTGTCCGCCATCAGAGCGTCTAGGGCATCGTCGGCGTCCGAGGATTCAATGGTGGTCTGCATCCCGCCGCCGGTGGCGCGACCGACTCCCAGCTCCTCAAAGGGATCGACATCATCGTTCTCGTCATCTCCATCATCCTTCTGTTGATCGTCCACCATCTCGATCCCCTCACGTACCCGGCGATTATCGGTCGGCGCCGTCGTTGAAAGCGATTCTCATCCGCGGGACATGGGTTGGAACGGCGTGAGATTCACCGACTCAGGCGTACCAAGTCGGAACCGGCTGTAGTCGTGGCGATACATCAGCCGAGGTGGTAAGGAAGCGTGATTGCCCTGAGCATTCGGCAACCTCTAAGAACCTCCGTTCGGGCAAGCCGAATCCCTTGTGCTAATGGTGCGAGGAGAGAGTGCTCAAAGAACCGATGATGTGGGGTGAAGGAAGAGATGCAGAGCGCGATTAAGGGCGAGATGGATACGGACGGCGGCGAGTCTGGATTGGTCGTCGAACGTCGTTTCACCAGTCCCGGTCAGGACCCGTTCGACCAGTTCGAGTGGATTTCCATGGACATCGAGATTCGTAATATGGACGGCACTCTAGCCCACTCGATTGAGGATGTCGCGCTGCCCTCGGGATTCGATGGAGTGCCGGGCAAAGTCTGTGCTCAGAAGTACCTCAGGAAGGCGGGCGTTCCGACCCATATTCGCAAAGTCGTCGAAGATGATGTGCCCATCTGGTTGCAGCGATCGACCGCTGACGAGGAAAAGTTGCAGAAACTTGAGCCAAGCGAGCGGTACACCGGTGAGAGCGATGGCCGCGAGTTATTCCGTCGTTTGGCTGGCACTTGGACATACTGGGGATGGAAGCACGGCTATTTCGCCAGCGAAGACGATGCACGCGCTTACTATGACGAGATGTGCTACCTAATCGCCAGCCAACGATCGGCCCCCAACAGCCCGCAATGGTTCAACACCGGCCTGCACTGGGCGTATGGCATCGAGGGGCCTGCGCAAGGACACCACTTCGTTGATCCAGTGACCGGGGAGTCTGGTCTGAGTCCGAACGCTTACGAGCATCCCCAGCCTCACGCCTGCTTCATCCAAAGCGTCGAAGATAGTCTAGTGGGGGGCACGGAGTCAATCATGGGCCTTTGGAACCGTGAGGCGTTGCTGTTCAAGTACGGATCTGGAACCGGTTCAAACTTCTCCAACATTCGCGGCAAAGAGGAGCCCCTCTCCGGTGGTGGGCGCTCGAGCGGACTGCTGTCGTTCCTGAAGATTGGGGATCGGGCCGCTGGAGCAATCAAGTCCGGTGGAACGACGCGGAGAGCTGCGAAGATGGTCACGCTCGATCTCGACCACCCCGATGTCGAGGAGTACATCGATTGGAAGACGGGCGAGGAGGAGAAGGTCAGCGCCTTGGTGATTGGCAGCAAGATGCTGCAACGCCACGCTGAGGCGATTCTCGCTGCAACGGCGGGAGAGGGTGACGAGCGCTTTGAAGCCGCCACAAATCCTGCTCTGAGGAAGGCGATGCTCAAAGCGGTCCGAGACGGAATGCCGCAGCCCCACATCAAGCGAATCATCGATTTGGCGAAGCAGGGTTGGTCTGACATCCGCTTTGAGCAGTACGACACCGACTGGCAAGGCGAGGGCTATGTCACGGTCTCCGGTCAGAACTCGAACAACTCGGTTCGCGTCCCGGACTCATTCATGCAAGCTGTAGCCGATGGCGACGACTGGCACCTCTACCACAGAACCGAGAAGGCTGCAGCGGCCGAAATGGGGCGTGAGCCAGAACCTTGCAAGACTATGCCGGCGAGCGAACTCTGGGATCGCATCGCTTACACCGCTTGGGCTTGCGCCGACCCGGGCGTCCAATTCGACACGACGATTAACGACTGGCACACCTGTCCGGAAGGGGGTCGAATCAACGGATCGAACCCTTGCAGCGAGTACATGTTCCTCGACGACACTGCTTGCAACCTAGCCAGCATCAATCTCCTGAAATTCTACGACAATGATTCCAAGTCGTTCCAAGTCCAGGACTTCCGACACGCGGTTCGTCTCTGGACCGCGACCCTGGAAATCTCGGTGTTGATGGCTCAGTTCCCCTCTCGCGAAATCGCCGTCAAGTCATACGACTACAGGACTCTCGGCTTGGGCTTCGCCAACATCGGAAGTCTGTTGATGCACATGGGAATCCCCTATGATGATCCGCGTGGCTTCGCGATTTGCGGAGCAATCACCGCGATGATGTGTGGTGAGTCATATGCGACTAGCGCCGAGATGGCTTCCTTCCTCGGCCCCTTCCCTCGATATGACGAGAACGCCGAATCCATGCTTCGAGTGATGCGCAACCATCGACGCGCGGCCTACGATGCGGCTCCCGAGGAATACGAAGATCTGAGCGTTCCACCGATGGGTATCGATTCGAAGAAGTGCCCGAACGACCTCTTGGAGGCAGCACGGGCAGCTTGGGACAGAGCGCTCCTTCTAGGGGGGGAGCACGGCTACCGGAACGCGCAGACGACCGTCATCGCCCCGACCGGCACGATTGGGCTCGTCATGGGCTGCGACACCACGGGGGTCGAGCCGCAGTTCTCCCTCGTCCAGTTCAAGACGCTCGCAGGCGGAGGGATGTTGCGGATAATCAACAACGGCGTACCGAGTGCGCTCTCCCGCCTCGGCTACAAGCGGCAGCAAATTGACGACATCGAGGCATATGTGATGGGACGAGGTAGTCTCGAAGGGTGTGACACGGTATCCCAGCAGCGATTGATTGATGCGGGATTCTCACAAGCGGAACTCGCACTCGTCGATGCTGCCTTCGAACGGGTACACGATGTGCGATCAGCCTTCGCGCCACGCGAGGTTGGAGAGGATTTCTGTCGCGAGACGCTCGGCGTCGGAGATGAAGGAATCGATGACCCATTCTTCGACACCCTCGCTCACCTTGGCTTCTCCCAGTCCGATATCGAAATGGCGAACGACCATGTCTATGGTAGGATGATGATTGAGGGTGCACCGCATCTGAAGGATAAGCATCTTGCCGTCTTCGACTGCGCGACACCTTGCGGTAAGCATGGTGAGCGTTCAATCGATTGGCGCGCCCACGTCCACATGATGGCAGCCGCACAGCCGTTCATCTCCGGTGCAATCTCAAAGACGATCAACATGCCGAGTGATGCGACGATCTCGGACATCCGCGAGGCATACGATCTCAGCCATACAACGATGAACAAGGCATGCGCGGTCTATCGCGACTGCTCGAAACTCTCACAGCCGCTCATGAATCAGATCGTCGACAGCGCCGCCATGCTTGATGAGGATGATGAAGAGGTCGAAGCGAGCCCCATTCAGAAGGCGGTCGAGCAGGTCGCGCTGGCGCTTCCACTACCACCAAACAAGGCGCAACCTGTTGCCGAGGCGTTCGTCCAACAGTATGTGGCCGTTCGGCGACCGATGTCCGACGAGCGCGATTCGCATACGCTGAAGGCTCGCGTCGGTGGGCACACAGTTTACCTGACCAGCAGCGCCTACGATGATGGTAAGTTGGGCGAGATGATGATTACTACCTCAAAGGAGGGGGCGGCTTGGAGGTCGCTCCTCAATCAATTCGCCATCGCCGTCTCGATTGGCCTCCAGTATGGAGTACCCTTGGATGCGTTCGTCAAGTCGTTCACCTTCCAGAAGTTCGACCCGAGCGGCATGGTGTCTGGAGGCAGCGGCCGCGTCAAGATGGCAACCAGTTTGGTCGACTACATATTCCGTGAGCTCGCGATTCGATACCTCGGTCGGGACGATCTGGCGCATGTCAGCATGGAAGATCTGGAGATGACGTCGATCAGCAGGCCTGAGCCAACTCCGGACGGGGTGGTCCGCACCCAGGGCGAGCGCCGAGAGATTCAGTTGACGCTGGATTCTGTGATGGGCGATGAGGAGACGCCGGTGGCTGAGACGGAAGTCGATGCAGAGGCGATGATGCGGGAGATGGCCCGACAGCGCGGCTTCACTGGCGACATATGCAGCGATTGTGGGTCGAGTCAAATGGTCCGAAATGGCACTTGTCTGAAGTGCAACTCCTGCGGCGCGACCACTGGGTGCTCGTAATCAGAGAGATGTGTCGCGCGTATCCATCGCTTCACGTAGCCGTGCGACTCCGCTGGGGTCACTCGATTCGAGGCGATCGAGTTGCTGAGCGAACGCATCCGGATTACTGCTGGCTATCTCAATCATGAAAGTCGTCAGCCGAGCCCGGAGCGTCTCGTCGTCATCACTCCACATCCTAGTCAAGATGCCTCGCGAATCTGTCGGATCGATGGCGAGGCACGATCTTAGGCCGGCCTGACCGAATCGCCGACGCACTCTCGGATCGTCATGACTTGATGCCCTCTCACACCGTTCAATGAACGCCGACTCATCCCATCTATCAACGACGTTTAGTGCACTTGTCGCTAGCACTCGAACATCCCCGTCATCATCATCTAGACCTCCATCGACCAATGAAAGAGCGAGATTGACATCGACCGGTAGGATTGATGGAGCGGTCTCCATCAGACGACGGCGGACGTTGGCTGATTCATGTGCCAGTAAAATCGAGGCGAGCGAGGAGGCATTGTCCGAGTCGGAGACCGAGAGATGCGGCAAAGCTGAGCAGGATGCCATCGCGATCGATGCATCACCTTCCGCCAGATCGATGACGCGATCGACATAGCGAAGGGAAGTGTGGAGGTGGGGTCGGACCGCGAAAGTAGACATCAATTCGGCGAGGATGACGGCATTGCTGGCTGCATCCTCGGACAGCACATCGAGGAGCCATGATGCCGCGCCCGCTCCATCGAGATGTGTGTTCGGCGCCTCGTCACCGCTGATATCTCCCTCACGCCAGTCTAGTTGGTGTGGACCCTTCGGGGCCTTAGTCGACCATCGGCCGGGAGGTGCTGCAATGGCGATGCTCTCCAACAGGTGCGCCGCCTCTCCCTCCAACACCGAAGGGGCGGTCCTGGCGAGGCCAGTCAATAGCGCAATCGCGAGGTACCATCGCTCGCCATCCGGAACACCCGGATCGAGGGCTGCGGCGAGCCATTCTGTGAGGCAGGTTAGTACCGTTCCGGCGGCTAGTTCTACGCTCGCCTCGGACATCCATTTCTCCATGGCTCGCTCCTCGTCGACTGCCCGCCGGACATAATCTGGGCAATGGCGCTCGACAATCATGGCGAGACGTCGTGCATGACCAGCTCGGTCGATGGCGTGCAGACCCATAGCCCTCTGTTGGAGGGTTTCGCCATCGGGTTCGATAACCGGCATCTCCTCAAACAACAGTGGTGGCGGTGGAAGCGGCTGCAACAGCGCGGCATCAGAGACTGCGGACTCGATTAATGCGCCCGCCTCCTCCCAGATGATGGCTGTCGATTCACGCCTCTCCATTCACGTACCTCCAATGTGGGTGTGAGCGAGCCGCTCGACGAGGACATCGATGTCGGTCATCCAATCGTCCTCGCGGACTCAGATCTCGAGTTCGATGTTGAGGTTCTGGATGAGTTCCTTGTACCGGTTCCGAATCGTCACCTCGGTGACGCCAGCGACTTCGGCAACTTCGCGCTGGGTGCGTCTCTTGCCGCAGAGCACGCTAGCGATGTAGATGATTGAGGCGGCGATGCCGGTCGGGCCGCGACCGCTGGTCAACTCCTTCTCCTGTGCCTTCTGAATCAGTTCGTACGCCTTCGCCTGCACTTCTGCATCCAAGTCAAGTCCGGAACAGAATCTTGGGATGTACATCTCCGGCGTCGTTGGTGGAATCTTCATCTTCAGTTCGCGGACCATGAAACGGTAAGTCCGGCCAATCTCCTTGCGACCGGTTCGGCTCGCATATGAGATCTCATCTAGCGTGCGAGGATTGCCGCACTGCCGGCAGGCAGCGTACAGACTCGCCGCGGCTACACCTTCGATCGAGCGACCCCGGATGAGGCGCGCTTCTACCGCCTTCTTGTAGTTCACAGCCGCAGCCTCGCGGATCGACTTCGGCAGGTTGAGACGGCTCGCCATCCGGTCGAGTTCAGCGAGAGCCATCGCCAAGTTCCGCTCTGTAGCGTTGGAGACACGAGAGCGCTTCTGCCACTTGCGCATCCGGTAGAATTGGCTGCGATAGCGGCTCGAGATGGTCTTGCCAGAGTAGTCCTTGTTCTGCCAATCGATGTCGGTCGACAGGCCCTTGTCGTGCAGCATCACGGTCATCGGCGCGCCAGTGCGTGCGCGCTGGTCGCCCTGCTCAGGGCTGAACACCCGCCACTCGGCTCCTTGGTCAATCACGTTGTCTTGGACGACGAGGCCGCACATCTGGCAGACGATCTCGCCACGTGTCTCATCTCTGTCGAGATCTCTGCTGTTGCATTCTGGGCATTTCACGATGTCTTCTACTTGGACGTCAGCCATTCTAACCACCTACTCCGCCTGTGGGAGTTATAAGTGCCGAATTGACTGTATATTTCAACCTTTAGGCGAACTGCAGTGCTTTCCAAGAGTGGGTCGGCCCCCCCGGATCGACCTTTTGACGATCTCTGGAATCACTCACCAACGGTCAAATAGAGCCAGTTGGTGGCGCGGTTGCCCCTACCGGAGGTGCTGTTGTATGAGCGAGTCCTGGCCACCCGCATCGGTTCGCCTGACACCTGGTAAGAGAGTGCTCTTCCTGACCAAGAACCTCGATTTGATACGGAGACAGATCGAAGATGGCCTAGACTTGCGAATGGCCGATCTAACCATAGATGATCTACTCGATGACATCAACACCGATGTGATGACTCCTGCTTGGGTCTGCTTCGATCACGAGCCGGCACGATTGGCCGAGAACGCGTATGCTGGACTCCTGCATGAAGGGGAGAAGGTAATCGGTCAAGGAGCGCTTTCCAGTGGTGACTTCGAAGTAATCGTGAGTGGGCATCGCAAGGGGACCGGGAGCAGTCGCGAGACCGCTGCCCAATGCGAGAGATGGTCTGGAATCAGGATTGTCATCGCCTCCTCGTTCGCGCCAATCCACGAGCGCAACAACATCAATCTCGGTCAGTTGATGGGAAACCATGAGATGCTTGAGCGTCTGCAAGAAGGCGAGGAAATCGCCCTCTCGGAATTCACCAATCGGTACGATCCGATAACGCGCTCAATCATCGAGAGCGGTGGTATATTCCCGTTCGCGAAGAGATTGAAGACTGGCCAAATCGAACTGCCTGAGGCGAGCACGGAAGAGCGAGCGATGACCATGGCTGAGAAGATGATTGCCGCGAAGCTGCTCGGTCAGAACGGCACTCCAAGGTCCGTTCGACCTGGAGACGCTGTCCTCGCGGAGGTCGACGGTGGCTACAGCCACGAGTTCACCACGGCTCAGGTGCACACATTCCTAGCCCAGGAATACGGCGAGGACTATTCACTTCCCAATCCACCGAAGTTCGCCGTCTTCGAAGACCACCTACTGTATGCGACGGGAGTTCCTAGGTTCGGGCCTTTCGCCGAGCGGATACAAACGCTGCGAGATCTACAGGTTGCCTTTCAGAAACACACTGGAGTACGCGATTACTCGGCAGAGGATGGAATCAGTCCAGGAATTTGCCATCAAGTTGCAAGAGAAGAGTTCATCGATGTTGGAGATTTCATCCAAGCGACTGACAGCCACACCTGCATGGGTGGTGCATCCAATGCCCTGACCTATGGGGTTGGATCAACCGAGTACGCCAATCTGGTGCACAACCAATTCGCCTTCGTCAAGGTGCCGGAAAGCATCCGCTTCGAATTGCAAGGCACCCTTCACCCCGGCTGCACCGCCAAGGATGTGATACTGCACATCCTGTGGCGCTACGCGAAGCACTCCGATACGCTAGACCGTTCGATGGAGTTCGGGGGGCCTGGGCTCGCCTCGCTCTCGATGGATGAGCGCGCGACGCTCTGCAATATGGCGACCGAGTGTTCGGCCAAGACTGGGATCTGTGAGCCGGACGATGCGACGGTCGAGTGGCTGCTCGCCCGGCGCGATGACCTGACCGATGAAGAGATTCGTGCCGCATTCGTTCTACCCGACGACGGCGCCGTCTACGATGGTGGCGTCCACATCATCGATCTCGACTCGATTCGGCCAATGGTCGCACATCCAGGTGACCCCGACGCCGGGATGCCCTCCGATCCGACCAATGGCGCCTATATCGATGATATCGGTGTGGTCTCGATCGACATCGCCTACGCCGGATCTTGCACTGCTGGCAAGGAAGACGATTTCGCCTATTACGCACAGGTGACCGAGGCGGCCCTAGATGCAGGCCTCACCGTCGCCGAAGGCGTCGATTGCTACATTCAATACGGTTCGAAGGCGGTGAAGGATATGTCGGAGAGGAACGGATGGTCCAATCTCTTTGAGCGCGCCGGAATCAAGCTGATCAATCCGGGTTGCGGCGCCTGCATCGGGGCGGGACCTGGAGTATCGGACAATCCGGGACAGGTTACGGTATCGGCGATCAATCGCAATTTCCAGGGTCGTTCCGGACCCGGGCGACTCTACCTCGCGAGTCCGCTGACCGTGATGGCTAGCGCCTTCACAGGCCACATCACGGCTTGGCGTCCCAATCTGTTTGAGTGAACGAGGTCATCATACCCGTCCACAAGCGTGCGCCACGTGTGGGAATGTAAATGGGAAGGACGGGCAAGGTGAAGGCCACCGCCGCCATCATCGTTGGATATGCCTTGTATGGCATCGTCATGACGCCTGTCGTCCTAGTACTCGCCGTGGCTGGAGAACCTCTTGCGGACCTTGGTTGGGCCGGAGTTATCCTGTTCGCTATCGCCTTCGCAATGCTCGCTGCGTTGTTGATTCCATCGTCTTTCATGAAGTTGGCAGCTGGTGCGCTCTTCGGCTTCGGAGCAGGTGTAATCGCTGGAGGCCTGGGTGCCTTCATCGGTGCCTTCGTCCCATTTGCCATCGTTCGTGGGTTGGGGGGTCGTAACTGGGTCGAAAGGCGATTGCGAGAGCCATTATGGCGCGCTATCGATGGTGCTACTGCTGAGAACGGGGTCGCCATCACGATCCTCATCCGCCTCTCTCTCGTGCTTCCATACAATTTCTCCAACTATGCGCTCGCAGCCTCAGGAATCAGGATTCGTGACTACACCATCGGTAATCTCGCGACCATCGGTCCGACTCTCCTCTATGCTTGGTGGGGCGCTGCGCTTGGCAATCTGGCCCACATCGCCACCGGCACCGGTCCCGAACGAGACGCCTTATGGTGGACCGTGATGGGCCTGAGCGTCCTCCTCACCATCGCTGGCTCGATCTGGATGCATCACGAGACGGCCGCCCGCCTAGACGCTTTACTGGAAGGTGCGGCGGCCGATTAATCGGAGCCGAGATTGGATGCCGGCGGCGCTGCTGGGATGCGAAGCCTCAAGGGCGACCTAGGGGCGATGAGTGGTTCGCCGTTCAGGCAGCCCCTCGTCATCGGGCCGAGGGAGGACTGAGGACGGGGGGCGAGAGCGTGGCACGAAGACCGCAAAGCGAAATGAAACAGGCGAGCATCAGCGAGTTCTTCGAGAAGAACAAGCATTTCCTAGGCTTCGATTCATTGCAGAGGTCCCTGATAACGGCGGTGAAGGAAGCGGTCGACAACTCCCTCGATGCATGTGAGGAGGCCGGAATCCTACCCGCCATCAGGATTGAGATCAACCGCTTGCCAAAGGATCGGATACTCCTCATCGCTCAAGACAACGGGCCGGGAATCCCTCCTGATTCGATCAAGAAGGTCTTCGGTTCACTCCTATTCGGTTCCCGCTTCCACACCATAAGGCAGACTCGGGGTCAACAAGGGATCGGAATAACCGGGGTCGTGATGTATTCGCAATTGACCACTGGCAAGCCGACTCATATCATCAGCAAGGTTGCCGGCGAAGCGACTGCCGTCCATCTCGACATCGGTCTAGACACCAAACGCAACGTCGCAATCTCATCCAACAGAACGAGGAAGCACTGGTTGGACGATAGAACCGGATTGGAGATTGAGCATGGGGTGCGAATCGAAGCGAGAATGCGCGGCAAGCACCAGCGAGGCAAGCAGAGCGTTGGTCAATACCTCAGGATGACGGCAATCGTCAATCCCCACGCTCGCATCGAATACGCAGCCCGGGATCTGGAGGGCAATGTGATTGAGGAGGCTCTCTACGAAAGGGTAGCGGCCGAATTGCCGCGCCCGGTGCAGGCTATTCGCCCGCATCCACATGGACTTGAGATAGGTTCCCTACAGCGCTTCCTCCGGGAGTCGGAGGAGCGGAAAATGACTACCTTCCTGCGGCATAACTTCTGTGGCGTTTCGATGCGTGCCGCTCGCGCCATCTTGGAAGGCGCTGAAATCGAGGAGGGGCGGAGGCCGGCATCAATCGACGCCGAGGAGGCGCAGGCGATGCTCGCATCGATCAAGGAAGTGCGCCTGCTGCCTCCGCCGACCGATTGCCTCTCGCCGATTGAGGGATTACTGATGAAGAAGGGCTTGTCGAAAGCAATCGATTCGAGATTCGTGAATACGATAACACGGCCCCCGACGGTGTCTCAAGGCAACCCGTACCAAGTCGAGGTCGGCCTAATCTTCGGTGGCAACCTTCCTGTAGAAGGGCCCATCGAGGTGCTTCGCTACGCCAATCGGGTGCCACTGATGTACCAACAGGGCGGCTGCCTGCTGACCAAGGCGATCGAGAGCGTCGACTGGAAGAAGTATGGACTTGAGCACCCAGGTGGCCGGGGTGTGCCGAAGGGTCCGGCGGCCATCCTGATTCACCTTGCGAGCACCAATGTCCAGTTCACCAGTGAAGCGAAGGATGCTCTGGCTGAGAACGAAGAGGTGCTCGGGGAAGTCCGACGGGCACTGCAAGAGGTCGGAAGGGGGCTTCGCCGTCACAAGAAGAGGAGCGCTGAGCGGGCAAAGGCACGTGAGAAGTTTGAGTTGGTGAATGAGATTCTCCCAGAGATCTCCCGAAAATCGTCGGAGATTCTCGGCCGCGAGGAGCCCGATCTGAAACCGGTCATCACTCGGATTATGAATGCCGTGTTCTGCGAGGAGGCTTTCGAATGGGACACGGAGGCAAAGGTTCAGCGTTGTTCAATCCATATCCACAACCACACGGCGAGACCACGCGCCTTCTCCATCCTCGCCACCTGGCCCGAGGATGAGGGTGTCGCCATCATCGAGGATTCTGGATCCGGGCGGCGGGAAGCGCCCGGTTTGCGAACTTGGAAACTGGACACCATACCTTCTGGAGAGACGGCGGTCATCGAATTCGCCCTCTCCGGTGTGACGAAGGGTGCGTGGAATGAGACTGAGATCTTCTTCCGAGGCTCGGGATCAATCATCGGAGCGACTCCGATCGATGAGGAGATTCTGGCCGAGATGCGAGCAAGCGAAGCAGAAGTGGAACCTTCGCCACCGGGCGCCGGCAACGGTTCTGGTGGTGACGCAGTGGAGCCGATGGCAGTAGAAAATAGAGGTGATGATGGCGACGAACCCTTCGACGCTGTCCTCACCAGAAGCCGTTCATTGGAGGGTAGGAGCGAATCCGCTGCTGACGATGGATTCGACGAACATGAGGCGATGTACGCAGAGGAAGCTGATGCGGTGCACGCTAAACCGATGGATGACGATTCTACCTATCGACAGACGCGTCTGGACATTGGGGAGGTGAACGAATGAGTGTGACAAGTGACGAACGAAGAGAGGTAATCGCAGCGCTGAATGGCGTTGCAGCAGAGATGCACGACCGGATGCTGAAGGGTGAGTCTCCGACGATGACTCTGCCGGTCCGCTCAAAGACGAACATTGCGTTTGATGAGCGGCTGGGCGTCTACAAGTATGGCAAGAAGCGCACGGTCCGTGATGCGACAAGTCTTGGGAGCGCGCGACAATTGCTACGCGCGCTGCATGTGATCGAATTCATCGAGGAGATGATTGAGGCTCGGAAATCCAGCACACTCCGTGAGATGTACTACATTTCAGAGGCTTGGGGGCTCGGGAAGTTCGGATCTCAGAACGAGAGCAACAATCTAGCCGAGGACCTCGAAATCGTGACTCGCTGCCTGCGAGAGGATTTCCGGTTGCGGCCGGAAGAAGATGGTGCACGAATCATCGGGAACGTGACCTTTGAGGAGCTGAATCGACGAGGTGATTGGATGCGAATCAACTGCCGCGACGATGTGGGTGACTCCGGCTACGGGGTTCCCTACAACGTCGAGGACGAGAAGCTACGGCTGGTCGGAGAGGACATCGACTTCATCATGGCAATCGAGACAGGCGGTATGTTCGATCGATTAATCGAGAATGGTTTCGACGAGCAGCATCGCTGCGCACTGGTCCATCTGAAAGGACAGCCGGCTCGTTCGACCCGCCGAATAATCAAGCGGATGAACGAGGAATGGAACAAGCCCGTCATCGTCTTCCTCGACGGTGATCCTTGGTCGTTCAGAATCTTCGCCAGCATCGCGTTCGGAGCGATTAAGACCGCTCACATCTCTGAGTACCTCGCAACGCGTGAGGCGGTCTACCTCGGTATCACAGCTGATGATATCCTCGCTTACGATCTGCCTTCGGATGACCTCTCTAGCAAGGACATCGAAGCCCTGAACGCTGAGCTCTCTGATCCACGCTTCTCAGATGGATGGTGGAGGCAACAGATTGAGACGATGCTGGAACTCGGCAAGAAGGCCGAGCAGCAATCACTAGCGAAGTACGGTCTAGATTTCGTCACCGATGTCTATCTGCCTGAGAAACTCGCAGAGCTCGGCCTGGCTTAATCATGGTAGGCCGAACAGCCTACGCATACTCGGAAGTGCCTTCATCAACGGTACGAAGGCCCCACTCGCCATACCTGCCTTCTTCGAGTGCTGGGCCATGAATTGACGCAAATCGCGATTCACATCGGAGACCATCGTGCGCCCGGCAATCAAATCGCCGGATGAATCCTTCAACATGACCTGGGTGTGGAAGCGGCCCATGCGGCTCGGACGAAGCGTCAGCCAAATCACATTCCCGCAGTTCAGCACCTGGCCCATTATGCGTATCAAATCATCATCTCCCTCGTCGATGATTGATACATCCTCCGTCGGTAGCGTCACTGTCTCGTCGTCGTTGAAGGAGACATTGTATCGTTGAATCTCCGGCTCGAGGCCGGGGGCTCTAATCTCAATCTCGTAGGTCGATCGGGTGACTGCGGTGTCGGCGACGAGCAGCATCAGGTTGAGGCTCTGTCCCACTACCTTGCGATCTATCTCACAATCGAAGATGACCGGGGCGTTGTTCACCTGCGCCATCTCGTTCAGGAGTCGGTATTCAAGCCGCTCTACCAACCTGAAGAAGGACGGGTTCAGGATCGCCGCCCTATCGAGCAAATCGTGGATGGTCGCCCTATCGAATATTCCTCCTTCGAGGGTCCGATTGACCACCTCATTGGGATAGAGTTCCTCCAATTCACTTCGTAATTCCTCCTTCGTAATCACGCCCTCGCGGTCCAGATGCATCAAGACGAGTAAGCGCTCCAGCGCTTCCTCCTCCGAGGCGCTCTCGAGGGCGAGTGAACCAATCTGACGATTGTGTTCGGTCCAGCGTGAAGCGATGCCTGGTTCAAGAACATAGGATACGATGTCGTTGAATGGCGTGGTAAGGAAGGAAGGGTGGCCGGAGGGGACGTAGACGTCCAACAGCCCAGTAGGCTCAGATGCGTCGAAGGCGCTGGTCGGATCCATCACAGCGGCGAGCCAAACGATTACCGAAAGTCCGGTTCCGATGGCGACCGACATCGCGAACAGGAACGGCCATGGATCGGAGAGGTCCACTTCGAGCATCGCCGCCCAAGCTGCCGGATGAGCACCATTGAGAGCGCCAATGAGGGTTATCAGATAGCAGATAATTGCCAGCATACCAATGACTCGATGCGATATCGATTGCATGTGCTCGCTGCGCAACGCGTGCTCGACCTCATCGTAGCCTTCCAACGAACGAAACGGTTGACCCTTCCTCCGGGCGATGATCGCTTGGAGGGCGAAGTCAGTTCGAGTCAGCATGAATCCATTCGCGCGCTGGGCGAGCAATACCTGCCACAGGACTTGCCCGAGAAGGATCGAAACGAGCATGAACGGGATATTGAGCGAAGCCACCTCGAAGGTCCAGGTCGTTGGCGATATCTGGTAAAATATTCCAGCGGCAATCACTGGCAATGGCATCAACCGATTTATCCATATTCCTGGGCCTGTGTTGAAATGGTGCGCCCTACGCTCCTGCTCGTGGATGTTCTGAAGTTGTGATTCCAGGTCCTCTAGATCGGCACCTACATCGATGATTCCCGAGAACTCCTCGGAAACCTGCTCCTCCAACTCCGAAAGGTCTCGCTCCACGATTTCGGGTTGGGGTTCAGTATCATGATGCCTTCGGCTTCCGAGAGAGGCGGTTGTTACGGGGGTGGCCTCAAGTCGGATTGGGTCGAGGGAGGCGCATGGAGGGGGGCTCCGGCGGGGATCCATGGCCGCGTCGGCTGCTACTGGTCGGTGTCGTCCTAATGGCAGTGGGATTGGGTGCGTTCGCCTCGGGCAGCAAGGCGATAGAGGCTGATCTTGATCCGACTCGAACGAATGTGGCACGTGTGGAGGCTGGCACCTCCGTCGAGGTCGATCTGACTGAGGGTGGAATGTACGCTGCGCTGCGCCCTGACAACGCCAGCGGAAGCCCGCCGGCGGATCTGCGACTCATCAGACTCTCCGACGGAGCCGATATCCTCGGATTTGAGCCGGATTGGCGGACCCCCAGTCGAACCGATGCAAACCGGACGGTATACGACCCCGTCCGACTCTGGACGATAACCGAGGCGGGGCCGCATCTCTTGGAGAACGAAGCGGAGTCATCACCCCTCCATCTCGTCGATGAATCGGTCGACGATCGTGCGATGATGGCCTCGCCCCCCATAATACTCGGATGCCTGCTATGCCTCGGTGGACTCGGGCTGTTACCACTCGCTGCTCTCGTACAATGGCTCAACAGGAGAGCGGTCCCTGCAGTCAATGTCGCCTTCGACCGAGCAGGAGGGGTTCATTTCGAGGAGGATGTTACTGAGGAAGAGGTTCCAGACCTCACCCCCTACCTGCCACCTGGCCGTATTCCGACCACCGATGAGGTACATCAGGCTCATCTCGCTTGGAGCGAGGCACAGGAATCTGGCCTACTGCTCGATTCAATTGTGGTGACGAGTGATAGAGAAGCAATCGAGCTATTCGATTCTGGGGTCGCTGCCCCCTTTGCGGATCGACCGGACCCATCCCCCTCGCGACCGGTGACATCGCGACCTGCAACAAAGGTCAGTGGAGAGAAGGGGCGTGATGAGGGAAGGTCGGCCATCGAACCCCAGCAATCCGAGTCCGGGGGTGGAAGAGAAGATGGAGAGAAGGGTGACTCATCTGACTGGAAGTCATGGGACGAGGGTTGAACGGCGACGTTCAATCCTCGATTGTCGCCGCCAGACCCCTTGCCCTCTCTATCGAATCATCTGGTAGGAAATGAAGCGGTGGGACTGGGCCTCCCGATAGATCGCTGTCCCAAACCCGTTGGCTCCTCGCCCATATCTCCTGCTCGGCACACCATGCAATCCACCTATCGACCCAAGCGCAAGACTCCTGAATCGCCTCATCATCAGGTGCCTGTCTCCTCAACACCTCATTTATCTGACCGAGAATCACTACATTGGCCGGAATCATGGCGTATGTTCCGAACGGGTTTCGCTCGGTGTCAACGGTTCTCTGCTCCTTCCAAAGAGCGAGGAACTGATCGTAGATGTAACCGATTGCGAGCACCACTACGATGACGAAGGCGGCTATGCTGGAGAGGCCCCAGTAGGTCATCGGTACACCAAATCTAGTCGTCGAAGAGTCGAATCTCCAAGCGACATAAGGCCATATCAACAGAGTCAGGGTAGTGCACCAGAATCCCATTGAGATGAGCGTCTGCGATTGCTGCAGCCGCCAATACTGGCGCATGAACCACTTCTTCAGCAGCATCCGAGACCTACCTCCGCCCGATTGGGCGAGTCGCTTGCGACCGCCGCCCTCTTTCACCATTGCCCGCCGGCGACGGTGGTGTGCGCGGATTGAAGAGCGGTGGAGAGGAGCGCGGGGGGTGGAATCAGGACCGGCGCGAGCGGCCCTCGTCGGCCTCGGCCATCGAACGCATGTCTACGCCTCGTTCGCGCTCGCCCATCCAGATAGGATGAGTATCGTCGCTTTGGCCGATCCTGATGGTATTCGACTAGCACATGCTGCGGAGAAATATGGCATCCCCCCGGAGCGCTGCTTTGAGGATGCGGCCACTCTTGCTGCATCTCTGCCGGTCGAAACGGGAGTTGCTGATATGGCAATCAACGGCACGATGGACTCGGCTCATCACTCGACGACGATGTCCCTTCTCCGAGCGGGTTATGATGTGCTGCTGGAGAAGCCGATCGCGGGATCACTTGCGGAGGTCGTCGAAATCGACCGGGCGGCGCGAGAGGGCGGTCGCTTGGTCGCTGTATGTCATGTCCTTCGCCATGCGCCCTTCTACCGAGCAATCGCCGAACGGGTGCGCGCTGGGGATATCGGTCGAATCGTCGCGATGAGCAGCAGTGAACACATCTCGGACCATCACACTGTGACTGGTTTCGTACGAGGAAAATGGAGACGACGATCGGAGAATCCAATGCTGCTCGCGAAGTGCTGTCATGATCTCGACCTGCTCTGCTGGCTGAAGCCAGAGGCGCGGCCGGTTCACGTATCCAGTATGGGTGGTAGCCTTCTGTTCACTTCTGAGAACGCTCCCGAAGGTGCAGGCACGAGATGTGTAGTCGATTGCGATATCGAGGCGGAATGCCCTCATTCGGCTAGGCGCATCCATATCGAACACGGTCTATGGCGATTCTATGCTTGGCACGGCTTACCGGCCTACGAAAGAGGGGGGATGCCGAGCGAAGCAGAGATGCTGGCATCGCTGGCTGACGACAATCCGTACGGGCGCTGCGTCTGGACTTGCGACAACGATGTCGTAGACCAACAAAGCGTTCTAATCGAGTTCGACGACGGGACCATCGCCAGCCACAGGATGCACGCCGGCACCCCAATGGGACGGAGGAGAATCCACCTCATCGGCGAACATGGTGAGATAGAGGGTGTGATGGAGGAGGGACGGTTCACCATCCGCAATCCCAAGCCATCCCTGGGCCTCTCGTTCGACATCGAGCGAATCGATGATGACACCTTCGAAGAGCGAATCATCGATGTCGGCATCGAAAGAGAGATGCATGGTGGTGGCGACCTCCGCCTCGTCGACGATTTCCTGAGGATACGCAGCGATGGTGAGGCGTCGATATCCACCACTTCGATTCACGACTCGATTGCGGGTCACGCAATAGCGTTCGCCGCAGATGAGGCGATGATTGCGGGAGGGGTGGTCAAGATTGGCGAGGATTGGTCCTGTGGGTTTTTACCGACCGGTTGAGTAGACAACCACGGGTTGAGGACTGTATGGTCGGCTTCGACGAGGCGATGACAATCCTCGAGAACCCCACTAGACGGGAAATTCTGCGCCATCTGGTGAGAGAACCGCATTACCCACTACAACTGTCTGAGTTACTGTCGGTAAGTCAGCAGGCGGTCGTCAAGCACCTGAAAGTGTTGGAGAAAGTGGGTTTCGTTGCAAGCGAGAAGGTAGCGAGTGAGCGCGGCGGCCCTCCAAAGCGCCTATTCAGGGTCGAGCAGTCGTTCAGCCTGCGCCTAGATCTCGGGCCCGACCTGTTCCGTACCGAGCACCGTGCAATGCCCACTGGTGGTCCAATCAGGCTCTCTAGTGGCCTCTCAAACGATGCTAGGTCGGCGGCTGAGCGAATCGGTTCAAAGCGGCGACTCACCATGGGAGAGGCGATGGAGGTGCTTGGTGACCTCGATTTGGAACTGGAACGAATCGACAGTGAGAGGGACACCTTAATCGCGTTGCACCAGCAGGTGATGAGTCGAGTCTCGCACAGTCTAGATGATGAAATGGAGAGCTACGAGGAGCGGGTTCTAGCACGCACCCTACTCGAGGACCCGAGGCGGCCGATAGACCTCGATCTGTTCAGTCGCGGTCTGCAACTTCATTCTGCACAGGCAGAGGAGATGCTCGGCCTACTCAGAGAACGACTGCTCCGTGAAATCGGCGGCCGAGAGGGGCGGCTCATAGCCGCAGACTCCTCGATTCCTCTGCCGTGGTGGCTCGCCACCTGATGGGGCGAAGGTCGTTCGGAGCTCAGAAACGCATCTCGTCCTCGTTGCCCATCAAGCTACTCTGCTCGGCCACCCGATCTAGAGCCTCCTTGCGGCGGGACATCATGACTAATCCTGCGACGCCAATCAGACCTATCGTGGCAGCGATGATAATCGACGGTACGGACCACTGCGCCATCACTTCGACAGCGACATCAATCACGCCATTGCGCGACGACAACTCATCTGAGAGATCCTCGTAGTTGTTGTCCTCGCTCTTCTCGACGATTGTGTTGTCGGGATCGACAACTACCGTCACCTGATGGCTGCCGGCGACGACGGGGTAGAGCAAGGTGATAACCGGAGCTTCCTCCTCGCTCGTACCCGCCTCGCCCGGTGGCATCAAGGCGCCGATGACCTGCCGGTAGACGACATTCTCCTCGGCACAGCCATTCCGACGGATGTCCTTCTCGTCCTGGTCAACGCAGAGAATGATGTTGATGTCCGTCGCGTGGACGTTGCCCTCGTTGATTACCTTCACATTGACCGGAATCATATCGCCGACCGAAGCCGATAGGTGATCCTCGCTGACCATCGCTTCGAGAATCCGCAAATCGGGGGCGCGCAGCCGAAGCTTCAGCACCTGCTCGTTGGTGTCGCATGGCATCACATTGTCAGCGAAGCCGTCGCCGTCGCTGTCGATGGTGCACGAATCAGCCCAAGCTGAGGTCTCATCGGTGTCACCACCATCGCTCTGGCCCCCGAACGAGGAGATGAGCTTGACTCCGATCTCTCGGTTGGCGAGGGTCGCATCTGGGGCTATCTCAACAATCGCTGCGACCTGCAGCGTCGTGTAGGCAGCCATCTCAGGTAGAGTCCATGTTCCATCGGGAGCGACATAACATTCGTGCGGTGGAATCGAGTCTCCGGGTTTCAGTACGGTGCACGGCCTCTCCGATGGGAATTCTGTGTTGAAATCCTCGACCATTGCCCAGCGGATGTTCCAGTTACGGAGGGTGTTCATCCCCGGAACCTCATCGAAGACTTCTCCTTTCTTCGTGTGATTGTGGAGTGTGGCGGTGTCCGGGACATTGCCATTGTTTGTCACGTTCAGAACGAATCTGACAGTTCGGCCGGGGGCGGTCGTCTTGACCGGGCTCTCGACGAATGGATCCAGTTCAAATCGCATGTCGTGGAACTCGTTGATGGTAATCGATAGGGTCACTGAATCGCGCAGCCTGGTGCCGCTGAACGCCTCTTCGCTGAACACGTCTATCTCGACGGTGTAATCTCCAGCTCCAACCTCCTGAGGCGCCTCGACGACAACTTCTACCTGTTGCAATTCATCTCGCTGCAACTCCTGCAGGAGGCCTCTAGGAACCTCGATGTTCCAAGGCTGCGCGAGGCCATTTGAGTCGGTGATACTACCGACACGCATGTCGTATCGGTCGGGGCCGTTGCCGTCGTTCTGCACTGTGATTGGAATCACCCATCGCTGTCCGGGATCGAGGTCCGTCTCAGTCGTTGGCGTCGTCGCGTCGAGGTCGTAGACATGCTTCACGTTGGTCGAGAGGATAACTGAGTCGCTCACTCGGCTCGCGCCGTTGAGGTGGGCTTTGACGGTAACCGCGGGTCCGAGCCCAGCGCTCGCATTGGTCGGTGCGCACACCTTCACTCCGACCTCGTACGCCTTGTCGATGATATTCCAGTGCCGCGGTTCGTCCTCAGCAATCTCATTGCCACCGGGTGCATTCTTGAAATCGAGATCGACGGTCCAGTTCTCCTGTCTCCAGATGTGTTCTGGTACCTCCTCGGGCCGATCATCTGGGCCACCAGGTGTCGTGAAGATGAGGTATCCCGGAGCGAAATGCTTGATCACATCAATCTCGTATTCGGCGCAATCACCCGGCAATACGTACTCCGATGTGTCGAAAATCTCGAACACGATGTTTCCTGTCGAACGGATTGATACGTTTACCCACAGTTCGAGGATGTCCATCGTCCCCTCCTCAACCGAATGGGATCCAGAATCGCCGGTCGACCAACCCTTAACGTAGAGCACGAAGGTGCCCGGATCCTGATTCGTAGGTACACTCACCTCAAGATTCTTGGTTACTGATTGGCCGGGATCGAGGCTGACTTCCAACGGGAATTTGACGCCCCATCCGAACGGCAGCAGCCACTCCTGTTGGCCCTCCAAGGTAGTTGGGTCGTAGAACTGGAAGGTGTCGTAGACATTGCCGTTGTTAGTAATCGTAATCGAGAATATCGCTGTCTGTCCTTGTTCCACATCGCTCTGATAGTGGCTGGTGTCCAGTTGGATAGCGTGCTTCACATCCATCAGGGTCAGCGTCAGCCGGTCGCTTCGGATGGCCGGGTCCTTGTACGACACCGCAGAGACTGTGATTCCTGCCAACTCGTCTTGGCCCGCCTGATAGATTGAGGGTGCTCGAACTCGCAGGTAGATACGGACCATCTCGCCACCACGCAGGAAGATTGGAGTATCTGGGAAGATGGCGGTGTGGTTCTCTGAGAAGAACAGTGTCGCCGTCCAATTCAGCGGCGCGCCGGAGATGTTCAACGCGAAGGTGTCGGCGACGAGGTCGGTCGGGCCGGGCGTCGTGTTGTTCATCGTCAGGTTGTAGATTGTCTGCTCGCCCGGCTCTATCTCGTGGTAGTATGTCTCTCCCTCATCGAGACCAACATCGACTTGTCCGGTCAGCACATGGACATAGCACAGAGTGTAGGTGTTCGAATTCCCTTCCTCGCTACACTTGTTGGTGTCCGACCAAGCGAGGTGGGCCCCGCTTCCTAGGTCGTTCGCGAAGGCCGGTGGCTGGCTCAGTTCAGGAGCACGGCCGGTGTTCGGCCCAAGTTTGTCGCTCACCCACGATGATACCTCGTTGATCTCCCATTCGTCGAGGACGGACAGGGCAATAGAATTCAACGGGATTCCATCGCCGGCTGGGAACTGGTCGTTGGTGTGGTTGAGACGAGTGTACATGATTGTCTCACCCTGAGTCTGGTTTCCGTTGTCGAGCCATGCGATGTGCACATTGTCGCGGCTGTCGGTGATGATCTCGGGCATGTACGAACTCGGCGCGTAGTAGTCGTTCTGCGGGACATTCGCCTTGCCTTCAACGAATGAGATCGGCGTATCCACGATCTGCTTGATGCCGAAGGTCGGCAACCCTCCATGGACTCCATTCCAATCAGACACGCCGCGTAGGCGCAGGCGCGAGTAATAGACCTCGTAGTTGACATCCTTCTCGAATCCGTAGGCTCGTCCATCCATCCACGCGATGTGGGTGTTGCCTTTCGTATCGACGGATATCGAGGGATGCATGCTGAACGCGTCGTCCAAGGTCACTCTAGTGTCGTTGACCACCACGAGGTGCCCATAGCCCTGACCATCCATCGAAGGACCGATGTCCTCGGTGTAGCGGCCTCCGCTGGTGCTGGTTCCCGGATCGCCTTTCGTCCAGCCCGGAGAGGGGCGGTCGAGCAGCGCGTATGGATCGAGAACAGAGAGGTAAATCTCGCGCGAGTTGTTGGTCGCTAGGAACACCATCGCCTCGACGAGCAGTTGCATCTGCTGTGAACTGGATCCCGAGGCGGGGAACTGGTAGACATGACCGCCAGCATCGGTGTTGCGAGTGGTTGATCCGGGGCAAATCCGGGCGTTCGAGTTGACGACGCCGTTCGGGCACTGTGCGAGATCGAGCATGTGCGATTGCACCTGTACGCCGCCGCCGCCCCAAGACGAGCCCTCCATCGGGACCGGGACGACGCCCGATTGTACACACGAGTCGTGCGCTTCATTGATCGACGCTGTGTCATCCGACTGCTGAGCTGGATGCCCGTTTCGCGGGCCCTCATCAGAAATGGGAATGACGATTTTGGTCGCGTTAGGATTCCAGCGGTGATCGGCTCCCGTCGGAGGGTTGGCGGCGTTGCCGACGCGACCCTGCGCATCAATCCATGAGAGACACGCCCAGTTCGAGGCGGGGCCCCAGTCCTCTCCCGACGAACCGGTGATGGAGCCACCATTGAAGACGAAATTCTGCAACTTTCGGATGCCGCCGCTGTCATCGCTCGGCGTCTGGCCTAGATGGGTGCCTCGTGGCCCCTGACTACCCGAGCCACCGGTCGAGTAGGCCGTTGCGCAGGTGCCGCTCTGGCCGGCCGAGGGGATTCCGTAACCAAGGATGGCGTAGATGGTCTCGTAGACTGTGATGTTCGCATCCTCGAGCATCGGCTTGAGGCCGCGGAAGTAGGTGCCACTGCTGAACGAACCACCGTAGAACACAGCACAGACATCAGCCCATTCGGAGTACATCGAGCCGGAGGTGTCGATTGGCACTACCATCTCGACCTTGCCGCCACGGGTGTCGTCCCAGACAATCTGCACGAAGTCGTCGGCGTCGACGGCGACGTCGGGGTGACCCTTGTGGCCGATAATGGGTGTAAGCATCGAGTCATCGATGGCGGTAATCGCCTCGCGCGTGCTGTAATCAATCTCCAGCATCGAATAGTAAATCTGCGGCTGCTGGTAGAACTTGTCGAGGGGGTCGTACGAGTCCTCCCAGACGATATGTGGATTGTCCATGCTGTCGATGTCGATGGCCGGCCAGTCACGATTCTGCTGTCGCTGGGATATGGTGAAGTCGTCGATAATCGAGATCGAGTTGTCTTCGCCGCTACTGCCATCTAGGGTGTGTTGGGATGGGTCGATGACTGAGTACATGATCGCGTGCTGACTCGCCTTGTCGGTCCAAGTGACATGGAGCCTATCTTCCGAATCGATGGAGACGGCAGGGTGCCATGCACGGTGCTGTCCGGGATTGGAGATTTGGGTGACGTCAATCAGGACCTCTGCTCGCGGATCAAGCATGGCGTAGAACAGGTGCTGTGTGTTGCGACTCCAGACGAAGTGCACATTGCCCTCGCTGTCCGCCGCCATCGCGACCATCCTCTCGTTAATCGGGCCACCATCAATCACCTGTACGGCATCGGTGATTACTATCTCCGCCGCCTCTACCTCCTCAGCTGGCAGCACGACCAGCACGCTGAACAGCATCAGCATGACTAGCATGCAACTCTTTCTTGCTCCATCCATCTTTCATCACCTAGCGCGACACCTAGCGCTGATTGGCGCGAAACCCACTGGAAGTCCTACTTAATCCGACCCCTCTCAGGTCATTTCCTGCTACGCAGGAGTAGGAGAGTCCCGGGGGCCGTCCATCTACTCGTCTATCGCCCTCTTCAGTGCGCCCCTTTGGAGCCATAGCAAAGGGGGTGTTTTGATCAAGCGTATTCATTCGGATCGAACGACGAGCCGAATGACATGTCCTCGGAGACATCAATCTCTGCTGCGTCCCTGCCTTGCACGGCCTTCTGCTTCCAGTCATCGACTTGGCCTGGCTCGCCAATTCCCGGCCCGAAGCTGTACTTGATTTCGTGGATGACTGCCAACTTCGCGAGCCATACTGATCGTATCGTGTCCATCAGGGCGTGCTGGGACAGGCCATCGAACCACACCGGTCGAGAGAGGTTGAACGCTTGGAGTGGTCCTGATGGGGGCTGCTCGGTATGACCTACATGCAGCACCCAGTCGAGGCGTTCCCTAGTCAGGTGAATCCTTGTCTCGTGCAGCCACTCCTCCCACGCCTCTGGATCTTCCGTTGCGTGGTTCTCCATCTCGGTTTGCTGTCCCGCGTCAACCCGTGTCATCGACCCGATGACGACCAGCGAACGATCCTTTGGGACGACGATGTTGAACACATGACCGTGGTCTGTCGGCGGGTAACGGACATGCAAATGAACGGTGGCTCGGGGGTCGGAGACGCGCCGCGCTTCGAGACCCTCTGAAGAGAGCCACTCCTCAATCTTCGCAATCGCATCCCTTGGAGTCACGGACCGTTCGGTCGGGCCGACCTATTTCAGGTCGCCGCGATGGTAGACAATCACTCGGAGGAGGGTGTCTCGGTAGCGAGGCGGGAGGCGAGCTCGGACAGGGCTGCATAATCCGGATTGCCCCCCGGTCGAGGTGAATCCGGCCACATGGACATGAGCCCGAGGCCGCCATCCCCAGTGGAACGGGGGAGTACATGGATGTGCACATGAGGCACCTCCTGACCCGCCATCGGACCATCGTGCACGACGACCGAGAAATCCTCCACCTCAAAGACCCGAGAGAGACGGCGCTGAACATCGGCCACCCCGTCCATCAGTGCACGCCGGCTCTCTTCCGTTAGTTCGGATATCCGTCGTCGCTGCTCGATTGGTACCACCAATGTGTGTCCCGGGCGGCGCGGGAATATGTCTAGGAACGCGACCCAAAGATTGCCCCTCGCGACGAATGAGGCGGGAATATCGCCAGAGATAATCCGAGTGAACAAGGACGGTTCCATGCCTTCGGCAGAAGGAGGGGTGGAGATGAGGATTGGGGAGAGGTCAGCCCTGAGCGTGACCATCGTGGTCGGTACCCAGGTAGCCTCCCCAAGCGATGGTCCACGGAGTCGTCACCGATAGTTCTCCCCGGTGCAGGGTCCAACCGGTGACGAAGTCGGATGATGCCCAGACGATCTCCAATTCACCATCAGCATCGAGGTCGGTGACGAGAGGTGTCGAGATGGGGAAGCCGCTGCCGTTCAGGATCGATTTCTCGGTGCCACTGCACGCGTCAATTACGCTCAAGGAATGGGTGCTCCCCCCCACTGCTCCGCCGACCTCACCCTCCATCAGCAGGATTTCGTCGCGGCCATCGCCATTGAAATCAATCGCGAGTGGTGACGAAAGTGCCGAGGCTTTGCTTTGTCGGGAGTGGAGCACGCTGCCGTCGGAGCCCTTCACCACTAGGGCGTCGGTGCCGTTGTATTCCGGCCACTCACCAATCAGGAATTGGGTGAATCCATCTGGGAGACCATCGCCGTCGAAGTCACCAATCGCCGGCGATGAGTAGCTCTCGCCTCCGATAGTATGGTTCCACATCCAAGAGCCGTCGGAACCATTCACGGCGATGAGGCGTCCGTCGAATGCTGCGGCGACCACCTCGAGAGTCCCATCTCCGTCCAGATCAGACACCGATGGTGGGGCAATCAGCCCCTTGGATCCGGACGGTGTTACCAATTCCGTAGCGTTCTCCAGCGAACCACCAATCACATCAGCGAGTGGAATCGACCAAAGTGAGCCTGCGAAGGTCTCTCCACCACTGCCGAACAACACGGTCGGAGCGGCATCCGGAGACAGGGTTGTGACGAGGGGCGACATGTACGTCTCTCTAGCATCGGGCATCTCGGCTGCGGCGAGGACGCTTCCATTGGACCCTGATATGATGACCAGTGCACCGGGGTCACGTTCCTCCTCGGGCGCCTTTAGGGGGTCGCCGCCATTGGATTGCAGGAGGTCTGGTACGCCGTCTCCATCGATGTCTCCGATGTCGACGCCAGTATAGAATTGGAACCAAGTGGGGCGGGAGGTGTCGTTGCTGTCGAAGCGCCAAAGCACATCGCCAGTCGCACCGTCTATCGCGACAAGTTGCATGTTACGACCGCCGGCGATTACGTCGTCGATATCATCCCCGTTCAGACGAATCGTGGTCGCCGTCCCGACCATCTCCCCCTCGGTGGGGACGCTCCACAGGATTCCGCCGGTAGCTCCGTCGATGGCGGACACCGCTCCGACCTGTTCAGTCTCACTGCCCGAGCCGATTACGATATCTAGGACGGAATCGCCGTTGAGATCTGTCGGTCTCGGACTGCTCACCATCACCTTCTCTCCGGTTGCCGTCCAAGTCTCATTCAACTGCACTCCTTCAAAATCGATAGTCGGAGCCGATACGCAAGGCACCGGTTCCGGCCCTCCTTCGCCCTCACCCTCACCAATGTCGGGGTCATCGGGAATCATTGGTGAATCATGCCCTGGGGTGATTATCGCAAGAGCGAGAATGATGGCGACGAGTAGGGCTATGGCCGCCTCCTCGCGCATCATCCTTTCGTCGTTGTTGCGTATCCTTGAGCGTTCGCACCGGCGGCGATCGTTAGCCCGCCCTTTCCATCCAAAGGATGACGCTACGAGTTAGGGTCTCGACTGCTTCGTGAGAGGTCAAGCCAGCGACATTTCTGTCGCAACCCCTTCTAAATCGACGAGTATGTGGGCTTCGGGTCCGTTCCTATCCGGGTGGTCGGAACGCTGGTGGCTGCCTCGACTCTCCTCACGAGCGTTCGCCGCAGCGATAGTGGCACGGCCGAGCGCGAGCATCCCTTCGAGATGCAGAACACGCACCAGATCGGTGTTCATTACCTCTGAGGAGTCGGTCGGCGCAACCCCGGCAGCCGCCAGTTCCTCAATTGTCGACATCGCTGCTTTGAGGCCCTCCGCGTCGCGTTCGATTGAGGCGCCTTGGTTCATCGCCTTGACCAGTGCAGCCTCGACGCTGCCGGGTGGGGAACCCGAGGATGATCCGGCGAGCATCGCATCGATGCCATCAGCGATTGAATCTGCCATCTGCTCCAAGAGATCGCGACCTCCAAGTCGGTTGTCTAGGGACCAATTGCCTGAATGCGCGCCGGCCGCAGCGCCGCCAGTAAGGGCGTCGAGCAGCAGGTTCCCGGCGAGCGCCTCGGCTCCATGCATGCCGCTGCATGCGCTTCCCCCTGCGGCGTAGGCCCCGGTAAGCCAGAGGTCGCGGCCACCGAGCAACACGCGTCCATGCCCATCCGTAGGGGCGCCTCCGAGTGCATGCGATGCTATCGGTGTCAGGGGTACGACTTCCGACCAGATATCGATACCCAACCGGCTGTTGACCTTCTCAGCGGTCTGGTTGAACCAAGGCCGCGTCTCTCTGGCGATTCCTCGCGCATCGAGGATGCAGTCGGATGATGCGAGGGTCTTCGAGAGGATGGTGCTGGTGGCGCCAGATGTGTCGATATCCTCTCCATCCCCACGCCTAATCCGCGCTCCAGCATCGAGTAATTCGATTGGTAAGGTGAGGTCAGCATCGGAGACTGCGAGTGGATGCCACGCGGTGAATTCCATGCCGCTCAGGGCTACACCTGCATCCAACAGCAGGGCAGCTCCCAATCCGGCTCCCGACGAGGTTCCACTCCATAGTCCAGAGTGGTCATCGGTGGCTAGAATCACTACCTTCGATTGGATTGGAGCGATGGCGCCAGTCTGTACATCGAGGACGATTATACCCCTCACCTGACCTTCGTCGATAGCAAGGCGGAGCGTGAGAACATCCGATTTGCGAGGTATGCCACGCTTCATGCACTGCTCTTCGAGTAGGCGCACGACTTCGCGCTCGGTGACATCCCCGCATCCAGCGATCCTCGCAGTTCCATGACCAATGGCGGAGGAGAGATGGGGTGAGCCGTCCGCGGCTCTTCGGTAGAGCAGCCCCCATCGCTCGAGTTCAGCTAGATGGCTGAAAGCATCGCCGCATCGCGACTCGACGATTGTCTCGTCGCATAGATTTGCACTCGCTGCTTTCGTGTCCGCGATGTGTGAGAGAGAATTCGACTCGGCCATCGATGCCGCCAAACCGGCCGTCGGCTCTGCACCCGACCCGGCGCTCAACGCCCGGTGGTCTATCACGGCGACGGAGGCTCCGGCATCCGCTGCGGAGATGGCGGCGCGGAGCGCCGCTACTCCTCCACCAACGACCACGATGTCCCAGGATTCCATCTCTTCACCGTCGCTTCACCCCACCGCTAGTCGCATGATAAAAGCGGCGGCTGGAGGGGCTACTGCGGCTGCACGTGAATAGATCTCCTGAATGGCGGAAGGAGGTCGTCGAAGTCAGTCTGAACTGTGTGTGCAACTCTCAATCCGGGGCAGTGGTTCCTCATCTGAGGCTGAACGATCCTCGCAGGACTCTGACCGCGTCGTCGAATCCCTGTGCACCCGCCCTCTTCATCCGGCCTTGGGTGCTGTCCGAGCCACCACTGCCTGTCCATACATCCGTTCGGATGTTGACCGAATCAATCGTCGCTCCTCCCGGCTTACGCAGTGTGATCTGTACCGGGTGTGGGCCGGTCGTGTTTGAGGTCCAAGCGATGCCTATCCAGAGGACCAAGGCCCTCCTGAGGAGCGCCCCCATGCCATCGACGAGGTCTTGACCCATCAGCGAGGTCTTCGGCGTCGGGCCATCCATCGGCCTAGCGGGCATTGGGGTGATTCGGAAGGTCTGCTTCTCTGGTTGTCCCTCTGGTACGACGACCTCTAATTCCACAGTCTCCGTCTCCTCCGTCAAGTTGTGTAGCATGACGAACAAATCTCCTCGACATTCGCTGCAGGTCAGTGGTAGATCGTGATCCATTCGCCAGCCGGGTGTAGTCAGGGGCCCCTCTCCCGACAACACTCCATTGCGCAGTCGGTGCAGGATTCGGAAGATGCCGGGTTGCCACTTCCTCGTGTGTTCAAGCAGCGCCGTCAGTGAGACAATGTTGAATCTAGTTCCACCACTGTCGTCGAGTAATTCCTCCATGGTGTCACGCCGTACCACGCGCCGCAACTCCGCCTTCATCCTCAATTCATCCAACAGGCCTTCGTGGTGAAGGTGCACAATCTGCAAAATCCTCTCTCTGGCAGCGGCGGGGGCCATCTCGCCTCGAACCCCTGGTGCGAGGTCATTCAGCCAGTCCTCCCAAGCTGAGGCAGACTCGGGATCGAGGTGGGCGAGCACGAGATCGGAGAGAATGCTCGGCAACTGGCTTTCGTGCAGGGTCGGAACATGGTAGGTGAGGAGAGGGGCGTGTTTCGAGGTCATCTGGATGGTCTTCTCCAGCCTGACAGTCAGGGCTATGACGAAGGCACAGAGCAGGGTCGCTCCAATCAATACGACTGTATGCGGGATGGTACCAGCGTAGAACCAATTACTGCTCAATAGCAGAAATCCTGATGAGAGCGCTGCCATGAATCGGAGGGATTCGAGCGTATGGTTATCCTTCAGCGTGCCCAAGATCCGCTCGGAGCCTGGGAAGGAGGCGAGACTCCTAGGGTCTCCATCCTTGATTTTCAAACGGTCATTGCCGGTCTGCTTCGAGAATAGCGTCGACAACACGGCGGGGGAGAGGATTACGAAGACCGAACCGATGGTCGCAATTCCTGTGTGCAACGCCGACAATCTATCGGAGAAAACCATCTGGGCGATGACAAGCATCAGGATCAACGGGCCAAGGGCCAAACGAAGAGCACGCGCCGGGGTGCTGTTGTTCTTGTCAACCCAAAAGAGTCGGTGACTGTCGCGTTGGGCGGCCTTCTTAGTACGGCGGTCCTCGCTCGAGGAATTGCGGCCGGCGTGCGGTGTCGGCAGTTCGAGACCGTCCGACGCCATGTGCCGGGGGGGTGGTGCTGTCGACTTCAGGTCATCGCATCTATTGATGAGGGGAGGCCGACCCCAACGGGGCGCTGGGTGCGTAGCATAGCTTGGATAATGCATCGGCCTCCTAAGCCGAGGACCGCGGGTTCGAATCCTGCCGCGCCCGCTTCCCTCAGCCCAGCACAAGTCCGGATCGCGCTCCGGCGGCGGCGACCTCGTGCAGGAACCTCTCGATCTGGATTCTCTCTCTCAGGCTCTTGTCCAACCTTGCGTCGCAACGAGCGAGCGCGTCGAGCACCTCCGTCCGCAGCGCATCGGGAAGCGGCAATCTACCGGTCGTCAGGATTCTATGCAACTGCAACATGATGTCTCTTCCATCGAGGGCGTGGTCGAGCATCATCCGATCGACCTCACCGAGTGCACCAATCAAGCGCTTCTGTTTCCGTCCTCGTTCGCTTTCCCATCGCCATTCGATGACGCGGCCTCGAAGAGCGAGTTCTAGCATCTGTCTACCCGATTGCAATGTGGCCGCCGATACCAGCCTGTGCACCGCCCCACGATCACTGGTCAATCCTCTGAGAGCGAGCATCTGCAGCGTGAAGATAGATCGACGGAGATTGCCATCCGAGACATGCACCACATCGCCAATCACCTCGTCGTCGACATCGAGGCCCTCGGCGGTGGTGATTTCCCTCAGTCGCGTAGCGATTGTGGCATCATCGACTGCGGGCAGCCGGATGGAACGGGTGCGCGAGCGCAGTGCATCGATAATCCTGCTAGGTGATCGGCTGGTCAACACGAAGCGGGAGGCGGTGCCTTCAATCTCCATCATCCGTCTAAGATACGGCTGACGAATCGGGCCCAGATGATCGGCATCCTCTATGACTATCAGGCGTGCAATCGGCGCCCGCCCCTCGATGGTTGCCTCATGGCCCGCCGGCGGTGGGTCATCGGCACCGGATTCAATCATGGAACGGTCGAACGCGTCGAGGCTCAATCGACCGGTCAGGGTGTCCTTGGAGTCATTGCCCTCTGGTCTGAGGAACGACTCAAAACGCTGCATGGCCCGGGACTTTCGCACTAGGTCTCGTGCCTGCAGGACATGATGCGTCGCTCGCCACCCTGGCCCTAGGACCTGTCGGGCGACGAGGCGCCAAGCGGCGGTCTTACCGACGCCAGCGGGTCCCGAAAGCAGCAGGTGGGGTGGGTCGCCGTCGATGCTGGATGTGGTCAGGGCTTCCCGCACTGAGAGGGGTGTGGCTAGATCCGCGAAGAGGAGGGGGGCGTGAGTCTCCAACCAGTTCGCCATGTTCGCTCGCGTCGCCGTTGGCGCCGGAGTCCATCAACGCAACGACAGGGGGGGCATAGAGTATGAGTGGCTTCACTCTGCGATGAGATTCTTGTAACCGCCACGGCGCGGTTTGACGAAGATTCTGAATCCGCACGAGCGGCACGCCAATGATGCGCCCTCGGTGTTCGGTTGGACCTCTTCCAGATGTCCGCACTGGAGACAGCGATACTCAATCATGGCCATGGGGCCGGCGACCTACGACCCCCACTTCAATCCGACGGTTTGCGTCGAAGCGTTGCATTGGCGATTAATCACCGCCGGAACGCCGGCAAATCGCGACGAAGTTCTCGAAGATGCGCTCACCATACTCGGAATCGTTGACCTCTGGATGGAACTGCAGGCCGAAGCGGTCGCCCGCCCCGTTCTGCATCCCCTGAACTGCGCACGAGTCGCTCGATGCAGTGACTGTGAATCCATCCGGTACCTCAACCACCTCGTCGTTGTGACTCTCCCACACCTTCTGTTCCTCTGGTGTGCCTTTGAACAACATCCCCCCACCGTCGTGCAACCGAATCGTTGCGGCGCCGAACTCCGGATGTGGTGCCTCGGCGGCACGGCCGCCGTAGAAGCCGGCCATGAACTGGTGGCCGGCGCAGATTCCGAGTATTGGGATATCGAGGTCAAGATAGGCCCCACAGTTGCCCAGTTCCCCCGTCAGACCAACTCTGGCAGCGCCGCCTGAGAGAATGAGCCCATCGAGATCTCGCATATCCTCCAGAGGCGTGTCGTTTGCTATGATTTGGGTGTCGACGCCCATGTAGCGGAGCATCCGCCACTCGCGGTGAGTCCACTGGCCGCCGTTGTCGACGACATCGATTACCAAACGGTCATCCCTCATCGCTTTCGACATCGGCGCCGCGCCTGACGCCCTTCAACTTCTCGCGCGCTTACCAGTCTAGAGTTGGGAGCTTCTCGGTTGGCAGTGGTGTGGAGGAGGGAATTCAATCGTCCTCTGAAACATCCATCTCCTCACGAGCTTCCTGCATCTTCATCTCTTCCTTGATCATCTGCTTTTTGGCGTTGGCGACGCTTTCATTCTTCTTTCTTGAATCGATGGTCGCCTGGAACTCTTTGTTGATCTGGAGTGATGTTGGGTAGGGTATCCCAATGCCCTCCTCGGAGAAACGCTCGTCAATAGACTTCAACAGCCAATCCCTAGTGACCCATTCATCGCTGTAATCATTGACCGAACAATACACTCTGAAGATCTTTGCAAAATCCGTGAAGTCGTTCAGAAGAACTCGTGGACCCGGTTCCTCTAGGGCGTATGGGCATTCCTTGGAGAGTTGTAGAAGAGTGTGCTTCACGTGGTCAGTGTCCTCTGCATAATCCACTCCTATGTCTATCACTACGGAGAACCTTCGGGCGACCCCACCACCGCCTCCTCTCGCGTGGTTGATGACTGTCGAATTGATCAGCGTGTTATTGGGAATTACAACCAGTGTCTCGCGGAAAGTCAAGAGTTTAGTTGACAGTATTCCGACCGAGACCACCGAACCGACGACTCCCTCGACCTCAATTCTGTCCCCTACTTCGAATGGTTGGTCAATCGCCAGCATGAACGAATTGATGATGTTGCCCAGAGTTTGCTGCATGGCGAGACCGATGATTATGGAGAAGACGGCCAAAGACGCCATCAATCCGAACAGTTCGATTCCGACCTCGGAGAGAGCGAGATAGATTCCACCGAACCACAGCACCGCGCGGAAGAGGAAGATGAACAACGGATTGCTACCAGAAATAGTGACACTATTGTCGCTGGATAATTTGGCCATCAGGAACGGGATGGCATGTTTCGCGGATACGCTAGTGAGGGAGGTGCCAAGCAGTATGTACGCGATGTTCAGCGATGTCATCATCTGCTTCGTTAATTCTGCATGAGGGTCTAAGCTGAAGACCCATATTGCGGAGAAATGGATTCCTGCTGCGAGCACGAATGCGTACAATCTGTTGGCAATCGGGACCTCCAACTTGGCACCCAATTCCGGAGAGGAATACTTGACCAAGTGCAACCAAGCCCTGACGATGATGTATTTCGAAATCACCAATGAAACGACGATCATCAGTGTTGCGAAGGCCCATTTTTGAGGCGTTCCTAGAGTAGCTATCCAATCGAGCACTGAGGAGAATGAGGAGAGGTCCATTTCAATCACTTCTCGGGCCTTGATGGACAGGCGCCTTCAAGGCCCTGACTTGGGGATTCCGCTTGACATTTACGGCGGGTCGGATTCTCGTAGATGTTCGGAGATGAATGTGGTTGGAGAAGGAGTTCATTCTTCTTCATTCATCAATTCTGCAGCCTGATCGACCCACTTGTCTCGCTTGATTCTCCCTGAGAAGAATTCGATCGCCTCATTGACTTGATCTACGATTTCTGGGGTCATGCTAGCGACTTGTGCGTAGTTGTAGATACCGAGCGCGTTCAACTTCTCCTCGATGAAGGGCCCTACGCCCTTGATCTTCTGCAAATCGTTCTTCTCTTCGATTGACGATGTCCCTATCGTCGCGAAATCTATCGATTTTGATTTTGCAGCGATTCTAGCGAGTTGTTCATTCTTCTCCTCCTCCTTGGAAAGCTTCTCTTCCTCGGGTTCGGGGTCGTCCTCTTCCTCGGGTTCGGGGTCGTCCTCTTCCTCGGATTCCTCTTCGGGCTCCTGCTCATCATCCTCTGAATCATCGTCATCTGAATCATCTTCTTCAGGTGTATCTTCCGCTTCTTCCAATGCAGCGCCGATATTGACTGGCCAGCTGAAATAGACAGAGTCTTTGCCCATCTTGATCAATCCGATGTATTCATCTCCTTCTTCCGATGCATCCCGAATATTCTTGATAGCCTCATCAGAGAATTGGAGATGGAATGCAATCGTGCCATCTTCAGACTCATCAATCGGAACAGGTAGGTCATCCATCCTGAAGCGTTCTTGATTGGATTCCTCATTCAAATCGATGACCTCGACAATCGTTCCAGGTGTCAGATTAGTCACTGTGATTTTCTCTTTGCTCTCGGCCTCACCTCCAGGTGTGGTGTCCTCAGCCGTGCTCAAGACGAATGGGTCGTCCTTGGTCCCAACACCGCCGATGAAATCCGGTTTGGCGGCAGTGAACTGCGGCTCGGGGTTGGAGGTGTTCCGACGCCGTGTGATGTAGGCAATCAATGGGAAGACTAGGACTACTAGCAGGGGTAGCAGGAAACAGAGCCACCAAAACGGGTTTTCAGGTAGTTCTGGTTCCTCCAGATAGTTGCATATCCCGTCTGAATCATCGTCCAAGGGGATGCTGTTTGCATCCATCGGATCGGTGTTGCAATCAACCTCATCCGCATCACTCCAACCATCTTGATCGTCATCCACATCTACCGCATCGCACCACTGATCACCATCGAGATTATCCGGGACGCTGGAATTATCGAGTGGGTTCGAACCACATCTGCCTTCATCGAAATCGGACCATGTGTCTCCATCATCATCCGGATCATCGGCATCGCACCACTTGTCCCCATCGAAATCGACCGGGAAGCTTCTGCTGTCATTCTTGTCGGTGCCACAGAAGTCCTCCTGCGCATCCGTCCACCCATCCGCATCGAAATCATCGGTTGGGAAATCTAGAGGGTCCTTTGGGTCAGTTCCATTCTCAATCTCGACATTGTCGGGTGCGCCGTCACCATCGTCATCTGGATCCTCCGTCAAGCCGGTAGTAGAGTTGCCATGCAACTCATCCGGTTTTCCATCGTTATCCGTGTCGTTCCATGCTGCGGGGTCATCGGGGAATGCATCCGGTCCGGCGGTGCAGATTAGCACCTGATTGATGGTGACGTTGATTGCGCCATCACATACACCGTCGCCATCGGTATCGGGGGATTTTGGGTCTGTCAATGAACCGAGAATACTCTCATTCTCATCGGGCAAGCCATCGCCATCATCATCCTCATCGGCCGTCAGGTTTGTCGTCGAGTTGCCGTGCAACTCATCCGGTTGGCCATCTCCATCCGTGTCATTCCAAGCACTTGGGTCGGTTGGGAATGCATCGGGGCCTCCGGTGCAGATGTCCACACCACGGATGGTGACATTGACTGAGCCATCACAGACCCCGTCGGCATCCGTATCAGGCAGTAGAGAGGCGGTTTCGGGAGTTGTGGCCCCTTCGTCAATATCTGAAATACCATCGCCATCATCATCTAGGTCCTCTTCGAATCCTGATTCGTTGTGCTCGCCTAGGTCATCCGGCAGGCCATCTCCATCCGTGTCCTCCAGAATTTCAATCGTCACATTGGCGATCTCTGAGATTCCGGTTCCGTTGGCGTAGATTGTGTAATTGGTCTCATTCATCGCTTCCGTTGGAATTCCGATGATTGAATTGTTCTCAGCGTCGAAGGTCAAGCCGGAAGGAAGGAGCGGTGTGAACTCCCATGTTGCGATGGCACCCCCAGAGTACAGCAGGAATATCGGAGTCATCTGCAAATCGCGGATCAGCAACAGGCTGTTCGTCGATATCAAGAGCCCAGGGGGTGGCTCTTGGATCGTAATCTCCAATGTTGTCGAATTGTTACCCCCTGTGTTGTTCGCCCAAATGGTGTAAGTGATTGCGCTTTCATTGGTGGTTGGAATGCCACTAATCGATCCGGTTGTGTTGTTGAATACCAATCCCGGAGTCAATTCCGGGACAATCTCCCAAGAGGATATGTTCCCTCCTGAGTTGGAGGGATTCATGGTAGTCATCTGAATGAATTGGGTGAGATTCAAGGCTGACTCATCGTAACCAATCTTTGGCGGGTCTGGAATGTACTCATCCACTGTGATAGTCAATATCGATGTGTTCGTCCCATCGCTGTTGTTGGCCCAAACCGTGTAATTGGTCGCCTCCTGTACAGTCGTGGGTGTTGCACTTATTTTGGCATCAGATGCAATCGCCAATCCATCAGGAAGTTCGGGGTCGACCCCCCAAGTGTCGATGGCGCCGCCTGTGTTGCTGAACGTTATGGGAGTCATCGCGACTGTGCGAATCAATTCAGCCGATGCTGCTGATGGTGATATCGCTGGTAAATTCAAGACC